>JACPDH010000080.1 GCA_016184115.1 Acidobacteriota bacterium | reverse complement strand
AACGTTCCGCTCGCTCCGCTCACGACGCTCGGCGTCGGCGGACCGGCGCGCTGGTTCGCGGAGATTCACTCGGTCGAGGCGTTACGCGAACTGCTTCGGTGGCGTGGCGAGCAGTCGCTCGAGCTTTTTGTCCTCGGTGGCGGCAGCAATCTCGTCGTCGCCGACGCCGGGTTCGCGGGACTCGTGCTCAAGATCGCGCTTCGAGGGATCGCGTTCGGGAGCTACGGAGGACGGACGATCGCGACCGTCGCCGCGGGCGAGCCGTGGGATGGCTTCGTCGCGGCCTGTGCCGATCGCGGGCTTGCAGGCGTCGAGTGCCTCTCGGGGATCCCTGGGAGCGCGGGTGCCGCGCCGATTCAGAACATCGGAGCGTATGGCCAGGAAGTTGCCGAGACGATCGTCGCCGTCGACGTCGTCGACGTTACAACGGGCGCGCAACGCAGGCTCTCGAAATCGGAGTGCGGCTTCTCCTACCGCGACAGTATGTTCAAGCGCGAGGCAAAGGGGCGTTTCATCGTGACGGCGGTCTCGTTTGCGCTGCGCGACGACGGAATGCCCGCGGTTCGCTATCCCGAGCTTGCCCGCGAGCTCGAGCGTCGCGGCGCAGGCGACGCGACGCTCGCCGGTGTCCGGAGTGCTGTCATTGCAATTCGCGCGGCCAAGGCGATGGTGATCGATCCCGAGGTGGCCGACAGTCGCAGCGCAGGCTCGTTCTTCATGAACCCGGTGATCGAGGCGTCGGAGCTCTCGCACTTGGAAGCGCGCGTCGGGAATCATGCAGGGGTGGAGAAGGCTGCGGCGATGCCGCGCTACCACGCGGGAGAGGGACGCGTGAAGCTTCCCGCGGCGTGGTTGATCGAAGCCGCGGGATTCTCGAAGGGCGAAGCGCGCGGTGCGGCACGCATTTCGTCGCGCCACGCTCTCGCGCTCGTCAACGGCGGAGGGGCGACAGCCGAAGACGTCGCGACGCTGGCGCGTGAGATCCGGGACCGCATCGAGTCGCTGTTTGGTGTCCGGCTCGTCCCCGAGCCGGTGTTCGTCGGTTTCTCGCTTTGACGATCGGAGCGCTGGTCACGCTTGCGCTCACGTCTCTTCGATGATCCGCGAGATGATGTCGATCTCGACGCTTCGCTCCAGGTACTCCCAGATCGCGAGCACGTCTTCGCGCGCATGGATCTGGACCCCTGACTGATCGAGCGAGAACTTGGCGCGGTTGTACCACTTCACCGATTCCGCGGGATTGTCGGCGAGCCTGGCTCGCGTCTGCCTAACGAGGAGGATGACGTCATCGGGGATGCGCATCCGCTGCCCGATGAACTTCACGCCGCCGTGCTGCCTCGCCTTCTCCTTCTCGGCGAGCATCCTTTTCTTTTTCTCCAGCGAGTTCCGGTCGGGGCGGAGCGCATTCGTACTGACAAGCCGCTCGATCGCCTCTTTGATCACTCCGTCGGAGTCGTCGAGCCGAAGGCCCGAAAAGAAGTCGCGCTTGCCCGACGCATCGGCCTTCGTTGCCAGTTTGCTCCAAACGACGGTCCCCTGCGCGCGGACCTGCCTCGTTTCGGTTGGCACGGAGAATGTCAGGCGTGCGATCGCCCCCAACTTAATCGGCACCGGGTGTCGCATCTGTGCGCCGTGCTCGCCGATATCGACGATCGCGACCTCACTCGAGCCAAATGTTCCTTCGAGCGTGGTCTGGGCCACATAGCGGTCTTCGGTGCGGGCGTCGGCGACGTCCTTTGGGGAGCTGTTCATCTTCGGACTGACTCGGGAGTAATTCTCGTTCACCGCGACCTCGCGAGCAAGCGGGGGCTGGAGATCGCTCGAGATCAGCCGGTGGTGTAGTGAGCGAGCTTCTCGCGCAGCTCTGGCGGGAGCGGACACTTCCTGAAGTCGCCATGGCCCACCGAGACGAGCACGTAGCAGCCGTCGGCGACGACGACATCGTGGTCGCGTTTCTTCACTTCGAAGTCGATGCGGAGCGACGAGTTGCCAAGGTGACCGATCCACGCCTCGACCACGAGAAGGTCATCGAGACGGACAGGGACGTGAAAGTTGCACTCGACGCGTTTGCGGGGCAGGAAGATCCCGATCTCGTCGAAGAGCCTGCTGTAGGTCAGTCCCGCGTGACGAAAGAGCTCCGCCTCCGCGAGCGCGAAGAATCGAAGATAGGCCTGGTAGTTGATGATGCCTGCGGCGTCGATATCCTCCCAGCGGACATACTCCTCGACGCGGTAGCGGTGGCTGGTCATGTTCAGGCTCCGATGTCCTCAGGGGTCACATCGATGAGCTCGCCGCTCCGGAGATCCTGTTCGACTTCGCGGTAGTACTCGATCGCCGCGCGTTCGACGCCGACCATCGCTCCGATGTTGACGACACCGCCAACGATTCCGCCGACGACCGGGATGATGCGGGGGAGACGCCTCGCGATCGCGCGGCCCGCAATCTTTTTGACGACCGTCTCGACGAGCTCGGTCTCGAGGCCACGAATCACGAGCTCCCTCATGCCGGCTCGTGCGAGCGTCGTCCCGGTCGCCACGGCAAGCACCGCGAGCACTTCCCGCAACCGCTCGTCGACCTTCGGCCGCTGTCCATAGAGGACTGCGATTGAAAGCACGAGTCTGCTCTGTTCGCGGACGAGCGTGAAGATGTCGGGTCCCATCGCGAGCAGGGCCATCGGTCCGCCGATCGCACCAGCGGCCGTTCCCACGGTCGCAGTTTTTACCGCGCCTTTGATCAGCAAGCGGCGGGCAAGCTCTTCGCGCGTCTCGCCCGGATACTTCTCCTTCAGCTGTTCGACGGCATTGACGATCTCGTCCTGGTCGATCTCGCGCAAGAGCCGTTCGAGCCCCGCGTGCAAGCTCCGCTGGATGATCCCGTTGCTGCCGTCGTCTTCGGTGTCGCGTCGTTCGCTCATCGTTCGAGTCCTTCGGGCGATTGCTGGCGTTCCGTGATTTGAGAACGTGGAACGCGAAACGATGAATCCAGGATGGGTGAGAGTGCGGCGTGTGCGAACGTGTTCCGCGTTCCGTGCACGATTTTTCCCATGGCTGTTAACCGAGGCTCGTCCGCCAGCGTATCACTCTGCGAAATCAGACGAGCCCACAGAGGCTCCGGAGGAAACGATGGACGATGTCGCCTTGTTGGTTCCAATTTTCGGAATCGTGTTCTCGTTCGGATTTGCGGCGTTCGCAGTCGCGATCGGGGCGAAGACGAAGCAGAAGCGCTGGGAGGCGCTTGCCTCGGTGCAGAACCGCATGTTGGAGCGCTTCGGTACTGCGCAGGAATTTACCGAGTTTCTGAAGACCCCCGAGGGACGGTCGTACATGCTGGTCGCCGTCGAAAAGGGAGAGGGGGGGCAGGCGGCAAGAGTCCTCGGCTCTGTTCGCTGGGGAGTGGTGCTGGCCGCGCTTGGAATCGGCTTCATCACGCTTTCGGCGACGGTCGAGAACGAGATGGTCGTGCCTGGCGTACTGCTTCTGTCACTCGGCGTCGGATTCCTGGCCAGTAGCCTGATCTCCACCCGTCTGGCAAGATCGTGGGGGATGCTCGGCCACACCGGTGAAGGTGAGGGTCAGAGCATCCGGTGATCACGGCGATCGCGGGCTTCGGCGCAGTGCTTCCCGCCGCAGCATCGATCGAAGGGAGCGAGCCGCTGGATCGGCGCACGATGGATGAGTCTGCGTTCGAGGCGTTTCACAGGAGGACCGCGAGGCTCTTGTGGAGCCGCCTTTACAGGCTCACCGGCAACGCGGCGAAGGCCGACGACGTTTCCCAGAAGGCCTATATCCAATTCATTCGCACGGCCGATGCGACGAGGAGCGAGCCGGAGCTGCGTGCGTATCTCTACAAGCTCGCGACTCGGATCGCAGTCGACGAGTGGCGTAGCGAGGAGCGCGAGCGTGCACCGCGATGGCTTCCATTCGCGGCGACAAGGAGCGCGCACGATGACACGGTCGTGCGCAGCGGCGTCGAGAAGGCGCTTGGCGGCCTCAGCGTGCGCGACCGCGCGATTCTCTGGATGGCGTATGTCGACGGAGCGAATCACCAGGAGATCGCAGCCGCGGTCGGCGTCGGTCCGGCGAGCGTGAAGGTGATTCTCTTTCGCGCGAGAAAGCGAATGGCGGAGGCTCTCTCGAGCCTCGGAATCGGACCGGAGGTGCTTGGATGAAAGCGCGGGAATGCCCGAATGAGCATGAGGTCGTGGCCGCGACGCGGCGCGGTGCGCTCGACGGCCCCTTGAAGGCGCACGCGAACGCTTGTCGCGCCTGTTCGGAATCGGCGCGGGTGACGGCAGCGCTCGTCTCGCTTGCTGACGGTGACATCCCGGCGCGCTCTCCGGTCGACCCGCGACTGCTTTGGCTCAAGGCGCAACTCGTGCCTGGGTCGTTTGATCGCGTCGTGGGCGGCGCGGCGTCGCGAGGAGTGATCGCGGTGTGGGGAGTCGTGGCCGCGAGCTGGGCGATTCTGCTCGCCTGGCGCTGGTCCGACCTGCGGCGCCTCTTCGAGTTATTGACGCCCGAACGGCTGCTCACGAGCAGTGCGAATCCGGCGACGGTCCCGGTCGCGTCGCTCGCGGTCGTCATGTTGATGGTCGCCGTGACGCTTGGGATCATGCTGCACCAGGTTTTCGTCGAGGAACTGTAGCGGGATCCCCGCTCGCGGCACGCGCCGCACAAAAGTCGCGCGGCGAGGGTTCCGGGGAGCGATACAATCAGCGCGTGGTCGAAGATCGCGCCGGAATGGACGTCGGAGCTCCCACGTCGCCGCACTACCGCTTCCAGGACTACGAGGGACGCACGATCGTCGTCGTCGACTATCGGGAAACCGATCGGACGACGCTCATGGAGCGCGTTCGCGTGGTCCGCGAGTTCATCATGGGACAGCCGCTTGGCTCGGTGCTCCAGCTGACGCTCGTGCACGACGACCCGTACCCGACAGTCTGGATGCAGGCGATCATCGAGGCGGTGAGGGAGCAGAAGCCTCACATGCGTGCGAGCGCCGTCGTCGGACTTCGAAGACTGAAGCCGGTCGTCAACGCGGTGAACAGGATTGCTGGCCGGCGGATCCGCGTCTTCGACGACGAGAGCTCGGCGCTCAACTGGCTCATCGCGGAGTCGGGCGAGCATCCCTGATCGCCGGCGTGCTATCGTTCCGCGCGGCTGCTCCCATGCCTTCGACAGGAGCTTCGATGTCCGCTCGCTACGCACTCGCAATCCTTCTTCTCGCGACGCCGCTGTTTTCCCGGGGCGCAGCGTTGTCTCGGCCCGAGCGTGGCATCGTCGCCGCGGTCGATGCACGGCGTGAGGCCGCAATCGAGCTTCTTGCGCGAGTCGTCGACATACCAAGCGCGACCGAGAACCACGCCGGGGTCCGAGAGGTTGGCGAGATCTTCGGCGCCGAGCTTCGCGCGCTCGGGTTCGAAACGAAATGGGTCGAGCTTCCGGGCGAAGTCAATCGTGCCGGACACCTCGTCGCCGAGCGGAAGGGGACGAAGGGAGCGCGGATTCTGCTGATCGGGCACCTCGACAGCGTGTTGCAGGGTGAGCCGTACCGGCGCGAGGGGAGCCGCGGCTACGGTAGCGGCGCCGCCGACATGAAGGGGGGCGACGTCGTGATCGTCGAGGCGCTCCGCGCCTTGCATACGGAGGGAGCGCTCGAAGGGCGGCAGATCATCGTCGTCATGACGGGCGACGAGGAGAAGCCGGGAAGTCCGCACGACGTGACCCGCGCGGCCCTCGTCGACGCGGCGTCGCGAAGCGACGTTGCGCTCGCGTTCGAAGGCTACGCACCCGGCACGGCCGTGACTGGCCGTCGCGGCATCTGCGACTGGCGCCTCGAAACGACCGGCTCGCAAGGGCACTCGTCGACGATCTTCGGTGAGGCGCGCGGCAGCGGCGCGATCTTCGAGGCTAGCCGCATCCTCTCGGCGTTTCACGACGGGCTCCGAGAGCCGTACCTAACGTACAACCCGGGGCTCTTTCTGGGAGGGACCGAGACGTCATTGCCGGAAGGATCGAGTGGCGGGACCGCGACCGGCAAGCACAATGTCGTCGCGCGGAGTGCAATCGTCGAAGGCGATCTGAGGTTCCTCTCGGCGGCGCAGCTCGCGCGCGCGCAAGAGGCGATGCGCGCGATCGTCGCGAAGAACCTGCCGAAGACGACCGCCACGATCCGCTTCGACCTCAATATGCCCTCGATGGCGCCGACCGAAGGCAACCGCGCCCTGCTTCACGCGCTCGACGGCGTGAGCCGCGATCTCGGGACCGGGCCGATGGGAGAGCACGATCCGTCCCAGCGTGGCGCGGGCGACATCTCCTTCGTCGCCCATCTCGTCGACGGACTCGACGGGCTCGGGGCACTCGGCGAGCAGGAGCACGCGCCCGGCGAGTACATCGAGCTCGACGAGCTGCCGAATCTCATCAAACGAACCGCGCTGCTGATTCATCGGCTGACGCGCTGACGGAGAAAACCGATGACCCGACCCTTCATCCCACTTTCGAGCGACACCGAGACGAGGCCGACCGAAGCGATGCGCCGCGCAATCGCGGCCGCGGAGGTCGGAGACGAGCAGCGCGCCGAGGACCCGAGCGTGCTCCGGATTCAGGAGCGAGTCGCGGAGCTCACCGGCAAGGAAGCAGCGCTGTTCATGCCGACGGGAACGATGTGCAACGTGATCGCCGTGAAGACGCACACCCACGCGGCCGACGCCGTGATCGCCGAGCACATGTCACACGTGATCCGCGCGGAGACGGGAGGGATGGGGCTCGTCTCGGGGCTGATGATCGAGCCGATCGTCACCGAGCGCGGGATCTTCACTCCCGACGAGATCGACGACGCGATCCGGCGCCTCTCGAGTGCCCCGTTCCCCTACGCGCCGGTCGCGCGTCTACTGTGTGTCGAGCAAACGCACAACTTCGGAGGTGGCTCGGTCTGGACGAAGGGTGAACTTGCGGCCGTCTACGCGCGGGCGAAGGAGCGAAGTCTTGCGGTGCACATGGATGGCGCACGCCTGATGAACGCGGTCGTCGCGAGCGGGGCGAAGGCGAGCGAATTCGGCGCGTCGACCGACTCGCTCTGGATCGACTTCACGAAAGGTCTTGGAGCCCCGATGGGCGCCGCGCTCGCCGGGTCGAAGGCGTTCATCGCCGAGGCGCGTCGCTACAAGCACATGTTCGGAGGAGCAATGCGACAGGCTGGCGTCATTGCCGCCGGCTGTCTCCATGCGCTGGATCACCACGTCGAAAGGCTCGCCGAGGACCACGACAACGCGCGCCGCCTCGCCGAAGGGCTCGGGGCGATCCGGGGGATCCGGCTCGCGACGCCGACCCCCGAGTCGAACATCATCTTCTTCGACGTCTCGGGGCTCGGCACCGACAATCGGAGTTTCGTCGCGAACGCGACCGAGCTCGGAGTCCGATTCAGTCCCGTAGGTTCGTCGGTCCGTGCCGTCACGCATCTCGATGTGTCTCGCGACGACATCGAGACGGCGATTCAGATCGTCGAGAGGATGGCAAAGGCTGGGTCGTAGGTCGATCGTGGCGGAGGCGTCCTCGCCTCCGTGGCGGCGCGTAGCACCGCATTCGTGCCATATCCCACGATCCATGCGGCGCTTCGCGCCGCCACAACGGCCAGAGGCCGTTGCCACTAGAGCCTTCGTGCCTGCTTTGGCCTATGGACTGATTTTTGGTGTGAACGCTTCTCGTTCGCTCTCTACCCATTTCCGTAGCGCGTCGGGCAACTCGGGAGACGACTCGCTCCATCCGGCGAGGGCGACGATCTCCGTAGGAGCGATCGCGCCTCCTTTCCCACGGAAGAGTCCCTTCACCCATGCGATCGCGCAGAGTCGTCCTGCAACCTCGCCGCGATGCTCGAAATAGAACCACTTCTCGTCCCATCCGAGAATCCGCGACGTGACCTCGAAGCGCTCGAGATGAGCGACGGAACGGACGAAGCGCACCATGGTCGACCCGACGACGGGGAATTGGCCGACGCGGAGCGACTGGCGAAGCAGTCCGCAACGCATCGTCAGGTCGAGCCGGCCGAGGTCCATGAACGTCAGATAGCGCCCATTGTTCATGTGCAGATTCGCGTCGATGTCGTTAGGTAGCGTGAGGAACGAGACGCGCGATTCGTCGGACAGGCGAAGCTTCGAGCGGAAGAGCGCGTGGACGAGGCAGGCGACGAAGCGGACGAAGGCGATCAACGTTGGCCTAACTCCTCGACGAGCAGCGCCTCGAGAGCATCGCAGAGGTTTTCGTAATCGGCCGGATCGTTGTGAAGCTGTGCGGAGACGCGGACGAGGCGTTTCGGCGGCGCGGGCCACGGAACGATCGGCACTTCGATCTGGTAGCGCTCCCAGAGCGCGTCCTGGATCGGGTCCCCGTAGAGCGACGGCGCGCTCGCCGCCGCGCCGTCGGGAAGCGGTACCGCGGCCATGGAGCCAATCATCGAGTCTGGCGCGGGATGGCCGACGCCAAGCGCCGCGCAGATCGCGTCACGACCGCGGAGAGCGAGCGCATGGTTCGCGTCCATCACACCATGCCAGCCGCGCTCGTCCATCGCCGCCATCGTGTCGAGCGCGGCAGGAATCGTCAGGACGGCCGTTGGATCGAACGTGCCGGTCCAGTCGAACTCCAAGAGGTAGCGGCTTCGGTCGTCACGAGTCGAATTGGCGCCATGGCTGATGCACGCGGGACGAACCGTCGCACGCCGGTCCTCGCGGACATGGAGGAATGCGGCGCCCTTCGGAGCGCAGATCCACTTGTGACAGTTGCCGGTGTAGTACGCGGCGCCGAGTGCGATGAGGTTGAGCGGCAGCATGCCGGGAGCGTGCGCCCCGTCCACGAGCACATCGACGCCGCGAGCATCCATCGCGCGAACGATTGCTTCCAGCGGGAGGACGAGCGCAGTCTGGCTCGTGACGTGGTCGACGAGAAGAAGGCGCGTTCGAGACGTCACCTTCTCGGCAATCGCCGCGACGACCTCTTCGGGAGCGCTGAGCGGGAACGGGATGTCGGCGACGACGACCTTCGCTCCCTGGCGCGACGCCGCGAGGTCGAGGACATTCCGGCACGCGTTGTATTCGTGGCTCGTCGTCAGCAGTTCGTCGCCCGGCGCAAACGTGAGCGAGCCGATGACGGAGTTCACTCCCTCGGTTGCGTTGCGGACGAACGCGAGCCCGTCGCGGTCACAGCCGACGAACTGCGCGAGGCGTGTTCGTGTCTGATCGAGTAGCGATTCGAGCTCGCGCGCGAGAAAGAGCACCGGCTGGCGCTCCATCCGCCGGCGCCATTCCGACTGCGCATCGAGCACGGCACGCGGACAGGCGCCGAACGAGCCGTGATTGAGAAAGGTGATCGCCGGGTCGAGTGTCCAGTGGGCACGGAGGGGAGCGGTCATGGTTGAGCATTGTTGAGGATGACGGGCGGGGAACACAATGAGTGGAGAACAATGAATGCAGAACGCAGAATGCAGAATGATGAATGAAGAACGGGGCTACAGTCCGAGCGAACGCGCCTCCTCCATGCATCGTTCTGCATTCTGCGTTCTGCACTCATTGTGTTTGCCGCCCGCCTGCTCGCCTTGGCAGCCGTCGGCGTTGTATGTTTGCGCGCATGCTCGGCGTCCTCCGTGCGGCCTTGTTGCTCAGCCTGCTCGCGTTGAATCTCATGTTGATCGGCACGCCGGTGGCGCTGATCGGAATCCTCAAGTGGCTGACGCCGGGAAGGCTGCGACGCGAGTACTTTCGTGTGATGGACCCGCTCGCCCGGGCATGGGTCACGAACAACGACCGGATCTTTGACGCGGTTCTGCCTACCCGTTATGAAGTGCGCGGGCTTCCGGACGCGAAACTGAACGGCCGCTTCCTGATCATCAGCAACCACGTTTCATGGATCGACATCGTCGTCATCTTTCGCGTCTTCAACGGCGTTCTTCCCTTCATTCGCTTCTTTCTCAAGTGGCCGTTGCTCCTGAGCCCGGTCCTCGGGCAGGCGTGCTGGGCGATGGACTTCCCATTCATGCGCCGCTATTCCACGGAATATCTCGAGAAGCATCCGGAGAAGCGGGGCGCCGATCTCCAGACGACGCGCACCGCGTGTCGCCGCTACAAGAAGATCCCGGTCTCGATCCTGAACTTCGTCGAGGGGACGCGGTTCTCCCACGAGAAGCATGCGAACCAGGAGTCGCCGTACCGCCATCTTCTGCGGCCCAGGTACGGTGGAATCTCGTACGTCTTCGCGTCGATGGGCGACATGCTCGATGCGATGTACGACGTGACGCTCGCGTTCCCCGGGATTCCCGATCCGACGTTCTGGCTCTACATCTCGGGGCAGATGCCGCGCATCGTGATCGACGTGCGCGAGATCCCGCTACGACCGGAGTTTTTCGAGGAATCGGTCACGCGCCCCGGACCGAACCGTGAGGCATTCAAGGCGTGGATGAGCGCAATCTGGGAGGAGAAGGACCGGTGGCTCGACGAGCGCGTCCGAACCGGATGACGAGCCCTCATGCCGCGCTGGCCGGTCGCTGCGGCGCTATCCGCTTTATTGAGTAAGATTTTCGTGAAACAGCGTGATGGCGGTTTGAGCCTTTCCTGCAAGGCGATTTGACGCCGGCTGCGCGTTTTGAGCCGTGCTGGTGCCCATTTTCGTGTGCAGTCGTTATTAAGGAACTTTTTTGCAAACGAAAGGACAATGAATTTTTTTATTGCATTTCCTTGGGGTTTTTGAGTAGATTCCTTCCAGACCCGAAGAAAACAAGGGATTTTCGAACGAAAGGGGATTCACCATGGCAGCAAAGACGATGACCAAGTCGCAGATCGCAGACGCTCTCGCGCAGAGCACCGGCGTCACCAAGAAGATTGCAGTTCAGTTCCTCGACGAGCTTGCGGCTCTCGCCTACAAGCAGGCGAAGAACAGCTTCACGCTCCCGGGCCTCGGAAAGCTCGTGCTCGTGCAGCGCAAGGCGCGTATCGGCCGCAACCCGGCCACCGGCGCCAGCATCAAGATCCCGGCCAAGAAGGTCGTGAAATTCCGCGTCGCCAAGGCGTGCAAGGACGCAGTCCTCGGCGCCAAGAAGTAGTCTCCCGTCCCATCGAGTCGAAGACCCGGCCCCGCAAGGGTCGGGTCTTCGATTTTTTAGCTCTCGATTCTGCGCAGCAGCAACAGCTCCCGGCTCGAGGTCACGGTCATCCGCTCGACGCCTTCGAGCGCCTCACGCTGCGAATTGCGTTGCCCGCGGTAGGTTGCAGCGAGCAGGTCGTCGAGCGAGGCGCGATCGAGCTCGAGTGTTTCCACGCAGCGCTCTCGCGATACGAGCGCGAAGCGTGGCGCGAGCCCCTCGACGACTCGGGCGACGCGGTCGCGCTCGAGGCTCTCTCCGAGAACCAGGTGGCGCAGTTCTGCGAGATCGTCGGGCGCGGCGACGGCGACGAGTGCGAAGCCGCCCGGTTTTACGATGCGCGCGAATTCGTCGCGGTTGGTGCGCGCGGTGATCGAGAGGACGGCGTCGATCGAGCCGTTCGCGAGAGGAATCGCGCGGTCGGCGTTTGCGACGATCCAGACGAGCTTCCGGTGGCGCTTCGCCGCGATCTCGATTGCGGGAGTCGATATGTCGATCCCGCAGCCGTCGGTCCCCAACTGCGCGCACGCGTCGGCGAGATGAAAACCCTCGCCGCAGCCGGCATCGAGGATCGCGCAGCCAGCGCCGATCGCCTGCGCGCCGAGAGTTGCGGCGATCACGCTCGCCAATCCCTTCGCGAATCCGCGGTCGATCATGCGCCGGCGCGCCGCGACCGCTTCGCGCGAATCCCCCGGTTCGCGTGACTTACTGTCCTGCGGCTGCAAGAGGTTCACGTAGCCGCTTCGCGCGAGATCGAACGTATGGCCGCTCGGGCAGCGCATTCCGTAGAAGACGAGTGACAACGGCGAGCCGCAGGCGCGCACCGGGCAGATGAGGTGGATCCGTTCGTTCATCTTCATCGTGACCGTCCGTCAGCGCGAGACGCGAAGCACCGCCGTCCCTTCGAAGCCTCCATGACGCAGGTCGTCGAGAGCGGCGCCCGCGCGCTCGAGTGGATACTCGTGAACGGTGGTCGTGATCTCGACGCTCTTCAACAGCTCGAAGAAGTCGAGCGCGTCGCGCCGCGTCAGGTTCGCGACGGAACGGATCGAGCGCTCCTCCCAGAGGAGCGAATAGGGGAACGATGGGATGTCGCTCATGTGGATTCCTGCACAGACGACCGTGCCACCCGCGCGCACCACCCGAAGCGCTGCCGGCACGAGCGCGCCGACCGGCGCAAAGATGATCGCGGCGTCGAGCGGTGCTGGCGGGGCTTCATTTGCGCTTCCTGCCCACGACGCTCCGAGCGTCCGCGCGAACGCCTGCCCGTCGGCGTCGCCTTCTCGCGTGAACGCGTATACCTCACGCCCCTCCGCGCGTGCTACCTGCGCGATCATGTGCGCAGCAGAACCAAAGCCGTAGATGCCTAACCGACCTGCCTTGCCCGCCATTCGCAGCGCCCGGTAACCGATCAGCCCGCCGCAGAGGAGCGGAGCCGCTTCGAGGTCGCCGTAGCGCTCGGGAAGCGCGAAGCAATAACGCGCGTCGGCGACGGCGTAGTCTGCGAAACCCCCGTCGACATGGCAGCCGGTGAATCGAGCGCGGCTGCAGAGATTTTCCCGCTCCGCAAGGCAAGGCTCGCAGCGGCCGCAGCTCCAGGCAAGCCACGGAACGCCTACGCGATCTCCAGTTCGCAGCGACTCGACGCCGTCACCCGTCCGCTCGACCACTCCAACGATCTGGTGACCTGGAACGATGGGCAGAGTCGGGTCAGGCAGCTCGCCGTCGACGAGATGCAGGTCGGTGCGGCATACGGCGCAGGCGCGAACGCGGATGAGGACCTGTCCGGGCCCGGGATCGGGCGTTGGGCGCTCTTCGAGAACGAGCGTCCCGCCGCGCGCGTGCAGCACCATCGCTCGCATCGGCGTAAGCGTAGCGCGAAAGGGAGGCGGGAGGCGATGAGGCGAAAGGTGAAGGGCAATGAGATGAGAGGTGATGAATTCGCGGAGCCTGAGTCATGCACCGCGGGACGCGAGATCGGTAGCCCCAGGTCTCAGGGTGTGTTGCCAAACTTCATTCCCGCAAACCACGCCGGAGGCGTGGTAGAAGGTAGCCCCGCTTCGCGGGACGACCGCCGGCTACCTTCTGACATCCCTCCGGGATGTCTTCCTCGGTGCCCGCATGCCTTCGAGCCAGGCGACACGCCCTTCAACCGCGGGAACGAGGCGACGGGGAGGTTGCGAAAAAGTCCGCGATCGTTTCGCCTAACTCGGCTTCCGCACCATGAAAGCTGTGTCCCGTATCGCCGATCACCGCAAACCGGCAGCGCTGCTTCGGTGCGAGCTCCCGCAGCACGTCGAGGCATGCCGGCACATCGCCGAAACAGTACTCGTCGTACTCGCCAAAGACGACGAGCGTCCGTTTCGAGATTTTTCTGAGCTCACGAAACAACGGCCGTCGCTTCGACAGGCGGATTCCGCGAATGACCTCGATGAAGGGAAAGACGTTGTAGTCGCCGTCGGGATCGATCGTGTCGAGAAGAGACGCCCAGGAGATCGGCCGCGGCGAAAGGCTCTTCGGAACGATCTTCGAGCCGCGTCCCCTCATCACTTCGCTCCGCGCGCGCTCGAGCGTCGCGTGGAAGCGCTCGTTCCCGAGGTCCTCGTAGGCAATCCCGACGTCGTCTCCCGGGCCCAGGAGCACGTACGACGTGACGGGACTGAGCCCCCTTTTCTTCGCATCGTAGAGGCAGATCTTGTTCGCGCCGGTGGAGTGACCGACGAGGTGGAACTTCCGGTAGCCGAGCGCCCGGAGGTGCGCGATCGCGCCGTCGATGTCCTTCACGCAGTCGCGGATCCGTTCGTGGGCGAAGCCAAGCATCACATACTCGCTATCGCGCCCGCGCCTCCGCTTCAGCATCTTCTCCACTTCGGCGCCGCGGTTGTTGAAGGTGAAGAAGGCGACGCCGCGCCGCGTGAGCGCCTCACCGAGCGCATTCATCCGAGAGGCAGAGTAGAAGACCGAGGCTCCCCCGTTGCCGTGGAGCCAGATTGCGACGCTCTTCGAGCTTCGCGCGGGCTCGTAGAGGAGCCCAGGTAAGGCGATCCGGTCGGTCGAGTCGAACGAGTGCAAGGTCAAGCGCATTGCGAGATCTTAGGGCATCGGAGATGGAAGGGAGGAGAGGGGCGCGCGGCCGCGCCGATCCGGCAGTTTCGTAAGCGCGAGCTCGCGCTGCGCTTCCGTGCAATCTGGTGGCGCGGTTTGAGCGTAGGATTGAATACACGACTCTATGCAAAGGAGGGCGTGATGTCGTCCCTCGAACTGAGGCGAAGCGCGCAGCGGGCCGCTGCATGGGCCGCGTTCGTGATCCTCGTATCGTTGATGGTGCCTCGTGCGATGGCACAAACCTGCCCGTCCGCGGGTGACCCTTACGACAACCCTGACGGCTACCGGATGACCCGCGTTACGGGTACGCGCGTCATCTGGAGCTGGCCCGCGAGTACCACCGTTCCCGGCGCGGTTTACGAGGTTATTCTCGCGACGGCCCCGGGACACTGCACGCTCGACACAAATCCGTGGAACGCCAATCCTGACGGGTTCCAGGTCGTCGTCACCACATCGGCCACTCAAGCGACGATCGACATTCCCGCCGAACGCGCGTTCTCCCTCGCCACTCGGATCAAGGGCTGCACGAATCTCTTCCAGGCGATCGCGGTCTCGACCAGCTTCAACACGTTCTCGACGACTCCTGGCTTGCCGACGGTGCTCAGCGCGACGAACCAGGAGCCCGGGGTCGTTCACGTCGCGTCGAGCAATCCCGATGACAAAGCGTCATACACCTATCTGCAGCGACTCGGAGCGGACGAGATCTTCCGTGACGTCGACGCGACGGCGCCTCCTGACTGTCCGCCCGCTGGCCCGCACGTCGTCGAGGATCGCGGTGCGATCGATGGCCGGAACTTCGAGGGCCCCGGTCGCCTTCCCGCCGGGCGCTACACCTACCGTCTCTGGCGCGCGAGCGGAGCGGGGATCAATTACGGCGCGCCGTTCGAAGTACGCGTCGATCTATCGGTCGACGTGAACCGGGCCGTCGTCGCTGCGTCACGCGTTCCCGATGCGCTCGTTCAAGGAGCCGGCGCCTCGGGGGGGAGCGACAAGCTCGTTCTCGTGAACACCGGCAATCAGCAAGCGACGGTCAACCTCGCGCGCTCGGGCAATTTCTACAGTGTGTCGGCGACGCAGCTGACGATCCCACCAGGCGAATCGCGCACGGTGACGATCGATGCGGCGTCTCAGCCCGCCGGCAGCTTCGAGGGCTCGCTCGTCGCGAGCGGCACCGGCCTCACCGCGCCGATCACGATACCAGTTAGGCTGCTGTCGGTGCCGTCGAACGCGCCGGCCGCGAGTGCGAGACCCGCCGCCGCGCGTGTCGACCTGACCGCGTCGAGTGCGCGCACGACGCTCGATGGGACGGCGGAGATTTTGAACACGGGTTCGCAGAAGCTCTCGGGCGTGCTCGTATCCGACGTGCCATGGCTGATCCCTCAGTCGGGAACGATCGAGATCGAGCCCGGCGCGTCGAAGACCGTCACGTTCAAGATCGACCGCTACCTCCGGCCCGACAGCCCGTTCGTCGCAGGCTCCGCCTTCGGCTCTCTGCGGCTCGAGTACCCGAGCTCGCTCGCGACGGGAAAGATCTCGCCGCATGACGCCGCTCCCTCGCTCTCGGCGCCGATCACGATCGCCGACACGGTCACTCCGTCGACGTCGGCGGGCGCGCTCCCGGCGCTTCTCGGGGGTGAGATCGGGCTCGTTGTTCCCGGGGTAGGGAACGTGACGGGAAGTGTCGGCGTCTTCGTGACCGATCTCTCGGTTTACAACCGATTCGGCCAGTTCGCCGTGGGAGACATGAAGATGTACTTCGTCTCGCCGTCGAGCTCGACGCGCGCGACGCAAACGCTCGCGCCGGGCCAGTCGGTGACTCTCGCCGACCTGATCGGCAACGTGTTCCAGTCTCCCGGTCAGGTCGGTTCGTTGCATCTGCGCGCAACGAAGATCTCCGACGTCGGTGCGGCGGCGCTCGTCTTCAACAAGACTCGTCCCGAGGGAACCTACGGGACGGTCGTGCCGACGTTCCGCACCGACCGAGGCATCGACAGCGGCGCGAGCTTGAAGATCACCGGCCTCGCGAAGACGGCAAGCAGCCACACGAACCTCTACCTCCAGGAGATGATCGGCAAGCCGGCCTCCGCGCAACTCGCCTTCTACAATCAGGCAGGACAGCTCCTCGCATCCGAGCCGACGTTAGGCCAATCGATCCCGCCGTGGGGGCTACTGCAGATCCTGCAGGACAAGGTGCCCGAAGGCGCGGTCTCGGTGCGCGTGACGAACAGCTCCGTGGGGCGTCTCGTCGCATACGCGACGCCGGTCGACCGCGCAAGTGGGGATACATGGGCGGTGACCGACTGGAACCTCCACGCGGGGTTGACCGGGAGCGGCGAGATGCTCGTTCCGGTGGCAGGCACGCTTCCTGGCGCGAACGACACGCTCTTTCGCACCGACCTCTGGATCAGCGGCAAGGCGGGAGGCGCGGCGCAGGCGATGGTCGACTACTGGGAGCGGCAGGCGAATGGAACGATGCTGAAGTTCACGAAGAGCGTGAACGCCCCGGCGAACGGAACCGCCATCCACGGCAACGTCGTCGCGACTTTGTTCGCGCGGCCTGCGCCATCAGTCGGCTACCTCGTGATCCGCCCATCGGGAGGCACGTCGCTGCTCGTATCGAGTCGTACCTACACGACCGACAACGCGCCAGCGCCGAAGACGTTCGGCACGGCGGTTCCCGCGATCGCCCGCACGACGGGGATCGTTCGCGGGCAGTCGAAGACTCTGGGCGGCCTTCGCGACGCGACCGCGGCGACGGTCTCGGAACGTCGCCCAGGCAGCTATCGCACGAACATCGGCCTCGTTGAAACATCGGGAAAGCCTGCGACGGTGAGGCTCTCCGCGCTCTTCTTCGACGGTCGCAGCCTCGCGGTCGGCCAGTTCATTGCGCAAAAGGAGTACCAACTCGGCGCGAACGAATGGCGCCAGATCAATCTTGCGGTCAGCGACATTCTTGGAGACGGCCGCGCCGCTTACGGCGATCTCGACAACGTTCAGATCAAAGCCGAAGTGACGCAAGGGGATGGACGGATCGCCGTCTACGCGACCCAGACCGATAACGGCACGGGCGACACGGTGTTAAGGCTGGAGTAGAAGGGCCGGGCAAAGGTCCTATGGCCCATGACCTGCCCTAGAACAATCCCAGGATTTTCCCTTTCTCGTCGACGTCGACGTTGACGGCGGCGGGAACCTTCGGCAGTCCGGGCATGAGCATCATGTCGCCGCAGATCATGACGAGGAAACCCGCGCCGGCCGACAAGGCGGCATCGGTCACCGTGAGCGTCCAGCCCTTCGGTGCGCCTAACAGCTTCGGGCTGTCGGAGAGCGACGACTGCGTCTTCGCAATGCAGATCGGCAGATTCGCGTAGCCGAGCTTGCGAAATTTCTCGATCTTCTTCTGTGCCCGCTTCTCGAAGTAGACGCCGTCGGCGCCGTAAATCTGCATCGCAATCGTCCTGACCTTCTCCTCCACCGGTGTATCGAGCTCGTAGAGGTACTTCGGCGTCGAGGTCGACGCGTCGACGATCGCCACGGTCTTCTCGGCGAGATTCACCGCGCCGTCCCCTCCTTTCGCAAACGCCTCGTGTTCCTCGCATTCGACGCCGAGCTCCTGGCAAAGGTCGTGGATCAGCTGGATCTCCGCCGGCGTGTCGAAGGGAAAGCGGTTGATCGCGACGATGACGGGAATGCCGAATTTGCGGACGTTGCGAATATGGGTCTCGAGGTTCGCGAGTCCTCTCCGCGACGCTTCGAGGTTCTCGCTTCCGATACCCGCTTCCTCGACTCCACCGTGATGCTTGATGGCACGGCAGGTGGCGACGACGACGACGGCGGAGGGCCAGAGCCCCGACTGACGACAGACGATATCGACGAACTTTTCGAATCCGAGGTCAGCGGCGAAGCCGCACTCGGTGACGACGTAGTCGGCGAGCTTGAGTGCGATCCGGTCGCCGACGACGCTCGACGTGCCGTGTGCAATGTTCGCGAATGGTCCCGCATGGACGAGCGCCGGGGTGTGCTCGAGCGTCTGCACGAGGTTCGGCATGATCGCTTCGGAGAGGATCGCGGCCATCGCGCGGTTCGCGTCGATGTCGGCAGCCTTCACGACCTTACCGTCGAGGTCGTAGGCGATGACGATCTCGCCCAGGCGGTGCTTCAAATCTTCGCGCGAGGTCGAGAGCGCGAGAATGGCCATGATCTCGGATGCGGCGGTGATCACGAAGCCTGACTCGCGCGGGATCCCGTTCGCTTTTCCACCGAGGCCGATGACGATGTCGCGGAGCGAGCGGTCGTTCATGTCCATCGCGCGGTTCCAGAGGACGTTGGTGATGTCGATCCGCTTTTCGTTCTCTTTGAGAATGTGGTTGTCGAGCATCGCCGCGAGGAGATTGTGCGCGGTGGTGATCGCATGAATGTCGCCATTGAAGTGAAGGTTGATCTTCTCCATCGGGATGACCTGGGAGAATCCTCCACCGGTTGCGCCACCCTTGATGCCGAAGACGGGGCCGAGCGATGGCTCGCGGAGCGCGATCATCCCTTTCTTCCCGATCTTCGCGAGCGCCTGGCCGAGACCGATCGAGGTCAGAGTCTTTCCTTCGCCATACTTCGTCGGCGTCATCGCGGTGACGAGGATGAGCTTGCCATTGGGGCGGTCGGCGAGGCGATCGAGAAGCTCGAGGCGGATCTTTCCGGTGAACTTCCCATAGAATTCGAAGTCGTCTTCCTGAAGCCCGAGGTCCGCCATGTAGGTCCTCATGTGCTTCAGCTCGACGCTCTGTGCGATCTCGATGCTCGATTTCATCGGTTCTGCTCTCCTGGATGGGATGGACTCGCCATGTTACTCGAACGAACGACGTTCATACCGGCAACGATCGATCGGGTCTTTGCCTTCTTTTCCGATCCGCGCAATCTCGCCCGCCTCACGCCCTCGTCCCTCGGCCTCACGGTTCTCTCGGCACCGATGCGCGAGTTGCGCCAGGGCGACGAGGTCGAATATCGCATCCGCGTCATGGGCATTCCTGTGCGTTGGGTCACGCAGATCGTGTCCTGGCACCACGGCCGCTCGTTCGAGGATCTCCAGAAGAAAGGGCCTTACGCATTCTGGCTACACCTCCACGAGTTCACGGAAGTCGAAGGCGGCGTCCGCATGGTCGATCGTATCGAGTACCGCGTCCCGTTCGGTGCGCTGGGCTGGGCGGTGACCGGCTGGTTCGTCGGTCCGAGGCTGCAACGAATCTTCGACTTTCGCACGATTGCAATGGCGGAGGTCTTTCCGGGAACGCGTCAGGGTGACGGTGCGTAGGTTCGCTGTTCGTGCGTGAACTGAGACGGTCGTGGATCAGCAGACTCGAGGCGTGTCGAAAGGGCGGTTAGGTTTCCGAAACGAGAGTAGAATCGCTGCCGACGACGTTTTCGAGCGGATCGGCCCACCGCTCCTATTCGGAACTCGCGGCTTGTGGACGCCGATCGCATCGTCGGAGGTTGAGTCTGATGCGAAGAGCTGTAGCTCTCGTAGCCCTTGGCGCACTCCTTGTTTGCCGTCCACCACTTCGCGCCGATCCCGGTTCTGAATCGCTCCGCACGCATGCTTCCGTAGCCCGGCCGTCGGCAGAGACTGGCGCGTCCGCGAGACTCCGTCCCGCGAGGCCCGATCCCATTCTCGCGTGGCTTCGATACAAGGCGGTCAGGATCGACTCTCTCGACGAGGGAAGCCCGCCCGATGACCTGATGCCGATCTCGCCCTGGATCGACGATGCGGCGATCGTCGCGCTCGGCGACGGCACGCACGGAACAAGAGAGTACTACCTCGTCAAGCAGAGGATCATCGAGTTCCTGGCGAGCTCCCGTGGCTCGTGTACCGTTGCGTTCGAAGGCCCCTGGAACGAGTTCCTTCGAATCGACGACTACATTCAGGGCGGACCAGGTGATCCCGACGCGCTGCTTCGCATCCCTGGGTATTTCTTCTGGGAGTACGAAGAGATGCGCGAGCTGCTCGAGTGGGCACGAGCGTTCAACGCCGTGCGCGCTCCGGCCGAACGGATCGAGCTCCTTGGACTCGATGTCTACGGAAGTGTCGAGAGCCGCGACGAGGTGCTGTCGTTTCTCGCGATGGTCGATCCCGCTGCACGCGAGACCGCGCAGAAGGAGTATGGCTGCGTCGGCGAACTTCTCGGCGGGTCGGCGTGCGCGCCTTCGCTCGATTCCGTGCGCAGGAATCTCGAGGAGAAGCGCGAGCAGTACGTTGCCTCGGCGGGTCTGAAGCTCTATTTGCGCGCACTGCAGAGCGCGCGCGTGATCGAGCAGGCGCGAGACGTGACCCAGGCGACGTCGTTCCAGGCGAACCAGGCGACGCGCGACGCGATGATGGCCGAAAACGCTCGCTGGATCCAGGATGCGTGGCTCGGCGGGAAAGAACTCGTCGTGTGGGCACACAACGAGCACGTGGGGAAGTCGCCGTGGAAGCTCTTCGGACAGGATGGAGAAGTCGATGTCGAGAGCATGGGCCTGCACCTCAAATCCACGTTCGGGACAAGCTACTTCGCGATCGGTACGAGCATGAGCGAAGGTTCGTTCATCGCGTACAACGCGTCGTCGTCGAATCCGGTGGCCATGCAACCCGTGACCCCCGACAACTACGAGCTGCTCTTCGTGCGGTCGGGCCATCCGATTCAAGCGATTCCGCTGTTCGGAAGCGATGTGCCTGACTGGATCAAGGGCCCTCGGCGGCTTCGATTCGGGACCGCGAGCTACTGGCCGTCGGAATTCAACAATCCCTGGATCTCATTGCCGGAAAAGTTCGATGCGATCATTCATTTTGACCACACGACTCCTGCCACGCCTCTCCCGAAGTAGATCGCGCCAGCATGCGCTGATCTTCGCCTGCGCGGTTCTCCTCGTCGCGCTGAGCGCCGGAGCGACCGATCTGACCGTCGGCTGGATCTCGCGTCTGCCCGAGGTCGACTATGTCTGGAACAGCGAGCATCCCGACATCGAGGGATGGCCCGCGGAAGATGAAGTCGTGACGTGGCGCGGCCACCTGCGGTGTTGGACCGACGAAGATCTCGACGATGTTCGTTACGTTTGGAAGCTTGACGGCACGGTCATTGCGAAGGGCGAGGTCGACCTACAGCAGGGGCAGCACGCCGAAGTCGACATTTCGCTTCCGTGGTCGTTTCAGCGACGGAGCCTGACGCTCGCGGTCGATGTCGCCAACGCAGTCGCCGAAGAGAGCGAGTCGAACAATGAGTTGACCGTTTTCACTGACGCGCTCTCCGTCGCGTACTACGTCGAACAGTCTCTATATGACTTCTTCCGCGCGAATCAGTACAGGCTGAAGATCGGTTCGACGTCATTCGAGAACTGGGCCCAGAGGACGATCGAGCGCTACAACGACATGGCGGCGCTTGCGGTGTATCCCGAAACGCCCGATGGCGTGTTCGATCGATGGCGCCTGCAGAAGATCGTGATCGTTCCCGACCGCGCGCTACCGCTCGTTCCATTGCCTAACTTTGGTGAGATGGGAGGGGAGCCGAACGCTGCGACACATCCGAACAAAGATGACCGGAGCGTCGACCTGCAGTGGGGGTTTACTGCGGAACTCGCGCGTAGCTTTAGTGACCTCGAAACGGTCAGTCTGGCCAATCCCTTCTACAGTAGCCGGGCGTTGCTCCATGAGCTCGGGCATGCTCGCTATCTCACGGACGTCTACGGCTGGAACCTGCTGATCGAGCCGAAAACCACGATCTCGCTGGTGGAGGACGGGAATCTGGTTGCGGGAAGCAGATACCTGCCAGTCGTCGACGGCTACCTCTACAAGACCGAAGAGTTGGGTCTCATGAATGCCGAGTACTCGTACATCGACCGATACAGTGCGATTCTGCTGAACAGGATCGCGCATCGCCGCGCGGTGCGTGGAAATTACAATGAACCGGAGAACATCGCCGAGTATCTCAACGACCTTCCAGAGAAGAACGAGGTGACGATCTACGAACGGTCGGGCGCGCCGGTTCGAAACGCCGTCGTGCAGATCTTCCGATCTGAAGGTGAATCGGACCATTGGTATGCGCTCAACTTCGACGCGAGTCCCGACATGAACCTCACGACCGATGCCAACGGCGTGGTCGAGCTCGGACGATGCCCGTTTTCCGCCGACGGCAAGGTCGTGCATACGTGGCGACACTCGAATGTGTTGACCATCGTTCGCGTCAAGCCAGAAGAGGGAGACGCGCTCTACGGAGTGCTCGAGTCTCGTGTCTTCAATCTCGCGTACTGGAGAGGAGAGACCGATGTCGCGCGGCATGAGCTCGTCGTCGGCCCGGGAGGTTGCGCATTGGCGGAGCCTCTCCAGTTCCAGCCCGGGTACGCCGCGAGGACCAGTGCCGGTGCGAGCTTCTCGTGGTCGTCCGTGGGCGCGACCACGTACGAGGTCTGGGTCGCGCTGCCGGGCGAGAAACCGAAACTCTGGGCTTCGACGAGCGCAACGTCGGTTCCGATGGGAATCGTCGATGGCGACGTCTTCTGGTGGGTGGTTGCGAAGCGCAAAGGATGCCGATCCTCTCGTTCCATGACCTGGAGATTCCGTGCATATCCTCGCATCCGGCCGGCGCGTCGTTAGGCCCGGTCGCGCTCAGAAACGCGGCAACCCCCGGGTGCGCCACTCGCTCTACGTCTCGTAGACGGGCGGACCTCGTTCAGCTCATCCTTCTCCGCTTTGCCGTTCTTCCACTCTACGAGAGTTAGAGGCCAAGGCCTCTCCGCTGTTCTCCGCTAGCATTGTCTCCATGCCGCGTCATCCCGCAAACGGCCGAGGTGCGTCCATCAACCCGGTCGGGCGATTCGAGTCGGTCGAATACGTCGTCGACTCCGACGTCGAGCTGCGCCCCGAGGATGCGGTCGCCGAGGCGACCCGTTTCTTTCGCGATCCGTCGCGATCGATCATCGCCTCGAACGACTCTCCCGACGTTGCGTTCGACCGGAGCATCAATCCGTACCGTGGCTGCGAGCACGGCTGCATCTACTGCTACGCCCGCCCGACGCACGAGTACCTCGGTTACTCCGCCGGTCTCGACTTCGAGACGAAGATCATGGTGAAGGAAGATGCGCCTCTCCTTCTTCGCAACGAGCTGATGGCGAAGAGCTGGGTGCCCCAGGTGATCGGGCTCTCGGGCGTGACCGACTGCTACCAGCCGATCGAGCGGACGGCGAAGCTGACGCGCGGTTGCCTCGAGGTGCTCGCGGAGTTCCGCAATCCCGCGTTCATCGTGACGAAGAACCATCTCGTGACGCGCGATGTCGACCTGCTCGCCGAGCTCGCTCGTTTTCGCTGTGTGTCGGTCGAAATCTCGGTGACGACGCTCGATGACGAGCTTGCGCGGGCGATGGAACCGCGTGCTTCGGCGCCGCGACGCAGACTTGACGCGATCGAGACGCTGGCGAGCGCCGGAATCGCGGTTGCCGTGCTGACAGCTCCGGTCATTCCCGGCCTCAACGATCACGAGATCCCCGCGATCCTCGCGGAGGCTGCGCGGCGCGGAGCGACGAACGCGAGCTACACGGTGCTGCGTCTCCCGTTTGCCGTGAAGGAGCTCTTCACGAAATGGCTCGAAGAGGTCGTTCCCGATCGGAAGGACAAAGTGCTGAACAGAATTCGCGCGATGCGTGACGGGAAGCTCAACACCTCTGCATTTGGTGACCGGATGAAAGCGACCGGAGTCTTCGCCGATCAGATTCGCGCGCTATTCGACATCGCGTGCCGTCGCGAGGGGTTGGTGCGTGGATGGCCCGAGTTGACCACGGAGCATTTCCGCCGTCCCGAAGCGCCGCGCTCGCAGCTCTCGCTCTTCTGATTCCGTGGCGGAGTCTGCGAATGGTGGCCACGGCCTCCGGCCGTGGCACGGAGGCCAGAGGCCTCCGCCACGAACGGTCACGAGCGTTGGAATGGCGTAGTTCGTGATCCGCGTCGCGTTACGCCAACGGGTGACGAACGGACAGGCCGGGCCGTGCGGAGGTCACTGCGCCGCATGGCACCGATGTGGACGATGCACCCTGGAGGTCCGCCATGAGGAACGTCTCCGTGGCCGCGATCGCGCTGGCGTTTGCGGTTCCGCTCGTCGCGCAGAACACCGATATCGAGGCGCTTTCTGGGCTCCAATTCGACTTTGCGAATCCGGGCGCCCGCGCTCTCGGGATGGGCGGCGCGTTCGTCGCGATCGCGGACGATGCTTCAGCCGCCGAATCGAACCCCGCCGGCCTAACCGTGTTGCGAGAGCCTGAGGTCTCACTGGAACTGCGAAAGACGACGATGTCGCAGCTCTTCGCGACGGGTGGCTATTACCCCGATCTGCCGAGGACCGATTTTGCGGCGACGGACGTCGACGTCTCGTTCGTCAGCGTCGTCTACCCGCTCGAACGTTCGTCATTCGCGCTGTTCTATCACTCGTCGCTCGACCTGCAGAACACGATCGACACGATCGGACGCTACCCCACGCCCACATACTTCGTGGGGCCCGACGGAGCGCCGTTGACGTTCGCGGCCTGCCAGACGAGGGGCGACTGCGTGGAGGGTCAGATCTATCCGTACGCGTCGAGTGTCGACATCAGCCTCGAAAGCTTCGGGCTCGCCGCGGCGCACGATTTCGGGAATGTTTCCGTCGGCATGGCGATCCGTTACAGCAGTTTCAGTGAGGTGGCGTCGAGCCATCGCATCGACACCGATCTCCCTGGGCAGCCGACGTTTCTCATCACCCAACAGAACGGTGCACGGCTCTACGGCGACGAGACCGATGACGACATCACGTGGGTTGCCGGGGTGAAGTGGCAGCCGAGCTCCGCGTGGAGCCTCGGCGCGGTCTACAAGAAGGGGCCTGAGTTCCCCGCCCCTGTCTTCTCGAGAAATATCTCGGCAAACTCGCCGGCGCAGCTCGACCTGATCGGAACGACGAGGTTCGAGATACCCGACGCTGCGAGCGTGGGTGTTGCATGGCATCCGACGCCTAACCTCCTCCTCGGGGTCGATGTTGCGAGGATCGACTATTCGGTCGCGACGAATGATTTTCTATCGGTCATCGAAGTCGTGTACGACGGCGATCAACTCACCAAGGTGGAGGGTGTGAGTGGCTACGAGGCCGACGACGCGACGGAGATTCACGCGGGAGTGGAGTACTACATCCAGACACGGGTCCCCTTTGCGATTCGAGCTGGTTGGTGGACCGATCCGGCGCACGCGATCGCCTATCGCGGCCCTCTCGTCGGACACGACGCGATGTCAGCCGAGATCCTCTTTCCGGAGACGGACGACGTAAGTCACTACACGCTCGGCGTCGGGCTTTCGTGGCCGCGCTGGCAGGTCGACGCGGCGTACGACACGTCGTCACTCTCCGACGTCGCTTCGATCTCGGTCGTCATGAAGTTCTGATCGACGAGAAGCGGACACCGGCTCCCGGGCCGGGAGGCCCAGGCCCAAACACTACACTAGCCCGGCGAATACTCATGCGGCTATCGCGCTCCGCAGCAGAGGTCTCATGAATAACCTGGGCTAGACTCCCGGCGGCGTGACGTTCGCGAGCGCCCGCCAATTGCGCAGCACTTTTTCGCGAAGCTGTTCGCGCTTCGCGGCGATCGATGCGCGAAATTCAGTCCAGCCTGCGGGGGAGCTGCATCCTGGTTCTTCCGTCGGGAGCTCGTCCGACGTGGCAACGGCGACGTCGAGGTCGTGCCAGTCTCCGAGCTGTTTCTGGAGCTTGTCGAGTGCCCTGGTCAGCGGTTTCGCGATGATCAGCTCCGGCGCGACTTCTGCGAGGATCCAGGTCAGATTCGAGCAGTCCTTGACGCGCTTGCGCAGATCATGAAGGTCGGCAGCGTGAACGTCGAACGCGAGGGTGTCGCGAAGCCGCGCGATGAAGTGCATCCAGCTGCGAGAGGCAAGCTCGACCCAGCCGCGACGCGCGAGCGCGTCTTCGACTTCGCGGCGGACCGCGGCGAGTTGGTCAGGTGAGACTCGCGGCCCCGACGCCAGCCAGGCGGTGACGGCGTTATGCTCGCGCGCCTCGAGCATACCGAGGTAGGTCGAGATGTCGGACGAGAGCGACGCCGTGCTGGTAGCGATCTCGAGCTGCACATGGAGGTCGCGAATCGTACCGGCGGCTCGGAACGGCTCACGAAAGACTCGCATCGATCGCGTTCGCCGAAACTTCGGCGCGACGTTGTCGACGAGCTCGAGGAGCGCACGAGCCCGCTTCACATGAACGCGAAGCTGGTGAAACGCTTCCGGAACCGGATCGAGCTCCGCCTGCCGCTGTCGTTCCAGAATCTCCGCGTCATAGCGGTCGAGGAGCTCGAGAAACGCGATTCTTGGCATCCGACGCCGATTCTACCGGCAGCCCGAATGAAGATTGCAACATCCGGCGTGTCGCGTTCGTCCTATATTTGAGAATGGGAGGGGGCGTACCGGGCAGTTTGCGCGCCGCCCGACGCCAAGGAGGGTAGACATGAGGATCAAGATTGCTGCGTTCGCGTTTGCGTCCGCGTTGTTCGCACTGTCCATGCACTCCGCCGAGCCGGCAAAAACCGCTGAGGCTCAGGACAAGGACAAGCCCGACTATTCGAAACCGGCGATGATGTACATCCTCTACGAGGTCGTCGTCGAGGAGTCGCAGATCAAAGCTCCTGAGCCCTACCTGCTCCACGTGCCTGGATTCGGCACCGTGGGGTTCGTTCTCGCTGCAGCCGCAGGAACAGCCAACAGCGACGCGACTCCGATGCCGACCATCGACGCCTTCTCACTTCTCTCCACACCGGCCGCGTACACGCCTTACACCTTCCGCGATCGTTGGAAGTTGTGGAGAGAGGAGAAGGAGATCACGCCGAAGAAGTAATCGAAATGCGGAGTGCGAAACACGAAATGCGGAACGCGAAATGCGGAACGCGAAATGCGAAATGCGGAATGCGAAACGCGAAATGCGAAATGCGGAACGCGAAATGCGGAATGCGGAACGCGAAATGCGAAACGCGAAATGCGAAACGCGAAATGCGAAACCGTTACATGAGGCGCGGAACCGGGTAGGAGCTAGCTCTCATGAGCTCCGCGTTTGAGGTGCGGCTGGGGTTGCCTTGAACGTTCTGTGTTTCTCGTCGCGTAACGCGTTTCGACATTCGCATCCCGCGTTCCACATTTCGCGTTTTCCGTTCCACATTTCGCGTTTCCCGTTCCGCGTTTCGCGTTCCCCGTTCGGCGTTCCGTGTTTCCCGTTCCGCGTTTCGCGTTTCTACTTTCGTTCCACTGCCTTCAGATTGTCTTCGGGGTTTCGGTCGATGAGCTTGTTGAGCGGGTCGATGCCGGCTTTCGACGGCTCGCGATCGACGACGATTTCGAACTTCATTTTGGGTCGATCGATTCGCTTCTTCTCGAGATAGAGGATGGGAGCGCCGCGGGTCTTGTCTTTCGGGTCGTCGCCGAGGATGCCGATGTCGATGAGGTCGCCGATCTTCACCGGCTCTTCCTTTCCTGCGGCGGTTGCGTGGTACTTGCCCGCCGCGATCTCGAGCGATACCACCCATTTCCCGTCGGCGCGCTTCGATGCCGAGGCGGCGGTCGCCTTGTTCTCGTAGATCGTGATCGACTCGAACAGGTCAGTGATTACGGGCTGCAGCTCGGGCGACGCTTCGGCGCGAATGTAGCTGAGCAGGTCGAGAGAAGTAGGGTATGGCGGCTCGGCGAACTTGTGGTCGGCGACGAACCTGGCGAGCGCGCGGTTCAGCGCTTCTTCGCCCATGTAGTCGCGCAGCGCGTACATGACGAGCGAGCCCTTCCGGTAGTGGATGTAGCCCTGATTCTCGACGCGCTCGAGCGGTGTTTCGCCGACGAGCTCGCTCCCTCGTCCGCGAAGGTAGCTCTCGAGCTCGTACTTCAGGAAGCGCTTCATCGTCTGCTTGCCGTACTCCTTTTCCATGACCATGAGAGCGGAGTATTGGGAGAGGGTCTCCGAGAGGACCGTCGCCCCTTGCATGTTGGCGCCGATGACCTGGTGTGCCCACCACTGGTGCGCGACTTCGTGCGCCGTCACGTAGAAGACGTAGTCGATGTCCTCGGGTTTTTCGATTCGCGCGACGAATCCGATCGACTCGGAGAAGGGAATCGTGTTAGGGAACGCCTGAGCAAAGCGCTCGTAGCCCGGAAATTCGATGATGCGGACCTGCTTGTGCTGGTAGGGGCCGAAGTTCGTCGTGTAGTAGTCGAGCGATCTCTTGACCGATTCGATCATCCGATCGACGTTGAAGGCGTGCGGCTCGTGGTAGTAGACCTCGATCGCGACGTCGTTCCAGCGGTCGCGCTTCACCGTGTATCGCGCGGAGAGGTACGACCAGAAACCGAGGATCGGCGCGTCCATCTTGTAGTGGTAGTAGCGGCGCCCATCCTTCGTCCATTCGCGCTGGAGATAGCCGGGCGCGATGGCGATCTGATCGGCGCTCGTCGAGACGGTCGTCTCGAAGTTCAGCCAGTCGGATTGCGTGCCGAGGTAGTTGGTGCCGAGCCATTTGGGATCGCCGAGCTTCGGCATGCGCTGGATCGGTTCGAGGCCGTACTTGCGCCGCTTGTTCGTGTCGACGAGTTCGTTCCCCGGTTGGTAGCCGACGTAGGGGAACCACTCGTAGTTGTTGAAGAAGGTGCCGTTCTCGACGAAGTTGGTGACGCCGCGGTTGTTGGTGAAGCCGTCGTTGCGAATTTCGAGTTCGAACGTCAGGGTCATGGTCTCGCCCGGCTGCATCGGTTTCGCGAGGGTGTAGATCGTGTAGCCGAACTTCGCGTCGCTCTCGCGCACCTTCGCTCCGGGGACGACGATCGTTCGCCCCTTCACGAGCGGGCTGAGCCAGAGGTGGAGCTCGCCGATCGGCGCCGCGGTCTTGTTCTTCAGGAGGTAGCTGCCGCGGATGTTCGCGTCGCGTTCCGCGGGGAAGAGATCGACGTCGGCCTTGACGTCGACGATGCGCGGCTGCGCGAGCCCCTCGAACTTCTTGTACTTCGTCTCGAACTCCGCCTGCGACTGCTCGAAGTCGTTCGTGGTGATGTACTTGTTGACGACGTTTGTGTTGTAGAAGATCCAGCCGCCGAGTGAGGCCGCGACGGCGAGTGCCAGGGTGAGCGCGGCGATCGAGCCGCGCGTGAGGCGGCGAAGTGCGAGCGTCGCGCGTGTCGCGAACGCCGACTCCGTCCCTCTCACCCAGAAGAGATGGACGACGACCAGGAGGATCGCCGCGACCGCGATCCAATAGGCGTAGACCGAGATCATGCCTTGCATGAAATGGCCGTAGCCGTTCATGTCGGACCAGGGGTTCGGCGGCACCTGCGCGTAGCGGTAGAGCACGTGCTCGAGCCCCATGCGGCGGAGGGGACGAAGAACGAGAGGGTCGCCGCGAGGAGAAAGAAGATCACGCCCTGGTCTAGAGTTAGGCCTAGTGCAAACGTCCGAATCTCGACGTTCGAATAGCCGTTCGCGATCTGGAAGCCGATCGAGGTGAGCGCCGCGACGAGCTGGAGGGTAACGATCGCCGCCGCGAGCGCGGTAATTTTCGATGCCCAGATCACCCAGTTAGGGACAGGCAGAGCATCGTAGACTTCATTGAGTTTGAGCTGTCGCTCCTTCCAGACGAGCTCGCCGCCGAAGAAGACGAGGATGATGAAGACGTAGAGGAAGAACGATCCGCTGATCACCTGAATCATCGCCGAGGTGACCGGCCAGATGGGTGTGTCGAAAAGCTGATTGAGCGCGAGGCTGTTCCCGATGATGTTTAGGATTCCGATCAGCACGAGGACGATGAAGGGGGCGCTCGTGAGCGTCGACGAGAGCTCGATCGAAGCCTGACGAAGGTACTGACGGAACTGCGCGGCGGCGTCGAACGAGCGCGGAGCTGCGAGGTGCTGGAGGCCGTCGGTCCCGACGTGTGTGACCATTTCGTTCGAGCCTGCATTCGCTCTGCGTTTCCTGGATTTCCTTCCTTCCAGCGTCGCCGTGAATTTGAACGAGCGAATGGTGGACACGACGACGAGCGCACCGATGATCGTCCAGACGATGCGATTGACGAGAATCGGTCCTCCGATCGCGGGGACGAGCGCATTGCGCTCGAACACGGTCCAGTACTTCGTCGTTAGCTCGAATGCGGCCAGCCCGAACGGGTCGGCGAGCGCGGCGATCGTCTGGTTGTCGAGATCGGCCATCATCGACTGCGACACGCCGTAGAGGACGAAGAAGGCGACGACGCCGACGTAGGTGTACATCATGCTTCGCGTCAGCGCCGCGAGCGAGAAAAAGATCGCCGACATGAAGAACAGGTTCGGCAGGACCATGAACAGGAGCGAGTAAAGGTAGGGCGCCGCCATGAACGGGCCAATGCGCTCCTGCTCGAGCCAGGGCATGAGGCTGCCAAGCCAGATCGATCCGGCGACTGGAACGAAGATCAGAAATGCGACGAGAAGTGCGCCGAGGAAGCGCCCCCCGAGGTAGTCGCGCCGGAGAATCGGCGTCGAGAAGAAGAGCGAGTGCGTGTTGAGCTCGAAGTCGCGGTTCACGACGTTCGCGACGAAGGCGGTCGTCACAAACACGCCGATGATCGACATGATCGAGAGGATCTGGACGATCACATACGGGGCATTCCGGTTCACCGCGCCAATCGATCCACCGATCGTCACGTTGTCGGTCGTGACGGCGAAGAACGTGAGAATGCAGAAGATCGCCATCGAGATCCAGACGATCGGCTGCCGGAGCTGGAATCTCAGCTCGAAGCGGGTGATTTCGAAGAACATCGTGAGCTCCCGTCCCTCGGCCGTCAGGCCGCGATCTCGCCTGCGCGGCTCAACGTCGAGAAGTAGACGTCTTCGAGATCCGGGTCGACCTGTTCGAATCCGTCACCCGGATCGCTCTCGCTCAACACGTGTACTACCGTGCGTCCTGCGACGAGCCGCGTGGAGATGACGGCGTAGCGCTCCTGGCACGAGGTGAGCTCCGGCTTTGCGATCGTCTTCTTCCAGATGCGCCCCTTCATCTCGTCGATCGTGTTCGCCGGATCGCCCGTCAGCAGTACGCGGCCGTGCGAGATGATCGCCATCTGGCTGCAGAGGTCAGACACGTCCTCGACGATGTGAGTCGACAGGATGACGATGATGTTCTCGCCGATCTCAGCAAGGAGGTTGTGGAAGCGGTTCCGTTCGCCCGGATCGAGCCCTGCGGTCGGCTCGTCGACGATGATGAGTTTCGGGTCACCGATCAGCGCCTGCGCAATACCGAAGCGCTGACGCATTCCACCCGAATAGCCGCCGAGGTTGAGCTTTCGCACTTCCCAGAGGTTCGTTTGATGAAGGAGCGCCTCGACGACTTCCTTTCGCGCCTTCGCATCGTGAATCCCTTTGAGCACTGCGAAGTGATTGAGCATCGCCTCGGCCGACATCTTCGGGTAGACACCGAACTCCTGGGGGAGGTAGCCAAGAATGCGGCGGACGTCGTCTTTCTGGCGGACGACGTCGATGTTGCCGAGAGTGATCGAGCCGGAATCGGGCTCCTGCAAGGTTGCGATCGTCCGCATCAGCGTCGATTTGCCCGCGCCGTTCGGCCCGAGTAAGCCGAACATGCCTGTTGGGATCGTCAACGAGACGTCCTTGAGCGCCTGTACGCCGTTCGCGTAGGTCTTCGAGAGGCCCGAAATCTGGAGCTGAAGCGACATGAGATTCCTCCTGAGTTGGGACACTCTACGTGAACGGAGTGGGGAAGTTTCTGAATGCAGGCCACAGGCCAAAGGTCACAGGTCATAGCAGGCAGCGGGAGTGGAAGGCTGCCCGACTCCGGGGTGTGGTCGAACGACGGTGATCGACGAGAGCAATGCCTTACCGGCAGACCGAACGCCTTCACGCCGGACTCCTGCCTGCCTTGACCTCTGACCTATGACCTTTGACCTGCTTTTCCCGCCAGGTTGTTTCTCGCCCACACCTCGAACTGTGCCGGTGGGATCGGGCGGCTGATGAAGTAGCCCTGGGCGTAGTCACAGCCCCAGCTGCGCAGCTGATTGAGCGTTTGCTCGTCCTCGATCCCTTCGGCGACGACGTGCCTGCCGAGGCTGTGGGCGAGGTCGATCACGGCACGCACCACGGCGCGGTCGCCCTCCTCCTCCATCATGTTAAGGACGAATGACTTGTCGATCTTGATCTCCTGAAACGGCACCTCGCGCAGGTTCGTGAGCGACGAGTAACCGGTGCCGAAGTCGTCGAGCGAGAGCGACACGCCGAAGGTCTGCAAGAGGGAGAGAAGCGCGAGCACGTGCGTCGGGTCGTCGAGAATCGCGTTCTCCGTGATCTCCACGCGGAGCATTCCTGGATCGACTCCTGATGTCTCGAGCAACTCGGTGATCGTTTCGGCAATCGCGGTGTCGTGAAGGTTCGACGGGGAGAGGTTCATCGCGAGGCCGACGTTCAAACCTGCCTTCTGCCACTCACGGTGCTGCCGGAACGAATCTTCGAAACACCACATCGTGACGTCGCGAATCAGTCCCGTGGCTTCCGCGAGAGGAAGGAACTTGTCGGGGCCGAGCAATCCGCGCGTCGGATGATTCCAGCGAACGAGAACTTCGGCGTGTGTGACGATCCCCGTCTTCAGGTCGACGATCGGCTGGTAGTAGTTGACGAGATGGTCCCAGATCATCGCCTCGCGCAACTCTTCCGCGCGCGCGGCCAGCTCGGCCGCGACCGCATCTTTCGACGAAGCGTCGACTTCCCGAAGGTCATGGAAGATCGCGATCCATTGAGAGACGTCGCCGCCGTCGCCACGCACCGGAACGATGCTCACGTCGACGCTTTTGCGGACACCATCGGCCCGCAGAAGGGAGCCCGAGCCGGCGATTCGCTGTCCTGCGAGAAGCCGTTCGCGGACCGCGTCGTTCTTCGCGCCGTCTTCGCGAATGCCAAGCTCGTCGACCGCGATGCCGACGATCTCGGATGGAGCGCGCGAGAAGAGGCGGCAGAGCGCGGCGTTCGCGAAGCTGACCGTGAGGATTCCCGACGCGTCGGGCGCGAACAGGGCGATCCCGTCGGCGGCCTGCTCGAGAGCGGTCTCGAACGACTTGAAGCCGCTCGCCGCGCCAGCGATGGCATCCGCGCGATCCGCTGAAGATCCCGGTCGACTCATCGGTAGCGTCATGATACCGCGAGCAGCGCGAGGTGGGAGGGGGGACCAGGGAGGAAGGAGCAAAGGGAACGGAGAAGGGAAAAGCGAGAACGGAAAAGGGGAAGGGAGAACTGCAAGAGGGTCCGCGCTCTCTTTTCGCCTTTCTCTTGTCTTTAAGGTTGGAACTTCCTCGTTGCGACTCCTTCCGGAGTCGAGGTTGCGAGCTCCGCCATCTTGCGGATCATCTTGCGTCCCTCGAAGTCGGAGTTCTCGTAAGTTTCGCGCAACATCTGCACCTGGTCGCTCGACTCGCGCGCCGAAACGGTGAAGCCGTCGGCTGGCTGGTCTGCCTTCTCGCTCGCCGTCGAGCGCCACTGCCCTCCGGCGAGCCTCCAGATGACATATCCGCCTTCCCTGCCACCCGTCTTGACGTACGTCGCGGCGATCGGCGGGATGCCGCGAGCATTCGCTTTCCGCTCATCGAGCACGCGGAGGATCTGGTCGGCGAGGAGCTCGCGGATCGTCCTGTCGGAGCCCCCGACAGCTTCGAGGAAAAAGAGCCCCGACTCCCAGACGGTCGTGCTTCCGATTTTCGTCGAATCTGCCGATGTCCGCAGGACCTCGGACTCGAACGCGAGCTCGGCGCCCTGCCACTCGAAACGAAGAAACTCTGACGAGGTCGCCAGTTGGGGGTGCTGATGCGCGACCCGAGCGCCATTGATGGAGAGGTCGAGGATGAAGACCTTCTCCGAGCCGAATCTCGCAGGGAGCGGCTTCGGAAGCGTCAGGTGCTCAAACCTGCGCCGGTCGGCAAGGGATGGCATCGCGACTGAATTATCGGATTTCGGAGAGGCAAGGGCAACCTGAGTCCGATAGGGCGACGGCATGAACGTTCCCCGTGTACGACATGAGGAGCGTGCTGCGTGTCACCGGTAAGGGCTGGCTGGCCGGTGCTATAGTCCGGCGTTGGAGAAACGCAGCGGTGCACGAGAAAACCAGTGCCGAGCTCGTCGAGTCGGGCGAGGACATGCTCCAGCTTGTGGAGCAGGGACTCGAGTGGTTCAGCTCGGACGCGAAGGAGAAGCGCCTCGCCGGCCTTCGCAATGTCCTCGTCTTCGGACGAGCATGCCTGCTCGCGATCTCGGCACTTCGACGCCGCCATCCGGGATTCGACGACTGGTACGAGCAGAACTGGGCCGGTCTGCGAGACGACCCGGCGATGAAGGACTTCGAGCGAGTCCGGCAGCTCGTTCTCAAGGACGCGAGGCCTGGTGGTGTCATCACACAGCTCATGGTCCGATCGGCGGGGCGGGGCTACGGCGCGCCACCGAAGAACGCGCGCGCGTTTTTCACGGGTGACCGATTAGGCGGAACGGGATGGGAAGTTGTCATGCCCGATGAGAGCATCGAGAAATACTACGTGGCGCTCTCCGAGGCAGTGCGACCCCGCGGTTTCGGGTTTCGCGACGAAGGGGTGGCGGCGGACGCATGTCTCGATCCGATGATGGAGAAGTACGTCGCGCACCTGCGCGAAATGCTGCGCAGCGCGAGAGAACATTTCGCGTGAGCCCCAGGCGGGTGTCACGCCGTAAACGACCGGGAGACAAGCTATGAGCGCAACGGCACAACAGGCGGAGCAGACGGCGATCGACCCCGCCCTTTACGAGACGATTCTGGAGCTGATCCGGCGGACGAGCGCGATCCTTCCGGACGACGTCGTGCGCGCGGTCACGGCCGCGGAGGCGAGCGAGGAGAAGGGGTCGAACGCCGAGGTCGCGTTGAACATCATCGGCTGCAACATCGGCCTCGCGAAGGAGAAGTCGGCACCGCTCTGCCAGGACACCGGAACGATCCTCTTCTACATCCACACGCCGGTCGGCTACGACCAGCTCACGCTGGAAGAGGCAGCAACCGAGGCGGTGCGTGAGGCGACGCGCAAGGGATATCTCCGCCAGAACAGCGTCGACAGCCTAACGGGGAAGAACTCCGGAGACAACACCGGGCCGGGCTCGCCCGTCTTCCACTTCCATCAGTGGCGCAAGCCGCACGTCGAGATCAAGGTGATGCTCAAGGGAGGGGGCTGCGAGAACATGAACGCGCAGTACAGCCTGCCGCATCCGCAGCTCGGCGGACGCGACCTTGCCGGCGTCGAGAATGCGATTCTCGACTGCGTCCTCCAGGCGCAGGGGCAGGGCTGCGGCCCAGGCATCCTCGGTGTCTGTATCGGCGGCGATCGCGGCAGTGGTTACGCGGTGGCGAAAGAGCAGTTGCTCCGCCTACTCGACGAGCCGAGCGAGGATCCGGTGCTCGCCGAGCTCGAGAACCGAGTCGTTGCCAAGGCGAACCAGTCGGGGATCGGCCCGATGGGCTTTGGAGGAAAGACGACGCTGCTCGCCTGCAAGATCGGCAAGGCAAACCGGCTTCCCGCGAGCTTCTTCGTCAGCATCGCATACATGTGCTGGGCCTATCGCCGTCGCGGCGTCGAGATCGACGCGGCGAGCGGTCGTGCGGCCGCGTGGCTGTATTGACGGCTCTAACAACCAACAACCAACAAGCGAGCGAGCAATCATGGCCAACTACAAACTCACCACTCCGCTCGACGAAGCGACCGTTCGCAGCCTGAACGTGGGCGATACGGTCTCGATCACGGGACGTCTTTACACGGGACGCGACGCGATGCACCACAGGATTCATTCCGGCACGAAGCCGCCCGTCGACCTCGCGGGGCAAATCATCTATCACTGCGGTCCGGTCATGGTTAAGGATGGCGACCGGTGGGTCTGCAATGCGGCGGGTCCGACGACGAGCTCACGTGAAGAGCCTTATCAGTGGGAAGTGATGCGTGACTACGGCATTCGCGGCGTGATCGGCAAGGGCGGCATGGGGCCGAAAACGCTCGAGGGCTGCGCGAAGTATGGCGCCGTCTACATGCATGCAATCGGCGGCGCGGCCCAGGTCTGCGCGCAGTGGATCAAGCGGGTCGACGGCGTCGACTGGATGGATCTCGGAAGCCCCGAAGCGATCTGGCATCTCTGGGTCGAGGATTTCATGGTGATCGTCACGATGGACGCACACGGGAAGAGCCTTCACAAGGACGTCTTCGAGTCGTCGAGGGAGAAGCTTCTCGCACTGAAGGCGTAGGGCGTCGGCGCCTGTCAGATCAATCCGAGGTCGATCGCCTTGAGCACCGCGCGAACGCGATCGCGTACGCCGAGCTTCGCGAAGATGCTCGACGTGTGATTCTTCACGGTTCCTTCGGAGATCGAGAGAAGGTCCGCAATCTCGCGATTGCTGTAGCCCGCAGCGACGAGGCGAAGCACTTCGATCTCTCGTTCGCTCAACTGCTCTACGACGAGTCCACTCTCGAACTCGGGCTGTCGCGATTCCATCGCGCGCATGATCCGCTCGGTGATCGCAGGCTGGATGCAGCTCCCTCCCTCGGCGAGTCCCCGAATCGCGTCAGTCAGCCGGTCGAGCGAGACGTCCTTCAGGAGAAATCCACGCGCCCCGGAGCGGATCGCGGCGAAGACCATCTCGTCGTCGTCGAATGTCGTGAGCACGAGAGTCGGAGGGAGCGCGTCACGCTCGCGGAGGCGACGCAGCAGCTCGAGTCCGTTCAGCTTCGGCATTCGAAGGTCGAGAAGGACGACGTCGGGCTTCGTCGAGGCGATGACGGCGAGCCCCTCCTCGCCATCAGCGGCTTCTCCCACGACCTCGATGTCGGGCGCGAGGCTGAGCAGAGTGCGGATGCCGTGCCGCACAAGCTGCTGGTCTTCCACGAGGCAGACGCGGATCATGCGCCTGTCTCCGTTGCGATCGGAATCGTAATCGTCAGCGAGAGGCCTTCGCGACCTGCGGTGGAGACGACGACGCGACCGTCGCGAGCGGCGACGCGCTCGCGAATCGAGCGAAGCTCGAGCTCGGCGTCGGGTGCGACGGAGCCGTCGTCGCGCGCTGCGATCTCGATCGCGCCGGCGATGTTGCGGATCACGATCGACATCGACTGCGCTCCAGAGTGCCTTGCAGAGTTGGTGATCGCCTCCTGGCAGCAGCGCAATACGACCTCCGCGGTGAGGGGGTCGACTGCTCCCAGGCCTTCCTCGACGGAGACCTCGATGCGCGGTCGCGGAAACGCGGCGGCCATCGCATGAATGGCGCCGTGAAGATCGATCGACTCGTCGACACGATTGCGGCTCACGGTCGAGCGAACGTCAGCGAGGAGTCGTTTGGCGATCGCCTGGCTCGCTTCGACCTGTTCGCGGGCCTTGCCTTCGCTGAGGTGGCTCGCGACTTCGAGGTTGATGCTGAGCGCGGCGAGATGGTGACCGAGAACATCGTGTAGATCGCGCGAGATGCGCGTGCGCTCCGCGATGCGACTGTTGAGCGCGAGGAGCGTGGTCGCCGATTCGAGCTCGGCATGGACGCGCTCGAGCTCGCGTCGCGCATCCGCTTCGCTTTCGGCCGTGTGCGCCGTGATCAGAGCGAACGCCTGGAACGCGAAGTACGCGAGCGCGACGGCGAACGGTGAGCCGAACTCGCCGCTTCGCGCGAAGATTGCCCAGAGCGCGAGCGCGTGTGTGACGCTCCAGGCGAAGGCGAGCGGAAGCGAGAGACAGCTCGCCGCCTGCGCCGCGACGATGACGGCGAGGATCGGCGCGAACGATGAAGGTTCCAATGTGACGAGCGCGAGCCCGAGCAGCGACTCGCCGACCAGCATCGCGAGCTGGATCGGCTTGCGGAACTTTGCATATCCGGCGAGAAAGAGCGAGAGAAAGCCCGCGAGGCAGAGAAGCGAAAGGAGCGTCGCAGGACGAGCGAGCGCCCCTGGCAACATCGCAGCGTTGCGCGCAAACGGGTAGGTAACTACGGCCCAGGTAAAGAGCGCAGTCCAGCGCAAGAGCCGCTCGCCGCGCGAGGTTGCATCAGGAGCCATACGCCATCCTCACTCGCCGAGGGCTCGCCGCGGATGTGCCGGAAGTCATGCCGTCAGAACGGGACTTCTTCGGGATATGCACAAGTGGGCGCGGGACTAACTTGTGCCGCATCGCACCGGGCGACCGGGCGCAACGAAGGAGTTGACACATGGTTCGTACCATTCTCACACGCAACCTCGGCAGTTTGATTTTCGCCTCGTCGAATTCAGCGAACGGGGCACTTAGGCGGAGCCACCCGATCTCTCTCGAGCGGACTGGCGGTTAGGTACCGGATCGTACCGGAGCGGGTGGGTGCGACCGAGGTCGTGGTCGTGCCCGCCCGCCATCGCGAAGTCCTTCATGACAGCCGCGTAATCCCATCGTCACCGGAGCGCCATGCTCCGAACGCTACCGTGCCCGAGGCATCGCGCTGATCGCGCGGGTAACGACTACTCGTCGCGCTTCGGGCGATCCAGGCTGCCTTACCGGAAAGAGGGCGAGAGGATCGATGAGCGTGAACGAGCATTTCGAGAATGAACGCGAGCCGCGGATGGGCTCGACCGGCGCGGTAGCCAAGGCGTTTCCCCTGCGAATTCCACTGGCGCTTGGCGCGATTTCCCTCGCGATGGACGCACTGCTTCGCGTCGTGCTCGTCTTTGCCTTCGGATCGAGGGTGGACGTGCCGACGCTGGAGCTTGGCTCGATTCTCGTGCGCGGCCTGCTCAACGATCTCGTCGTTCTACCGGCGATGCTGCTGCCGGTCGCCACGGCACTGTTCATTCTGCCTCCTCGAGTGAGGGCGAGCCTTCCCGGGCGGTTCGTCGTCGTGCTGCTCGTGGCGGCATCGGTATTCGGACGCCTCTACCTCTCGTTCATCGAGTACTACTTCTTCGACGAGTTCTCGTCGCGGTTGAATCTCGTGGCGGTCGACTACCTCATGTCGCCGACGGAGGTGATGGTCAACATCTGGGAATCGTATCCGGTGGGGAGGGTCCTGGCGCTCACTGGAGTCGCGACGGCGGTGGCGCTGTTCGTTCTCCGGGGCGCGCTGACGACCGATCTCGAGGCGCCGGCGTCGGGAGCGCGACGGTTTTCGTTCCTGGCGATCCACGTGACTCTCGCGGTTGCACTTCCCGCGCTCGTCCCACTCGACATACTCGCGATGCACGAACCGCGTGCCGACCAGATGAGTTACAACGGCGTCGCATCGTTCGTCGAGGCTCTTCGCACGAATGACCTGAGTTACTCCGACTACTATCGAATGCTTCCCGAGCGTCGGGCATTCGCGATCGTGCGGAACGATCTCCTCGAGCCGGGGGTGCAGTGGTCTGGCCGCGCTGCCAGCGATCTGCGTCGCGATCACGCCGCTTCGCGGTCGTCGCTTGCCGGGCGCAATGTGGTAGTCATTCTCGAGGAATCGCTCGGATGCGAGCATGCCGGAGTTTGCGGCGGCAAGGGTGGATTGACGCCTAACCTCGACCGTATTGCCGCGAACGGAATCGTCTGGACGAGTGCGTGGGCGACCGGCACGAGGACGGTCCGCGGCCTCGAGGCAGTAATTACTTCGCTTCCGCCGATCCCGTCGCGCTCGATCGTCAAGCGACCCGGAAGCGAGAACATCGCGAACTGGGGCCAGGTCATGCAGCTGGCCGGATATCACACGAGCTTCCTTTACGGGGGCTACGGCACGTTCGACAACATGAACCACTTCTTCGCGTCGAACGGGTTTGCGGTCAGCGATCGGGCGGAGATCGAAAACGCGAAGTTCTCGAACATCTGGGGAGTCAGCGACGAGGATCTCTTCGCCCACGCGGTCGACTACTTCGACGCGCGGGCGGCCGAACGCCGCCCCTTCTTCTCGCTGATCCTGACGACCTCGAACCATAAACCATTCACCTTTCGCGAAGGCGTGCCGGGTGTGCCGGCCGAGGGGGGCGGGCGCAAGGCAGGCGTCCGATACGCGGACTTCGCGCTCGGCGAGTTCATGCGCGAAGCGTCGCACCACTCCTGGTATGGCAATACCGTTTTCGTCGTCCTCGGCGACCACGGGTCGCGCGTCTACGGACACGGAGAGATCCCGCTTCCGAGTTATCGCATTCCGGTGGTCATCTTCGGTTCCGGAGTCGAACCGGGCGTGCTCTCGGTGCCATCGAGTCAGATTGACGTGGCGCCGACGATGCTGGGGCTTCTCGGTATCCCGTACTCCGCACCGTTCTACGGCCGCGACGTCCTTGCGCATCCCGACCCCGACCGGCCGATCTTCGTGAGCCACAATCACGACGTCGGAATGCTGGTGGGCGATCGACTCGCGGTGTTAGGCCTGCAGAGGTCGTCGGCGGTGTTCCGATACGACCGGCGCGCGGACTCGCAGTTCCTGCTGGCGCCCGATTCCGCACTCATCGACCGCGCGACCGCGGCGTACGAGAGCGCCTTCCTCGTCTTCTCGAGGAGGCAGTATCGGTGAGATGCGTGCTGCGTCCTGCCGCGCAACCGGAACGGTAACCGCACGCGCGTTTTGTGGAATCATGGAGGCGTGCATCTGCTGGTCGTCGAGGACGAGGCGAAGACCCGTGCCTACCTTGCGAAAGGCTTTCGCGAGGCGGGGTTCACGGTGGACGCCGCCGGCGATGCCGCTGAGGCACGCTACGTTCTCAGGGATACGAAGATCGACCTCCTGATCTGCGACGTGATGCTTCCCGGCGAAGATGGCTGGTCGCTCCTGCGCGGCCTGCGACAGAACGGACTTCAGATTCCGGTGCTCTTCCTGACGGCGAAGGAATCGGTCAACGATCGAGTTACGGGATTCGACGCAGGCGGCGACGACTATCTCGTGAAGCCGTTCGCGTTCGCGGAGCTCCTGGCGCGTGTTCGCGCGCTCCTGCGCCGCAGGGGCGACATGACGGCGCTCACGCTGCGGGCAGCGGATCTTGCGATCGATCCAGTGAGGCGAGTCGTAACGCGCGGAACGGACGAGATTCACCTCACGAATCTGGAGTTCTCCCTTCTCGTGATGCTCGTTGAGCGAAAAGACGAAGTGCTGACGCGTACCGAGATCGCGGAACGCGTCTGGGATCTCCATTTCGACACGGGCACGAATGTCGTCGACGTCGCGATCCGAAGGCTGCGGCAGAAGGTCGACGACCCATACCCGAACAAGTTGATTCAGACCGTGCGCGGCGTTGGCTACGTGTTGAGGGAGCTTTGAGACGCGCGCGCGAACCGATCTCGATCACCACGCGCATCGTCGTGGTATCGACGGTCGCGTCGATCGCGCTTCTCGGCGGATTCGGGATCTTCCTCGATGGGCTCTTCTCCGCCTATCAGCGCAGACAGTACCGGGCAGCTCTCTCCGCACGCATTCAATTCGTCCACGCCGAGATCGCGAGCGCCGACGACCCGGTTACGGGGGACACCGAGGAGGAGGAGATCACCGAGATTCGGGAAGTGCTCGAGAACCAGAATGGCATCGAGCGCGCTGACCGTTTCTACGTGCAGATTCTCGACGCCCGCGGTCGCTCGCTCATGCAAGTGGCGGGGATCGAGCGGATCCTGCGTACTGGTGTCGCCTTTCCACCCCCCGTCGCCGACGTTCGTACGATCGAGATCCGACACGTCGACCTGCGAGACGGGAGTCACGTGCTCATCACCTCGACTCGCCTGGCGACGAGCCGCGGCGAACGGGTCGTAAAGGCGGTGCTCGACTGGAGCGTTGAGGAAGAGGCGCTCGAGGCGCTTCGACGTTCCGCCGCAGCGGCGCTGTTGCTTGGCGCGACGCTCTCGGCGTTCGCGGCCTCGAGAATCGCGCGCCGGGCTCTTTTGCCCGTACGGCAGCTGGCCCGCGCGGCCGACCGGATCGAGGCGTCGCGGCTTGCCGAGCCGCTCGAGACGAGCGGGACGCCACGGGAGCTTCGCGAGCTGGCGGCTTCGCTCGCGTCGATGCAACGTCGCCTCGACGAGTCATTCGCGCGACTCTCGGCGTTCGCGTCTGATCTCGCTCACGAGCTGCGCACGCCGCTTAACAACCTCATGGGAGAGGTGAGCGTCACTCTGTCGCGACCGAGGTCCGACGACGAGTACCGGGACGTCCTCGGGTCGGCGCTCGAGGAGTGCCGTCGCCTCTCGCGGACGATCGACAGCCTGCTGTTTCTTGCGCGCGCCGACCGCGGCGCGGTGGAACCGCGCGCGACGGAGTTCGATGTCGCGACCGAGATCGCCTCGCTAGTCGAGTACTACCAGGTCTTTGCCGACGAGAGGCGGGTCCGTCTGACACTCGAGGGGTCAGCGCGCGTCGTGGCCGACCGCGACCTTGTCCGGCAGGCGGTAGGAAACCTCCTCGCCAATGCGGCGCACTATTGCCGAGAGGGAGGTTTGGCCGTGACGAGCGTCCGGGAGGAGTCGGGCTTCGTCGTCATCGAGGTCCGCGACGACGGCCCAGGCATCGCGACGGGCGAACGGGCGCACTTGTTCGACCGGTTCTTCCGTGGCGGCGACGCTCGGCGCGCACATCCCGACGGGAGCGGGCTGGGCCTTTCCCTCGTCAGGTCGATCGCGAGACTCCACGGCGGCGACGCGGAGATCGAGTCGGTCGAAGGGCGGGGAACGGTCGCGCGCATTCGCATTCCGGGCGCGGCCGTGACGATGGGCGCGACTTCGGACGACTGATTCTTGCAAGAGCGACCGATATCGCCGATCTGGCCAGGGGGCGTGGGCTCACCGGGTCGATCTGCTGTGATCGCGCCGGACAATCGGAAGGTGGCGATTCTCGCATTGCGATTACAAAGCTGAAATCCAATCGTCATCGGGCGCCCATGAGCGCCGGCGTACAGTGAGTCGAATGGTGCTGGCTCGCTCGATCGACGCGCTCGCGCAGCGGCGCAAAAGGAGCTTCGCGCAACAGCCGAGGCCCGAGCGACCTGCGCTCATCGCGGTGCTGCTCGTCGGTATCGTCCTCCACGTCCCCGATCTCGGCGCCGCCGAGCCCCTTCGCATCGGGTCGATCACAGTGATCACCGAGGACGTTTACACGGCAGAGGAAGCCAAGGCAGGAAGCGCGTATGCGATCGTGAACTCGCTTCACATTCGGACCCGCGAGTCGATCGTGCGCAGGTTGCTCCTGTTTCGTGAGGGTGACGAGTATGTCGACTCGCGTCTCGCCGAGAGCGAGCGAAACCTCCGGACGCTCGGGTTCATCTCATCGGCTCGCGTTACGGCCGGCGAGCCGCACGACGGCGTCGTCGACGTCACTGTCGTGACGCAGGATTCATGGTCGACCGAACCGGGCGGAACCGTCGGAAGCGCGGGAGGTGGGACTGACGCAAGCTTCGAGATCCGGGAGGCCAACCTTCTCGGGCTTGGCAAGGAGTTCACGATCGGCTACTCGACCGATCCTGACCGTTCGGGATTCGGTGTTCGCTACGAGGATCCTGCGATGTTCGGCCGCTACTGGAGTGGCGATCTCCTGTACGCGGAGAACAGCGACGGTCGAAGGACGAGGTTGCTCGTAGACCGGCCGTTCTTCAGCTTCGCCACGAAGTGGTCGATTCGTGCACTCATCGACGATGAGACCCTCGGGTCGAGGATCTACATGGGTGGAGCGATCGCGAGTGAGTTTCGCGAGTCGCGCGCAAATCTCGAGATCGAAGCGGGCCGCGCGCTCGTCGCGAGCGACGCGCGCGCACATCGGCTCAATTTCGGGATCGACTTCGAGTCGCGCGAGTTTGCACCACTGCCCGAAGGTGGAACGAGCGCACTGCCCACCGATCGCGAGTATCGGTATTTCGTCGCCGAATACGAATACGCGCAGAACCTTTATCGCAAGGTCGATTTCGTCGAACGAGACGCCCGCGTCGAGGACTACCGGCTTGGTACCCAGCTACGCGTCCGCGCGGGAGTGTCTCCGGCGTTTCTCGGAATCGAGGAGACGACGGGGATTCTTAGTGTGAGCATGAACCGCGGGTGGGTGCTTCCCGGTGACGCGATGATCCTCGGCGGATTCTCCTGGGAGTCGCGACTCGGAGCAAGGAATCGAAACGAGATTCTAGGGCTCGACCTGCGCTTCATTCGTCGCAGCGGCGACGAGCATCCCCGCGCGCTCGTAGGGCGAGCGAGCTTGCGTCGCGGACGCGATCTCGACGCCGAGACGCAGTTCTTCGCCGACGGCGACACGGGGCTGCGTGGTTACCGACTGCATTCGTTTTCCGGCGACTCGTCACTGCTACTCAATCTCGAGCAGCGCGTCTTCCTCGGGAGGGAGCTCTGGCAGGTCGTCTCTCCCGGCGTCGCGGTCTTCGTTGATGCTGGCAATGCGGCGAACGGCAGTCATGCATTCGATCTGTCAAAGCTCCACTGGGATGCCGGTGTGGGGCTTCGCATTGGCGCGTCGCGGTCGCCTCGCAGCATGTTCCGGCTCGACTTCGCCTACGCGGTCGATCCTGACCCGCTGGGTCGCGACGGGTGGCTGATCTCGTTCTCGGGATCTCAGGCGTTCTGAGCTGCGACGGAGGGCGTCGCGTTCTGCGCCTAACGAACGCGGAGATAGATCACGATCGCCCTTCGTGGGGCCGCGCGCTCGCGTGAATCGTCGCCGCTACCGGTCGGGCCGCGCGGAAGACGTCGAGCTGCGACTGATAGACGCTCGTATCGATGTCGAGCAGCCCCAGCACCGAGTGGAACAGGTTGTCGTGCGACAACCTCGCGCCACGCGATCGGTCGAGCCGCGCGCGGTCTACGATGCCATTGCGCGCGAAGCCCTCCGAGAGCCAGACGATCATCGGCACATGCGTCTGGGTGTCGGGCGCGAAGAACGGCGGTATGCCGTGAAGGTAGACGCCTTTCTCGCCGAGCGACTCACCGTGGTCGGAAACATAGAGCATCGCGGTGTCTCGCGACGCCGCGTTCCTCTCGAGCAGGTCGATCGTTTGCGCGAGGATGTGGTCGGTGTAACGAATCGTGTTGTCGTATGCGTTCGCGATCTCGACCGCGCTGCACTGTTCGAGCGAGTTCGTCTCGCATGTCGGCGTAAACACCTTGAACCGGGCAGGGTAGCGAAGGTGATAGCCGGGGCCGTGGCTTCCCTTCTGATGGAGAACGATGACCATGTCGCTCTGCATCCGGTCGATCCGCTGCTGGAGGTCGCCGAGGAGGATCTCGTCGAAGCACTCCTCGTCGCTGCAGACGCCGGGTTGCCGAAGATGGGAGAGCACTTCGGTCTCGACGCGATCACAAATCCCCTTGCAGCCGGAGTTGTTCTCGCGCCATAGGACGGAGACCCCGGCGTGCTCGAGCACGTCGAGGAGGTTCTCCTGGCTTCGCGCGGTCGACTGGTCGAAGTGTGCGCTTCCGAGGCTCGAGAACATGCACGGCAACGAATTTGCGGTCGATGTCGAGCAGGCTTCAACGTCAGAGAAGTAGACAACGTTACGGCTCGCGAGCTCCGGGTTCGTCTGCCGGGCGTAGCCGCCGAGCGAGAAATTCGCTGCGCGTGCCGTCTCGCCGACGACGATCACGACGAGCCTGTTGCGCCTCGATCCCGCGGGAGCGAGATGCTGGTGTGCGTCGGTTCCGATCGCGCGCAGCTCGCGCGGCGTGCGCAACGACTCTTTCGAGTACATGAATATCGACGAGACGAAGTTCAGAGGTGCGAGCCGGTAGCGCAGCTCGCGATGGTTGCGCAGGAATGACGCGTAGTCCTGGTAGTGCAGCGCGGCGATCGCCCCGACTCCCGCAAAAGTTCCCGCGAACATCAAGCCGAGACTCGCGAGTCCTGCCCGGAACGTTCGCGTCTCGAGGCGAATCCAGGTGAGCCAGGCAAGAGGAGGAAGTCCGAGGAGAGCGAGGTAGCCCAGCATCCTCGGCGTGATCAGCTCGCCTGCCTCGCCTGGATCGGTCTCGAACGTATTGCGAATCATCGTCCCGTCGATCAGAACACCGTGCGTCGCCATGAAGTAGGTGAGGATCGGCGTCACGGCGAAGAAGAAGCCGAGCATCGCTTTGGCGATGGGTCGCGGAGCGAGCAGCGTGAGCAGAAGGTTCGTGAGGATGAGCGTGAAGAGGAAGAGCGACGCGAAGAAGGAGAGGTTTGCGAGCGAGACGCCACCGCGTGCTGCGATCGCATCGCGCCAGAACGGCGCATTGCATGCGACGACGAACCAGAGTGAGGCGATCGCGATGACTGCCGGAAGACTCAGCGTGCGTCGAGGTCTGACAGCGGAACGCAGCACGTCGAATTGGCGCGAGTTGTTGAGAGAGCCGCGATCCGGATTCGTGTTTGTTGAGGAAATCGTCATAGGCATCGTTGAGGAACCGGCCCGAACCGCGCTGGGCCTAAACCCGGCGTCTGCAAGCCCTACCTTCTGACGTCTGAAAGAGCGGGCGGTTCGGCTCTTACTCCTGAAAATCGAATGGATTACGAAGATGTAATCGGGCTCCGGTCTGGCGCCGTCGAACGGGCGCGACGCCAGTCCGTAATCGGGAGTTGTACTAAGATCGGCCACACTTCGAATGGCGAGGTGGTCACGTTGCGCATCGTTGCACTTGTCGTCGTCGCGCTCATGAGCGCTCAGCCTCTCGTCGCGCAGCGCGCCGAGCTCACGAAACTGCCGAGAGACGTGCGCGCGGCGAGTCAACGTGCCGACGCGGAAGCTGTCATGGTTTATCGCGACGGCCTCCAGGCACTCGTTGAATACGCGAAGTCGAGACGCGATCTATTTCCCGTGGCAGCGCTCGATGAGCCGATGCCGTTGACGCCCGAGCAGCGAGGGGAAGTACGCGCGATTTGGAGGAGCTTTCTCGATTACCAACTTGCACTCGAATCGGTGAGGTCGTTCCACGCGAGCTACCAGCGATTGTCAGGAGGCGCGGAACGCGATTCGTTCCTCGTGATGCATGGAGCGTTCCTCGCCGCGTATCGCACCGCGCTCGATTTCATCGAGCTTGTCGATCGAAACCCCGGCTACGAGGTTTTGCTGGACGATGCCATGCCTGAGCTCGGTGTCGACGCGGGCACCTGGTCGCGGTTCAAGTTCCGCTACCTCAACGTCGCGATCGCTGCGGAGTTTGCCGCCTACGACGCGGCGCGGCATCTTTACGACGGAGGCAACGCGTCGCTGCTCGCCGCGGCCGGCGCCGATCGCAATGCGATTTACGAGGCTGGGAAAGGGACCGGTCCGTTGCTCACGGCGAAGAATGCGCTGCAGGTCATCAAGGATACCGGTGCGCAGTCGTGGCTGCCGCTGCAGACGGGCGTCGCGACGTGGATGGGCGACACGCGCGTCTATCGCGAAGGGGTCGCGCTCATCTCGCGCGAGCTCGTCGCGTCGATCCGGCCGTCGCTCCGTCCTGGAGACATTCTGTTCGAGCGTCGCGAGTGGTACCTGTCGAACATCGGACTCCCTGGCTACTGGACGCACGTGGCACTCTATGTCGGTACCGCCGAGGAGCGGAGCGCAGCGTTCGACGACGAGGAGACGCGCGCGTGGGTGAAGTCGCAGGGGGAGCCGAGCGGGGAGTTGAATCGGCTCCTCGCAGCCCGTTACGGCGATGCGTGGAAGGTCTCGACGAGCGTTGACCATGGAGACGCGCGACGTGTCGTGGAAGCGATCGGCGAAGGGGTGAGCTTCACGTCGCTCGAGCACTCTGCGGGAGCGGACTCGCTCGGCGTGCTCCGCCCGCGCGTTCCGGCGCACGAGAAGGCGATCGCGATCGCGCGTGCATTCGGATACGCGGGGCGCCCCTATGATTTCGAGTTCGATTTCGTATCCGACGATGCGCTCGTCTGCTCGGAGCTCGTTTACAAGGCCTACGAGCCTGGTGCCGGCATGGCGGGTCTCGCCCTCGAGTTGCACGAGCTCGCGGGGCATCGAATCATTCCGCCTAACGAGATCGTCAGGCAGTGGAGCCGGGAAGCGGCGGCGAAACGACCGCAGTTCGACTTCGTCCTCTTCCTCGACGGAGTCGAGAAGAAGCGCAGCGCGGTGCGCGCTACGGAGGCGGCGCTCGCCGAGAGCTGGATGCGCCCGAAGTGGCACATCGTCGCGACGATGTCATCGAAGTGACGAAGGGCGCGATGACCAGACGAATCCTCGTCTTTTCGGCCTCCGCGGGAGCTGGGCACACGCGTGCCGCCGACGCGCTCGAGCGCGCATTCCGCGTGGTCGATCCGGAGGCGATGGTGACCCACCACGACGCGCTCGAGTCGACGAATGCCGCGTTCCGCCGGCTCTACGCCAACGCGTACATCGAGATGGTGAATCGCGCGCCCGACGTACTCGGCTGGCTCTACGACCGGCTCGACGAGCCGTGGAAGAACGACAAGCTACGGCAAGCTTTCGAACGGCTCAACACGCGACGTCTCGTCCGGTTGATGGAGGAGCTCGAGCCGCACGCGATCATATGCACGCACTTCCTGCCCGGCAGCATCGTCTCGTGGATGAAGTCGAAGGATCGCGTGTGCGCGAAGCACGCGGTCGTCGTGACCGACTTCGATGTGCATGCGATGTGGCTCGCTTCGAGCGTCGACCGCTGGTACGTCGCACTCGACGAGACGCGTGCGCACCTCGCGGCGCTCGGGATCGACCCTCAATCGATCCGCGTCAGCGGCATCCCCGTCGACCCGAAGTTCGCGGTCGAGTCAGACGTGAGGGAGGCACGCCTGCGGCTCGGGCTCGATCCCGACCGGACGACGCTGCTCGTCTCCGCGGGAGGCTTCGGCGTCGGCCCGGTCGAGCATCTCGTCGGCGCGCTCGCCGCGATCGAGCATCCGGCACAGGTCGTTGTGATCTGCGGCCGCAACGAAGAACTGCTCGAACGGTTGCGGGGGTCGATGGCAGCGAGGTCGGCGCGAAATGTCCGCATCGACCTCGTCGGCTTTACGCGCGAGATGGACACGTTCATGAGCGCCGCCGATCTGCTCGTCGGTAAACCAGGGGGCCTCACGACCTCCGAAGCACTCGCGAAGGGGCTCGCGATCGTGATCGTAAATCCGATTCCGGGCCAGGAGGAGAGGAACGCCGATCACCTCCTGGAGGCGGGGGCAGCGATCCGCGCGAACAACCTTCCCGCAATCGGGTGGAAGGTCGATCAGCTTCTCGCCGATCGAAGCAGACTCGCGGCGATGAGGGCGTGTTCGAAGGCGCTCGGACGACCCGACGCCGCGCGTGCCGTTGCCGAAGACGTGCTCTCGCTGATCGAGTGAGGGTCGATCGTGAGAGTCAGCCCTCGCTTCGTAATCCGGCGATGAGCGAAACGACGTCGAGGTCGAGCGTCCTGCCGAGGTACTCCCAGATCACGAGCGCGTCGCGCCGGTGAGGCGACGACTTCGCATCGGGAGACACGAGCCCGAGGGCGACGAGCGACTGCTTTGCCCGCTCGTGCCACCGCGCCGTCTTCTCCGGGTCGTTCGCGAGAAACTCCTGCGCCTCGCGAATGAGGAGAACCTGGTCGGGGGTGATGCGGGGCAGCGCTTGCGCGCGCGGGCCGGGTTGAGCGCCTGCTCGCGCGAGCGCACGCTCTTCGAGCACGCGGCGTTTCGCTTCGAGCGATTCCGCGTCTCGGACGCCGTACGCGCGGATCAGGCGGCCCATCAATCCGGCTGCTGCCGGCGAGTCGTCGACGATTGTTAGGCCGGAGTCGTAGAACGGTTTGCCACGTTCGTCCGCGAAGCGTGAAAGACGGCTCCAGACGACACGGCAGCGGAACGAGAGCGCCGACTCATTCTCCGGTGCTTCGATCTTCACGCTGACGGTCGAGCCGACGCGAACCTGCGCCGCGTGGCGAAGGCCGACTCCGTTCGCGCTCAGGTTCCTGACCAGGGCCGCCTGACCGGCGAACTGAGCTTCGATCGTGGTCAGCAGGTTGTAGCGGGGACGTCCGCGAGTTTCGGTGACTTCCGGGACTTCAATGAAGGTCGCGCCCTGCGCCATGCTCAAGCTCCTGTGACGTCACCGGTGCGTACCGCGAGTGAGTTTGCAGCACGGCGACGTTTCCAGAATGACGGGCGGGGTTCCGCCCGGAAACCATCTTTCGTTGGGCCTCGCTGTCACATTCCAATATCGGTCGAAATGTGACAGCGAGGAGTTGAAGCGTCGATACCGGGGCCGATCGATACCATTTTCGACGTCTGAGGCGGCCAGATCGCAACTTCGAAGGCGTTCCGGGCGCCTGTGGACCGTTAGGCCCACGCTTGCAGGATAGGCTCAAGCTGGCGGAAGGGGTGTGCGAACGGTCACGATGAAGGGTGCGACGACGACGTGTATCAAACCGGACGTTCCGTATGTTTTTTTGTTGCGACGTCGCGACGAAGCTCGCAGGCCGCCTATCTCGACACGAGTCCGGACGGCAGTCGTGGCGAAGAAAGAAGCTCGGTGAAGATCGTCCATCGCGCCTCGGGGTCACCGTTGGCGAGCCGCTCGACGTACGCTTCAACGAGGTCCTTGCCGAGGTTGTAGTTGATGACGTAGGCGCGGTACTGGCGGATGAATCGGATGCGCTGCTTCGCTCGTTCGGGAGCCATGAGCGCATATTTCTCGAGCCAGAGTGCTGCCGAATCTTCGGTGAGGGTGCCGTCGAGGAGCCCGCGCGCAGCCTCGTTGCCCGCGTAGGCGAGCTTCGCGGTGAGGTCGAAGACGCGGTAGTACTTCTCCGCCTGCGAAGGATCGAGGCCAGCGAGAGGAAAGAGATGCTCCCGCTCCCACGCGATCTTCTCGTCCTTCGGGAACGCGACCTCGATGCCGTAGTTCGCGCTTCCTTCCGCGATCAGCGACTGCGGGCTGAAGAGGGGATAGACGGTGAATTCAATCCAGCCGCGTTCGCGGACGAGATGCTGTTCGAGCAGAGCGTTGTAGACGTGATGTCCCGGGTAGCCTTCGTGACAGGCGAGGTCGAGTGCGCGGTCGATGTAGATCGGCAGGTCGGTATTGACCTGAATCACGCTTCGATAGTTTCCCTGGTACCAGTTGTAGCCGCTCCACGACTTGTCAGTCACGTACTCGACGGTGAAGCTCTCGTCGGCGGGAAGCGCGACGTGGCGAAGCGTCCGCTCGCGGCAGCCTTCGATCGCCTTCTGAAAGACAACGTCGAGCTTCTCGGTCGGGATGACGAACTTTGCGCGAAACGCGTCGAGACGTGTGCTCACCGCGCCATCGCCCGGCAACTCGGCGTCGAGCTCGCGAAGGAGCTCGTCGAAGTGCTCGACGCCGTGAGCGGGAGCGACTGCGTCGTAGAGCGCCTTCGACTCCTCGTCGAACGTGAGCTGAACGCCTGAGAGCATCGCAGCACGTGCGATGACGGCAGCGGATTGCGTCTTGATGTAGTCGCGACGCAGGCGCTCGATCTCGCTCTCCGGTTCCGGAAGTGCCAAGGTTTTTGCATGCAACGCTTCGGCGTCGCCGCGAATCGCCTCGACCGGTCTTGCGTCGGCGCGAATCGCATTCCGCAGCTCCGCGGGGCCGTAGTAAGCGTCGACGTAATCAGAATCGTGCTCGCCAAGAGCGAGGACGATGCGCACGTATTCGCTCGCAGCCGCGTCGAGTGCTGTCGGGCCAGTCGCCAGGACTTCCGCCTTATTCGGATCGTTCATGATTCCATTTCCTCCGGAACAGCGCGCGGCGAGGAGCGACGCTGCAATCGCGAATGCGGTGAGCGCCATGCGAAGTTCGTGTCGGCTTCTCATCGGATGCGGGCGCAAAAGCTGGCGCTAGCGCGGCGAATTATAGGGTGTGGAAGCGTCACGTTGCCGTCACGTTGCGTGGCCTAGCCCGCATCTCTCACAGCCCTTCGTCGCGAGACAGGCCGCTATCGGTTGTCGCAACAGAAGGGCTGTGAGAACTGCGGGCCAGAGAGTGCTCCGCTACAATTCACACGTGAACGCAAGAACCCCGCTCATCGCCTTGCTGTCGTTCCTCGTTTCCCTTCCGGCGCTTTCGCAGTGCGTCTGGACCCCCGTGTTCGACGGAGCGTATCGCGCGACGGCACTCGACGCAGCCGTAGACGGAAACGACCTCTGGGTCGCGACGTCGTGGGGACTCGAGCTATACGACGCGTCGTTCGATCCCCCGTATCCGATCACCACGATCCCTCTCGGTGGAACGACCTCCGCGGTCGCGGCGGCCGGCGGGAAGGTGTACGTCGGGAGCGGTGCGAAGTTCCTCGTAATGTCGAAGAGCGGAGGGTCGATCGTGACGATCGGGTCGACGTCGCTCGGCGGTACGGTCAGCGATCTGCTGGTACTCGGCCCGTATGTCTTTGCGGCGACGAGCGGAGGCGTCGCGCAGATCGACGTGGCGGTCGCCGACAATCCCGCGCTCGTCCGGACGCTCTCGACGACGAACATCGGGGCACGTTCGCTCGCCCTGCTCGGCGCGACACTCTACGCGACCGACGGCGATTCGACAGTCGAGGCCTACAACGTGCAGTTGCCTTCGGCGCCGCAGAAGCTCGGCACGTTCAATTCGCTGACCCCTTCGCTCTGGGTGAGCGAAGCGTCGGGGCGGCTCTACGTGTCGGACGGACAGCGGACGGAGGTTTTCATTGGAAGCGGCGCCTTGATGACGCGTGTGGCGACGCTCGCTGCTGGAGCAAACGCGGCGGTAGCGGGAACGGGCTCGGTCGTCTACCTGGTCGGCGACGACAGGATTCTGCGTGCGTACGAGGTGTCGCAGTCCGGCACCGCGAAGCTCTTCGCCGGGAAGTCGACGCCGCTCGGCGGCACGGTGAATCGCTATCTCGAGCTCCTCGCTCTGAATGGAAGGCTCCATGGAGCGGCGGGTGACGCGGGACTTGCGAGTTTCGATGCGCGAGGATTCACCGCGCCGTTCGTGCTGCGCGGCCACGCGTTAGGCCAGATGAGCTCGGCCGTGTCTCTCGGATCTTCGGTCGTTTCGGCGAAGCCTGCAGGCGGATTGTTCAAGTACGGCGTCGGACCGGCGGGGGAGCTGACGCCTCAGACAAACTGGGATGTCGGTAGCGCATCGATCGTCCGTGACGGCAACGGCTCGCGAGTCCTGACGACGTCGGGAACGCGTGCGAGAGTCTGGGACGTGTCGCAGAGTCCTCCCGTCGAAGTGTCGTCGGTCACGCTCAGTACGACGATCGTCTCCGCGGCACTCAATGGCAATGGAGGCATCGCCGTGCTCGCGGACCAGACCGCGTGGACACTCGATTTTTCGGCGCTCCAGGGGAGTGCAACGAAGGTCGACCTCGGCGGTGCGAAGCCTTCGTTCGTCGAGCGCGGAGGCTCCGACATCGCGTTTGCGGACCTCAATGAGAGCGGCACGACGACCGTGAGGTTCTTCAGCGGTGGCGTCCTGACGTCAGCGCCGGCGATCGCGACGATCGAGGGCGCCACGACGAGCGGTCTGGGCGTCTCGGGAACCGGGCTCGTCGCCGGTGTCACGTTCAAAGGGATCTCGGTCGTGAACTTCGGTCAGGGAGGTGCGGTCAGCATCTATCCGGGGACGAATTCGATCATCGCGCGCGACGTACAGATGTCGGGCAACAACCTCTTCGTCCTCGCGACGGCGACGATCCAGTACTGGGATGCCTCGACGAAGACGCTCGAGCGGGAGATCGAGCTCGACTCCACGTCCACGACGGTTCACTCGACGAGCGGATCAGGTTCTGCCGTGGTGGCGACGGAGGAGGGACTGTCGACGATCCAGTACGCGTCGACGTCGGGCACGCCTCTGGAGCTGGCTGCAGGAACGTCGAACCGCTATTACCGTGATCTGTTCGCCGGCGACAGGGTTCTCCATCTTTTCGACGGACGTGCGGTGACTACACTTCCTCTCGACAGTTCAGGAATGCCGGGCCTGGGGCGCGAGCTCGCACTGAGCGGGAGCATCGTCGATATCGCGGCGGTCGGAACGTCGCTCTTTGTACTCGCGATCAACGGGACGGTAACTGGCTATTCGGCGGCGGGCGTTCAGACTTCGATTTACCAGGTCGACGAAAGCAGTGATCAGCGGATGATCGGGATGCGCACCGTAGCGGGCGCGCTCTGGGTCACCGTCGAGACGAATTGCTTGAGTGGCGAATGCGAGCTGCGTACGCTCGTGCTCGATCCGCGAACGACACTCGCGAAGAGCGCGACGCTTCCGGGGGGAGTCGCCGCCGCGGCCGCCGGAGGCGCGCGCGCGTGGGCGGCGCTCAGCGTTCCGGCGGAGATCCGCGTCTACGACGTGTCCGACCCATTCCATCCGGCGGCGCTCGTCGGGCGCGCGTCAACGGGAAACCCCGTCGCGATCGCACACGACGCGGCGCGCAACGCCGTCTATGCGATCGGCCAGAGAGTCTACGTCTATACCGATACGCAGCTCGACGGAGCGGGCACGCTACTCGATCCTTACGTTAGCGATCCCTCGGGCCGCGTCGGTTACGTCGATCAGCAGATCCACGTGTCGGGCAATTGCGCGTTGATCACCGGTCGAACGTTTTCGCCGCAGCTGTTTCGGATCAACGGCGCCGCAAGCTGGATCGCGGAGCCGCTCGCGGGGAGCGCGGCCGCCGCTGTAAGGTCGTCTGCGATCACGGGAGGCAAAACCTATTTGCTTTCCGACTACTCACTCGAGGTCTGGAGCTCGACGGGATCGACGCTCGTCAGGCACAGGCCGGTCCGTTAGGCTTCGAGGAAGTCCTCAGTCCTCAGGACTGAGGACTGAGGACTCAGGACTCAGGACTTAGGACTCCGCACTCGCCTAACCGGGCGGTATATCGAATCGGATACCCGATTGGTCGTAGTCGTAGTTGCCGCTCTCGTCCATTTGCTGCGTGATTCGAAGCAGCGCTCTGGCGACGTCGACGCGAAGTGGCAGCAGATCGAGGTCGGGGAGCTCGTCGTCGAGGAAGCGGAACTCGCCCTTGACGCTCTTGAAAAGCTCGAAGATCTCAGCCTCCGCCTTTTTTCGCAGCATCCGAACGATCTCGTCCTCTGGGAGGATGTGGAGATCCTTGAGCACTTTCGCGAGCGCGATCCGCTGGTCCTCACGAATCCGGCGCGCTTGCGTATGCTGGGCTTCGCTCAGCATGCCGCGGGCGATGAGGATGTGGCCGAAGGTCTTCTCGAGCTCGGTCGAGGCTGAATAGATCAGAAACCCGACATCGAATGCGATCTGTTCGAGGTGATCGCCTGACGCTACCTCGAGTGTGCCCGTTTTCTGGCAGCTGCTGATCCACATCAGCAGTTCCGGCACGGGCATCGTCTTCAGGCTTCCCTGGATCGACATTGCGGCTCGACTCCGAGTATCCCGCGAGTCTATCACCGGCTCGATCGAGCCGGCTGCTTCACTCCGCGCTGGTGCCTTCGTCTTCCGGAGGCAATTGCGGCGCGACGACGAGCACCCAACGGACACGATAACGTTCGCCTTCGATCACCTCGATCTCGAGGGGCCCTAGCGAGCAGCGATCGCCCGGCTGCACCTCACGCCCGAGATTTGCGGCGACATAGCCTCCAATCGTCTCCTCCGCCGGCTTCCCGACGTCAATACGGAGCCGTCCGGCAAGGTCCTCGATCAAGTAGTCGCCTCGAACGCGGTATCGCCCATCTCCGAGGGGCTCGACTTCGAGCCGTTCGCGATCGAACTCATCCTGGATCTGCCCGAAGAGCTCTTCGGTGATGTTCTCCATCGAGACGATGCCGGAAGCGCCGCCATATTCGTCGAGAATCACAGCCATGTGCGTTCGTTGCTCGAGGAACTGTTCGAGGAGGTGCTCGACCGTCGTGTTCTCCGGTACGAATAGGATGTCGCGACGGAGCTCCCCAAGGCTGCGCCCAGGTCCTCGGAGCTGCGCAAGAAAGAGGTCCTTGACATGGATGAGGCCAACTGTGCGGTCGAGATTGCCCTCGCAAAGAGGGTAGCGGGTGTGGCGCGAGTTTCGGATCACTTCAAGGTTCTGCTCGATCGTATTCGTCGTCGAGAGCACGAAAACGTCGGTGCGCGGAACCATGATCTGGCGCGCGGTTCGCTTGGAGAACTGGAAAACCCCTTCGATGATCTCCTTCTTTGGTTGCGAAAGGACACCCGCCCTCTCCGAGTCGGCCAGGATCAGCCTCAGTTCTTCGGCGGAGTGCGCGAGCTCGTGATCCGAGGCGGGCGCGATGCCGATCGACTTGAGAATGAACCGGGCCGTGCCGTTGAGGAGCCAGATCGCCGGGTACATCACGATGTAAAAGAAGCGGAGGAGATGGGCGACCCAGAGTGTGGTGACGATCGGCTTCTGGATCGCGAGCGATTTCGGGACGAGCTCGCCGAAGACGATGTGGAGAATCGAGATGATGACGAAGGCAACACTTGCCGAGATCGAGTGTGCGAGCGCGGGAGCGAGCGCACCGTAGTTTTCGAACACCGGCTCGATGATGTGGGCGAATGCCGGCTCGCCGATCCAGCCCAGGGCGAGCGAGGAGAGCGTGATGCCGAGCTGAGTCGCCGAGAGGTATGCGTCGAGCTCGCGCGTGAGGAGCCGGCCGATCGTGGCCGCCTTCGATCCCTTCGCCTCCAGCTCGGCAAGCTGCGTCGCGCGGACTTTGACGATCGCGAATTCTGCGGCGACGAAGTAGCCGTTCGCCGCAACGAAAAGGAACGAAAGAATCAGGTACCAGAAGTCCATGGCCGGTGCGGCTCGAAGCCGGCCGCGCATTGTACCAATCCGGGAGGGTGCGCCAATCGTTTACCCTTCGCGGTCGTTTCAACCTGGGATGGGAGCATGGGAGCGGGCGTCGGGAACGAACCGGCGCCGCCCTCCGGTTTCGAAGATCGGGCGTAGCCCCAAGGCCTCAAGGAGAATCGACATGACCGAACCGAATCGAGAGACCGCGACGTTGGCCGGGGGCTGCTTCTGGGGTGTCGAGGAGTTGATTCGCCAGTTGCCAGGCGTCGTCGAAACCGTCGTCGGCTACACCGGCGGCACGCTCGACGACCCGACGTATGACTACGTCAAGAAGGGCAATAGCGGGCACGCAGAAGCCGTGAAGATCACCTTCGATCCCGCGGTCATCTCCTACGAGGAGATCCTCCGCTTCTTCTTCCGAATGCACGACCCGACGCAGCTGAACAGGCAAATGAACGACGTCGGCACGCAGTACCGCTCTGCGATCTTCGTTCACTCGGAGGAGCAGAGGGCGACCGCCGACCGAGTCAAGGCCGAGGTCGACGCGTCGGGGAAGTGGCCGCGCCCTCTGGTTACGGCGATTGTACCGGCGACCGCCTGGTACGACGCCGAGGAGTACCACCAGGACTACCTGCGGAAGAACCCGTGGGGCTACAACTGCCACTTCGTACGGGACTAGCCTAAATGGCCTGAACTTAAGAGGAAGAGGCCGAAGTTAGAACGATGAACGATGAAGTTTGAACCCAGAAAAGGGGCCTCGAGCGGGGGTTTCAGGGTTCAGCATTGAAAGCTCCACGTTCGAACTTCGAGGACTTTCGTCCCTAAGTTCAGGCCATTAGGACTAGCCCGCGAAGCGCAGGATCGCTGCTACTGTTTCGCGCCGGCGAGGAGCATGAGTGCGTCCTCGACGAGGAGTCGGGCGTCTGCGTTCACATTCAGCGCATCGATGCCTTCCACGGCGCGCTGAGCCGCATCGAGCAATCGAGAAGGGGGGATCGCGGATGCGACCCCCGCCGCGCGGCCCGTCGCCACACCCGCCGCGATGTCGCGCAGGGTTGCGGCAAGGAGAGCGAGGCCATGCTTCGCGTCGCCTGCGCAAAGGAGCGGAGCGATGCCGAGAAGCGCGCCCATGTCGCGCGATTCCGCAAAGCTCGCGAGCCGCTCGGCGAGCGCGGGTGCGAGCTCCGGATCGGCCTCTTCGACGTCGTCGTGCTCGGGACGAAGGAAGACGATCTGACAGCGAGACTTGATCGTCGGCAACAGAAGGTCGGCCGAGCGCGTGAGCAGTACGAACGCGGTGTCGGGCGCTGGTTCTTCGAGCGTCTTGAGCAGAGAGTTTGCGGCGGCGCCGCTCAGAGAGTCTGCCGGGTCGATGATGTAGACCTTCGTCCCTCCCTCGTAAGGCCTCATCCCCGCCTCCGCGACGAGCTCGCGCACCTGCTCGATCGAGATTGCCTTCCGGTCTTTGGCCGGTTCGAGCGCGCGAACGTCGGGATGGATCTGGCGGTCGATCTTCTGGCACGAAGGGCAGCCGTCGCCGTCGGAAGCATTCCGGCAGTTCAGCGCCTTGGCGATCGAGATTGCGGTTGCACGAAGCGTCTTTGGTGACGGTCCCTGAAGAATGAGCGCGTGATGGAGCGTGCGTCGCCGCGCCGAGTCGACGAGACGGTGCGATGGCGTTGCCGTCATGACCCCTCGGCCGCCGTGAGCTTCAGCTTCGGCGCACGCGCCGAGAGGAGCGCCTTGAAACGCTCGAAAACCTCGTCGATGCCGGCAGCTGCGTCGACGACCGCAAAGCGGCGGTCGTCCTCTTTCGCGATTGCGAGATATCCCTCGCGAACGCGCCGATGGAATGCCAGATCCTCTCCTTCGAGCCGGCTCTCAGCGTACAGATTCTCCTTTGCATTCCGTCGGCGAGCCCGTTCGAGCCCTTCCGCTTCGGAAAGATCGAAGATCACCGTGAGATCAGGATAGATCCCCGACGTCGCCCATTCGTTCAGGTCGCGAATGCGCTGGAGCTCGATTGCCCGGCCGAAACCCTGGTAGGCGACACTCGCGTCGGCGAAGCGATCGCATAACACCGTGGCTCCGGCCTCGAGCGCAGGCTGGATCACATCGATGACGTGCTGCCGTCGCGATGCGGCAAGCAGGAAGAGCTCAACCGCTGGATCCATCCCCTCGGCCTGCGGATCGAGAAGGATCGCCCGGACTCTGTCGCCGATCGGCGTCCCTCCAGGTTCCTTCGTGACCACGCAGTTCTGACCATGCGCGCGAAGCAGCTTCGCAAGTCGCTGGATCTGCGTCGTCTTGCCGCTTCCTTCGATGCCTTCGACCGTGAGAAAGAAGCCCTTCATAGTGAGCGGCATTCTAGCGAGGTTTGCGCGTGAAGAGCAGGTCAAAGGTCATAGGGGTTTGACCTGCCTCTCCGCCAAGCCGTCTCTCAGGCCGCGCAGGTAATGCTGGCGCATGAGGCGTTCGAAGATGGCTGGGCGTGCGAAGAGGCGGAAGCGTTCGCCGAGGCGCGCGAAGAAGCGGAGGCGCCTGAGCTCGCCATCGCCCGCGATTCCTTTCTCGCCCAACTCCACGACGCCGAGCCAATGGCCAAGGCCGGGGTGCTTCTCGAAGAAGATTGCACCGGAGCGCCCGACGGTGTATTGGCGGCGCGAGAACGAATCGATCGTCATCGGGTGATGGTGCCGCGTGATCGCCTTCGCGTCATAGTGGATCTTTAGCCCTTTTGCGTCGAGCCGGAACGCGAGCTCGATGTCTTCCCAGGCGGCTGCAGGAAACGAGGTGTCGAACGGGTTCGAAGCGAGGAGCTCGCGATCGATTGAGATGTTCGACGTGTAGAGGAAATTGAACGGGACGATCGTGTCGTGCTCGATCAGCTTGTAGCCGAACTGAAGCCCATAGTCGTTGATGTACTCCATGAACGGTGTTACCTGGCCATCGTGCGGCCAGCCGGTGTAGCCGAGGCAGGCGGCCAATGGATCGTCACCGCACTCGCGGTGGACGCGCGCGTGCTCGGCGAGGAACCGAGGCTCAGGAACCGTATCGTCGCCGATGAAGACGATGTAGCTTCCCTGGGCGATCGCGACGCCGCGGTTCCGGGCGAGACCAGGACCGGAGTTTTGTTGCGACTCGAAGCGAAGCGGGTAGCTCCAGCGTTTCGAATCGAGGTGAGCGCTCACTCTTGCGGCGGTGTCGTCATTCGATCCGTCGTCGATGACAACGACCTCGAACTTCGGCGCTTCGAGCTGCTGGCCCAGGGCATCGAGCACGCGCTCGAGCATCGCGATTCGGTTGTGGGTTGGGATGACGACGGAGAAGTAGGGCATTGAGATCGCGCAACGCGTTAAGCGGTCGTGCCGCCGTCAACGCAGAGCGTCTGTCCGGTGATTCCGCTCGAATCGTTTCCGAGGAAGAAGGCGATGGCGGCCGCGACCTCGTCAGCTGTGACCATGCGTCGCATCGGGATCGACTTGAGCATCTCGCTCTTCGCTGCGGGGTCCATTCCCGCCGTCATGTCCGTTGCGACGAGTCCGGGCGCGACGCAATTGACGCGGATGCCGCTCCTGCCGCATTCGCGGGCGAGCGTGCGCGTCAGCGCGATGAGGCCCGCCTTCGACGCGGCATAGTTTGCCTGTCCGACGACGGCATGAAGTCCCGAGAGCGACGAAACGTTGACGATGCTCCCCGAGCGCTGCCGCATCATCGGGGAGAGTACGGCTCGCGTCATGTGGAACGCGCCATCGAGGTTTGTGCGGAGAACGTCGGACCAGTCGTCGTCCGACATGTTGTAGACGAGTGTGTCGCGGCGGATTCCTGCGTTGTTGATGAGCGCGTCGACGCGGCCGAAGCGCGCGATGACCTCGTCGACGATCGCTGCGCAACGTTCCGCGTCGGACACGTCGCCCTCGAGCGCGAGGAGGCGCTCCGCATCGGCTTCCGCGGCAAGGCTCGTTGCCGCGTCGGCGGAGCTGCGAAAGGTGAACGCAACGGACCATCCATCGCGTACGAGACGCAGCACGATCGCGCGACCGATGCCGCGCGCGCCGCCGGTGACGATCGCTACGCGTGCTGGCCCATCCGTCATCGATCGTCTCCCTTCTCGTATCTGATTCTGGCGCTCGCCATCTTTGCTCGGCGTCGTTGAGTCCGGTTGGCATCTGCAAAGCCGGGTGCGGCCGGAATTGTATTGGATTCCGCGATGGGGTGTCCCGCAGGCGAGGTGGTACAATCCGCCTTCCCCAGATCAGCAACGGAGGCGCTCAGCGATGGACACCTTTTTCCCCGAAATCGAGATCAGCGACGAGCAGGCAGAGGCGATCGCTCGCGGATTATTCGCGGTGGCAAGAGCGGAAGGTGGTGTTCACGAGAAGGAGAAGGCGCTGCTGATGAGCTTCTACGCGGACGCCGCGGGCGGCACGCGCAGTCTCGCCGAGCTCGAGCGGGCGGCCGACGCAACTCCCGAGGAGATCGCCGCGGCGCTTACCACGAGCGCGCTGCGCAACGTTTTCATCAAGACCTGCATCCTCATGGCGTGGGCCGATAACAGCTTCGACGGGAAGGAGCGCGAGCTCGTCAACCGGTACGCGAAGGTGCTCGGAATCAGTGACGCCGAAGTCGCCGAGCACGAGAGTGCCGTCAAGTCATACCTCGTCAGTTCCATCGTCACCCTCGCAAACGTCGACGCGGTCGTCGATGTCGCAAAGAAGCTCGGCTAACCGTAACCGATCCGTCGATTCCTTTATCGTACTCGTGACCGCGCTCCCGGCGCGCGGGCCGTAGAGTGGCTCCTGCGCACTTCACTCGAGGAGACGACGATGAAGCTCGGAAAACTCACGACGATTGCGGCCCTGCTCACGTTGACGATGCTCTCGGCACGCGGCGAATCAAACGCGGAGCTGAAGGCGCAGGTCTGGAAGAGCGAGGTTGCCTTCGCGAAGACGATGGCCGATCGCGACCACGCGAAGTTCACCTCATTCCTCGCCGACGAGGCGATCTTCTTCAGTGCGAAGGGCGTCACGCGCGGCCAAGGCGCAGTGGCCGAGAGTTGGAAGCGCTACTTCGAGGGGCCCAAGGCTCCCTTCGCGTGGGGGCCGGAGAAGGTCGAGGTGCTCGAGTCGGGCACGATCGCGATGAGCAGCGGGCCGGTGACGGACGTCGACACCGGGGAGCGCGTCGGAACATTCAATTCGGTCTGGCGACGCGAGGCCGACGGCTCCTGGAAGATCGTGCTCGACAACGGCTGCCCACAGTGCGACTGCGGGAAATGATCGGGAATCGAGAAGCGCAAGGATCGATCCGACGAAGAGCGAGCTGATCGTGCAGCCTAACGATGCGTGCTGGCAGAAACGGCCTGAACCCAGGGACGAAAGTCTCGAAGTTAGAACGTAGAACGGCGAACGTTGAACCTTGAAAAGCCGCCCGGGGCCCTTTTATGGGTTCAAACTTCATCGTTCATCGTTCTAACTTCAGCCTCTTCTTCTTGACTTCAGGCCATTGGGGCTAGCGGAGCGTGCCTGCCACTCGTTTCCACCAGACGCACGAAACCCCGGCGGTCTGCCGGGGTCTCGCTAACCTCAACTGGATGGGGTTTGGAAACGATGCAACTGCGGATTCAGTGGGGTGCTGCTCGGTGCTGCGGCTGACTTAGGTGTGCTGACGTTCCCTTTCGGGAGGCAGGTGGAAACCAGGATGCGTTTCGCCTGCCCATCCAGTAGTTCTTAGGCCGCGCGGAGTATAGCCGAATTGGCTCGGATTTGTGAAAAAAATCACGTAACGCCGCTGGGCCGATTCCAGCGTTGACTCTCGCAGGTCAAGCTATTGATTACGAGCAGCTTGCGGACGAACAATCCTGGGATTCGGCTGCAGCGGACGCTCGATCGAGACGTGGCCGGCGAGCGTTTCGGCCGGCTGACCGTTGATCAGCAATTGGACTTGCCGGACCGACGGGAGATTCGATGTCAGCGTCTGGACGATCGAGTACGCGAGCATCAACTCCGCCTGCGATCCCGTCTTCCATCCCGCCGTGAGGAGAGGCCCTCCGAGATCGACGATCGCCGTACCGTCTGGAAGGAGGAACGTGGCGCGGATCTCGACGCCCTCCGGTATCGGACGCGGCTCGGTCGCCGGCGGCGCGGGAGCGAGAAGCGCAGCGAGCAACGGCCGGATCGCGGCGCCGTCGCTTTCCGGAAGTGCGACGCGCTCAATGCGCGGCGCGAGGAGCAGGGACTCGTCCTCGTAGAAGAGCTGAACCGGTTTCGTCGTCATTGCCGTAGGCGGAGGCGGCGCCGGGCTGCTCGTCGCCTGCACAGGGCCCTTGCGGCTGCACGCTGCGAGCAGAGACACGACCACCGCTCCGAGCGCAAGAGCGCGAAGTGTCATCGACCCGCCTTGTCGCTTGCGGCTGGTGGGGGCGCGGTCGGCGGTGCGGGCGTCGGCGGCTGAGAAGGCACGGCCGAAGGTGCGGGCGTCGTTGTCACGCCGAGTTTCGCTTCGTACTGAGTTTTGAATCGGTCCACCGCCGTCACGATCGCGTCGACGAGCCGGTTCTGATGCTCATCGCTCTTGAGCTTCGCTTCCTCATCGGGATTCGAGATGAAGCCGACCTCGACGAGCGCGGCCGGCATCGTGGCTCCGATGAGTACGCGGAACGGAGCCTGTTTCACGCCGCGGTTCTCGGTGTTCGTCGCCTTACTGAGCTCGTCCTGGATCGTTTCGGCCAGGTCGCTCGATTCCTTCAGGTATTCCTGTTGTGCCAGATCCCAGAGAATGAAGTTCAGGTCTCCAGCCAATGCCGGTGCGGCAGGCGCCCCCGCTTCCTCGTTTTCCCTCTCGGCGACTTGCTTGGCGAGCTCGTCTGACGCTTCCAGCGAAAGGAAATACGACTCGGTGCCCTGCGCTCCTTTTCGAAGCGAGGAGTTGAGGTGGATCGAGATGAAGAGGTCGGCCTGAAACTCATTGGCGATCGCGGTGCGTTGCGTCAACGGAATGAGGTCGTCGGTGTCGCGCGTGAGGACGATTCTCGCCCTGGTCTGCCGCGAGAGGCGCGCCGAGAGCTTCTTCGCGAGTGCGAGCGTGATCGCCTTTTCTTCGAGCCCGCTTGGGCCGATCGCGCCGGTGTCGGTGCCGCCGTGCCCGGGGTCGATGACGATCGTCCGGATACCGGGAAGGCGCTGTTGCGGCAGCTTGATGAAGCCCGCGGCTCCGGGAGCCACGGCGGGCGCCCCTCGGCGAAGATCGAGCACGACGCGGAATGGATCGTCGAGCCGGTAGGCACTTCCCTGAACGTCGGGACCAGCGAGCTGGAGCTCGAGCTCGTTAGGCCGGAAGAGCGCCTTGGCGAGGTGCGCATTCTGATAGCTCTGCTCGGTGAACGGGGCGCCGATCGGGTTTCCGAACTTGATGATGTAGCTTTGCTGCTTCCGGTTGATCGTGAACTCGGTGCGCCCCGAGAGTTGAACCACGACCTTCGTGATGTCGTCGAGGTCGATGACCGACATGCCGACGGTAAGGCTCTCGCGCACGCGGGGCGACACGGTGAAGATGCGCTCCTGGGCGTTCCACTGCAGGTCGAAGTCTCCAGCGTTGCCCAGAAAACCGCGAAAGAACTGCCACGGGACGAACGCGCGTCCTTCGATCACCGTCGGAAGTGCCGGCATGGCAATCAGCTCGTCGCGGACTACACCGTACTGGTTGTCGGGAGCGAACGCCCCGAGTCTGCCGAGGAGTGTGACCTTGAAGCCCGCGCCGTCGGGCTCGATCGTCCCACCCATCGCTTTCACGAAGTCGTCTGCGGCGACGTAAAGCTGCGCGTTCAGCTCAAGGGTCGAGATCGAAGCTTCTCCTTGTGGAGACTTCAGCAGTGCGGGCGCTGGCGTCTGCGCGAACAGCAGTCCGGCAAGCGCAAACGCGGCGACGGCTACACCCACCAGAAGACGTCTCATTCGTCGACCTCCATCCCTCCAGCTAACCTCACGGGCCGTCACTCTCATCCCGGTGCGGGCGAATCAATGCTTCTGCGTGCTCTCAGCGGCGATGGCGCGTCTGGCGGCCGCACGCGCCGGGCTGTCGGTATCCGGCTCGTCCTCCCCTTCCACATCGGCTGTCGAGACGTACGTCGCGCGATTTCTTTGGTATTGCTCGCCTGAGGTCACGAGGCGATTGAGGAGTTTGTAGTGTTTGTACTCCCACGTCATCCGCACCATGTCGGGGTAGAACCACCCACCCAGGGCGAGCACGAACGCAAACGCTTTTTCGAAAATCGGAATGAACGGGATTGCGATGATCGCTGCGCCGGCGACCAGTCCGAGCAGGGCGAAGGCAACGCGAGCGGCGAGGTCGCCGCCGCGAAAGACACCGTATCCATTCCTCTCTCGCCGGTTCTGTTCGGCGGCAGCCGCGGCGTACTGCGGCATCACGGTTTCGAGCACTTCCTTCTCGAGGTCGCGCCAGTAGCTCTTCGAGCCCATCCCTTCGAGGTAGCTCGCTTTCACCCGCGCGAGCTTCTCTCTCGCGCACTCGAGCAGCCCTTCACGGACGTTGTCGTCGGTGAAGCTGCGCCGGCGGTGCTCGCAGTCCTGCAGCACGGAAAAGATCACGTTTGCGTAGTCGAATGAGGAACCGCTCGGATCGTACATTGCGATACCTGGCGCCCGGTTGATGGCCGGCGCGCGCTCGTCGGGTTGCTTCGTTTCGTTCGTGCGGCAATTTGCCGCGAGGTCAGTTGTCGCCCTTCGCCGCGTCCTTGTAACGGATCACGCCGAGTTGTTCCAGCAGCTTGTTTCCGTCGATGATCACGTTGCCGCTACCTGGAAGCTGCGGGATCTGGCGGATCTCCTTCTTCTGGAGCGCATCGATCAATTGCAGAGTGACGTAGGCGTCACCTGCGCTGCTGTTGAGCGCCGCGCGCTCGCGCCGGATTCCTTCGGCGACTGCCTTCTTTTCAGCGACGGTCGCGGTGGCCTCCTGCTGGCGGCGGACCAGGTACGCGTCGGCAGTCTTCTTCGCGCGCTCGAAGTCGCCCTGCGCCGTCGTCAGCTTCTCGGTCATCTCGGCGACCTTCTGCTGCAGCGCGGCCTTGTTCGCTTCGCTCGTCGCGAGAATCTCGGCCTCGAGTTTTTCTGCGTTCTTCTCCGCTTCCTTGCGCTGGTTGATGAGCTTCTGGTACTCGGGTTTGAACGCGAAGTTGCCCAGGATCACCTGCTCGACGACGACCCCCGAGGGAGCGAGGTGAGTCGCGAGCAGCTTCGTCGCGTCGTTCGCGGCGCCGAACCGGAGATCGGGGTTGTAGAACTCCTCCGAGTCGAGCCGGTTCAGGACGTCGCGAACGTAAGTCCGCGCCAGCGGGCGGACGAGTCGGTCGCGGATCTTGTCGGTGTTGGGGCCGACGAGGCGCCAGAGGTGATCGGCTTTCGTCGGGTCGATCCTCCAGCGAACGGTGACGTCGGTCTCGATGTCGTTGCCGTCGCGCGTCTTGAATCTCAGGTCGTCTTTGACCTGCCGGTCGCCGTCACCGATCTGTGCGACCATCGTCAGGTTCTGTGTCGACACGTCGAAGGTGCGCCATTCGTTGAGGATCGGCACAAAGAAGTAAGTCGCGCCAGGCTGCGCGAGCTCCATGTTTTTCGTGATCTTGTTGAAGCGAACGCCCACCTCGGTCGCCTCCGTGGTGTGCGGCGTGCACGAAGTCATCGTCGGTATGGCGAGCAGCAGAGCGGCGAGCGGCAGCAGTCGTTTCATCGTTCGCCTCTTCCTCACTTCATCAGCTTCCCGACGTCGGTCGGGTCTTCGGTGATGTAAATCGGGCCCTTGATCGCATTCAGGAGTGCGAGGCCTTTGCGCAGACGAAGCAGTTTGTCGGAGCCAGCGCCTTCCATTGCGCGGTTGATCGCCTCGGTTCCGGAGGCTTCCGCACTCTTGACGAGAAGGTCGGCTTCCGCGCGTTTCTGCCGCTCGTAGAGGTCGCGGTTCGCCCCAACCTCCGTCATCATCGCTTCGAACTCGGCTCCCTTTACGTTGACCAGGTTCCGCCCCTCTGCGGCGACCTGCTTGAGCCGCGTGTCGACCTCGGCCTGTTTGGCGAGCGCCTGGTTGGTCAGGACGGACTGATCCTGAATCTTCTTCTGCTCGGTCAGCGCCTGGAACGTGTCGGGGTAGTCGTACTGGCGGACGAGGACGTCCATCAGCTCGAGCCCGTTCTCCTTGAAGATCGCGGCGAGACGGGCTCGCATCTGCACGGCCTTCGCGAGCCGCGACGGGTGGTAGAACTCCTCGGCCTTGAGAGCCCCCATGAACTGCTTGACCGTGGCGTCGGTGAAGCGGATCACGACGCTGTCCTCGTACGTGTTCCCGAAACCGAACTTCGACACGACGAGGTAAGGATCTTTGATTCGATAGAGAACGGTGACGTCGACGAGTACCGGGTAGCCGTCGACCGTCGGAACGTTGACGGCGGGCATCGTCCGGTGATCGGGCGAGCGCTCCGACTCGCTGTTCGTGAACTCGAGGATCTGGACGTCGCGCGGGAACGTGCGGATCGTCTCGTAGCCTCGGATCTGCCGGCGGTATCCCGACTCGATCACGTTCTTCTGGAGCCCCTTGCCGGCGCCGAAGGCGATCTGGCGCAGGCCGATCTCCGAGGGGGGGACGTACGAAATGAAGCAGCTCCGGACGAAGATCAACGGAACGAGGACCGCGAGGAAGGCGCAGCCGATGCGCCCGAGCCTCGCGGGGAAATCGCGGAACGATGGAAGACGTACTTTGAATCGCGGAGTGTCAGTTTCGCTCATGGCGTAGTTGTTGGTCGCCTCTCGGGAGTGCCCGTCTATTATAGGGGCTGGTGCCCCCGCCGCGTGGTTTGCGGCACCGGGCACGGAGGCCGATGACGATGACCACCCGACGCACAGCTTTCGTTCTCATACTCGTGGTTTCCCTCGGCCTGGCAGCCTGCTCAGCTCCGAAGAACGAAGGCCCCTCGAGAAGCTCACCGGTGAGCGTCCGCGGGTGGATCGCCGACGTCGAGCTGCCACCGACCGACAATTTCATGGTGACCGACCCATACCTGCAGATTCAGCGCAAATACGCGATTTTTCGCGACACGGCGATCTCGGTCGAGGGCGTCCAGTACGTCTCGGGAGGGGTCGCGGAGACAGGCGCCTTCATCATGCTCGACGTTCCGCCGGGGGACTCCATCATCAATTTTCAGCCTCCCGGACTCCCCGACGCGCAGCTCAAGCTCCGGCAGATCCCGGGAAACGGCGACGTCCTTCTCCCGGGGCTCTTGATCAAAGGCACGCAGGTCGTCCTCTTCAAGCCTGAAGAGGCGATGGTGCGTGTTGCCGGCCGAGGAGTGGAGAGGAAGAAGCTCGACATCCCAGCGTTCGTGGGCGATCAGAAGATCGACGTATGGGAGGTTCCGCTCGCGGAACTGGTCGATCGTCGCGAGTACCCGACTCCGACGACGCGTCTGTCAGCCCCATCCGTGCCGACTGTGAAGTGAAGCATATGGAGAAGATCAACCTCGCGCAGAAGCTGGCGATATTCTCGACGCACTGGGATCCGAAGATCGTCGCCGAGCTCAACGGCCAACATGTGAAGCTCGTGAAGTTTCAGGGCGAGTTCGTCTGGCATCAGCATGAGCGCGAAGACGAGATGTTCCTCGTCCTCGCAGGTCGATTCGTGATGGAGTTCCGCGACCGACAAGTGCCGATCGCCGAGGGTGAGTTCATCGTCGTTCCGCGCGGAGTGGAGCATCGGCCTGTCGCGGAGGCTGAGGTCTCTGTGCTTCTCTTCGAGCCAGCTTCGACGCTCAACACCGGCAACGCAGGTGGCGATCGGACAGTCGCGGAGCCGGAACGGATTTAGGCAGAAGGCGGAAACCAGAAGGCAGAAACGGAGAATGGCAGATATCAGATTTCGGAGCGTGAATTAGCGTTCTCCGATTCGCCTTCTGACTTGTGCCTTCTGGCGTCTGCTTTCTGCCGTCTACCCTCCTCCCTCCCTGTCGTTACCGCGCCGGCACGATTTCCCCGACGCACTCGCCGAATCCGATGCGAGCGTAACCCTCGCGTTCGCACCAACCACGCAGGACGACTTCGTCTCCGTCTTCGAGGAACTTGCGCTGCTCACCCGAAAGCAGCGAGATCGGGTCGCTGCCTCTCCATGTCAACTCGAGGAGACATCCGCGCGCGTCCTTCGCTTCGCCGGAGACGGTACCGCTGCCGACGAGATCTCCCGGCTCCAGGTTGCAGCCTCCGCTCGCGTGATGCGCGAGCATCTGCGCGAAGCTCCAGTAGACGTCGAGCAGCGAGCTGCGGCTCAAGACCGTTGCGGGCATATCGGACTCGCGCATTCTTCGCGAGGAAATTGCGACTTCGAGCGTGACGGCGAAACCGCCGGCGCTACGGTCAGTCTCACCGTCAAGGTACGGAAGGGGGCGCGGATCGCCCTCGGCGCGTGGCGCGAGCGGCGCGCGGAACGGCGCCAGCGCATCGAGCGTGACAACCCACGGCGAGATCGACGTCGCAAAGTTCTTCGCGAGAAACGGCCCGAGTGGCTGGTACTCCCACGCCTGGATATCACGCGCGGACCAGTCGTTCAGAAGGCATAGTCCGAAGATGCGGTCGTCGGCATCGGCGATCGGCAGCGTTTCGCCGAGCGCATTCCGTCCCGCCACGAAGCATCCGACCTCGAGCTCGTAGTCGAGCCGCTTCGAGGGGCCGAAGGCCGGCGAGGCGCTTGCGTCGTCCTTCGTCTGGCCTTTCGGCCGCACGACGGGAGTTCCGCTCGCGACGATCGATGATGCGCGGCCGTGATAGCCGATCGGAACCCACTTATAGTTAGGCAGCAGTGGATTGTCGGGACGGAACATGCTCCCGACATTCGTCGCGTGGTGTACCGACGCGTAGAAGTCCGTGTAGTCGCCAATCGTGGCGGGCAGAAGCATTTGCACATCGCGCATCGGAATCAGGTGGCGCTCGACCGCCGCACGCTCGCCGCTTCCGTGCCGAAGGAGCTCGCTTGCGCGTCTGCGAAGCGCACGCGCTGCTGGACGACCGAGAGCCATCAGCGCGTTGAGCGAACCGGTTGCGCATGCCTCGGCTGCCGTCGCGGTATCGCCGGCGAAGAGCTCCCTTGCCGCGCTCGTGACGTCGAGCACCGATCTTCCGATCGCAATGCCGACATGGCGCCCCGTGCCGCGTACGAAGACGCCGAGCGGCAGGTTTTGGATGGGGAAGTCGGTCGACGGGTCGTTGGCACTGTCGACGAAACTGCGAAGCGATGGGTCATGCGTGTGGTCGAGATGCGTCGTCATAGATTCGCTCGTGAGATCGTGATCGGCTGAAAGGTGAACTATAGAGGAGCGTGACGCTTCTGGCTCGACGCAGCCGCGACACCCGCTCCGACTCGGTAATACGGTCTGATATCAGCGTTCAGCTCGCCATCTCATGGAGCTCGCGTACTGGCTCGTCGAACGAGCACGATCCGAACGAAATGGCGAGCGCCCGCGCCGCGGCGAGCGCGTTGGTCGCGATGCTGTTGCCGCGCCAGCGAATCGCGTCGTCGCCGAATGTCAGTGTCGCGGGATCGGTCTCTTCTAGAAGCTCTTCGGCGAGCATCACGGGGCTGCCGCCGATGATCAGCGCCGCGGAAAGGAAGACATTGAGAAAACCATGCATCATGCCGGTCGCACTGCGAGGCTCGTAGGTGAGCGGCCGGACGCAGCGAAGCGGGTGATGCAGCCCTGCGGTGGCTTTGAATGCAACGCCGTGCGCCGCACAACGAGCGATGAATCGCGCGATGTGTGCCGCAGGCGGAAAGGCGTCCTCGGTGACGCCGCCTGTCCGCATTTTCGCCCGGCGTCCCGATCCTGCAATCGCCGCGACGAGTGCGTCGGGATCGAGAGCGAGTGGAAGCTCGAAGTAGGTTTCGATCTCGGGCGGGATGATTGCCGAGGCCGCCGCGATCCCCTCGCTCGTCGCAACTTTCGTTTCGATCGCGTCGACGATCGCGCGCCCGCGATTGCGCGCGTTGAATGCGGCGATCTCGTCGAGATCCGCGATCAGGTCGGCGCCCGTGAGCGCGCTGATCTGCCACGGCTCGGCACGCGTTGTGGCTACACTCGCCAGCGCGGGCTCGAGCTCGCCGAAACGAGCGACGGGGACGATCAGCCGCCCGAGCATCCATCGTTCACCCGAGCTACGGTAGCGCGCGTAGTTCGACACCGTCGTCCCCATCGGCAGAGCGGCCGGAGGGAAGAGTCCGGCGTAGTCGATGAGTCGCGCCAGCAGCGTTCTGAGAGGTTCAGACATCGCGCCCTTTCTGCCTTCTCGGTTCAGCCGTGGCCTGGTCTTCAACGCGGATCGAAGTTCTTCTTCAGTCCGTCCCAGCAACGGAAGTACTCCCGCTGCCGGTGTTCCGTTTCCATCGCGAACTTCGTCGGTTTCAGCGCGAAGCGCGTCTCGAACATGAACGCGAGCGTGTCGCGGTAACGCTGCGGCTCGAGCGTCGCCGTGCTTGCCTGCGCGAATGTCTCGGCGTCGGGACCATGTCCCGACATGCAGTTGTGCAGACTCGCGCCGCCGGGGACGAAGCCTTCTTCCTTCGCGTCGTACTTCCCGAGCACGAGCCCCATGTACTCACTCATCACGTTGCGGTGGAAGTAAGGCGGGCGAAAGGTGTGCTCGGCGACCATCCATCGCGGCGGAAAGATGACGAAGTCGACATTCGCGGTGCCTGGCGTGTCGGTCGGCGAAGTCAGGACGGTGAAGATCGAAGGATCGGGATGGTCGAACGACACGCTGTTGATCGTGTTGAAGCGGCCGAGGTCGTACTTGTAAGGCGCGTAGTTGCCGTGCCACGCGACGACGTCGAGCGGTGAGTGGTCGATTGGTGCGCTGAAGAGCGCTCCCTGATATTTCGCGACGAGCTCGAAGTCGCCGTCACGATCCTCGAACGCGGCGACAGGAGTCAGAAAGTCGCGAGAGCTCGCAAGGCCGTTCGCGCCGATCGGACCGAGATCGGGAGGACGAAAGAGAGCGCCAAAGTTCTCGCAGAGGTAGCCACGCGCAGTCGCGTCGAAAAGCTCGACACGGAAACGGACTCCGCGCGGAATGACGGCGATCTCTCCCGGCGCGACGTCGAGTACACCGAGCTCGGTCGCGAGGCGAAGCCGGCCCATCTCGGGCACGAAGAGGAGCTCCCCGTCGGCGTCGTAGAAGAAGCGCCCGTTCATCGACCGATTCGCGCGGTAGACGTGCGCCGCCATTCCGGCGAATGTGTTGATATCGCCATTACCGCAGATCGTGACGAGTCCATCGATGAAGTCTGTGGCCTCTGACGGGATCGCGACCGGGTCCCATCGAAGCTGGTTAGGCGACGGCGGGAGCTCGTCGAATGGTGTACCGCGGACGAGTCCGGTCGGGACCGGCTCGAACGGACCGTGTTTCACCGCGGGGCGTATGCGGTAGAGCCACGACCGCCGATTCGCCGTGCGCGGCATCGTGAACGCCGTGCCACTCAGCTGCTCGGCGTAGAGGCCTAACGGGGCCGCCTGGGGCGCATTCTGTCCGATGGGTAGCGCGCCGGGGATCGACTCGGTGGCGAATTCGTTGGCGAAGCCGGACTGGTAATCGGTCACAAGTTTCCCCGCTTCTCCTGTTCGTGCTCGATCGAAACGAAGAGTGCCTTGAAATTTCCTTTTCCGAATCCGCGGCAGCCCTTGCGCTGGATGATCTCGTAGAAGACGGTCGGCCTGTCTTCGACCGGCTTGGTGAAGATCTGCAGCAGGTAGCCTTCGTCGTCGCGGTCGACGAGGATGCCGAGCCTTTTCAAGGTCTCCAATGGCTCGGAGATCTCGCCAACGCGCGCCGGCAGCTCGTCGTAGTAACTGTCGGGGACGCGCAGAAACTCGACGCCGTTCTCGTGCAGCTTCGACACCGTCTCGATCACGTCACCACAGAGCAGCGCGACGTGCTGTACGCCGGCTCCCCGGTACGCCTCGAGATACTCCTGGATCTGGCTCTTCTTCTTTCCCTCAGCCGGTTCATTGATCGGGAACTTCACGACCTTGTTGTCGTCGGACATGACGATCGACATCAGCGCCGAATACTCCGTCGAGATGTCCTTGTCGTCGAACGTGATGTAGCGCGAGAACCCCATGACTTTCTGGTACCACTCCGCCCAGACGTTCATCTTGCCGAGCTCGACGTTGCCGACCATGTGGTCGACCATCACGATTCCAGTCGAAGGTTCCGCGACCGGCGCTGGTGCGAAGCCGGGGAGGAAGTCGCCCGCGTAGGCCTTTGCCGCGATGAACGAGTGGATCGTATCGCCGTAGGTCTGAATCGCGGCGTGACGGACCGTGCCGTTCGCGTCGGTCACGTCGTGCGGCGCGACGACAGGCGTGGCGCCGCGACGGACCGCCTCGTGAAACGCGAAATCGGTGTCCTCGACTTCGAGTGCGATGTCGCGTACGCCGTCGCCGTGGTTTCGGATGTGCTCCCCGGCCGGATGCTCGGGAGTCAGTGGTGTCGTCAGCACGAAGCGGACCTTTCCCTGAGCGAGAACGTATGAGGCCGCGTCGCGCGCTCCCGTCTCCAGACCGCGGTAGGCGAGCTGTGAAAATCCGAACGCCTTCCGGTAGTAGAACGCGGCCTGTTTCGCGTTTCCGACCCAGAACTCCACGTGATGCACCCGTTTCAGCTTGAGAGGATTCTGATTGAGCGCGGTGCCCGTGGGGGCATCCTGAGTTACGGTCATGGTCGCACCTCCGGTACGAAGAGAGAGAAGTAGAGGGCGAAGTGTAGTGAAAAGCAGGCCAAAGGCCAATCAGTCGGTGAACGTCTTCTTGGTGAAGACCTCCGCTCCACGAATCTTGGCGTTCACGCGGACCGCGTGAATGCCATGGTGCTCAACGGGCTTGATCAGCACGATCTCGTAATGGCCCGCGATCGCGCGGTGGAGTTTCTTCACCGCCCTGCCCGCGAACTCGTGTGTCTTCACGTAGAAACCGCCTGTATCTTCGGCGATCATCTCGAGCCCGCCCTCGAGGGTGTGCCAGTCGGCGTCGCTGACGTCGAGCGCAAACACCGAGGTCCGGGCAGTCTCGAGTGCGAGTCGCGCTTCCGCGTAGCCGGGAAAGCTGACGACGCCGTTGCCCGCGTAGACGCCGATTCCGTATCCGAACATGACGAGTGTCTTGCGCCCGTCGATGTCCTGAAGCGCTTCACCGATGCGGCGAAGGCCCATCTCCACGGTCGCGGCGTCGGCCGCGTCTGCTGGGTCGAGAGAGGCGGCGAGCGAAGGGTAGACGCCGAGATCGCGCCATTCCACCTCGGCGATCTCCTTCGTCCGGTCGATCGCGCGGTCGAGATCGTCGACATTGCTCGTGAAGTCCTGCCAGAGCTTGAGCTTCGAGTCGAACGAGACCACGGCGATCTGGTCGTCAGGCTGAAGCGTACGGATGAAGGCCTTCGCGTGCGAAGCCATGCGAATGTGACCGCGGATGCGGGCACGCTGGAAGTCAGTCTGAAAGAAGAGAACGATGCGCCGGCCTCGTGGAGCGCGATCGAGTGCCGAGAGCCTCGGCGCCGGGTCTCCAAACGAGCGCTTCGGAGGCTCCGGCTCGTCCTCGTCATCCGCGACCCACTCGATCGCCTCGACCCGCGCCGGCAGGTCGTCGATGAACGCTTCGAGCTGTGATGGCCTGACATCCTCGAGCGGCTCGCCCGAGCCGTTGAGGATGTGCGCGTCGATGATGACGCGCTGCACGGTGATCGTCTCATCCGCGCGCTGTTCCTGGGAAAGCGCGAGCGGTGCGAGCACGGCGAGGAGCAGCGCTGCGGGAATCGTGTTACGGCACATCGTCGTCCATTGTAAAAACGCGCGGAGCGGTGGAAGATGCCCGAGGCCGTCAACCAAAGCAACGTAACGGAGGATTCACATGGTTCGCTTTTCGCTCGCGTGGATGTTCGCCGTCGCCGTATTTGCTTCATCAGTATTCGCGGACCCGGCGAGATTCGAGCGGCTCTTCGACGGCCGGACGATGCGGGTCGACTACTTCCACACCGGAGGCAAGGGGACGGAGATCGTCGCGCTCGACCAGATCGTGAACGATGGGGCGTGGCCCGGTTCGACGACACAGCTCATCGATTCATCGAAGCCTGGTGAGTATTTCTTCGAGGTCACCGACGTGGCAAGCGGCGAGCTCGTCTATTCGCGCGGCTTCTCGTCGATCTTCGGCGAATGGGTGACCACCCCCGAGTCGAAGGAGGAGCACCGCACGTTTCACGAATCACTCCGCTTCCCCTGGCCGAAAGGAAAGGTCAAGGTCGTCCTCCGGAAGCGAGGCGAGGATCGGACGAGTTTTCGCGAGGTATGGACGACGACGATCGATCCGTCGTCGCGATTCGTGAACTCCGCGGCGCTCCCGCTGAAGCCTAACGTCACGGCGATTCTCGAGAACGGCCCCTCATCGTCGAAAGTCGACCTTGCGCTGATCGCAGAAGGCTACACCGCCGGGGAGATGGAGAAGTTCCGCGCCGACGCGCGGCGGTTGACCGATGCCCTCTTCCGCGTCGAGCCATTCAAGTCGCGCAAGGGCGACTTCAATGTCTGGGCCGTCGAGAGCGTGTCGGGCATGACGGGTGTGCATCAGCCGCGGACCGGTGAGCCGCGACGGACTCCCGTGTCTGCCGTCTACAACGCGTTCGATTCTGAACGTTACGTCCTCACCTTTGACAATAAGGCGATGCGCGACGTCGCGTCCGCGGCTCCGTACGAATTCGTCGAGATCCTCGTGAACGAGGCGCAGTATGGCGGTGGAGGAATCTACAACTTCCAGGCGACGACCTGCGTCGACTCCGGCTTTACCGAATACGTCTTCGTCCACGAGTTCGGGCACCACTTTGCCGGACTCGCCGACGAGTACTACACGTCGGACGTCGCCTATGAGACGGGGAAGAGCGACATCCCTGAGCCGTGGGAGCCTAACATTACCGCGATGCGCGACCCGGCGAAGCTCAAATGGAAGGACCTCGTGACGAGCGGGACGCCACTCCCCACGCCGTGGCCGAAAGAGGAGTACGAGAAGCACTCGGCCGCCGTGCAGAAGACGCGCCGCGAGCTGCGCGCGACCGGCGCACCCGAGAGCGAGATGGACGCACTCTTCCGCGAAGAGCTCCTCTGGGACAGCAAGCTGCTGAGCTCGTTTGCCCACGCGGGCAAGGTCGGCGCGTTCGAGGGAGCGGGATACGAAGCGAAGGGGCTCTACCGCCCGCAAGCCGACTGCATGATGTTCACGCGCGACGACGTCGGCTTCTGCCGCGTCTGCAGCCGCGCGATCGAGAACGTGATCGAGATGTACGTGAAGTGAGGCGGGCGGAGACCAAGTGCCAAAGGTCAATCCGCAAGCGGGCGGCCGGGCTGTGGTTGCTCGACGCTGACCAAGGTTGGCTCGGCGCGTGAGCGCCGAGCCAACCTTGCACGCTATCGCGGCCAGAGCCAGCCGAAAACGCCGGCCGTGACGAGGCCATAGAGCAGGCCATCGAGAACATTCTTGATCGTCGAGCTCCAGGGCTGCGCTTTCCAGATCGAGTCGGAGATCTGCCCGATGCCATACGCCATGAATGCAGTCGTTCCAACGTGGCGGAAGACCGCGAGGTAGTGCGTCCCCGACTCGAGGAAGGCGCTCGCGAGGTAGGCCGACATGAACGAAATGAAGAGCGAATAGACGAACCAGAGCGCCAGACACTTCCCCATGCCCGGGCCCCCTTTCGGCATCACGAACATGATGCCGATCGGCCCCTGTGCCATCTTCGCCTTCGTTTCCGGCGAATCGAGCTCCTTGTGGCTCCCACAGTGTGGGAACATGTAGGCGCCTTGCCCTACGCCGGCCGCGCGCATTGCGTCGAGGACTTTGTCCTCGTCAGGCATCTTGGCGTAATCGCTCTTGTGGATCGGCAGAGCCATGTGAATGATCGAGCTCACGATGAAAACCGCGACGCCGGAAAGAAGGATTGGAAGCCAGAGAGATGCCAGGGTGACCATGGTGGACCTCCATTTCGAATTGTGAGTTGATGGCGAAGTCTCTCACGAAGACGGCGTGAGGCGAAGTGGCCCGAGGGGCGACCCGTCGAGCCGCGCTATCGCAGCTTGCCGCGTTTGACGAGCCATCGCGCATCGCGCGCGAAGGCTACGAACTGTGGGTCATTCCCGTAGTGTGCCAGAGCCTGATCGAGAGCGGACTCGAACTCGGCGGTCCCGGCGCCCGAGGGCGCTACGGCGCTTGCCGAGAAGCTGTACGACGCGATCGCACGCTCCGAGTAGCTGAGACGTTCGCTCGCGAGCAGAGGGTGAATCGCCTTCTGCGCCACCTCGTACCGGCGACGGAAGAGTCGAATCACCGCGAGATGGAGCTGCGCGGAGACGTTGTCGGGCTCAGCTTCGAGCGCCTCAGCGAAGAGCGGCTCCGCGGCCTCGGCGCCCGCGGTCATGCGCCCCTGGTCGTCGAGGTGGCGCCAGCCCGCCCCCTCGAGCGAATCCATCGCCGCACGATAAGAGGCATTCCTCGCAGCAGCTGTCGAACTGGTGCTCGGAGGAGTCGTGGCCGATGCGGCGGCCACCTTGAGATCGGGTTTCGCGCGCAGTTGAGGCCGAGTCGGCGCGGCTGCCGCCGGCGAATCGGCGGGCGGCTTCGCGGTGGCCGGAGGCGCAGCCTGCTGGGAAGGCTGCGTTGCGGGCACGGCGACTGCAGGCGAGCTCGACGCGGTCTGCTGCGACATTGCCGTATCGAGGCTGGCCTCGGCGGGCGCAAGCTGGTTCTCGCTCTTCGGCTCGAGCAGCTTCGCGACGAGAAAGCCGCCGGCAATCGCGAGAACGACGATGAACGACGCGCCCGCCACGATCCACTGCGTGTAGGAAGCCGCAGGCGGCGGAGCTGGCACCGTCCCTGGTTCGATGCCGGGTGCGGTCGAGCTGAACCCGGCGGCCGGTGCTGCAGAAGGGGTGGCCACGGGGGGCGCTGGTATCGCTTCCGGCACTGCGGGTGGCGGCGTTACGGCCGAAGGCAGCGCGGACGCGGGAACGGAGACCGCAGGACGAGACAGACCGGCCGATGCCGGGCGCGGCGCTTCGACGGTCCGCGCAAGCGGTTGTGCCGGGGCGAGGTCTGCCGCTGGAGCGGGAGACCGCGGCGCGGCAGGTACTGGCTGCACCATCGTGATTGCTTCGGAATTCGCGGAAGTCTGCACAGCGATCGAACGTGGATGAGGCGGAGTCTCCACGAAGCCGCGCAGTGCGATGCGACCGAGATCGCGCGCGAGCTCGTCGGCGCTCTGGTATCGCTCCTCGAGAGGCTTGCGCAAACAGCGCCTAACAATCGCGGCCATCTCCTGAGAGACGGTGGAAGCGATCGCTCCGAGCTCCGGCGGATCGCTCCGGAGGATCTGCTTGAGCGTCTCGAGATTGCTGGTCCCGCGAAACGGAAGTTGCCCGGCGAGCGCCTGGAAGAGCATCACGCCGAGCGAGAAGATATCGCTGCGCCCGTCGAGCGGCCTGCCGGTCGCCTGCTCCGGCGACATGTAACTGACTGTGCCCAGGACGACGCCTGCTTCGGTGACGATTTCGCCGGGAGGCGTTTCGGCGGAATCGCCATAACGCTTCGCGATCCCGAAATCGAGGACTTTGACGCGGCTTCCCGACAACACGACGTTGTCGGGCTTGATGTCGCGGTGGATGATCCCTTTTGCGTGTGCCTCCGCGAGCGCATCGGCGATTCCGCGTCCCATCTCGGCAATCTGCATCTCGGTTAGGCGACGCGCTCCGATCGCGTGGGTGAGCGACTCGCCCTCGACGTACTCCATCACGATGTAGGGAGCTTCGCCGTCGAGCTCGATCGCGTGAATCGTCGCGATGTTCGGGTGGTAGAGCTGTCCGGCGGTGCGTGCCTCGCGGAGCAGGCGCGCCCGCGATTCCGTGTCGCCGGTCATCGCCGCAGGAAGCAGCTTGATCGCGACATTGCGGTGAAGCCGCGTGTCCTCCGCTTTCCACACCTCACCCATCCCGCCTGCGCCGAGACGTTGAGTGAGTCGGTAGATGCCGAGATGGACGCCGGGTTCTGGAACCATGGTTGACGGTGAACGCGACGATTTTACCCAATTCGCAATTGAATCCTGAAGCAATCGTGGGATGCCCCACAGCGAGAGCTACGCGTTGCCGATTGGTCACGTTTCTCGCGTTCTGCTCGATCTCTCGCTGGCCGTTCAATAGAATCGGGAGAAAGGAGACAACATCGATGCCGGAGGTCCGTCACGTCTCGCCGCGTAACGGCGACGTCCTCGTGCTCGTGGGGACGATGAAGGGTTCGTTCATCTTTCGATCGGGAAGGAGTCGGGAGAAGTGGGAGATCGGCGGACCGTACTTCGCCGGTTGTCCGGTCTACGCGATGACACTCGACAGCCGTGCCGGGAGGCAGCGGCTTTGGGCTGGCGCGATGAGTTGGGCATGGGGAGCGAGCACGTCCTTCAGCGATGACTTCGGCGAGACCTGGTCCGATCCCGAGACATCGAAGGTGAAGTTCCCGGAGTCGAGCGGCGGAGAGTTGAAGCAGATCTGGCAGATCACGCCGGGACGCGACTCCGAGCCCGACACGATCTACTGCGGCGTCGAGCCCGCGGCGCTCTTCGTTTCCCGTGACGCGGGGGCGACATGGTCGCTCGTCGAAGGGCTCTGGAACCACGAACACCGACCGCGCTGGATGCCGGGCGCCGGTGGGCTCTGCCTCCACACGATCCTCCTCGACCCGAGCGACGAGAAAAAGATGCGGATTGCGATCTCCGCCGCCGGAATGTACGTGACCGATGATGGGGGAGCGACGTGGCGTCCGTCGAACAAGGGCGTTCGCGCCGAGTTCCTTCCTGACAAATATCCTGAGTTCGGCCAGTGCGTACACAAGGTCGTGCAGTCGCCGACGGCGCCGGAGCGGATGTACCTGCAGAATCACTGGGGGCTCTACCGTAGCGACGACTGGGGCGAAAGCTGGAGCGATGTCGCAAATGGCGTTCCGAGCGACTTCGGTTTCGCGATGGCAGTTCATCCCGAAGATCCCGACACCGCGTGGATCGTTCCGCTCGAGTCGGACGGTTTCCGCTGCACGCCGGAAGGAAAGCTGCGCGTCTATCGGACGCGCGATGGAGCCGGGAGTTGGAAGCCGATGACGAGAGGGTTGCCGCAGAAGGGAGCGCTTGAGACGGTCCTGCGCGATTCCCTCGCGGTCGACCCCCTCGATCCGGTCGGAGTCTACTTCGGCACGCGCAGCGGAAAGCTCTTCGGCTCCTCCGACGAAGGGAAGAGCTGGGAGCTGATGGCGGATGGCCTTCCGCCGATCGTGTCGGTCAGAGCGGCTGTCGTGTCGAAGCCGCGCCGGAAAGCGAAGTGAGGCCAATGCTCTTCGTGATTCCAGAGCCGCTGCGCGATCTTGCCGGAAGCCGGGGCGAAGTCCGCGTCGACGGCAACGCGAAGTCGCTTGCCGACGCGCTTGCGCTTTTCTGGGGGAGCTGCCCTGGCGTGCGCGACCGCATCCTCACCGAAAAAGGGGAAGTCAGGCCTCACGTGAACATCTTCGTTGACGGAGAGAGCATTCGATTTGCGGCAGGCCTCGCGACGCCGGTTCATGCACGAAGCGAGATCGTGATCCTCCCGGCACTGAGTGGTGGGTAGAGGAGTTGTTGGTTGCTGGTTGTCGGTTGTTAGTTGTTAGACAGGCGTGGGTAGTTGCGCGCGACATATGTGCCGCGGGAGTGTTGGTGCCGACTCGCGAACGGTTGAGGTTCAGGCACTCACCCGCAGCCTCCCACTCCCGTCTAACAACTAACAACCAACAACTAACAACCAACAACCCGTCACACGGTCGCCTTGTCGATCCACCGCGACACGCTCGGTGGTGCGTACGACGCGAGGCGCTCGAGAAGAGTTGCGGGCTCGCGCTCGACGATGAGCATCGCGCGGTAGGTTGCGTCGACGAATCCAGCAGCGACTGCCTTGTCGAGAAACGAAACGAGGTCGTCGTAGTAGCCGCTCGCATCGAGGATCGCGCACGGTTTGCGATGCAGGCCGAGTTGCGACCAGGTCCACGCCTCGAACAGCTCTTCGAGCGTTCCCAATCCTCCCGGGAGCGCGACGAATGCATCGGCGAGTCCAGCCATCATTGCCTTCCGCTCGTGCATCGTCTCGACGATGTGCAGCTCGGTTAGGCCGCGATGGCCGACTTCGCGTTCCCAAAGCGTGCGAGGGATCACGCCGATCGCTTCGCCGCCGCGGGCGAGGAGCGAGTCGGCGATCGCGCCCATCAACCCAATGCTCCCGCCGCCGTATACGAGACCGATCCCCCGCTCGGCGAGTGTGTCACCGAGGAGGCGTGCGGCGGCGACGTGACGCTGATCGTGTCCCGTCGCCGAACCGCAAAAGACGGCGATCCTTCGAGGCGAACGGGGCTCACTCATTTGATCACGGGGTGATCCTCGACGAAATCGGTGAGCTGCTCGAGCATCTCTTCCGCGGCGTCGTCAGGTGGGTAATCCCTCACGAAATTACGGAGCTTTGCGACGACGCGGCCCGATGGATCGCGGAAGATCATTTCGATTCCGAGGCCGGTGGGACCGTCCTCGGCGTCGGAGGCCCAGATGATCGCGTTCTGTGTGAGGAGCGTGCCCTTCGATCCGGCGATCCCGTCGAACTCATCCTGCAGCGTCACTTCGAGCGTTCGCTTGAGCGCGGAACTGTTGTAGCGCGTCATGTTCCGGAATGGGCCGACCTTGATCGCGTACTGCGAGAGTTTCACGCCGCGCGCGACCGAGGCCCAGTCGACGTCGGTTCCGGCCCACATGTCATCGTAATTGCGGATGATGCCGCGCTTGAAGCCGCGCGAGTAGGTCTCGTCCGTGACGAGCTTGCGCGACCTGCGTCCGAACGGGCCGGCGGTCGCGATCGCGTCGTCGGCCGGAGGGGGCTCCGGCTCCGGTTCAATCGTCGTAGGCGGCTGCGTGTCGACAGGCGGCCTCGTCACCGGAGTCATGGTCGTCGTCTTCGGCGGCCGCGTGTTGATGTCGGTCGGCGGAATCAGCGGAACCGTCGCGGTGGTCGTGGTCGGCGCGAGCTCCACGAGCGTGCTCGTCGTCTCGGTCGCCGGAACCGCGGCTGTCGTCATCGACGTCGTCGGGGTGACCGCGACGTCGAGGATCGTTCCGCTGGGCGGCGCGGTCGCGGTTCCGGTTGCCGTCGTCGCGGTCGTGGAGGCAGCCTGCTCGGGCTGCTCCTTCTGCAGTTGTTTGTAAAGGAACCAGCCGCCTGCTCCCGCGAGGAGGAGGACGAGCGCTCCCGCGGCGCCTAACACCGCGAAGAGGGCGCTGCTCGATTTCTTGGGCGGATGCACGCCCGGTGATGTCAGAACGGTCTGCGGCGCGCCGGGCGCTGTCTGGTGGGGTGGTTGCGCGGCGCCAGGAGTCGTCTGGTAGTACGCCGGCCCTGGAGGCGGCGGCGGGACGGCCATCGTTGGCGCGTGCGCTCCCGGCTGCGGAACCGCCATCGTCGGCGCGTGTGCGCCCGGTTGTGGTACCGCCATCGTCGGGTCGAATGCACCCGGTCGTCCTGGCGGAGGCGTCGGCGTCTGCATCATCGTCGGCAACGCAGGACCGCCCGAGCCTGGGGCAGTCGGCCCCTGATAACTCGGCAGCGGCGTGATCGCCGTCGGGACGTCGTCGACTCCCTGCATCCTGCTGAGCACCTCACCGAGCGCGCGCGCGAGCTCGCGCGCGTTGGCGTAGCGAAGCTCGCGCTTCTTCTCGAGAGCTTTGCGAAGGACGTTCTCGAGCCCAGGCGCGTCGGGAAACGTGATCGGCCGCTCGACGAGCGGGTTCGCCGTCTCGCGCGAATGGACGACGAGATACTGCCCGGGCGTCGTCGCCTCGAACGGCGGCCGCCCCGCGAGCATTTCGTAGAGCACGATGCCGAAGGAGTAGAGGTCGGCGCGCCCGTCGATGACTTCGCCCGGCTCCATCATGCCGAGGTGCTCCGGCGAGGCGTACTTCCATTTGCCCACGAACATGCCGGTAGCAGTCTGCGAGTTATCGACGGCGTCGCTCTTCGCGATGCCTAGGTCGATCAGCTTGACCCGCAGCTGTCCCGATGAGTCGCTCGAGACCATGATGTTCTCGGGGCTGATATCGCGATGGACGATGCCGGCCGAGTGAATCGAGTCGAGCCCGTGCAGCGTTTGAATCGCGATGTCGATGACGGTTCGGATGCCGAGACGGCCGTCGCGACGGATCAATGCGGCGAGATTCAGCCCATCGATGAACTCCCAGATCATGTAGTAGGAGCCGTCGGGGAGCGACGCAAAATCGTGGAGAGTGGCTACGTTCTGGTGCTGGATTCGCGTCGCGAGTTTCGCCTCGCGCACGAAGCGCTCGTGGAGCGACTGATCGCCCGTCAGCTGCGGACGCATCACCTTCACGACGCGGATCGTGTGGAGGTGTGTGTGCAGTACTTTGTAGACCTCGCCCATCCCGCCGCGTCCCAGCCGCTCCAACAACTGGTACTTTCCGTCGAGGAGTTGCTGTTGATACGTGCGTAGGAAATCGGTGATCTGGTCGCCGCAGCGTGGGCAGGCCTTCGATTCCGGGTCGATCTCGGATTTGCAGGAGATGCAGTTGAATGCCATGGGTGTCAGCCCCCCATGATGCCAGAAACGGGAGGCTCGGGGGAGATGGTGAGGCTCAGGGGTCGTGATTTCGGTATCGAATCTGTGTGACGATTCTCCATTGCCTGATCTCGAGCATCGACTGACCGCCGACGAGCGACTCGTGTTCGTCCACATTCCGAAGACTGCCGGACTGACGTTTCGTGCGCTCTTGGCGAAGCACTTCGACGTGCGACAGAGCTACCCGCGACCCGACGAGTGGTGGTGGCCACACCTCGGGACGAGCGAGGAGCTGTCCCGGTATCGATTGTTCAATGGACATTACGTCTACAGCATCGGCGAGGCCGTTCGAAACGCGGTGTTCGTCACGATGCTGAGGCATCCCGTCGATCGCCTCGTCTCGACCTACCACTACGTGGCGAGGACACCGAACGCGTTCCAGCACGACTACGTCGTTTCGCGAGCGTTGAGTCTCGACGAGTTCCTTTCGGATCCGGTGACGGTCCACGCTCAGGCGAACTGGGCAGCGGGTTTCGTCGCGTCGATCCCCGCCGCGCAGCTCAAAACACACCAGCAGAAGATGGGACATTCCGAAGCGTGGGCAAGCGGTGACTCGTTATTTCCCAACCTGGGGGCTTCCGTTGCGGCTGAACGGCTCGAAAGCTTCGCGATGTTCGGGCTCTGCGAGCGTTTTCAGGATTCTGCGTTCATGCTCGACTTTGTGTTCGGATGGAAGCCTGCGACGAACTACCAGTCGTTCAACGTCGCTGCAACGGGCAACCGGAGGGCCGATCTCGCCCCTCGACTCGTCGACGCGGTGTTGGAAGCGAACTCCGTCGATGTCGCGATGTACGAGCGCGCGAGTGCACTGTTCGAAGAGCGGTTCCATCGCATGTGCGAGTTGCTGCTCGAGCGGTTCGGAGCGGCATCTCATGCGCACATGAAACAGCCACTTCCGCCTGAGGTGATGGTCGAGCTACTGGAGAAGCACTATCAGCAGCGCTGCATCGAGTCGAGCCCGGAACCACGCGGCTCGTTCGTGTGGGATGTTGCAGGGCCCGTGGAGGGAAGTGGCTGGCACTCAGCCGAGGCAGTGGGGCCTGGGCGGCATGGTCGCTGGACGGGCCCAGGCACGGTTTCGACGCTCGACCTGAGGCTTGCGCCCGATCATGACTACACGGTCGAGTTCGAGCTCATCTACGCCGCCGCGCGCGCTCACTATCGTGGCGTCGAGCTCTACGCGAACGGTACGAAGATCTCGCTGCGGCACGCGGTTGCGATTCCTGGAAGACCGCGTCGCTATCGGGGGGTGATTCCGAGGAGGGTCGTCGGCGAGCGTGTCGGGAACTTCGTCACGCTCGAATGGAGAGTCGCGAAAACGATCGACGCGCAGTCGATCGCGCCGAACCGAGAGGACGCGCGGCGAGTCGGAGTCATGTTCGGCGGGTTGCGTGTCACTCCCCGACGAGCACGAAAGGGCGCGGGCTCAGAGCGTACCTCGGCGTAGCGGCGGAACCGCGATAGCTCGCGCAGCGATGATGCGATGCCGGAATCTTGGGAATCGGCAGACGCCTGCGGCATCAGCTCCTCGGAATGTCAGTCGACGAGTCGGATGGCGATGACGTTCACGCTGAGCTCGCGGGGATCGAGGTTGTTCGGATAGACCTGCCGGGCGTGCCAGCTGAAGGTGCTTTCGAGCGAGATCTCGATCGAATCGCCAAGGGCTGAAGGGAGTGGGAACGACTGGGAGACGAAGTCGTCGCCACTGAAATCGAGTGCGCCGAGGGTGGTGCCGTTCGCCCGCACGTTCACGCGGTCGGCCGGGCCGAGGATGCCGGCCTTTCGCAGCGCCGCGCTGGGAACGTTCGCTTCGACGACGAGCGATCGTTGTCCCGCCCAGGGGAGCGTTAGGCTTCCGCGTCTCGAGAGCCAGCGCGAGCGCGTACCGAAGTTCCATCCGTGGAAGCCGGGACCGATCTGGGCGTCGAACGGTCCCTTGCGGAAGTCGACGTCGGAGTCGCTCGTCGCCCGCAGCCGGCCCGAAACACTCTCTACCGGGCTGCATGTCCAGCCTTCGCGGAGGGCCCACGTTTTGAGGATGATGTTGACGCGCGCGTCGTCGGTGGGCGCTCCGCCACGAACGAGCTCTAGCCCCTCGATACCGCGGGGGTAGACGCCGCGGACGATCGCGGCCAGCGTCATCTTCCCCTTGTGGACGCCCGGAAGCGGCACGGAACCGTCGGGAACGCGCATCGGTGCGCGCGCCGCCTCGTCGCGTACCAGCGCCGCGAGCGAACGCGCATGCATCATCGCGCGTGTGTGAGCGAGGATGTGGGCCGCCCCGACCTGTGGCCCGAGCTGGTGGCGCGTGACGATCACTCCTGCCGCCACGACGAGGGCCGTGAGGGCCGCGACCAGCCAGCATCGGGAGGCGCGTCCGATCGCGAGCCGCGCGATTGCCACGCTTGCGACGGCGAAGGGAGCGGCAAACGCATAGTAATAGCGGTCTGTCCAGTAGATCACCGAAATCGGCTGCTCGCGACGGCCATATCCGATGGCGAGCGCGAGGAGCGCGGCCGATACGACGAGGATCAGAACCTCTCGTCGCAGCTGCCGCGGAAGCGCGCGCATCACCAGCCCCGCGAGGAGGGTGCCGGTCAAAAGCTCGGCAACGTTAGGCGCTGCACCAGCGGAGGCGGCCATCCACGATCGTATCCATCGAATCGAGGCAGAGAGGACCAGGAACAGGCCGTTTCGCGCCATGTACCATAGCTCGCCGACGCCTGTGTCACTGGGAGCGGCGACGAATGCGGCGCTCGACCAGCGGAAGACGAGTGCTGCGCCGGCGATCCACCCGGCGGCAACTGCGACCCGACGAAGGCGCGTCGGGCCCAGCTTCATCCAATAGCCGATGCAGAATGGGATGACCGCCACCACGCTGCCGTTGAGCGAGAGCGACGCGGCGAGGAGCGCAATCGACGCCATCACGAGTCGCGGCCGTTCCGTTCCTGCGACGGCGTGACGAGCGAGCAGGACGAAGAATAGCGAAAGCGAGAACACCGCGCTCGTGGGAGCCCAAACGACCATCGACGAAAAGACGCCCGAGACGGCGAAGAGCGCGCCGCCAAACAGTGCATATGCACGCCCGAACGCCGGGGCGATCATCAGCGCGACGAGCACGCCGCAACCGACGTGGACCGCGATCGCGGCAGCGTGGAATGTGCGCGAATCGAGGCCGCCCGGTGTCGTCGATGCGAGCACGAGCAGGCGCATTACGGGGATGCGGTGTTCATTGTGGGTCGCGGAAACGTATGCTCTGAGCGAGAGCACGCCCTCGCGGTAGTCGGCCGTGCGGTGGAGAAGGTCGATGTCATCGGCGAAGAAGGGCATCGAGAGAGTTGGTGCGAAGGCGAGCAGCGCCGCGATCGTGATCGCGAGCAGGAGGGAGGCACCCCAAGCGAGGCGGACAGCCGGCGTTTGCCGGGTGCCTTCGAACTGGGACGTCTCCCCATCCTCTGAAGCGCTCATTGGTTCCATATCGTTCCGTGGCCGAGACGGCCCTGCCTGATGGTGCGCGACGAACGATACCAGACGGCGCGGTGGTGTGTGTGGACGGGCTTGACGCAGAGGAACGAGGCGCGAGCCTCGGTGCCACCGCCGGCTCGACGCGGATGGGGAAGGCGTCAGCGTGTATTCTTGTCGCCGATCTTCAAGTAGTGCCAATGTCAATCAGCGAGGATGCGCCCAGTGACTGTTTCGACGAGCGAACGTGACGATGCGATGCCTGCGGCGGCGCGTCGTGGAGATTCTCGCAAGGCAATCCTCGTCGCGCTGCTTGCGTTCGTGGTCTTCAACGCGAACTTTCGACTGATCGGCGCGAGCGACACGTACTCGACGCGGGTCATCCCGTTCACATTGCTCGAGCACGGCACCCTGTTTCTGGACGACTTGCTGCCTGCGGCGCGAGGAGGGCTTCCGGCAGAGAGCGTGTACTGGATCCAGCCTGCGCTTGGAGGCAGACTCGCGTCGCTCTATCCGGTGGTCACGCCGATTCTTGTGACGCCGCTCTACCTTCCGGTCAAGTTCTGGATCGATGCTCGAGGCTGGGACACCGAGCGCGTAATCCAGCTTTCGGAGTTGATGGAAAAGCTGAGCGCCTCGGTCATCGCGTCGCGGCCTTCGCGTTCGGAACGAATACCTGGATGACTTCGAGCCAGGCGCTGTGGCAGCACGGAGCGTCGCAGCTGTTCCTGGTTGGGGCGCTCCTTTGCCTGACGCGGGAGCGGACGTCGCTCGCGACAGCGGCTCTTGCGGGGCTCTGCACGGGACTCCTCATCGCGAACCGACCGCCGGCGATCGCGATCGCGGCGGTGCTGGTCTGTTACGCAGTCGTGCGCTGGCGCGTGCGCTCGTGGGCGTTCGTTGGAGCGGCGGCGATGCCGATCGCGGCGACGATTCTCTACAACACGATGGCGTTCGGCCTGTCGATGGGGGGATATCAGCGCATCGGCGTGCTGCGAACGATGCCCGATCCTGAGCGCGCTGCCGCAATCGCGGCCGAGCTGCTCGCGAGCCCGACGCGGGGCTTGTTCGCGTTCTCGCCGTTCTTACTCATGGGTGTTGCGCTGGCTCCCCGGATGTTCCGGGATCGCGGCGACCGGGTGCTCAACGCGCTGCTGGCAGCGGGTTTCGCCGGGTTGCTCGCGGTACATGCGCTCGTCGGGTTCCGCCCTGGCTTCTGTTTTGGCCCGCGATTCCTCGTCGACGGACTTCCAATCCTCGTTTGGCTGCTCGTGCCGGTGATTCAGTCTCTTGGGCGGAACGGCAGGCGACTGTTCGTCGGTCTCAGCGCCGTGTCCGTCCTGGTGCAGGCAGTTGGTGCTTACTACTACACCTCACGCAGCGATCTGAAGATCTACGCCCCTCCGGCGCAGGTCCCGCCGTTCAGCCGGGCGTGGGACGTCCGCAATTCACCACTGGTCGAGGATGTCCGATTCGGTCCGGCGACGCCAGTTCTCCGGGAGCGGATCGAGGTGGCGATCCGACGTCGTGCCGATCGTCTTCGCGCCAGTGAATCGGTTGGACGCTGAACTTCGGGGTGCGGGCAGTGCACGTAGCGAGCCCCCTTCGGGTACGGGGGAGGGAGGGGCGACCTCGAGCGACCACGAGAGAAACGGTGCGAAGTGCCTGGACGACGGTGTCGTGGAGCCGGAGCTTGTTAGGGACTGGAGCACCGAGTCGGCTGGGTTCCGCCGATGTCGCGATTTCGCTTGCGTCTGGGGATGGGCGCGGGTTATACACGCGGGAGTTCGCGCTCTCTTGGGGACCGCTGAGCAACGGACGAAGCCGCTCTCGCTGTCACCCACTCGGGACGTGCCTCGTACGGCCGCCGATCGCAGACGGCGGCAGTCGCGGAATGGAAATCCCTGCATGCCTGACTCGATCGAACATGTTCTGACTCCTGAAGATCAGCTCGTGTTCGTGCACATTCCGAAGACCGCGGGGCTTACCGTCCGCGCGATTCTCTCAAACCGTTTCGATTACGGCGCGTGCTACCCGAGGTCGAACGAATGGTGGTGGGTCGGCAAGGAGTCTCCTGGAACCCTCGACCACTATCGGCTTTTCAACGGCCACTTCCCCTACTGTGTAGGTGAGCTGTTGAGTCGCCCGCTCTTCTTCACGATGCTGCGCGAGCCGGTCGATCGACTCGCCTCGCAGTTCAACTACGTGCGGCGCTCGCCGAGTACGCCGATTCACGAGTTCATCTCCGAGAGCGGTTTAACTCTCGAGGAGTTTCTGACGAACCCGGTGACGGCGAACGGGCTGAGAGACTGGCAGTCGGGATTTATCGGGTCGGTAGGCTTCGGTGAGCTGTGCCGGATTCACAAGGCGCTCACGGAGATCGAGACCGAACGGCGCGATCCAGGCGGCACGCACTATCCGAATCTCGGCATAGCGGTCGCGAAGGAGCGGCTCGGGTCCTTCGCGATGTTCGGTCTCTCCGAGCGGTTCGACGAATCGCTGATGTTGCTCGACTACACCTTCGGGTGGAAGCCGACGAGGAATTACCAGTCGTTCAACAGAAGGGCAGATCGCGAGCGACGGGAGGAGCTTTCCGCGAAGGCGATCGATGCCGCGCTCGCGCTCAGTTGCGATGACGTCGAACTCTACGCTTTTGCGGCGAGACTCTTCGATGAACGATTTACGGCGATGTGCCACGACCTCCTCGAGCGTTACGGCGGTGCGCGGCACGCGGTACGTTCTGGCCCGCTCGACGGAGAGTCGCTCGTCGAGCTCCTCGAGGCGCACTACAAAAAGCGTGCGATCGAGCGCGACGACGGGCCGCGTACGACCTGGGTGTGGCCCCCTGGCGCCGCGGCCGTCGGCAACGGCTGGCACGCGGCGGAGGAATTCGGTGATGGGCGTTGCGCCCGCTGGTCGGGGCCGGGAACGGTATCGACACTCGACGCACTGCTGCGGTGTGGAACCGACTACCGAGTCGAGTTCGATATCCTCTGCGTTCTCGAACCGTCGCTGCTCGACACCGTTTCTCTCGCGGTCGACGGCGAGTCGATCGCACTCGAGCGTATTTCGAGCTCGAGTGCAGAGGGACATCGTTTCCGCGGAGTCGTCTCCGCATCGGTTGTCGGAGAGACCGATCGCATCGTTACCCTCGCTTGGAAGGTGGGGCGGACGATGAAGCCGAGCGAAGTCGATCCTTCAAACTTCGATCCAAGGTGGCTCGGTCTGTGCTTCGGCGGCGTGAGCCTGACGTCGGTCGGGAGCGAGGGCTGATCGCGAGCAGGAGCCAGCCATGAATCGCAGCATCGACTCGCGTCGCTCGTAAACCTGGTCGCCGCAATGCGCGGGCGATGATAGCGGCGTTGCGGGAGCGTGTCAGCTTGCCGCGAGCGGCGCGATGCTGTCTGGCGCATGCGGGCACCAGATCCTCATCGCCGCTGCTCCTTCGCTTCTGCGAGCTGTTCATCCCTTGCCCGCAGCATCGATTCGTAGCCCTCAATCGACGCCCGATGCGCCGCCTGCTGGCGACGCCATCCATTCTCCAGGAATCGCCGGAGCCGTTCCTTCTCGTCGACGAATGCGACGAGAGCCCGCGCGTCCTCTGACGCTGTCGTGTCGAAGCCGTCGGCGAACGCCTCGCTGCTTCGTAGTGCGTCGAGGAGTCGGCGCGCTCCGCGAGGAAGCAGCTCCCCGTCTTCTACCGGATCGGACGAGTAGTGGAGCAGGCGCGTATCCACTGCCGCCGTGGCGGTGGTGGCACCCGCCACCCCGGCGGTCGCTTCGCGAAGCCATGCGGCGAGTCGCTCTGTCTCCTCTTCGGGGCGAGCGACGAGATCCTCGTACCAAAACGCAGCGCGCGGTGCCCCTTTCGATGCCTCGAGCGCCGCGAGGAGCTGCGTCTCCCACATCGCGATCCCGACCTGAATCGGGAACCCGTCGCGCGACCGGAGCGATCGTGCCACAGCGACCGGATGGCGGAGCGATACGAGGAAGGCGGGCGCTGTGAGCAGTGGACGCCAGTACGGAAGCACGACGCACATCCGTGGATCCTTCACGACCCAGGGAGCGTGGCGGTCGAGCGACTCGACGATTGCCGTGGCGCGCGCGTCGAGCTCGGGACGCCGCTCCTCCGGGAGCTTCGCCGGATCGAACGCGAGCCCTCCGAACCAGTCGGTCTCGACCGCGAAGAGAAGCTCTTCGTCGAGTGCGCGGACCGCGCGATGCTCCCAGTAGCCGTTTGCGTTCCACTCGTCGGCACCGTCGAGCTCCTCGGTGGCTCCTCCGTATAGGCCGAGGCGTATTGCGCTTTCGGCAAGCACCGAGGTTCCGGAGCGATGAACTCCGAGCACGAAGAACTGATGCGCCGCTCCTTGGCGAGTGGCGCTTCCATCGAGGATCGAGCGTGTACTCTTCATCAGTAGTTTCTCGTGCGCGCGTGGGAGCGTGACGACGGAGACACTTCGCCCCGACCGCGGTCGGTGGTCGGTCCGGCGGGGCCCCGCCGGTCAAGCGATTCTCGCACGGAACGGACGCTTGGTAACGTGCCGAAAGGAAGGATGACCTTGCCTTGAACGGCGAGCGCCCGGCTCTCGCCGGGCGTCGTTACCGGGAGCGTGAAGTGGACTTTATTGGAAGCGGTCGAGAAGGTCCTTCCGGCCGATCAGGTAGAGGTAGTAGTTCGTCGCTTCCCATTTGACGAGGGCGAGCGTGCGCGCTTCTTCCTTCGTGCTGATGACGATCCGCTTCTTCGAGTAGTCGGTCATGCCCGCGGCGCAGCCGCCGACGTGACGCACACCCTGCGCGTCGTACCAGAAGCCGTTCTCGACCCAGAAGAAGCACGCCTTCCATTCGACGTTCGGAACGACGTTCCAGTCGCGAACTTTGCTGTTTGCCTTGATCTCTCCGGATGCGACGGCGGAGCGGACGCGGTCGCGGGCGGCGTAGATGGCCGCCATGTATGCGCCGCTGTCTGGAATGCGGAGAATGCCGTCGCATGGTCCTGCGCAATCGTACGAGACCGGAGGCGCAGGGGGCGGTGGTGGTTCGGTGGGCGGCGTGGCCGGCTCGGTCGATGGCGTCTCCTCGGGGGGGACAGTCGAGGGACGGTTCGAGCCGCGAGTGGGGCGGGTTCGCGAAGACGTGGAGGCGGCCTCGGAGCTAGTCGACGCGCCTGCGAACGCCGGAACCTCGGAGACGCTGCTTTGCGGCTCGGTTGGCAGGACGCGGTTACAGCCGGCGAGAACGAGCGCCGAGACGATTGTTGTTGCGATGAGGTTCTTTGTAGTGCTGCTCGCCATGATCATTGCCTCCGTTGCGGAGAGGAAGATCAAGGCGTATGCCAGTGAATGAAATTCGCTAAACTATTGATAATAAATTATTTATAGTGCAGTTCGCCTTTCGTGAAGCGTACAAAAACAATACGCAGTCTAAAATTCGTACAGTTGGGTTTAGGAGGTCGAACGCCTAGCGACTCGTGTCTTGGCTGACGACCGGCCGCGCGAATCTCGACGGTGACGCGTATTGCCGGTCTCGCCGTGTCGGAGATTTGGTCGCGCCGTCCTACAGCTTGGCCCTGCCAGCGTCATCGACGCGCTCGGTGACGAACTTGAAGATCAGCAGCGCGACGAAGGCGGCGACGCCGACTCCGGCGAAGGTGTACCAGAGATACGGTGCGTGCGCGTACGCCGCCTTCACCTGCTCGGCCGAGAGTCCTGCCGCGGCGAGCTTCTTCGGGTCGGGACAGAATGCATCGAGCAGGTAGCCGCTCAACACGAAGCCGGTGAGCCACGCGAAAAACGTGTTGAGGTGTGCGTATCCCATGTAGAGCCCCTCCTGCCCAGGAGGGGCCTGCTTCGAGGCGTACTCGAGGTAGCGCGGGCTGAGGAAGCACTCGGCAAAGCCCTGCAGCGCGATCCCGAGGACCATCATCACCGTGATCGGGTGCATCGAGAATCCGGCGATCACGATGGGTCTCTCGAAGAGACCGGAGAAGGCCATGATGAGCGCGGAGCAGGGAATGAGGGCGAGCGAGATGCCGATCGATGTCACCGGCTCGAGCTTCTTCACGAGTTGCGTGATCGGAACGACGAGAAGCACGACGATGAGCGGATTCACGTTTGCGTACCACTCGGGGCTCGCATCGGGCCCGACCATTCGGATGACGTATTTCGGAAGCGACGCGTAAAGCTGTCCCTGGATCGCCCAGAATCCCGCAGTAATCAGAAGAAGGGCCATGAAGCGACCATTGCGAAATACGAGGCCGAGATCGCGGATTGCTTCCAGGGCGCTTCGCGGGCGCTGTTCGAGCTCGTCCTTCGGCCAATAGAAGAAAACGACCAGGACGAGCGCGAGGAACGCTGCGGCGGACGAGTAGAGTGGAACGTACTCGAGCCCTAACATCGTCCGAACCGGCTTTGCGATCGTCTTTCCGCTGAACGAGCCGATGTTGACGATCATGTAGAAGATGCTGAACGCCCGCGCGCGGTTAAGGCTGTCCGAAGAGCGGGCGACCGTTCCGGTGATCGTCGGCTTCACGATTGATCCGCCGACGCAGATGAGAGCGAGCGAACCGAGCACCGCGACCTTTGTCGGGTAGAGTCCCAGCGTCGCATACCCAACCCCGAGCAACAGAAAGGCGATCACGAGGGAGTAGCGGAAGCCGATCCTGTCGGCCGCCGCGCCGCTCACGAATGGAAGCAAGTAGATGAACGAAGCGAACAAGGCTCCTATCCACCCCGCCTCGACGTCTGTGAAGCCGACGACGTCGGTCAGAAAGAGCGCGAGCGCGATGAAGGTGCCATAGTAAGCGGCACGCTCGAATAGCTCGACACCGTTCGCGATCCAAAAGTTTTTCGGGTAGCGCCAGGTGGAAACGGCAGCGGCCGCGCTGTCTCCTGTCTCGTTCGTCACGCTGAAGCCTTCGAGGCAGTGATGGACATTCCGCAAGGTACCTTATCCGAAACCTGGCACGCAGGGTGTGACGAAGCGCAACGCCTCGAGTGCGGCGATCGACGCATCACCCACGAACGATGGGATCCGCTCGAAGCCTTCGAGCCCGTATCATGCGCGCCTAATTCTCAGAGAAAAGAGAGCCCGATGACGAAACGAGCGACGATCCTTGCCGTGATGACCGCTGTTGCGAGCACGCTCGCAGGTTCTGCCGCATTCGCGCAGGAGACTAACGCTGCGTTGCCGG
>JACPDH010000079.1 GCA_016184115.1 Acidobacteriota bacterium | reverse complement strand
TGGGAGTACGGGGAGAGGTAGATTACGGTGACGAGCGGCTCGGCCTCGGTCATCGCGACCGTGACCTCCATCTCGACCATAGGAACCCGGAAATCCATGCAGGGATGATACTTGGAATGCTGGTTTGGTAGTTGTTTGGACGTTTGCTGCGGCCCGCCGGGAAGGAAACGGCCGGGCGCGGGCCCGGGAGCGTTCACGTTCACGGAATGACGGCGCGCCAAGGTGTCCCTCCGGACTGCTGGACTCGAGGACCAAAGTCGAGAACCCGCGGTCGTTCCGTGAACGCGCCCGCGCCCGGCCTTCCTTTTCGTCTCCGTTTCTCTGCATGTCCACTGGTCGCCTTCCCATTCGTAGGTGCAGTTTCTGAAACCCTTATGCACCTCGGGTAGAATCGCCGGCGGCCCCCGCCCGGCAGGGGCGGGAGAAAGAGAGCAGCATGAAGAACAGACATCTGATTTCCATCCACGATTTGAGCGCGGCCGAGGTGGCCGGGATTTTCGACGTTGCAGCGAAGATGAAGAAGAGCCCCGCGAAGTACGCGACGGCGCTGAAGGGGAAGACCCTAGGCATGATTTTCGAGAAGTCGTCGACGCGAACCCGCGTGTCGTTCGAGGTTGGGATGTTCCAACTCGGAGGCCACGCCCTGTTCCTGTCGGCACGTGACATTCAGCTAGGTCGCGGCGAGCCGATCAGCGACACCGCACAGGTTCTTTCGCGCTATGTCGACGGCATCATGGCGCGTACATTCGCGCACAAGACCGTCACCGACCTTGCCGAGCATGGCAGCGTTCCGGTCATCAACGGCCTCACGGACCTGCTACACCCCTGCCAGGGCCTCACCGACTACTTCACTGCGTGGGAGCACCTCGGACGACTCAAGGGAATGAAGCTCGCCTACATCGGCGATGGCAACAACATGGCGCACTCGCTCATGTACGGTGGCGCGAAAGTCGGTATGCACGTCGCGATCGCGACGCCGAAGGGCTACGAGCCGAACGCCGAAGTGACCGAGCTTGCGAAGGCAGATCACGCGAAGGCGAAGACGACTCTGACGATCACGAATTCGATCGAGGAGGCAGTCGCGGGTGCTGACGTGGTTGAGACCGACGTCTGGGCCTCGATGGGCCAGGAAGCCGAGCAGGAGAAGCGGGTGAAGGACTTTGCAGGCTGGCAGGTTGATGGCGCGATCATGAAGAAGGCGAAGAAGGGTGCAATCTTCATGCACTGTCTTCCCGCGCATCGCGGCGAAGAAGTCGCCGCCGAGGTCTGCGATGGACCGCAGTCGGTGATCTATGACGAGGCGGAGAATCGCCTGCACGTCCAGAAGGCGGTCATGTACCTGCTGATGGGCGGACGAAAGCGAAAGCACTGAGGCATGACGGAGACGAGCGTTGCCGGGCGTCGTCCTGCGAAAGCGGGCATGATCATCATCCTGGTTCTCGGGGTGGTGTTCATGCTCCTTCTCGCGGTACTGCTCTCGTTCGGCGGACGCCGTCCTGCACGTGTCGACGCCCGGTCGAAGAATTACTACGTCATCGCTCCGAAGCTCCGTGTGCGGACAGAGCCGCAGGCGAAGGCTCCGGTACTCGTGACGATCGACCGCGAGGCGAAAGTCGAGATCGTCGAAGAGTCGGGAATCTGGGCAAAGGTCAAGACGGCTGACGGGATCGACGGTTGGGCCGAGCGCAGCTACATCGCGGGGCAGAAGGAGTACGAACGGCGCATGGCGCGGGCTCGCGCGATCAGCAAGCTGCCTTCGCTCGAAGGCTTCGTCACCGAGAGGACGGCCCTCTATGCGGGGCCTGGGTTCTTCTATCCGGTGATCGGCCAGGTTGGAGCGCAGGCCGAGGTCAAAGTGTTCACGCGCGACCACGAGTTCTACGCGGTCGAGCACGCGGGGGCGATCGCGTATGCCGAGGTCGACGCAATCGACCTTGCTCCGCAAGCGCAGGAAGAGCTGGAGATCGTGCCGCAAGGATCGCTCGCCGATTTCGGTGGCGCGCCTGAGGCGACGTCGTCGCCGACCGACACCACGCCGACCGACACGACACCGATGTCGGGGTGGACGCCGCAGACGGTTGCACCGGACCCGATCGGCGTCTACCCTGCCGTTCCCCAAGGGGGAACGCAGCCGCAGGTCGTGAACCGTGTGAATCCGAACTACCCGCGCGCTGCGCGCGATGCGGGAATCGAAGGAATCGTCGTCATCCGCGCGATCGTCCGCAAGGACGGTCGCGTCGACGAAGCCGAGATCATGCGCGACCTGCCGTGGGGGCTCGGCGAGGCGGCGAAGGAGGCGGTGAAGCAGTGGCGCTTCCTCCCCGCGACTTACAACGGCGAGACGATCGACGTGTACTACACGGTCACGGTACGGTTCCGTCTGAGCGGGTAAAGCTAGTGTAGTGTTTCGTTAATCCCTAACCTTCGCAGAGCACAAACGAAACACGACAGTAGTATCCGCTAAGGGAAAGGCCTGATACCACGATGCCCATCCGCTACCCGAACACGACTGACCTTCTCGGGGCGCACGTCTCGACACAGGGAGGTCTCGCCACGGCATACGAGCGAGGAGTGAAGATTGGCGCGAACGCCATTGCGCTCTTCTCGAAGAACTCGAACCAATGGGCGGCCAAACCGCTCGGAGAGAGCGATGTGGCAGGGTTTCGCGCTGCGAGGGCGGCATCGAAAATCGGACCGGCGATCGCACACGCGTCGTATCTGATCAACCTCGCGGCGCCGCAGGACGAGCTCTGGGGTAAGTCGATCGACGCGATGGTCGTCGAGCTCGAGCGTGCATCGCTCCTCGGTCTCGATGGCGTCGTGCTCCATCCGGGTGCGCACGTCGGCGAGGGGGTCGAAAAGGGGATCGAGCGGATCGTGCGCGGCCTCGACATGGTGCACGAGCGGACGCCCGGCTGCGGCGTTCCGATCCTCCTCGAAACGTCGGCCGGGCAGGGCTCATCGTTAGGCTGCAGCTTTGCCGAGCTCGGCCGCATGCTGGAGCTCGTGCCTGACCGCTCCCGCGTCGGCGTCTGTTTCGACACGTGCCACGTTTTCGCCGCCGGCTACGACATCCGGACCCGCGACGGCTGGACGGCGACGATCGACGAAATGCTTCGATACGTTCCGCTCGAGCGCGTCGGAGCGTTCCACCTCAACGACTCGAAGCGCGAGCTTGGATCGCGCGTCGACCGCCACGAGCATATCGGCAAGGGACACATCGGCACCGATGCCTTCGGCTTCCTGCTGAACGACGCTCGTTTCGAGGGAGTGCCAAAGGTTCTCGAGACGCCGAAGCCGACAGAGCTCGACGCGGATATCGAGAATCTCGGCGTGCTGAGATCGCTGATTGGAAGCAGGCCAACGGCCAAGGGCCAAAGGCCAAGACAGGCAGAGAGCAGGCCGAAGGCGAAGGGCCAATCGTCGGCGCAGGCGAGCAAGGCCAGGACCGCGAAGCAGGCGAGAAAGCCCGTCGTTGGGAAGCCTGCAGCGAAAAAGGCTGTCGAGAAGATAAGCGCGACGAAGAACCGGTAGGCCGCCGTGGCCTCAGAGTTGGGTGACCGCCTGGGACGCCGGTGATAACTACTCTAGTTGGTCGATTGCTCTCGCACGGTGATCCGCGAAGTTACCGTCTTTCCGCGCTGTCCCGCGTACTTGTCGAGAACCTTGCTCGCCTCGTAGAGCTCGCCTTCTGCGCTCTCCGGATGGCCCTTCGAGAGCCGGATGATCGCGCGCGCCGTGTACCGCCCTTCACGTGTCGTCGTCACGCGCGAGCTAGTTGTTTCGTCGGTCGTCGACGTTGCAGTGCCGCTCTCGGGCGATGTCGCTTGCGGGGTGATCCACGTATTGCGGTCGGTCGTGATTCTCGTCTCGTTGCCGATCACGAGCTCGTACATCGTGAAGTATGACGCGCCGTGGTCGATGGTCCAGCGTGCTGTGTGAACCATGAGGTTCGCCTCAGCCTCGGCGTTCGACCGTACGGCCGTGCTGTCGAATTTCACGGCCCAGCGGCCTTCGCCGAGATCGTTCGCGGAGAAGCCGTCGTCGACGATGCGAAGGCCAGTCGAGCAGGCCAGGAAGGTGAGCGTCATGCCAAGGATCAGTCGTCTCGAATTGCGTATCGCGTACATGCTTCGCCTCCGGCTCATCGACGACTGTAGCTTCATTCGGTTTGAAAATCGATGAGCGTAGCAGCGCGGCGGCCGAGAATTGCGACGAAGAGAGTGAGAGATGAGCGCGCAGCGAAGTTGCGCCCGGTGGCCGCGACGTTTGTATCGCGCGAGCCTCGATTCCGAACGATCAGCTCTCGTTCGTTTCGAGCGAGAGGAACCACGGTTCCCGGCGGCCGAAGCGTGTCTGAAACGCCACGCCGAGCCCGGCGAGCGACGCGATGATCCAGACGAAGCCGCCGACGACCGGGATCATGCGCAGCACGCCGAGGACGCAGAGACCGAGCACGACCATCGCGAGGTCACCCTTGACGATGCGGCGACGGTCGAGCTCCTCGCGCGTGCGTGCGCCGAATAGCAGCGTACCGACCGCGTGGAAGATGACGACCATGCCGTACACCTTCGCAACGATCGCGACGACGGCGAGAGAGATCAGGAGCGGGATGCCGATCACGTATGGGATGAGGTAACTGAGGACGATCGCCGTGAGGATGAGGCTGGTGAACGCGACGAGGCCGATGACGAGCGAGTGGAGTATGCCGGCCCGCACTTCGAGCGAGGAGTTGCGGAGGGCGCGCGGAGCGGCGAGCACGAAGAGAAGCGCAAGCGCGAGCCAGACGAGCAGCATGGAGATCTTGAACGCCGCGATGAGCAGGGAGACGCGTGCGTCGAAAGTGTCGAAGAGCTCACCGCTGCGCGAGACGTTCTGAGCCGCGGAGCCGATCCAGAACGGCCGGACGACGCGCCCTTGCACTTTCGACGCATCTTGCGGGTCGAACGCGCTTCCTAGCGCGACGAGGTCGCCCTCGATTCGCCCCCGCTCGCCGAAGCGGATGGAGCCTCCGATCACCACGACGTCACCGCGCACGAGCGAATCGATTTGCACGTCGGCCCCGATGCACTCGACGCTCGTTCCGAGCGGTTCGCTGATCGTGAGCCGCTCTCCGACGCTCACGAGTGGCGGTCGGGCACCGCTCGACGCCGTGAACGAGACGACGAGCGCGCCGAGGACGACGAGCGCGAGCGCGACGCTGAGCGACCTAACGCGGGCGGACATCGTACCCCCTCGTTCGCCGGCGCAGAAGCGCGACGAAGATCACGTTGACGACGACGAACGCCGCGAAGATCAAGATGTGCGCACGGCGCGAGGCACCGGCGAGGAGGTCCGGAATCGCGCCTATGACCTTTTCCGCACCGTCTCCGGGCAGGCCGCTCGCAACGGCCGCGAGGAATCCTTCGAGAGGAGAGACGCCGATCACGATGAAGGCGAGACCGCCGACGAGTGCCACCGCGAGCGCGACGGCAATCGCGGTCGACCAGGAGCGCTGCCGCGCCCCTTCCCAGGGCGCGAGCGGCAACGAGGGGGGCACCACGTCGCGCTTCGCCTCGATCGAGGCGGCATTGAGGCCCGCGGCAGCCTTGCGGCAGGCGTCGCACGTCTCGAGATGCCCGGGATGGGCGTCGGGATCGGCGAGGTAGTCGTCGCAACCGGCGGGCGTCATAAAGGCTCCACGAAGTTCTCGAGTGCGTCTTTGAGCATGTTACGCGCACGGAACAGTTTGTTCTTCACTGTACCGAGCGGCATCTTCTTCATGTCGGCGATCTCCTCGTACGAGAGCTCGCCGAAGTGCCGCATTTGTATCAGCTCACGATAGTCGGCCGGGAGCTTTTCGATCGCGACGTCGATCGCGGCCGAGAGCTCCTTGTTCTTCAAGTCGCGGTAAGGGGAAACGCCCGGATCGGGAATCTCGCGCTCTCGCCCTTCGTCGCCGTCGTCTCCAGGAGTCCTCGTCAGCGAGACCTCGGGGACGCTCTTTTTCCTCAGCGCGTCGATGGCGCTGTTCTGAGCGATGCGGAAGATCCAGGTCGAGAACTGGAACTTCGAATCGTAGCGGTCGAGGGCGAGGTGCACCTTGATGAAGATCTCCTGAGTGAGATCGTGCGCTTCCTCGTACCGATGTGTGATCCGGTAGACGTAGTTGAGGATGCGCTTCTCATATCTGCGGGCGAGCAGCGTGAACAGCTCGCGTTCTCCGGAGAGAATCCTCTCCACAAGCGCGCGATCGTCCAATGTCTCTCCCATGAGAAGTTACGGCTCCTGACTTTGAAAGTTTCCGGCGAATCATATGGCAGGTCAGAGGTCAAAGTTCATAGGTCGTCGCAGGCAATCGTTCCGCGCCTCCGCACGATTCTGCCGCGACGTCGTCGAGGCGACGGAGCAGGAGTCGCGCCTTCACTCCTGACGGCTGCTTTGACCTATGACGTTTGACCTGCTTCCTCGCTGTACACTCCCCTCGACGATGATCGAGATATCGCACCTGACCAAGCTCTACGGCGACTTCGTTGCGGTCGATGACGTGAGCCTTGTCGCGAAGCCGGGTGAAGTGTTTGGTTTCCTGGGCCCAAACGGCGCAGGAAAGACGACGACGATCCGGATCGTCGCCGGGCTTTCGGTTCCCACTTCGGGCGTCGTGAAGGTCAATGGCGTCGACGTGGTCGCCGAGCCGCGCGAGGCGAAATCGAACGTCGGCTACGTGCCCGACCGGCCTTTCCTCTACGAGAAGCTGAGCGGGTGGGAGCTCCTGCGCTTCGTGTGCGACCTCTACCGTCGCGACTGGAAGGAGTGCAGGCCGCGCGCGGCGCGGCTGCTCGACTATCTCGGGCTCGATGGCTGGGCGGGAGCGCGCATCGAGAACTACTCGAACGGGATGAAGCAGAAGCTCGTGCTCGTCAGTGCGCTCGTATACGACCCTCGGACGTTGGTCATCGACGAGCCGATGGTGGGTCTCGACGCGCTGGCGCAGAAGCAAGTGAAGACGCTCCTTCGAGAGCTGGTCGCGGAGGGGAAGGCGATTTTTCTGACCACCCATACGATGTCGGTCGCTGAGGCGGTGTGTGACCGCATCGCAATCATCGATCGAGGGAAGATCGTCGCGCATGGGACACCCGACGAGCTGAAGCGGATGGCGGCTCAGCCCGAGAGCGATCTCGAAGATGTCTTTCTGGAGATCACGACGGCGTCGACGGAGCTGCAGGGCTAACGATGCCGATGATTCGCGAGGCTCGCGCGTCGGCGCGCGCGCGAGGAGCGAGCAAAGGGGTCTCGCCGCGCGACATCGACCTGCTGCTCGCCGATGCGATTGGGCGCGAGCCTGTCTGGCTTCTCGCGCACGACGACGAGTCGATCGGCGAAGACGCGCTTGGAGCATTCGACGCCGCGCTCGAGAGGCGCATCGCCGGCGAGCCGATGCAGTACATCCGAGGTCGCTGCGAGTTCTACGGCCGCGAGTATCGCGTCGATTCGCGTGTCCTCATTCCGAGGCCCGAAACGGAGCTGCTGGTCGAGCGGGTGATTCGAAATGCGGCGCGTGGAGCACGCGTCGTCGATGTCGGGACGGGCAGCGGCTGCATTGCGATCACGCTCGCCGCGGAGCGTCCCGATCTTCGCGTCGTCGCGGTCGATACAGCGCTCTCAGCGCTCGCCGTGGCCCGTGCGAATGCAGTGCGCCTCGGCACAAACGTCGTCTTCGCAGGTTCCGACCTGCTCTCTGCGTGCCACGGTCACTTCGACATCATCGTCTCGAATCCGCCTTACGTCGCGGAGCGCGACCGGAGCCGCCTTCAGCGCGAAGTCGTCGCGTGGGAGCCTCACGCTGCACTCTTCGCGGGATTCGACGGGATGTCGGTCATCGAACGTTTGCTCGCCGAGGCCACGTCCCGTCTGGCCCGAGGCGGCTTCGTCGCGCTGGAGATCGGGTGGGATCAAGGAGAGTTACTGAGGAGACTCGCCGTAGCGGGACGATGGCAGCTCGAGCTCCATCCCGATCTCGCTGGAATCCCGCGCATCGCCATGCTGGGGAGGATCTGACGCCGGAGAGCGGGGAGAGGAGCGAGCTAGACAGACCACGAGATCGCGTACCGGCTGCGCGTCTTCGAGCACCCCGAACGGGCGCGACGCCCAAAGCAGCGAGCCCCTGGAATGCGGCGCAGTTCCGGTAAGTTGGCGCGAATGATCACTGCATTCCGGAGTGAGACGGATCGATGAGCGCGCTGACGCTGATTCCCCGACTGTCGATTCTAGCCGCGCTCGTGGCGTCGGCGACCTACGTCCATTTCCGAGGCCGAGTGCGCCACCGGTTCGGCAGGCAAATCACCGATCACTCGACATTCATGGCGCCTTACAACGCGATGATGTACCTCTTCTCCGCGATCCCGACGACGCCGCTGGCCGAGCTCGAGCGCTTTCCGAATCTTCGGATTCTCATCGACAACTGGGAGACGATTCGCGACGAGGCGATCGCGCTTCGTGACGAAGGCGAGATCCGTGCAGCGGCAAAGGTCGAGGACCTCGCCTTCAACTCGTTTTTCAGGTACGGGTGGAAGCGCTTCTATCTCAAGTGGTACGACGACTATCTACCGTCGGCGAGAGCTCGCTGCCCGAAGACGATTGCGCTCGTCGACCAGATTCCCGAGATCCACGCGGCGATGTTTGCCTATCTTCCGCCAGGGGGAGAGCTCCGGCCGCACCGAGATCCGTTCGGCGGATCGCTCCGCTATCACCTGGGGCTCGCGACGCCCAATTCCGACCTCTGTCGCATTTACGTCGACGACCAGGTCTACTCCTGGCGCGACGGTGAGGCCGTTCTCTTCGACGAGACCTACATCCACAGCGTGAAGAACGAGACCGGCGCGGGGAGGGTCATATTCTTCTGCGACGTCGAGCGGCCGCTCCGAAGCCGCGTAATCACGGCGATCAACCGATTCATGATCCGGCACGTCGTCAAGGCGTCGCAGACGAGAAACGTCGAGGGCGAAAAGGTGGGCGCGCTCAACAAGGTGTTCGGAGCCGTGTACGCGATCAACACGACAACGCGGAAGCTGAAGGAGTCGCACTACCGACTCTACTACGCCGCGAAGTATGCACTTCTCGCGGGTCTCGCATACGTCGTTTTCCTCGCGTTCTGAGCGAGGCTCACGCGGCGTTGTGACGGCTCTGCTCGTCCTCGAGCCACGACTCTGCGATAGTTGGGTCCATCACAGATCCCGGAGACGAGAGTGACGACGACGGAACTGCATCTCGCGAAGATCGTTCGCGCGCGGATCGAGCAGTCAGCAGCGAAGCCGGCCATGGGCTTCGAGGCGGCGGGCAGGTGGCAGAGCATCACGTACCGCCAGCTGGGCGAGCGGATTGACGCGGTCGCCTCGTGGCTGATTGACGAAGGGATCGTTCACGGAGACCGCGTTGCGATCTTCGCGCCGAACAGTCCCGCGTGGACGATCGTCGACCTCGCGGTTATCACGATCGGTGCCGTCGCGGTGCCAATCTACGCGACCAACACGGCGGACCAGGCAGCGCACATCCTTCGCGATTCAGGGGCGGTCGTCGTGTTCGCCGGCGACAAGGATCAGCGTGACAAGAGCGTCCCGCTCCAGGCAGAAGGGATCGTGCGACGCGTCGTCGTGTTCGATCGCACCGAGGCGATGCCCGATCGGCGTGTGGTCGCGTTCGACGACGTCCTCGCCCACCCGACCAGCCCGATGCTCGGCGCGCGCATCGCCGCGACGGCACCTGAGGACCTCTCTTCGCTCATCTACACGTCGGGGACGACGGGGGAACCGAAGGGCGTGATGCTGACCCATGTCAACCTCACGAGCCAGTTCAAGACGCTCGACGCGAAGTTCGACGTGAGTGAGCGCGACCGCTCGCTCTGCTTCCTTCCGCTCAGCCACACTTACGAGCACACGTGGACGTTCTACGTGCTCGCGCGAGGGGCGGAGAACGTCTATCTCGAGGATCCGAAGCGGATCTCCGAGGCGATGCAGCATGTTAGGCCGACGTGCATGGTGAGCGTGCCGCGTCTCTACGAGAAGATCTACGCTACAGCCCGGCACCGCCTGAGTCAGGCTTCGAAGACGAAACGCCTGCTTTTCGAATGGGCGCTCGGTGTCGGCCGCGACGTGGAGTACAGGAAAGTACGGAAGGAGAAGGTCGGCGCGATCCTCGCTGCGAAACACGCGATTGCCGACACGCTCGTTCTCGCGAAGGTACGCGACCTCGTCGGTGGCCCGAAGAACTTCTTCTCGGCCGGTGGTGCGTCGCTATCGAAGGAGATCGAAGAGTTCTTCTTTTCGACGGGGCTCCTCGTCTGTCAGGGATACGGCCTTACGGAGACCGCGCCGATGCTCACCTGCAACGCTCCCGATGAGTTCAAATTCGGCACTGTCGGCAAGCCAATCATCGACGTCGAGATCAAGATCGCGGATGACGGCGAGATCCTCGCGCGAGGACCGAATCTGATGCAGGGTTACTACCGAATGCCTGATGCGACCTCGGAGGCGATCGTCGACGGCTGGCTTCATACGGGCGACATCGGCTCGTTTGACGACGACGGGTTTCTTCGGATCACCGACCGGAAGAAGGACCTGATCATCACCTCGGGTGGTAAGAACATCGCACCGAGCCGGATCGAGTCAATCATCGGGGCCGATTACTACATCGACCAGATCGCGGCTGTCGGTGAAGGGAAGAACTACATCTCGGCGCTCATCGTCCCGCAATTCGAGGCGCTCGAGCAGTGGGCTAAGGAGCGTGGGGTCACGTTCGATTCCGTGAAGAGTCTGGTGAAGGATGCGCGCGTGATCGCCTTCATCGCGGAGCGGATCGAAGCTCAGCAGAAGGAGCTGGCGCAGTATGAGAAGATCAAGAAGTTCACGCTGTTGTCTGATCGATTCAGCCAGCTCGGGGGCGAGATCACGCCGACCTTGAAGAACATCCGGAAAGCGATCGCGCAGAAGTATCGGGACGTCATCGAGTCGATGTACTCGGACCAGGATCGCGGCAATCCGTAGTGCCGCGTC
>JACPDH010000078.1 GCA_016184115.1 Acidobacteriota bacterium | reverse complement strand
GGCGAGTTCAAGCCCCTTCGGCGCCATCGCAACCGAGGGTACCTCGGCTGATCCGTTTCTCCGAGGGGTTCAGCACGAACCACTCGTCGAGATCGCGATAGCTCCGTTCAACTTGTCACACAGACGATTAGACGTATTAAGTTGTGGACCCAAATCCGGCGTTCCTGAGGGGGTCGATTCGCGGTCCGGCCCCCACCGTGGGGGGCGGATAGGCGGAGTGGGGAGTCGGCCTAGGATCGGGGGGATAGACGGAGTCGCCCGCTGGGCGGACTGCGCGCCTGACTTCGCCTCCTGCCGGCCTACATCCGGTCGAGTGGACTCCGAACACCGCATCCTCCTTTGTTCAAGACGTGCGTGTAGATCATCGTCGTCTTCACATCCGCATGCCCCAAAAGCTCCTGGATCGTCCGAATGTCGTAGCCGTCCGCGAGAAGATGCGTCGCGAAGCTGTGTCGCAGTGAATGACAGGTCGCGGTGCGTATGACCCCCGCCGCCGTGTACGCCGCATGCACCGCCTTCTGGACGGTCGATTCGTCAAGATGGTGTCGCCGCGTCTCTCCACTCCTCGGATCTACGCTAAGTCCCCGCGCCGGAAATACGTACTGCCACCCCCACTCCGTCTGCGCCGCCACGTATTTCCTCGCCAGCGCCCCCGGTAGCGACACCTTTCCGCGCCCCGCCTCGAGATCCGCCTCGTAGATCGTCCTGACTTTCCGGAGATGCTCGCTGACGGGTTCGAGCAGCACCGACGGGAACATCGTCCTCCGGTCTTTGTCCCCCTTCCCTCCCCGCACAACGATCTCACCCGCGACGAAGTCGAGGTCGCGCACCCTGAGCCGCAATCCTTCGAGCAGTCGAAGTCCTCCACCATAAAGGATCGCCGCAACAAGTCGCGTCGTCCCCTGCATCCTGCCAAGCACCGCGCGCACTTCCTCGCGGGAAAGCACTACCGGAAGCCGTTTCCGGCGCCGCGCACGCACAACTTCACCAATCCACGGCAGGCTCTCACCGAGAACCTCGCGGTAAAGGAAGATGAGCGCGCTGAGCGCCTGGCCCTGCGTCGACGCCGCAACGTTTCCGTCGACCGCGAGGTGCGTCAGAAATTCGTTGATCTCGTCTGCACCCATCGCCGATGGATGCCGCTTGCCATGGAAGAGGATGAAACGGCGAATCCAGTGTATGTACGCTTCTTCCGTGCGGATGCTGTAGTGACGAACGCGAATGGCGTCACTGACGCGGTCAAGGAGCTTCGGCGGCCGCTGCCCTTGGGCGTCCATCATCTTCCGAGGATCCCTCGGTTCGGGCGAAACATCAAGAACTCTATGAGGCGTGGAGCGCGGGGCGGCCAATCGAAGGAAAAGAACCGGGGCTAATCAGGTTGGGACGGATGGTCTACACAACGAAGCGCAGCTCTTCACACTCCGAGAATGGGGCCCGGTGGAACGCTTCCGCCTTCAGAATTGCCTTCGCCCCCAGTCGAAACCGATGCGACCGCGAAGCGGAATGTCACCCTCAGGCAAAGAACATCGCGGACGCGCACGTTTCGATCGGCTCGTTAGGGCACAGCGCGCAGCGGCGTTGCCTAACTACCGGTTCATACCTAGGCAGGCGTCGAAGCGGTGCCGTCGCGTTTTGCTTCGGTGCGATTTGCTCTACGATTGGTAGAGTCGTCTGCAATCCGATGGACGCCGCGCAAGGTGGCATGCCGGCGCTACGTCGGTCCGCCCTCCCATCCCACCCGACTACCCGGCAGGGCGCCACTATGAGAAGCGGCGTTCGCGCCGTATCGACGACGGAGGCCGGGCGAGGCAGCGCACGAAGTGCCCGTTTCGCTAAATCCGACGACACATTCCATGGCACCGCGGCGCCGTCTGCTTGGTTGTCGCTCCTCGGCGATGCCCCACTACGGCTCACAGCTCCGGAGGCGCGATGCGAGGAGCCGGTCGGCGATCTCGGTGTCGATGTCGGCGAGCAGGAGTCCTTCTGCGCCGTAAGGCTGATGGCAGTGCAATGTTCCGTCGGGACGGACGACCGCGCTCGTCGTCGGCGATCCGGCGCTGGCGTAGTTCACGGTCGCGAACCAGCAGCCGTTCTCTGCGGCTCGGCAAAGCGCGGCCTTCTCGTGAAAGGTGTTCGCCGGGTCTGCGAAGCTCGTCGGGATATACCCTCCCGGCTCCTTCTCGTGGAAATGGGGATGGAAAACGACGAGCGCGCCGCGACGCGCGGCCCACCGCACCGTCTCGGGGTAGCGCCATCCTTCGTGGCAGATGGCGATGCCGAAGGCGAGCTCTCCGGCATGGAAGAGCACCCGCTCCGTTCCGGGTGTGTAGAGGTCGTCTTCCGACGGGTCGAGCTGCACTTTGTCCTGGAACCCGTCGATCGCTCCATCGGCACCAATCACGACCGCGGTCGCTCGGAGCCGGCCATCGACGAGGCGCTCGCTTCCGATGATCGCCGTGATGCGGGAGCTCGCCGCGGCGACGCCGGCGATGGACCAGGCGCGCTCGAGAAAGCGTGGGTCGGGAGGCGGGATCGCGCGGCCTGGCGCGCGGTAGCCGGGGACGAAGCACTCGGGGAAGCATACGACTCGCGCCCCTGCGGCACCGGCCTCATGGATGGCCTGCACCACAGCGGCGATCGAATCTTCCGGCGACGAGGGAAAGGGCAGGTTCGCGAGCGCGATGCGTATGACTGGCATGACGGGCGATGGTAGCAGACGGCGAGACGCCTTACAGCGCAGGGCCGCGCACTCGTCGTGCGCAGCCCTGCGGTCGTCTTGCTCAGTTCGGGCGATCGTTATCGCGTCAGGAAGAATTCTCCCGCGATCTGCTCCCATTTGCCTTCCGGCAGATTCGGCGTCAGGTCGTCCGCGGCCAAACCACCGTCCTGCGAAAGCGCACCGGCCGCCTGCGGCATCACCGTCTGCAACCGCCGCGTCGCGTCTTCCATCCAACCACGCACCATCGATCCGTTGATGAGGTTACGGAACATGGTTTTCGCATCGGGCGCCTGCACCGTGAAGAGCCATCCATCACCGTACGCATCGCTGCGCATCAGTTCCGGGTCGGCCGCTACCGCGGGGTTGATCGACATCACCGTTCCTTCGATCGGCGACACCATCTTGGCGCTCCGGCCTTCGTGCTCGACGGTGATCACCGCCTGCCCCTGCCTCACCCATGTGCCAGGCAGCGGCAGCGAAACGTTCTGCAGCCGCCCGGTGAGCTTCGCCGCGAAGTCGTCAATGCCGACTCGCACGAGCTGCGCACCTTCTGCCGCTGCCCAGGTGTGTCCGGGATGATAGGCAACGTTCGACGCGACCTTGAATCCACCGACGACTGACGGAACCAACCGCGGCTGTGCCGGCCGCTCAACCTTGTTTGCTTCACTTGCTCTCCGCTCTTTGCGCGAGAGAACGAAGTCGATCGTAAGAACCACCAGAACCATCACGGTTACGAGAAGAACTGTCATGACTTGCCTCCGTTGCGTCCCCGTCAGGGAATCGCCTTTGCTGTCTTCCTATAGAGCAACTGCGATGCCAGGCCGACGGTCGCTGGGGTCAAGTCTCGAAAGTCGTTGTGTCGCATCGGTTTGGACGGAAACGGCACACGCGGAGCACTCGCGGAAGCGTTAGTCGATTGATGCGTTTCTCAACAGCCGCGCGGGCACGGATCAGGGTGATGAAAAGGATCTCGGTGAAAACGCACGAGTTAGGTTGGTGGTGAGTTTCTCTGCTGCGAAATTCAGTAAGCGATGTGATTTTCAGCGTCATCGCCGGCCCAGGTGAGAAATCTTCATCGATCGACGCGCGATCGGTCACGGCACGCAGGAGATCGCCGCGCGACAGAGAGTGCAGAGCTGCCAGTTCTTGAGGTCGATCCCTTCGACCGAGTGCGATGAAGCCATTACGCACTCCCAGTCGTCGCAGTGAAGCAGGCCGATCGTGTGGCCGAGCTCGTGTATGGCCTCTTTCACGAGCCGCTCCTCGAGCAGGATGGCGTCGCCCGGCATGCCGTAGAACTCCTGTCGCAGCCGATGATACGAAACGATCGCACCGTGGCCTTCGGTCTGCGCTTCACCGAATACGAAGGACAGGATGGGGATGTAGAGATCGAGCGAGGTGACTCCGAGGAGGTGGTCGCCTCCGCCGTCGTCGCGGATCAGCTCGGCAAGGAGCTGGCTCGAGTGCGCCTGTCTCCTCTCGGGATGGAGGGCGAAGAGGGGATCGATCCGCCGCTCGTCGACCGAGCAAGGGACTCCGAACTCCTCGGCGAGAGGATCGACGAGTGCGTCGACGAGATCGGGGTTCGGGTCGCCGACGCGCACGAGGCGGATCGCCTTCATGACTCGCGGTTGTTCCGGCTCCAGCCGTAGCTCTTCAACTTGTTGTGTAGCGTCACACGGTCAATATGAAGCACGCGCGCGGCACGGGTCTGGTTTCCGTCACACTCTTCCATGACCTTGAGAATGTAGTCGCGCTCGACGTCCTGGAGCGATTTCCCACCAGCCACGACGAGCTGTTCCTCTCCATTCCTCGGAATCGAGAAGTCACTCTCGCGAATCTCGGGCTCGCGCGCGACAACCATCGCCCGCTCGACCGCGTTCTCCAACTCTCGGATGTTTCCCGGCCAGTCGTGCTCCTGCACCAGGCGCATCGCCTCGGGCTCGATCCGCGTGATCTTCTTGTTCATCTGCATCGAGAACTTCGACACAAAGTGCTCGACGAGGAGCGGGATGTCCTCACGTCGCTCGCGCAAGGGAGGAAGGTCGATCGTGAAGACGTTGGGCCGATAGTAGAGATCGGGCCGGAAGTGGCCTTCGTCGATCAGTTTCCGCAGGTCTTTGTTGCTCGCGGCGACGCAACGGAAGTCGACTTTGATCGCATGCTGGCCGCCGACGCGCGTGATCTCGTGCTCCTGAAGAACGCGGAGCAGGTCGGTCTGAGTCCGGAGCGAAATATCGGCGATCTCGTCGAGGAACACGGTGCCGCCTTCGGCGAGCTCGAACTTTCCTTTCTTACGGTACTGCGCGCCGGTAAAGGCTCCTTTCTCATGTCCGAACAGCTCGCTCTCGAGAAGCGTCTCGGTTAGGGCGCCGCAATGGATGGTGACCAGCGGCTGAAAGCGGCGCGGACTCGCTGCGTGGATCGCTTTTGCGACGAGCTCCTTTCCCGTTCCGCTTTCGCCGACGATGAGGACGGTGGCGTCGGTCGGGCCAACCGTGTCGATCGCATCGAGAACCTTCCGCATCGCGGCGCTTCGCCCGACGATGTCGGCGGGATGCAATGACGCGGCGAGCGTCTCCTGCATCCGCTCGACGTCCTTCTCCGCTTTCCGATGGGAAAGGGCGTTCTTGACGCTGTGCGCGATGTCGTCGGGGTCGAGCGGCTTGGTGACGTAGTCGTACGCGCCATTCTTCAGCGCCGCGACGGCGGTCTCGACCGAGGCGTAACCGGTCATGATGATGACGATCAGATCGCGGTCGATCTCCGACATCCTCTTCTGGAGCTCGATGCCGTCGGTTCCGCGCATCTTGATGTCGACAAGGGCGAGATTCCACTTCGTTTCCGCCATCCGGCGCAGCGCGTCGGAGGCGTCTTCGGCGGTACCGACCTCGTACCCCTCGTCACGGAACCAGCGGGCGAGCGAATCACGCACGCTCAGCTCGTCGTCGACGATGAGAATGCGTCCTTTGTCGCTCACGACGTACCTCCTTCGCGCACTTCGGCCAGGGCTTCGGCGTACGCGCGCGTCTCGATCGGAAGGGTGACGATGAAGCTCGTTCCCCGTCCGACCTCCGATTTGACTTCGATCGTTCCGGCGTGGCGCTCGACGACGCGGCGCGCGATCGCGAGTCCGAGCCCAATCCCGCTCTTCTGCTCCTTCGTCGTGACGAAAGGCTCGAAGAGCCTTGCCCTCACCGCTTCTGGGATCCCGACTCCGTTGTCTTCGACGATGACCGTGACCTCGTCCGTACCCACTTCCTGTTTCGTGACGAGGCGGAGCACGCCGTCATGGGGCATGGCGTCGATCGCGTTCATGACGAAGATGAGGAAGAGTTGTTCGAGCTGAGCCGGGTCGCCGTCGATCTCGGGCAACGTCTCGTCGAAGTTGAGGCCGAGCGCGATGCCCGAAAGCTCGAGCTTGTGATGAACTAGCCTAACGCATTGGTTGAGCACCGCGTTGACATCGACTTTCTGCACGTTCATCGGCACGGCGCGCGCGAACATGAGCAGGTTCTTCACGATGTCACCGCACCGGCGGCTCTCGGACTCGATGAGCGCGAGCGACTCGCGCATCTCGTCGCTCTTGCCCGCCAGGTCGTCGCCGCGGTCGATCCACTTCCGCATCAGCCGTGAGTAAGTGAGGATGCCCGACAGCGGGTTATTGATCTCGTGCGCAACGATGGCTGCCAGCTTTCCCAGGGAGGCGAGCTTCTCGGCCTGGATCATCTGCTCGTGCGCGCGCTGCAGTTCCGTCGACTTCGCTTTTACACGCGCTTCGAGCGTCTTCGCCCACTCTTCGAGCTCACCTCGCGCGTCGCGAAGCTCGTGACTCATCTCGTTGAACGACACGGCGAGCTCGCCAAGCTCGTCACCGGAGCGAACAGGAATCAAGTGGCCAAGGTCGCCCGCGGCGAGACGCTCCGTTCCGGCCCGCATCTCCTTGACCGGCCGTTCGACGATCCAGAAGACGAAGAGGCCACTGAGCATCGCGATCACGAGCATCGCGGCGACGCTGTATAGCGCCATCTGCCAAGTGCTGGTTGCGAGCATCGCATCAGCCTTCGCGAGCGAGATGCCGGCGTCGAGGACGCCGAGCACATTCTGCCCGGCGGGATGCGCGTGGCACTCTGCCCTCGAGCAGGTGGGGCTGTTGTTGATGGGGTTGATGACACGGATGACGCGCTCGTCGGCGGCTCGGTATGTCCGAAAGCGCTCGGGCCGCTCGAGCGCAACGAGTGGCACCGGCCCGGCGTGGCAACCGGTGCAGGCCTCTGCTGACTTGTCGACCTGGCTACCCACTTCACCTTCTTTGGTCGAAAAGCTGATCTGGCCTTCGCGGTTGAAGATGCGGATGTGGTGGATGCCGGGCTCCTCTCCCTGCATCCGGATGATGGCGTCGATCGCGGAGCGGTCGTTCCGCATCATGTGATACGCGGTCGACCTCTTCATGACGTCGGAGGTGCGTTCCGCGGCGTCGAGTGCAGCCGACTCGAGGTGCTGCCGGTGAAGCGTGATGTTCAAAAATCCGAGGATGCCAAGCGCGACGAGGAGAGAGGAAAAGATCAGGATGAACAGCTTCGCTCCGACGCTGCGGCCGAAACGCCCGATCGTGGTGGAGAGAGTAGCGCGCCCGGCATCCTCGGAAGTCATTGCCTATACCTGTGCCGGGTACGGCTTCCTCACCGTTGCCGCCTCCGCCGGCACCTCCTTCAACTCTTCGTGGGCGACTCCGTGCTCGAAGATCGGCAGGTGTTTCGCCGCCAGGCCAAAGATCGCGAAGCCTGCGGCGACGATCGCAACCGTCACCGAGAGCTCGGTCCACTTCGGGAAGTAGCGCACGCCTGCATAACTCTCCATGCCGGTGATCGCGATGTTGAGGCGATTGATCATGAATCCGATGACGATCATCGTCGCGACGAAGTAGAGCGCCTTCGGATTGAGCCTGATCCGTGGAATCAGGAGCAGCGCGATCGGAAGCACGATCGAGAACGCGATCTCGGCAAGGAAGAGGATGCTCTCGTAACTTCCGGTGAAGGCGTACTCCAGCGCGCCTCGCTTGTAGAGATCACGGAAGCGGAGCACCCCGTAGAAGATCAGGATGACGAGGAGAATCCGCGTGAGATAGACGATGATCGACTTGTCGAGGCTGTGCCCGAGATGTTTCTCGGACATCGCGCTCTCGAAAATGGTCATCGCGATGCCAATCGCGATCGCCGATACGTAGAAAAGGACCGGCAGCATCGACGTGTACCAGAGCGGATGCAGTTTGCCCGGGACGATGAGATAGAGGCTGCCGAGCGACGACTGGTGAAGCGTCGACAGGATGACGCCAAGGATTACGAGGGGAATCTGAATGGTGTGGATGATCTTGAGCGGTCGCTCTAGCCGCAGCCTCTCGAAGACGAGAGGTGAGAACTCCAGTGCGAGCACCGTCGTATAGAGCGTGACGCACCATCCGACCTCGAACATGACCGAGTGTGGGTTCCACATGACGAGCGGATGCCAGATCCGCCACGGAAATCCGAGGTCGTACATGAGCGCGACGCAGACGAGGATGTACCCCAGGAACGCGGTGAGCAGTGCAGGACGGACGATCGGACGGAATCGCTCTGCATTGAAGATGTGGACGGCCGCCATGAGCGTGAAGCCACCGGCGGCGAGCATCACGCCGCAGAGGACGTCGAAGCCGATCCAGATGCCCCAAGGGAACTGATCGCTCAGGTTCGTCGTTGCGCCGAGCCCCTGTGTGAAACGGATGACGGTCGCGTATGCGCCGAGCAGCATCACGAGCACGAACACGACCCGCCAGAACGTAACCTTCGGTACCGTCATGACTCACCCCCGGCGGGCTTCGCCGCTTCTTCTGATTGCTTCTTCGCCGCGTGCTCCGCGGCAGCAACTTCATGCCGGCGATTGGTGATCCACCAAATGCCACCGAGTGCCACGAAGCCGAGCGACACAACATCAGGAATCTTCGAGAGCGCCTTCCAGGTGTTCGCGGGCAGAGGGCCTTTCCCATAAACCTCAGGCGTCCGGAAGCCTGCCTGTTCGAACGGGATCGAGGAGAGCATGAGCACGCAGGTGCCACCGACTTCGGTCTCGCCGAAGATGTGATTGACGTAACCGCTCGGATTCTCCGCGATGCGCTTCTTCGCTTCCGCGAGCAGCGCCTCGCGATCGCCCGTGATCGTGGCGCCCGTCGGGCAGGCGTCGGAGCACGATGTCGCGAGCCCCTTCTTCAGGCGATCGGAGCACATTGTGCATTTCCGAACGAGAGGCAGCAGTGCGCCCCATTGGTACTTCGGCACATCGAACGGACAGGCCACCATGCAGTAGCGGCATCCCATGCAACGCGTCTTGTCGTAGACGACCGGGCCTTCCTTCGACTTCGTGAGTGCCGCGACGGGGCAGACCGACGCGCACGAGGGGTCGACGCAGTGCATGCAGAGCTTTCGCATGTATTTGTCGTCGGGCAGCGTGCGGACGAAGGTGAACTTCCGCTCGGAAGTCTGCTGTTCGGCGGAAACCGCGTCGTCGTACTCCAGGCCGTTGTAGCTGGCACAGGCGCGCTCGCATTCGAGACAGCCGACGCAGAGCGTCGCATCGTAGAGTACTGCCTTGCTCATCAGTGGTTCCTCCCTCCGGCGCGGCTCTTCTCGAGATCGTCGCGCCTCGGCGGTCGGCTGATGCGTCGCGCAGCAGTCGGCCGGCCGTCTGGATGAAGTTTTCAACGGAGAGTAGGTCTGCTGCGGTGATTCTCAGCGTCGTTGCGGGTGGCGTGCGGCCTCACCCAGGCAAGCAGTGGTCACGCGATTCGCGCCCGTAGGGGCTTGGGTAAGGTGACGCGCGTCACGATGTGCGACGCAAGCTTTGGTCGTGCGCTTCGACATCGTGGCGGCACATCAGCGCGGCTCCCGTCCTGCCCGCGCGCTTAACGCCGCCTTCGGCGGCACGCCGTCACGGAGTGCCGGCGCTACGAGCGACGCAATCCACATGAAAGACTCAGCGGAGCGTCTCGACATCGTGGCGGCAGTTTCCAAAGTGCCGCGGCGGCGCGTCAGCGCAGTTCCCTTACTGCCCGCGCGCTTAACGCCGCCTTCGGCGGCACGCCGTCACGGAGTGCCGGCGCTACGAGCGATGCACGCCACATGAAAGACTCAGCGGAGGGAGCGCGAGGGAGCGTCTCCGAGCGCTTCCGCCAGTGCGCGCATGTGTGCGGGGCTCGTACCACAGCAGCCGCCCACGATCGGGATAGACGCGGCGCGTTTCGCCTCGAGCATCGCCGCGGCCCACGCCGCGGGGTCATCACCCTCGACTGACTCCCGTCCATCGAGCTCTTCCGGGGAGAGCGCCGATGCGTTCGCCTGGAGCGCAACGATCCTCGACGCCGCCTCACCGGCGCGCTCGACCGCAGCGCGGAAGACGTCGGGATGGACGCAGTTGATCGAGTAGCCCAGGGGCGCGCACGCGACTTCATCGTCGATCCGCTCGATCGCCTCGGCGAGTGGCGTCTCGTCGAGCAGGGTTCCGTTCCGGCGCACGACAAAGCTCAAGATCCAGCTGACTCCGCTCCGTGCGAGTAGCGATGCGATGCCGCGCGCCTCCTCGAGGCAGGGAAGCGTGGCGGCGACGATGAGCTCGGTGCCGCCCAATGCAAGCGCTTCGATCTGCGGCGCGTGAATCGCGATCGCCTCGTCGCGCGGGCTTCGCCTGGGCGATAGGCGTCACCGCGTGGTCCGGTATAGGCGGCGACGACGACATCGGACCCCACCTCTGCTGCGATCGATTGGACGAATCGGACGTTGTCGCCGTTGACGTCACGCCCCGCGAAGCGCGATCGGGCGATTCTCTCCGCGCTCGCTCGCCACGTGTCGGCGAAGAGGAGCATCGGCAACCCGGCCTCGCGGACAAGCTGCGCATAATCTCGATGCACGGAGGCAAGGATCGCTCGTTGCGCGGCGTCGTACACGAGCCCTGCGTGCGCGATCTCCGTGTCAAACGCGACGCGCGAATCGCGACGAAGCAGTTCATAGACCGATCCCTCAGCGAGGATCGTCTCGTGACGCCGGAGTGCTTCTTCGAGCTTCATCGAAGATTCGCGCGTTCGCGCGAGACGGGAGCGCTCAGTCGCGACGCGCGACGAATCCAATCAGCAACCCCGACGCGAAGGCAACGGCGAGTGCTGCTTCCGGGTTTTTCCGCGTCCACTCGAGGATCGACTTCATCGGGCCGCTGTTTGCTTCGACGATGGCACGAGCGATCTCCCAGCGGCGGCGCTCTTCTTCGATTGGTGTAGTCGTGGGGGTTGGAGACTCCATGATTCCTCCGCTTCGATGAACGTCAGGCGTAATTCTACTCCGAGGGGTCGGCACTCGTGTGGTCGTGCACGATGAGCCATTTCCCGTCAAGCCGTTGGAGGACGAGAGTGAAGATTCCGCCTGAGCTCTCCTTCGGCTCGGCAAGATCCCACCGGCCAAGCACCCATGCAGCGTCGGGCCCGAGCGGGTGAACCTCGAGCTTCGAGAAGGCGAGCGTTCCCATCGTCTCTTTCGCGGCTCCGTAGCGCTTCTGATAGGCGTCGCGGGTGACTCGCCAACCGCGGCGCACACGGCTCGACGACGTGAAGACGAGCTCGTCGGAGTTCAGGTATCCATCCATGAAGCCTTCGAGATCGCCTCGATTCCAGGCTTCGGCCTGTTTCGTGACGAGGGATCGGATCGCATCCTCGGGGGATTCGGCGAAGGCGGAAACGGTGAGGGTGAGGGTGACGAGAAGGAGCGCGAGTTTCCGCATGAGAGAAAGTATGGCACCTTCGCGGCCGCGGAAGCGGCGACGTCTCGATCGCCCGCAGGACGGCGCCAGCGCGGCGCTCACGCACCGCGCGATTCACACGGCGCCGCTACCGCGGCGCGAAAGGGTCCTCGCTTCATGTCCCCGCCCTTACGGGCGGGGCTAGCCAGAAACGGCCGCTGCCGCGGCCGGCGTCTCTCTATGGCTGCCCATCGCAGCGTCGGCGCTCACGAGGCGTGCGGTTCTCTCTTCATCTCCCCGCCCTTACGGGCTGGGCTAGCCAGAAACGGCCGCTGCCGCGGCCGGCGTCTCTCTACGGCCGCCCATCGCTGCGTCGGCGCTCACGAGGCGTGCCGCGGATCGGAATTCGCGGCTACACCCCTTGACAACCCTCGCGCCCCGACCTATCTTAACGTCGTTAAGTGAACGTTGTTAACTTAGAGAACATGGTTATGGGACCCAAAGAACGGATCGAAAAAGAAAAGGCCGAGACGCGCGACCGCATTCTCGACGCTGCGCGCGAGCTCTTCGCAGAAAAGGGCTTCGAGGCGGTCACGATGCGGCAGATCGCCCAGAAGATCGAGTACACGCCGACTACGATCTACGTACATTTCAAGGACAAGGAATCGCTGCTTCACGAGATCTGCGATCGCGATTTCTCGCTCCTGGCGCAGAAATTCCTCGCCGTCGCGAAGCTTGCGGATCCGATCGAGCAGTTACGGAAGACGGGCCTCCTCTACGCCCGATTTGGCCTCGAAAACCGGAACCACTACCGGCTCATGTTCATGAGCCTGCGTCCGGAGCCAACGCCCGAGTTGATCGAGCGAAAGAAGGGGAATCCGACCGAGGATGCGTACGAGTTTCTCGTGCAGATCATCAAAGCAGGGCTTGCGGCAGGCTGCTTTCGTCCCGAGCACAAGGACGCGCAGCTCATCGCGCAAACCGTCTGGGCCGGCATCCATGGAGTCGTCTCGCTCCGGATCTCGAACGAGTGCGATCCCTGGGTGAAATGGCCGGCCGCGGAGCGCTCCGTGAAGACGATGATCGACGTTCTCGTCGCCGGCCTAACGCGCGAGGGGGCTCCGCGTGCCTGATCTCGCTCTGAAGACGCTCGTCCACGACAAGCTCCGCTTCTTCATCACGGTGTCGGGCGTCGCCTTCGCCGTCACACTCGGCTTCGTACAGGTCGGCCTCTTCATGGGGCTGATGGACAACGCGACGGTGACGATCCGGAAGATGGACGCCGACATCTGGGTCACCTCGCGCAACACGCCGAACATCGACTTTGCGCACGCGTTTCCCGAGAGCTACGTGCAGCGGGTACGTGCGGTGCCGGGCGTCGCCGACGCCGACAACCTGATCGTCTGGTTCATGAACATGAACCTCCCCTCGGGCGCGCAGGAGGGAGTGGAGGTTTACGCGCTCGAAGATTTCTCGAAGTGGAACATTCCGTGGAATGTCTCGGAGGGGAATCTCGACGACTTGCGCCGAGGAAACTTCGTATTCCTCGACGACTCGGGCATCCGCCGTTTCGGTCCGTTCCAGCTTGGCGAGTACCGCGAGATCCTGGGACGCAAGCTCCGGATCATCGGTCGCACGCAGGAGGCAGAGTCGTTCACGACGACGCCGATGGTCTTCATGGACTACGAGCTTGCGCAAGCGCTCAATCCCGACGAGCTGCAGAACCGGACGACGTACATGGTCGTCCGGCTCTTGCCGGGCGCCGACATGGACGCGGTGAAGGCCGAGATCGCGCACCTGCTCCCTTACAACGACATCTACACGCGCGACGCGTGGGCCGCGCAATCGAAGCGCTACTGGGTCGAGTCGACCGGCCTTGGATTGAACATGTACCTCACCGTCTTCCTCGGCTGTCTCGTTGGCATCGTCGTCGTCGCGCAGACGCTCTACTCGTCGACGATGGAGCACCTTCGCGAGTTCGGCACGGTGAAGGCAATCGGTGGCTCGAACGCCGACATCTACTCGATTCTCATCAAGCAGGCATCGATTGCCGCGGTCGTCGGCTTCATCCTTGGGGCGGCGATGGCCTACGCGATGCGACCGGCAATCGCGAGCATCAACCTCAAACTGATCATCACACCCGAGCTCGCGGTCGCAGTCTTCATCGGGTCGATCGTGATGTGTCTCGCCTCAGCGCTCGTGTCGTTCCGTAAGGTCGCGTCGATCGATCCGGCGCTCGTATTCAGAGGGTAGTGGCAACGGCCTCCGGCCGTTGCGCGGAGGCCGGAGGCCTCCGCCACGATGGGCAGATCACTGTAGACGTACATAGTGGCCACGGCCTCCGGCCGTGGTGCGGAGGCCGGAGGCCTCCGCCACTAGACAGGCAAAAGCAGGAGAATCGTCGATGAAGGAAAGAAACAATGGAGCTGTCCTCGACGCACGGGAAATCCGGAAGCGGTTCACCGAAGGGAAGCAGACGGTCGACGTGCTTCATGGAGTCGACCTCTCGCTTCATCGTGGCGAGATCGTCGCGCTCGAGGGGCCGTCAGGCTCGGGCAAGACGACGCTGCTTTCGATCCTCGGCTGCATCCTCACGCCGACCTCGGGAGACATCACGATCGAAGGCGATCTGGTCGACATCGCGCGTCCCGCATCGCTACCCGCCGTGCGCAAGCGCTCGATCGGTTTCGTCTTTCAGCAGTTCAATCTCTTTCCCGCGCTCACCGCGCTCGAGAATGTGGAGTATGCGTTGAACATCAAGGGAATCAAGGGGCGCGAGGCGACGGAGGAGGCAACGCGCGTTCTCGACGACGTCGGGTTAGGCGAGCGAGCGTCGTTTCTGCCGCGCGACCTTTCCGGCGGGCAGAAGCAGCGCGTCGCGATTGCGCGCGCTCTCGCGGGACGTTCGCCGATCCTTCTCGCCGACGAACCGACCGCGAATCTCGACTCGCAGATGGGGCGGCAAATCCTCGATCTCTTCCGCGATCTCGCGGTGAAGGAGGACCGCGCCCTCCTGATCGTCACGCACGACCCGAAAGTCCGCGCGATCTGCGACCGCGTGATCGAAATTCAGGATGGGAGACTGGCCGCCTAGTGGCCACCGCCTCTGGCTGTGGCGCGGAAGCCGGAGGCCACCGCCACGAGGCGAGAGCTCGAAGTGAGAACGCAGAACGATGAATTCTGAATTCAGAAACAAGACCGGGCGCTTCTTCAGCAATCTGCTTCTTTCCGGGTTCTGCGTTCGACGATCTAACTTCCAAGTTCAGGGTTCCGTAACCGCAAAAGAAGATTGATCCAACGAAACTCAATCGTTAGGCGCATAGCCGAACCAGCAACGAAAGGCACCACCGTGAAGAACACATTCACCAACATCCTCCGCGTCGCAATCCCCGTCGCGCTCATCGTCTTCACCATCGTTCTGATCCGCTCTCGCAATGCTGACGCCGAGACGCCCGCTCCGGCACCTGCGAAGCAGGCCAACGACTCGCGCCCGATTCTCGCTGAGGGACGCGTGTCGGCCTACCCAGGCGCGGAAGTCGTCGTCGGAAGCGATGCCGCTGGGTCGATCGTGACGATGCTCGTCGCCGAACGCGACCTCGTGCGCAGGGGACAACTGATCGCCGAGATCCGCTCGGACGATGTCACAGCGGCACTCGCTGAGGCGCGGGCGCGGGTCGCCGAAGCCGAGGCTGATATCCGGCTCTTTGAAACCGAGGCCGCGCGCGCGAAGCATCTGTGGGAGGAAGAGGTGGGAAGCCGTCAGGCGTACGATCGAGCCCTTCGCGACATCGACGGCGCGAAGGCCCGCCGGGCGACCGCGGAGGCGACGGTTGGCAGGCTCGCGGCGACGCTCGACAAGACGCGCGTCGTCGCCCCGATCGACGGCGTGATCATCGAGCGCAGTGTCGACCGCGGCGAAACCGTTGAGACCGGCGACGCGATCGTGACTGTTGCGAACCTCGACCGCCTG
>JACPDH010000077.1 GCA_016184115.1 Acidobacteriota bacterium | reverse complement strand
TGATCGAGCGACTGCGCCGAGCCGTCGAATACGAACGAGTAGAGCTCGCTCGCCGGCGCGGTGTCGAAGAGGTTGTCGAGATCGGGATTGACGAGATCGACGCCGTCGCCCGGAACCGCCGTCTCGTTGTCTGGCACCGGCGTTCCGCCGATGACGTTCATCGAGTCGCCGAGGCCGTCGTTGAATTCGAACGCATTGAAATCGCCGACGAGGATGATCCGCTCGGTAGGATCGTTGGTCTGGCGCGTCTGAACGAGGTTTGCGAGATCCTCGGCCTGCTGCTGCCGCTTTGCGCGCACCCTCGCCCCGTCAGTCGCCCATCCGTTCGACCCTGGATCCTCCGAATTCGAGTCGTTGAGCGAGCGGAGGTGATTCACGATGACGGTCACCGGGAAGCTCGCGCCATTCGCGTGATGCACGATCGCGTTGAGGCGGAGCGGCGGCCGGTCATTGAGTGTCTCGGTGGAGGAGTCGGGGTTCACGAACAGCGTCCCATCGAGCTCCTGCTGCACTTCGACGACTTCGACGCGCGGCGTGGCGCCGGAAACGATGACGCTCTTTACGAGGAAACCGACGTCGATTCCGCCTACGTCGTTGCCTTCGACGAGATACGCAGCGTAGAGCGGATCGGGCTGCGAGGCGGCGATCGCGTCGTTACTGATACGCGTCGCGAGAGCCTGGAGCGTCGTCAGGTTCTCGATCTCGACGATGCCGATGACGTCGGGTGTCTTCAGGTAGTCTCGGATCCCGAGTGATGCCTTGTTCAGGCGGTTGTCGAACGCCGCCGGCGTGAGCACCGGCTCGCCGATGCCAGGATCGTTGACCGTGTCGAAGAAGCGTTCGAGGTTGTACGAGGCGACGGTGAACTCGCTTCCCGTCGGCGTCGTGACGGCGACGGCGGTCGGACCTCCGGCAACACCGATGCTCGCACCAGGATCGGGAAGGATCGTGTACTTGCGGAACGTATAGTCCAGCGGGCCGACGAGGCCGGTAACGACAGCACCGGACCCGACATCGATCAACGTGCCACCTGTTAGGCCGTCGCTGTCGACTCGGATCAGCTCGGGGTTCGAATCGAACCTCGGGATTGGCGGTATCGTGCCGCCTCCCGACGGTGCCGAGTCGGGCGCCTGAATGCCGGCCTCGCGAAACGGCCGGGGAACGCCAGTCACGACGCCGTAGAAGACGCCGTTCGAGGTCGCCGTCGCGTTGGCTTCACTCACATTCCCGAGGGTCGGGCCGGCAACAGTCAGCGATCCGACGCTGACGCGCATCCCCTCGAGCCGCTCGAGCTGATCGTGAGGTCCGGCGGGATCGGGGAATGTCGACGTCAGCGGGGTCGCAGACGGAAGGGGATTCCCCGTCGAGAGCTGCACGACGGTCGGGGAACTCAGCTCGGTCAGCGGGGGCTGGAGCGGATCGGCGCCTGGGATGAATTCGACGACGGTCGCGCTCACCTGGACGAGGTTGCCGACGACGGCGGCCGCCGGGGGCGCGCCGCCGGTAAAGACGAAGACACCTTCGGACGTTGCCGGGTCCGCGTCGACCGACGCGTCAGGCTCCTGGATGTAGAAACCGTTCGACTTCACGCCGGTCACGATGCCTGTCGTCGAAACGCTGGCGCCAACGATTGGAGACGATGCGCCTGGTCCCTGAATGTCGTGGATTGGCGTGAGGGTCACGTCGTCATTGTTGATCGTACCCTGACCCTGGCCATCGCCCACGTTGGCGCCTGTGACGTTCGTGACATTGACGAAGAAGGTCTCGTTAGGCTCGGTAGTCGCGTCGCCGTTGACCGTCACATCGAACGAGTAAATGTCGTTCCCCGCCGGAATCGTCTGCCCGGTGAGGCTGTTCGCGACATAGTCGTTGTCGGCCGTTGTCGCCGTGTTGTCTGCGGTCGCGATGTCGAACGTGACGCCGCCAGCGCCGGCCGGCGCGCTCAGCGTCACCGCGAACGTGAACGTCGTCGTGCCGGCATCGCCTTCGGCGAGAGAGACGTCGTTGATCGAAAGGCTCGGCGTCGCCGGGGCGCACGGCGTAGTGCTCACCACGATGTCGTCAATGCCGATGTACTCGTCATTGCCCGCGGCATTGGTCGTCATGATCCGAAGCTGGACCAATGCCTGATTGTCGACGGCAGCGGGAAGCGTGACGCAAACCGGAGTTACAAGAGTCGCGAGGCTCGGGCCGCTCGATGCGTCGGCGATGTAGGCCGCGGGAACGTTCGTCCAACTTCCACTCGATCCGATCCGATAGTGAAGCGCGACCTGCTGAATCGAGTCGTCGGTGGACCCGTCGAGGTCCCGCACGTTATAGGAGATCGTGATCCCTGACTGACCCGTGGTGTTCAGGTAGAGCTTGAGGTAGGGAGCGTCCGCCGTGCCGCTTCCCGTCAACCCGACGACCGGGTCGGTGATGTGGAACTCCGTCGCACCGCCAGTCGTGAAGGTGCTCGGGTTGGTCTGGTTCGCATTCACATCGAGCACGCCCGGATCATCCGCCGCGAGAAGTGTTTGCGGATCGGCGCCGGTAGCGCCGGTGAGGGCGTCACCCCGAAAGCCTTCGATGCCCGGAACACCCGACCAGTTGTCGTTCGCGGTGATGAGGCCGATGTCGGTCCAGTTCTGGCTGAACGGGAGCGTTTGTGCGGTGTTGTCGGCAAAGCTCGGAGCAGCAAGGAGCAATGAGCAGACGACGACGATGATCAGGACGGCTCGGCGCATGAGTAACCTCTTCGGTCTAACATGGAATGGATTCTCGACTCGACGTCGAAAGGGATTCGTGGAGCGCTCGCGTCAAAAGGACTGCGCGACCGAACACGGCTCGGAAATCAGTTGGTTTCGGGATGCGGAACGGCTTCGCGGAAGCGCGGATTCGCTGCTGGAGGGGCGAATCCAGCTCGGGAGCGGGCGCACCCTCTCGCCGGCAGTTTCTGCCGTCGAGATAGCCGGACCGTGGAGAGATCACCACCCCACCCACGCCACCCAAAACGTCTCCCCGTCCGGAAAGACAGGTTCGTTCGAAGTTCATTGGGGTCAGGCCCACCGTCACAGCGTGCGGGCTACCGCGGCCGATCGCGTGCCGGGGCCCGTCAGGACAGCGTCGAACGGGGGAACCGGAGCGCTCTCGGTTTGCAGCGCGCGCATTCTCTCACAAGATCCCCCGATTGGAAGTGCGCTTCATCCACATTTAACGTGCTGCAGAGATCCCCTTGACACGCATTACGTCGCACCCGGGAACGCTTGCGCGGTTGTCCGAGATTGGTGCGTTTCGCGGGGCGACGCGCCAGGTTGCCCGTCCTCACTCCTTCACGCCAACGGAATCGGGCGACGCGCCGCGTCGCCCCGACGATCCTCTCTCCGCGCTCTAAATCACGCTCGTCACAAGCGCTTGCGCTTCGCTCTGAATTCGCGCGAGATGCTCCTCGCTCACGAAGCTCTCCGCGTAGATCTTGTAAATGTTCTCGGTCCCCGAGGGACGCGCGGCGAACCATCCATTCGTCGTCGTGACTTTGAGCCCGCCGATGGCGTTGCCGTCTCCCGGAGCATTCGTGAGGATTGCGTGGATCGGCTCTCCCGCGAGCTCCTTCGCCGCGACCTGCTCGGGCGCGAGCTTCCCGAGCTTGGCCTTCTGCTCCGGCGTCGCGGGCGCATCCCTACGCGCGTAGAACGGCGCGCCATGTTTCTCCGCAAGCTCCCGGTAGAGCTCACCCGGATCGCGGCCCGTCCTCGCCATCATCTCCGCGGCGAGGAGCCCCAGGATGATGCCGTCCTTGTCCGTCGTCCAGACCGAGCCATCGCGTCGCAGGAACGACGCCCCCGCGCTCTCCTCTCCGCCGAAGCCTAACGTCCCGGCGAGCAGTCCGTCGACGAACCACTTGAATCCGACCGGAACTTCGTACAGCTTCCTGCCTAGGCTCGCGGTAACGCGGTCGATCATGCTGCTCGAGACGACCGTCTTTCCCACCGCGGCATCCGCGCTCCATCCGGGGCGATTCGCGAACAGGTACGAAATGGCGACGGCGAGGTAGTGGTTCGGGTTCATCAGGCCGGCACTCTTCGTGACGATGCCGTGGCGGTCGTTGTCGGTGTCGTTGCCGAAGGCGACATCGAATTTGTCGCGGAGCGCGATGAGCGACGCCATCGCGTGCGGCGACGAGCAATCCATCCTGATCCGGCCATCCCAGTCGCACGTCATGAATCGGAACGCTGGGTCGACCGCGTCGTTGACGATCTCGATGTCGATCCCGTAGCGCTCCTTTACCGCGCCCCAGAAGCCGACCCCCGCGCCACCCATCGGATCGACGCCGACGCGCAGCCCCGACGCCTTCACCGCGTCGAGGTCGACGACACTGCCGAGATCGCTCACGTAGGCGGAGACGTAGTCGTGCCGATGCGTCGTCGGTGCCGCCATCGCACGCGAGAACGGCATGCGCCGGATCTCGTCGAGATGGATCATCAGCCGGTTCGCCTCGGTCTCGATCCACTTCGTCGCCACCGTATCCGACGGGCCGCCGTGAGGCGGGTTGTACTTGAAGCCGCCATCCTCGGGCGGGTTGTGCGACGGCGTGACCACGATGCCGTCGGCGAGACCGTCCTTGCGCGGCCGGTTGTAGCCTAGGATCGCGTGCGAGATGACCGGTGTCGGCGTGTAGCCGCGCTGCGCGTCGATCATCACGTCCACCTGATGCGCGGCGAGGACCTCCATTGCCGACGCGAAGGCAGGCTCGCTCAGTGCATGCGTGTCGATTCCGAGGAAGAGCGGCCCGTCAATCCCCTGTCCCTTCCGATACCTGCAAATCGCTTCGGTCGTTGCGAGAATGTGCATCTCGTTGAACGAACGCTCGAGCGACGAGCCGCGATGGCCCGACGTCCCAAAGGCGACGCGCTCGTCGCGCGTGTCGGGATCGGGATGCTCGGCATAGTAGGCCGTGACGAGGCGCGGAATGTCGGCGAGCTCCGACGCGGGGGGACGCTTGCCTGCGAGAGGATGTGTGCTCATGAGGCCTCCGGTACTGACGTTGGACGTAGCGGAGAGGATATCGGAATCGGAGGCCGGAGGGTGAGGCGCGAAGCGGGTACGCGCATCGAACAGATAGGACGAAGATCGTACGAATGTCGCCTTGAGCTCAGCGAAGGGGCCTCTCGGGCTTCTATCATCGAGCCTTCAGCCAATGGTATTCGTGGCGTGATGATAGAAGCCTGAGAGGTCCTTCACTCCGCTTCGCTTCGTTCAGGACGACGAATTGCACGAGCATGAGCTCACTTCGCGACCGCTGTCTCCCGTCGCCTTGCGGGCGAACCTATTCGTATCGCAGCGCCTCGATCGGGTCGAGCTTCGACGCCTTGGCCGCCGGATAGAGCCCGAAGATGATGCCTAACAGCGCGCAAAAACCGAACGCGAGCACGACGGCCCAGAGCGGCGTGTAGGTCGTCGGAAACTCGATGAACCGCCGGATGAACTGCCGTGCGCCGAAGCCGAGCAGCATTCCACCCGCGACACCGATCAAGCCTCCCATCCCACTGAGCACCACCGCCTCGATCAGGAATTGCATCAGGATGTCGCGGCGTCGCGCTCCCATCGATTTCCTGATGCCGATCTCGCGCGTCCTCTCCGTCACCGACACGAGCATGATGTTCATGATGCCGATGCCGCCGACGAGAAGTGCGATGCCGACGACCGCGCCCATGATGAGCGACGTCGAGGTCAGCGCGCCGGACACGGCCTTGAGAATCTCTTCCTGCAGAAGGATCCTGAAATCGTCTTTGTCATTCTCCTTGAGTCCATGCCTCACGCGCAGAACGTCGCGAATCTGATCCTGAGCAAGGTCCATCCGCGTCGCGTCGGCCGCCTGAAAGTCGAGACGCAGGGAGCGAACGGCGTCGGGGCCATAGAGCATCGCCGACGTGGGGAACGGAATGAGGATGAGGTCGTCGTAGTCGTCGGCGAACATCCGGCCGCGCGGCTCCATGACGCCGACCACGGTGAAGGTCGAGCCGGCGACCTGAATGACACTTCCGATCGGGTTGGCGTCGAGGCCGAGCTTGTTCACGAGCTCGATTCCGACGACGCAAACCTGTTTCCGCGCCTCCATGTCGAGCGCAGTGAAGAACCGGCCGCGATCGACCCAGTGGTTGACGACCTCCTGGTACGACTCGCCGACGCCTAACAACGTCGTCGAGTGCCGGAGATCTCTCCGCTTCGACTCTGCACCGGGACGGTAGAAGATCGGCGTGAAACTCCTGACTTCGGGTGCCTGCCGAAGCACCGCCATGCCGTCCTCGTAGGTCAGGGCGGGGATCTTCGGGTTCATCGTGTTCCGTTCCTGCCCAGCGTCGGGGAACACGAGTACGTACGTCGCGCCGACGCCTTCGAGGTCGTCAGCGAAGCGTTGCTTCAGCCCCTGGACGAGCGACACGACGGCGATCACCGATGCGACACCGATCATGATGCCAAGCGTCGTCAACACCGAGCGAAGCTTGTTCGCGGCGATGGATTTCAGCGCGATGCGGAGGTTTTCAGAGAACATCGTTTCGCTCTCTTCAGTGCTGAGTGCTGAGTGCTGAGTGCTGAGTGTTCACGAACCCGCCTTGCCGTTCTTCCGACGCTCGACCGCAGCTCGAAGGCCACCGAGCACCCGCCCCGTTTCCGCCGCGAGCGCGTACACGCCCTCGAACTCATCCTCCGTGATATGTCCCACGTCGACTGCCGTATAGAGCTGCGAACGCACTTCCGCACAGGAGGACTTCGCGACCGAGAGAAACTGGTGAAATTCCTTTGGGTTGTTGCGTTCGAATCCTTCCGCAATGTTCGAACCGATCGAAATCGCGGAACGCCGGAGCTGGTCGACGAGGGCAAAGTCCCGCGAGAAGTCGCGCTTCGCTGTCAGATGGTAGACCTGCTTGCAGAGCTCTCGCGCCTTTTGCCACGCGATAAGATCCTCAAACCTGTCGACTCGTCCGGCCATCTCTGCCTTTACTCAGCACTCAGGACTCAGCACTCAGCACTACCTACTCACCCGCCCATCCCGAATGTGCACCACCCGCTTCGCTTCGCGCGCGACGTCGTCTTCGTGGGTGACCATGATGATCGAGTTGCCGCGCGAGGAGAGCTCGTGGAAGAGGTCGAGGATCTCGCGTCCCGTCTTCGAGTCGAGGTTTCCCGTCGGCTCGTCGGCGAGAAGGAGAGAGGGACGATTGACGAGGGCGCGGGCGATTGCGACGCGCTGACGCTGACCGCCTGAAAGCTCGTTCGGCTGGTGGTTCATGCGGTCGGCGAGCCCGACGTTCACGAGCGCCTCCTCCGCGAGCTGCTTTCTCTCGTGGCGCGGGATCTTGCCGTAGATCAGCGGCAGTTCGACATTGTGAAGCGCCGTCGTTCTCGCCAGCAGATTGAACGTCTGGAAGACGAAGCCAATCTTCTTGTTCCGCACCGCGGCGAGCTCGTCCTCATTCATCGTCTCGACCGGAATGCCGTCGAGCAGATAGCGTCCCGCCGTCGGGGTGTCGAGACAGCCGATGATGTTCATGAGCGTCGATTTTCCGGAGCCGGACGGCCCCATGATCGCAACGTACTCGCCGTGCTTCACGACGAGGTCGACGCCGTCGAGCGCATGGATCTGCTCCACGCCGATCTCGTAGGTCCTCCGCAGCTCGACCATCTCGATCAGATGGTCCGTGTCCGCGGCGCTGTTCGCCCTCGTTCCCGCTTCGGTCGCAATCGTCATCGCCGTCACTCCTCGTCTTTGTCGTCGCCCGCGTCGTCCTTCTTCGCGGCTTTCGCCTTCGCGGCACTCTTGCCGTCGTCTTTCCTGATTGTCTCGCCGTCGTAGAGCTTCTTCAGCGTTCGGAACGGCCCTGTCACGATTTCCTCACCAGCGCGTGTCCCTGTGACGATCTCGACGTGCGTGGCGTCGCTGATTCCGGTCGTGACTTCGACCGCCTTCGCCTTGCCGTCTTTCATCACGAAGAGGTACTTCTTCTTCTCTTCGCCTGCCTTCGCCGGCTCAGCCTTCGCGCTCCGGTCCTTTTTCGAGAGCTCGGAAGGGCGAAGCTCGACGACGCTCTGCACCGGCACGGCGACCACGCCCTTCTTCGAGCTGACGATTACGTCGATCTGTGTGGTCATACCGGGCCGAAGCCGCGCGTCAGGATTCAGAATCTGCACCTTCACCTTGAAGTAGCGGACGCCGCTCGTCGAACCGGCGCGCAGTGCGGCGGAACTGCCGATCTCGACGACCTTGCCGTCGTACGTCTTGTCGTCGATCGCGTCGACCTTCACCTTCGCCGACTGCCCGACACTCAGCTTCACGACCTCGATCTCCGTGACGTCGGCCTCGACGAGGATCTCCGAGAGATCGGCGATCACGGCGATGACCGATCCGAGGTTGTTCATCGTGCCCGTGATGACGACCTCGCCTTCCTGCGCGTTGAGCTGCACGACCTTGCCATCCATCGGTGAGACGATTCGGGTGTATCCGAGGTCTTCCGTCGCCTGCCGTAATCCTGCCTCGGCCTGCCGGACGTACTCGCCGGCCGCCTCGAGATTCGCCTTGGCGTTTGCGAGGTCGACGCGTGCGCGATCGAAGAGCTCCTCGGCTTGAATTCCCTGCTCGCGCAGACGCCGCGCACGATCGAACTGGATCTCCGCGTTCTCGAGGTTCACCTTCGCTCGCCGGACTTCGATCTCGCGGTTCGCGAGCTCGGCCTGCATCCGGTTGCGCTGTGCCTCGTAGTTTGCGCGCTCCAGATCGACGAGGAGTTGACCCTTCTTCACCTGGTCGCCTTCCTTGAAGTGCAGCTTCTCGATCTTGCCGATGACGTTCGAGCTGAGGTTCACCTTCACGCGCGGGTCGATCTGCCCCGGCGCGGCGACGGCCTCCTCGATATCGCGCGCGGCGGCCTGCTCGAGGTAGACGGCGGTCGACTTTTCGCCTCCGCCACCCCAAATGCTCGCCGCGACGACGACCGCGACGACCGCAACGCCTCCCGCGATTGCGGGCCAGCGGACCGTCATGCGCCCCCTCCCCCTCCCGGCTGCATCATCTGTCCGATCGCCGCGATCCCCGTCTTGCCGATCACGTAGATCAGCCAGAAGACGACGACGATGCCAATCGCTTGCGCGCGCGGCAGCTTCGAGACGATCGCAAAGCCGACGATCAACAGCGCGACGACCCAGATCGAGAAGAGGTCGATCGACGATAACAGCGCGAATCGCGCCGGATTGTCGATCGGGCTCGTCAGGAATCCGAGATTCGACATGACCGCAGTCTGAATCTGCTCGACCGAGATCGATTTGCGCGTGAAGATCACGATCTGCCCGATCAGCGACTGCACCAGCAGCGGCATCCAGGCGAGCGTCGTGACCGAGAAGAACTGTCCAAACGTCCCAACACCGCCGAAGGCCCGAAATCCGGCCATGTGGACAGCGGCGATGATCAGAATCGCGATCGGGATCATGACCACCGAGCTGACATAGACGACGGGCTTCTGAATGCCGATGATCATGTCGAGTGTCTTGTCGTCGATCTCCTGCCCCTGCTTCTCCATCTGCGCACGCACGGCCGACTCAAAGTCGATCTTCGGCATCACGAGCACCGTGCCGGCGATCGAGAACAGCACGTAGATGATCAATGGCACGACCCAAACGGGGCGCCGTGCCACGGCGCCGAACGTGTCCCCCGGCGCGAACAGCGCGCCGAGCATCATCGCGAACGGGTTAGGCTTCGCCTCGGGCGCAGCCGCTCCGCCTTCAATTCCGGGTTCAGTCATGATTGTCCCTCCTGTACGAGGTTCGCGCGCTGGCCGGCGCGCGACCGAACGTCCCGTAGCAAAGAAAACGACCGGATGCAACTCCTTTGCATCCGGCCATCTTCGTGGCGGTCGTCCCGGACCGCCGCGTGGCGCGTCGCGCCACCGCGGAGGTGAAGACGCCTCCGCCACCAGTCAACCTACTTCGCCTGGTCTCCGTAATTCAGCCACTCGACCTTCTCGAGCCTGCTCGCCGGAAGGTCGAACTGCGCGGGATCCTGCAGCTCTATGCCGCGGAGCTCGAGCAGGTCGCCGACAGCGCGGTGAAATGCGGCAACCGACTTTTGGTAGCTCGTGAGCGCCCGCAGCTCTGCGCTGCGCGCACCCGCCAAATCGTTCTGAACACGAAGCACGTCGAAGTTCGTGCTCATCCCATTGTCGAAGCGCTTGCGCTGCGCGTCGAGGTTCTTCTCCGCGGCGTCGCGGGCCGCGCGTGTTGCAGCGATTCCCTTGAGCGACGTCTCGATGTTGCGTGCCGCCTGCCGCACCTCGACCATGATCGCCTGGCGCGTCTGCGCTTCGTTCGTGACCGTCTGCTCGAACTCCAGCTCCGCGCGCCGCGCGTCGGCTCGAGCCTGCGTGTTGGAGATCGGCATCCCGAACTGCAGCTGCACCTGCCAGCCGGGGAAGTCAGAACCGGTCACCTGGTCGAGCGCGTCACTGTAATTCTGGTCGAGGCCTGAGTAGCGATAGCTCCCGGTCAGGTCGAGGGTCGGAAGCACCTGGTTACGAGCGAAGAGTTGCTGGATCTTCTGATTCTCCTGCTGCAGCTTCGCCTGCTTGAGCTCAGGGCGATTCTCGAACGCCTTTTCAACCGAAGCCGGGACGTCGATGTTCATCTGCTGGAACTCGAGACTCGCGTCGGTCGTGATCGGGCGGTCCCACTCTTCGAGCGGGAGGTTGAGCAGGCGGCGAACCGTGTCCTCGGCGCTGCGGAGCGCTGCCTCGGCGAGCAGAACGTCCTGCTCGCGCTGGGCGATCGAGACCTGAGGCTCCAGGATGTCGAGCGGAGCGTCGGCTCCGACATCGATGCGGATCTGCGTGATGCGCTCCTGCTCGCGCGCCAGGTCGAGCGACTGCTTCTGCACGTCGAGGTCGCGCTGCGCGAAGACGAGATCGTAGTAAGCAATCTCGACGGAGTTCACGGTCTCGAGGAGGACGTTTCGGAACGCCTCGCGGCTGATGCCGAGGTTGTTCCGTGCGATGTTGATCCCTCGGCGCGTCACATCCACGCCGAAGTCACGAAGCAGCGGCTGCGTCAGCTGCACACCAACACTCGTCTGGTAGAAGCTCGGGATCTCGAACGCCGCCGAGTTCTCCGTGTTCTTCGAGTTGTTCCACTGCACGCCGAAGAAGGCGCCAGTGGAGAACAGGTGATTCGCGCCGAGGTTCAGCACGTCGCTCTCGGAATCGGACGACTGCGTCACATCCGAAGTCGCTTGCTCGGTCTTCGACTTGCTGAGCGTCGCCGTGGTGTTCCAGTCGAGCAGGCCATACGAGCCTCGCGCCGTTTCGCCAAGGATCCTGTAGTCGTACGACTGAATCTGCACGCCGAGGTTGTTCTCGAGCGCGGTTTTCACCGCCTGGTCGAGCGAAAGCGGAAGCGTCTCCTGAGCGATCGCCGCGGGCGCGACGAGCGTCGCGAGGGCCAGCCCGGCCAAGTACGTTCGAAATTTCATGAACCCGATCCTCCTAGTCACGCCTTTAGTACGAAGATGCCGCCCGAGGGTTTCCGGAACCATCGTTGAGGCGTATCTGGTCGTAAGGCAGGCGAGATTCTACCCAATTTGACCTTGGGGCCGCCTCTAAAACAGCCTCATCTGCGGCTTCTGCTTCAGAAATTCGGCGGCGAAACCGCGGTCACGAAGCTCCCGTGCGAATCGCGCCGAGCCATGCGTCACATACACGACCCTCGGTCTCACACGCTCGACCAGCTCGATCAGCTCGTCGAAGTCTGCGTGGTCCGAAAGCGGCAACGCGTGATCGCCTCCCGTCTTCCACCCGCCGCGGAGCGACCACCCCGTAAGGCTGATCGTCTCGCGTCGGGGAATCCGCCGGATCTCGGCGTCGATATGCGGCGGAACGACCACCGCCGCGCCGCGAAGCTCGGTCGTCGCCTTCGCGAAGAGCCCTGCCTGCCTCGTCCAGACCTCGCACGGGCCGACGTCGACGCCGTGCTTCCGATAGATGTCGTTAATCCTGGCAATCGACGGATGGACGACGACTCGCAGTCCGTGGCGGGTCAGCCACGAACAGACTTCCTGCGCCTTACCGAGCGAGTACGCCAGTAGAACGGGGACGTTCCCACTGCCGAGAATGTCGGAAACGAGAGCAAGCAGTCGCGCGCCGAGCTCGTCGCGCGACGGGAAGCGCCAGTCGGGCGATCCGTAGGTCGACTCCATGATGAGCGCGTCCGCCTCAGCCACTTCGGCATCCTCGGTCGTCCATGAGCGGCGCAGCCGGAAGTCGCCTGTGTAGAGCAGCGATACTCCGTCGCGCCGGATCATCGTCATCGCCGACCCGAGGACGTGCCCCGCGGGAAAGAGCTCGATTTCGTGACCCTCGAGCTCGAGCGGATGGCGAAACGAGAGCTCGGTGCCGCGGAGTGAGGCGCCCAGACGGCTGCGAACGACTGCGGCGGTGACGGGCGTCGCGACGAAATGATCATGCCGCTCGATGTGGTCGCCATGTGCATGGGAGACGATTGCGAGCCTTCTCGGCGACGACGGGTCGAGGTAGATGTCCGCCGCCACGAGCCGGAGGTCGGGATCCGACTGGAAGAAGGTGCCGAGAAGCGATCGCTCAGTCATCGGAGCCAGTTCTATCGTAGCGGAGGCGGGCTCGCGAACGTTGCGCCGGCGGAGGTCGTTACCTCATTTTGTTACGATAGAAGGGAACCTGCGGGCTTGACTCTGTTCGCGCGACGCGGCTCCCGTCGCCTGGAACGCGGTATCCGATGACCCTTACGCCAGGAACGACATTCGCGCGTTACGAGATCCTCTCGCCGATCGGATCCGGCGGCATGGGCGAGGTCTATCTCGCGCGCGATCCGCAGCTCCGGCGCCCGGTCGCGCTCAAAGTTCTCGGCAGCCATGTCGTTGCGAGCAAAGAGCATCGCGAGCGCCGCACACGTGAGGCGCAGACAGCTTCGTCGCTGAATCACCCCAACATTCTCACCGTATACGAAGTGGGCCAGGTCGACGACCATCCCTTCATCGCGACTGAATTCGTCGAGGGAGTGACGCTGCGCAAGCGCCTCGCCACACATCCGCTCGAGGCGGGCGAGATTCTCGATGTCGCCACTCAGGTCGCGCGCGCGCTTTCCGCCGCGGAGTCGGCAGGCGTCGTTCACTGCGACATCAAGCCTGACAACGTCATGCTCCGCAACGACGGCTATGTGAAAGTGCTCGACTTTGGGCTCGCATTCGTGCACGACCCGCTCAGCATCGAAGAGCTCTCGCAGCCGGGAATCGTCCGCGGCACGATCCACTACATGTCGCCCGAGCAACTGAAGCTCGAAGTGCTCGACTCGCGCACCGACATCTGGAGTCTCGGGGTCGTGCTGTATGAAGCGCTTGCGGGAAGGCCGCCATTCGAAGGCGGAACGATCGGCGAACTGATCTCGGCAATCCTAACCGCCGAGCCCCGACCGATTCCGTCGGTGACAGGCAGGAGTGTCCCGGTGCCTTTCGCGCGGATCGTGGCGCGCTGCCTTAGGCGCGATCGCGATGCGCGCTATCTCCACGTCGAGGAGCTGCTCGCCGACCTCAAAGAAGCCTCGATGGAGCTTCAGGGGATGCGTCACGTTCCGGTCGGCACCGCCGCGCACGGTGCCGACGTGGAGACCGACGACATCACACTTTCGACCAGTGACGCGTCGCTCGCTCACGCGCTGCGGCCAAGATTAGCAATGCAGCGGAGCGGGAACCTGCCCGTCGAGCTCACACCGTTCGTCGGCCGCGAAGTCGAGCAGAGCTCGCTCACCGCCCTCGCGCAAGGCAATGACACGAGGCTCGTGACCCTCACCGGGCCGGGAGGGACAGGGAAGACTCGCCTCTCGATCCACGTCGGCCGCTCGCTCGCGCACGCATTTCCCGACGGCGTCTGGATCGCCGACCTCTCGAATATCTCCGACGCGCGCCTCGTCCCCTCGGCGATCGCCGCCGCGCTTCAAATCAACGAGGCGGGCGGTACATCGGTCACCGATCTGCTCATCGCGCATCTGAAAGGACGGAGGCTTCTCCTCGTCCTCGACAACTTCGAACAGGTCACGGCGGCCGCGCCGATCGTGAGCCGGCTCCTCTCCGAGGCTCCGGCGATTCGTCTTTTCGTGACGAGCCGCACGAGGCTCCGGCTCGCGGGAGAGCAGGAGTTCCCTGTGCCCCCTCTCTCGATCCCCGACGCCTCGGAATCGCGACGCGACGAGCTCGAGCGCCATTCCGCAATCGCGCTCTTCGTGCAGCGCGCCGCGGCGGCGAAGCCCGAGTTCGCGCTGAATGACGACAACGCCGAGAAGATTGCGGCGATCTGCCGCCATCTTGATGGGCTCCCGCTCGCAATTGAGCTCGCGGCCGCTCGTATCAGGCTGCTCCCCCCCGCGGCGATGCTATCGCGTCTCGAGAACCGATTCGCCTTTCTATCCGGAGGTCCGACCGATCTCCCCGACCGGCAACGCACGATGTACGGCGCAATCGCGTGGGGACACAACCTGCTCGACGACGACGAGCGGGCGCTTTTCGCGCGCCTCTCTGTCTTTGCGGGAGGCTTCACGCTCGATGCAGCGGAGGAAGCCGGCGGAGCGAAGGGGGATACGCTCGATCTTCTCGCATCGCTCGTCGACAAGAGTTTTGTCCGGCAGGATGCGGCGAGCGACGGGGAGCCGCGCTTTTCGCTTCTCGAGACGATTCGCGACTTTGGGCACGACCGACTCGCCGAGGCAGGCGCGGTCGCCGAGACGCGAGAGACGCACGCGCGTCACTACGCGCGCCTCGCACACCGCGCCGAAGAGGCGTCGAAGGAATCGCAGGTCGCCTGGCTCGACATTCTCGACCGCGAGCATCAGAACATGCGGCTTGCGCTCGGGTGGGCCCTCGAGCAGAGCGACGCGCGGGAAGCACTACGCATCGCCGGCTCGCTCTGGTGGTTCTGGTACCTCCGCGGCCACTACACCGAAGGACGAAGATGGTTAGGCCGCGCGCTCGCTCGCGATCCGTCGAAGAAGCTCCCGGCGCGCGCGCGCGCACTCACCGGAGCGGGCGTCATGGCGTTCCTCCAGTGCGATTACGACGAGGCCGCGGCGCTCCTCGAAGAAAGCGTCGATCTCTCACGCGTCACCGGCGACCTCCGCAACCGGGCGCAGGCGCTGCAGTTTCTCGGAAGCGTCGCGCGTGAACGAGGCGACTACGACCACGCGATCGATCTGCATCAGTTCGCACTGACGATCTTCGGCGAGCTCGGCGACTCCACCGGCGTCGCGCGCTCGCTCAACTACGTCGGCTTCGCATCGTGGCTCAAGGGCGACTTCGAACGGGCGTCGACCGTCTGCGGAGAGACCCTCGCAACCTTCAACGCTTCACGTGATGGTGAGGGGTCGTCGTGGTCGCTCCTGAACCTCGCCGCCGTCGCGCTCTACCTCGGGAACTACGAGATCGGCATGAAGCTCGCGAAGCAAAGTCTCGCTGCTGCGCGTGAGGCCCGATTTCAGGAAGGGATCGCGTGGGCACTCGACATTCTGGGACGGCTCTCGCGCCACCGCGCTGACCTAGACCGCGGCGAGGCCTTTCTTCGCCTGAGCCTCGAGCACCATTTCGAGCTCGGCGATCGCTGGCGAACGGCGAGCGTCCTCGAGGCGCTCGCTGGCTACGCCGTCGAGCGAGGCAGGAACGAGCGCGCCGCGACGATCTTCGGCGCCGCGCGGGCGCTCCGCGATCAGCTCGGAACGCCGGTTCCGCTCGCCGAGCGCGGCCGAGTCGAAGCTGACGTCGCGGCCCTCACCGCCTCGTTCGCGCAATCCGATCGCGAAGCCGCGGAGCTGGTCGGACGCTCCATGCCACTCGCCGACGCCGTCGCATTCGCGTTGCAACGGGGTGAGGGGTAGCTGTTGGTTGTTGGCGCCGCGATGCCTCGTCTCTCACCCGATCCGGAGCTCAAGCGCTGCACGGATCATGCGCCTCACCGGATCATCTGCGCTCACAAAGGCACGTTTCCAGCTTTCGATCTCGTCACCGTCGAGGTTGTTCGGGAACGAGAGTCCGTCGCGCGGCTGCGACAGTGCGGGCCGCTCCGTCATGTCCCATCGGTCGTTGCGCCAGCGAAACTCCAGGTAGCCCGTCGGCGCCGCCTTCTTCGGCGGTTCCTCCGCGGCTGACATGAACGGCGTCGCCATGAAGGGTATCGACGACGAAGCCTTCGCCGGCGGCGTGAGCGGAAGCTCGGGATGGAGCGCAGAGACGACGCGCGTGAGGTGCCGCTGGAGCGCAGTGCGAACCCGCCCGAGCGCCTCGGCGTTGCCGTCGAGAAACTGCAGCCCGGAGTGATAGAACTTCTCGCCGCCGGAAAGCTTGAGCTCCGAATAGACGATCTTCGCCTGAAGCGCGATCTGCAACCCTTCCCATCGGAACGAGAGGGGCATGGTCGTTCCGATCGCAAGGCGCGGATTGTGCTCGAACCGGCAGCCTAACGTCGCGATCTCGCCGATCCGTCCCGGATTGTCAGCGAGCATTCCCTCGAGCTGTGGCTCGATGAGAATCCGCTCCGCGACGCGTCTTTGCTGGTCCGGCATTGGCGCGGATTCTAGCGCGAAGCGCGGTTCAAGGCGATTTCGGATCTCGAATTCCGAGCTCGAGTCTCCTACTGTCCCGTGAACGCGTTCGTATCGAAGGCGCCGCATGCGCTTCCCGCAGCCTTCGTGTACGACTTCCGCTTCCCGGTAACCGTGTCGGTCACCGTGATCGTGTACTCGAAGTCGGTCAGGCCGCTGAAGAAGATCCAGAAGAAGCCGTTAAAGCCGCGCGCATCGATGACCTTGACGAACACCTCGGGGTTCGACGGGTTCCCGGTGAGCGCCGGGATTGCGAAATAGCCGAAGATCGCACTCTGTGGGATCGACTGCCCAGGACCGGTCGCGCCCGTACGCGGGTCGCGAGCCGTCAGCGTGACGCGGAAGCGACCATTTGAGAGACAGAGCCGGTCGGCCTGCGCCAGACAGACCGAGGGCGACTGATTCGCGAGGCTCGCGCCGTCGACTTCTCCGGCGCATGTCTCCGGCGTCACGCCGCTGCCGACGTCGAAGCCTCCGGCCGAGCTCCCTCCCGCCCTGAAGTAGTTCTTCGTTCCACCGGTCTGCGTGTCCTTCACCATGAGCGTGTACTCGAGGTCGGTGAGCCCACCGAAGAAGGTCCAGAAGTTGCCATTGAACGCCCTCCCGTCGAGCATCTTCACGAAGACCTCCGGGTTACTGGCGTCACCGGTGAACGTGGGAAGCGAGTAGAAACCGAAGAGATCGTTCTGCTGCAGCGGCGTCCCACTTCCCGTTTTGCCCGTTCGGTGATCGCGCACAGCGAGACTGAGCTGGAAGCGTCCGCCGAGAGCGCAAAGAGCGTTCGCGGGGCAGGAGGGCTGAACTGTGATGGTCGCGGTGTTGCTGTTGACCGAATTGGCGTTATTGCAGTTCCTAACTCGTACCCAGAACTTGGTGGTTTGGTTCAGCGCGCCTGTGTTGAACGACGAGGAGTTTGTCCCGACGGGCGAGGTTGTGACGCCCGATTCGCCTCGAAACCACTCGTAGTTAAACGGCCCCGTCCCTGTGGCGATCACGTTGAGCTCCGCGGAGCTTCCTGAATCGATCGATGTGCTCTGAGGGTGAGAACTGACCGAGGCGGGGATACACGCCACCGGCGCGTAGATTCTCCACGCAACCGAGTTGGACGTGCGACGTGCTGGCTTGAGTCCCGTCGAACCACCAAAGTCAAAGTCATTGACGAACTGAGATCCAGTGAATGCCGTGGCCGTACCGTTTCCGTATACCTCGTTTGCCCCCTGGCTATCCCAGAGTTGAAGCGTGCCGTTGAGACCGCTCAACAAGGAGGCACGCATGATGGCGCTGGAGGAGCACGGCAGCGGTGAACCGCACGTCGCGCCGTCATTGTTCTTCTGCTTGTCTGAGTGCCGGAATCCGAGCGAATGTCCGACCTCATGTGTCACTGTTGAATTCAGATTTCCTTGCGATAGGTTGGCCGAGCTTACGCCGTCGTTGATGACGACGTCCGCGTAGGTAATCCCCGCGTACTGCTCGCCGTTCACTGTCGCGAAACTGCACGGATTACAACCGTAAAAGCAGACGCCAAGCACGCCACTCCCACTGAACGTACCGGGGACCACGCCCTGGGGATCATTCGAAACGATGCGATCTTCTCCATCGTTTCCGATCGGGAAACCTGAAGCTGCCGTTGCGCTCACGGAGTACGCGATCGAGCCGGCGGATGACCACTGGCTCATCGCGACGCTCGCTGCCATCTGGAGGTTCAGATCGAGTGCCGTCGGCGCAATCTCTCCCGACGCCGCGGGCTCATCGTCCGGCTGTCCAACGAAACCGTCCTCGTAGTACGCGGGTACGGGCCGTTTCCCAGCCACGACATCTCGTACGTACTCAAGGAACGCATCCTCGAGACGCGGGTGTTCGACGAGCGTCGAGCCATCCGCAGCCCACCCAAGCGATTCCGTCATGTCGCGAATGAGAATCCGATTCCCTTTCGATGAGATCTCCGCACGGAATTGCCCTAACACGAGGTCAGTCGTCATCCGTCCCCCACCTGGTCTCTCCGAGAGAAGCAGCAGGTAGCGTTGTCCTTTCGCGTACACCGGCGATCCTGGCACGGCGAGAATCGCGTTCTCGAATGCGCCTCCGTATTCCAGCACGTCGATCTCGGTTCCAGGCTCCGCATCCCCTTTCAACGAGTCAGTCACGCGCATGCGGTAGACCGTCTCGACCAGCCCCCGCTCACCCATACGCGTTTCCGAGCTCACGAGCTCAGCGCGGACGATCTCGCTCGATCGCCTGATGAGCGATTCGTCCGAACCGACCACGAACGTGGCGGCGTACGCAACGCTTGCGCTCAGAAACGTGGCGAGCGCAAACGCGAGAGTGCGGAGCTTCATGGCAATCTCCCTGAGCGGCTGACCGGCCGAACACACGTAGCGCATCGAGGTACTCCAGCGGAATGCGACTGCAGTCTTTCTTGGTGCTCTCGAGGCTCGTGGCCTGAACACGGACTTCAATCAAAACCGTGAGAGGGCCCGCGGAATTCAGAACAGGCTCGGTCCTTCCGGGGGGCCAGGCTGCGGCTTTGGAACCGAAGGCGCCGTCAGCTTCCTGAAGAAGAATGCGACACCGACGACGCCGACGACGGAGGCGATCCAGCTCATCAGCTTGCCCGTGCGTCCGAACATTTCGGGATATTTCACCACGTTGTAGACCACGACTCCGGATACGGCGCCGAAGAGGAGCATGCGCACCGCGTAGAAGAGGCGTAGCTGCTTCCCTCGACGGATCGAATCGCTCCAGAGGAGCCAGAGCATGACGGTCAGCGCCGCGAGCGGCATCATCTCGATCGGCATCACGAGCCGGCCACCTCGTCGTACGCCTCTTCGTCGTAGCCGAACACGACGCTGCGACCCTTGACGACGACGGGGCGGCGAAGGAGATTGACGTCCTGCATCATCAGGTCGATCGCCTCGCGCTTCGTCAGCGTTCGTCTGTTCAGGCCGAGCTCTTTGTACCTCGGGCTGCGCTTGTTGAGCGCCGCGTCGAGGTTCTGATCATTGATCCACGCCTCGAGTTGTGCGCGCGTGGGCGCGTCTTTTGCCAGATCGTGCTTGTCGAGTGTCACGTTCTTACCATCCAGGTAAGTCACTGCCTTGCGGCAGGACGTTCAGCTCGGTTTCAAGTACATCGTGATCTTCATGATTTCGATCACCTCGAATTGAGAATCGAGAGATGGAGGAGGCACATTCGCCGGCCACTCATCGTCTGGCGTTCATCGGACGCCCTTGCGATTAGTATCTCTCAATTCTCGATTCCCCATTCTCAATTCGCCGAAGGCGTTACTTCTCCCACCACGGCTTTTCTCCCTGATCGGTGGACGCCGGCTTCGACGCCGCGGGCGCGGGGACACCATGGATCTCGTCGATCACCCGCTGGATGTAAGGCGTGCATGATCCGCCGCAGTAACCCGTCGTCGCCGTCGTCTTGGAGGCAACCTGCGCGATCGACTTCGCCCCGTCCCGAATCACTCGTTCGAGCGTCTTGTACTTCACGTTATTGCAGCGACAGACCGTCTTGAGCCCTCGGATTGCCGGGTGGAGCTCATTCAGCCCGTCGCGATCGTCGTCATCGATGGACATGCCGATCGGGCAGAACAGGCCGAGGCGGCGGGCGCTTCCCCCGAAGGCAGGTTGGAGCTCAAACCTGCCTTAGTTGAACTCCCTCCACTGCTCCTCGATCGAGCTCATGAACTCGCGTTTCGGCGACCATCCGAGATGCTGGCGCGTCCATGCACTGGAGACATTCTGGTCGAGCAAGAGTGCGTCGGCGAAGGGGCCCATCGTGGCGCGCGCGGCATCGGGCGCGACGGCCGTGATGGACGAGCTGCTCCGTCTCGTCGCAACGATCGCGTCCGCCATCTCGCGCAGCGTTGCCCGGCTATCGTCGACGGCATGGAGGATTCCGGTTGCACGCTGCTCGATGGCGCGGCGGTAGCAGTCGACGAGATCGGAGAGGCCGACCATCGCCCAGCGGTTCTTACCGCTGCCGACGATCTCGAGAGGCTTGCCTTCGCGTGCAGCTTCGAACCAGGGGCGCAGGAGGCTCTGCGATTGGCCGTAGACGCAGCCTGGGCGAATCACCGCGGTGTCAAAGCCCTCGCGACCCGCCTCGAGGACGACGCGCTCATGCCTTGGCCGCCAGGCCACAAGCTCGATCGGATCGGGTGGCATCGCCTCGTCGTCGACGGCGGGACCGGCATTACCAAGGACCCAGACCCCCGAGGTGTAGATGAAATAGCGGTTGCCGTCTCGGAAGCGGGTGAGCGCCTCGACGGCGTTCTCGTCATTCTGGATTTTGTTCGCGTCCATGCTCTGCGCGGCATGGACGTAGACATCGTGCTCGCGGATCACAGCGAGCCTGTCGAGGATCGACTCGAGATCCCCCTCGACGAACTTGACGCCCGCATTGCGAAGCGTGCTGGTGTCGCGACCGGGACGGGCAAGGGCCGTAACGTCGTGGCCGTCTGCTCGAAGGCCTAGCGCTACAGCCGAGCCGATGTATCCGGTAGCGCCCGTGATGAAGATCTTCATGTTGAGCCTCCTCGTCTTCCGGGCCCGGTCGTACTCCTGTATCGCTTCGCGACGCCAGGCCGCGTTTCCCGTTTCATCCTTCGTCCTTCGGCCATGCGATGAACACGATCACGGAGACGACAGCGAGCGCCAGGACGACACCGCAACCGAGCGTGAGCATACGAACATTCTACGCGCCGCGGAGGCTGCGGAGGCGATCGAGCCGCTCGCCGGGCCCACCCGATCAGCACACCCAGACGCGACGCAATTCTGCCCATTCTTCGATTCTCAAGTCTCGGTTTCGTCTCCGGCGATCAGACCGATACCAGCCGTCATCCCCGCTCTCGCGCTCGGCCTCCGGCCATCGTACGATTGCGCATGCCTTCCCGCACGCACGACTTCTTTCTCGACGCGTTCAATCGCCTCGAGCGACATGTGGAAGCGCGGTATGGAATCCCTGTCGTCTTGACCGACGTGCCGGACCCGTTCACCGGGGATCTCGACGGCGAAGAGATCCGCGTCGACTTCGAGAACGACCCGGAGGAAGCGCTCTTCATCCTCGTGCACCTGTTCGGGCACACCGTGCAGTGGAATTCGTCGGAGCGGGCCAGGGAAATCGGGCAGCTCGCGGTGAAGGATCCCGACGCAGCGCTCCTCGATGAACTGGCGCGCTACGAACGCGATGCCGCGCGCTACTCGCTGGCTCTGGTTCACGAAGCGCAGATCGACGGGCTCGACCAGTGGCTCGCGGACTTCAGCGCCTGCGACGTCGCCTACCTCATCCACTTCTACCGATCGGGCGAAAAGCGCGCGTTCCGCTCGTTCTGGATCGACGGGACGCCTCGAATCCTTCCGCTCTCCCTTCCCGAGTTTCACCCAACACGCTGGCGATCGAGATGGGATGGGGTCGTTGTGTGAGGCGGAGCTGCGGGGCGTTGGCTGTTAGTTGTTAGTTGTTGGTTGTTAGTTGTTGGTTGCTAGTTGTTAGACGATTTGCGAAGGCTGCAGCTTCATCGAGAGCGCCACGATTCAGAAAAGCAGAAAGGCGGAGCGCCTGCTCCGCCTTCTGTTCCATCCGGCAAACCTGTCCAACAACTAACAACTAAAACCTAACAACCAACAACTACCCACCAACACCTACCAGCCAACAACCCTACTCCAGCCTGAACTCGAACCGCGACACATCCTCGGAGATGATCACGACGTCGCCGCGCTCGAGCCGGCGCTCGTTGATGCGGCCAGCGTCGATCTGGTTCACGTACGTACCGTTCGTCGAGCCTTGATCGACGGCCCACACTTCGCCTCCGCGTACACCGACCCAGCAGTGCTTCTTCGAGACGCGAGGGTCGCTCAGCACGAGCTGCGCCATCGTGTGGTCGCGGCCGATGAAGAATCCGCTCTCGTCGATCGGCACTTCGCGCCCTTCGAGGATTCCTTTCACGCCGACAAGCTTGCCGTAATAGCCTGGACGCGCCTGCGCAACCGTCGCCTTCGCGAACTCCGCGGGATCGACGAGCACGGTGCTCCCACCTTCCATCGGAGCCGGAGGGGGCGGAGCCGGAGGAGCGGCGACCGGCGCGGCTGCCATCGGCATCGGCGGCGGCGGCGTCATCGTCATCGGCGGAGGCGGCGGGACCATCGGCGACTCCACGGGGGGAGAAGGAGGAGGAGGCGCCGCAACCTGCGGGGCGACAGGAGCAACAGGAGGCTGCGCTCTGCGCGGCGGAGGTGCGGGCGGACGCCCAGGCGTCCGCGACGGAGCGCCCTGCCCGGCGCTCGCCTTCTTCCCTCGCCGCGAGATCAGCATGATCACGGCGACGACCATCATCAGGAATCCGACGACCGCAACGGCGCCGGCAATGATCGGAATATAGTCCATCACGTTATTATCCCTCAGCTCGCACCCGCGCCGGACTGCTCGTACAGCCCGCCGATGATCGACTCGTATTTCTCGAGCACAACTCTACGCCTGATCTTCATCGTCGGCGTAAGCTCCCCGCCGTCGATCGTGAACTCGGTCGGGACGATTGCGAACCTCTTGACCATCTCGTTTCGCGCGAGCGCCTTATTGACGACGTCGACCTGCGACTCGAGATACGAAAGGAAGCGCGGACAGTTCGCCGCGGTGAGGCTGTCGCGAGCCGGGCTTCCGACGGCTTCGGCGATATGAACGAGCCGTTCCGAGTCGAGCGTCAGGAGTGCGACCAGATAGGCCATTCGATCGCCAACGACGACCGCCTGCGAGACGGCGGGGATCGCTTTGAGCTGCTTCTCGATGTTCTGCGGTGCGACGTTGTGTCCACCCGCGGTGATGATGATGTCTTTCTTTCGGTCGGTGATCCTCAGGAACCCGTCCGCATCGATCGTGCCGACGTCGCCGGAGTGAAGCCACCCCTCGGCGTCGATCGCCTCGCGCGTCGCCTCGGCGTCTTTGTAGTAACCGAGGAACACGTGCGGGCCACGCATTAGAACTTCGCCATCGTCCGCGATGCGTACCTCGGTTCCTGGCGCCGGGACGCCGACCGTGCCAGTTCGGTGGACCCCTGGCTTCTGAACGGTCGTCGGCCCCGTGCACTCGCTCATGCCGTAGACCTCGTAGATCGGGATCCCGAGCGAGAGGAAGTACTCGAGCGTCGAGAGCGAGATCGGTGCGGCGGAGGTCACACAGAGCCTCGTCTCATCGAGACCGAGCTTCTCACGGACCTTTGCAAAAACGATCCGGGTGGCAAGTCCGTAGGTCAGCGGCTTCCGCTCGCCGCGCTGAATTGCATACCCGCCGGCGAGACCCACTCGCTTCGCCCACGCGGCGATCTTCCGCCTCAGCGGCGGGGCCGAATCGCCAACCTGCCGCATCTTCGCTTCGATCTTCTCCCAAACGCGCGGCACGCCAAGGAAGACCGTCGGCCTCACATCGCGGAGGTTCTCCCCGAGGAGCTCCAGACTCTCGGCGAACCAGCTCGAAGCTCCCGCTCGCAAAGGCGAGTAGAGGCTGACGACCTGCTCGGCGACGTGGCTCAGCGGCAGGTAGCTCACCACGCGATCGTCCTCGCGGAAGCCTAGGACCTGCGCAACCGCCTCCGCGGTCCAGGTTACGTTCTGATGGCTGATCATGACCGCCTTCGGCGGTCCAGTCGTTCCCGAGGTATAAATGAGGGTGCAGAGGTCGGAAGGCTTCTGCGCGGTGATGCGCTTCTCGAGCTCGCCTTCGGAGACTTCCGCGCCGAGGCGCACGAGGTCGCTCCACGAGAAGACGCCCGGCTCGCTGCTCTCCCCCGTCATCAGCACAATCGCGCGAAGCTCGGGAAGATCCTTGCGGACCTCGAGCAGCTTTTCGAGCTGGTACTCGTTTTCGACGACGACGACATTCGCCTCGGCGTGATGCGCGATGTAGTGGCACTGTTCGGGCGAGTTGGTCGTGTAGATGCCAGCCGGGAATCCACCGGCGTGGATCGCGGCGAGGCAGGAGATGAACCACTCGGGACGGTTGTAGCCAAGGATCGCGACACCTTTGCCCGGCGCGAGGCCGAGGCGCATCATGCCGCGGGCCGCGAGTCGCACCGCGTCGCGGTAGCCGCTCCATGAGATCTGCTCCCACACCTCGCCCTGCTTGTAACAGAGCGCAGGACGCGCGCCGTGCCGTCTGGTCGTCTCGTCGAGCACGTCCATGACGGTACGCGCCGGAGGGATCTCGATCTGCATATGGGGCGAATCCTAACAGGTCGTGTCGATCGACGGCATATCCCGACCCGCGGCCGGGAGTTTGGTGTTTCGGTTGTTCGGAGGGAGAATACGGCAGAGGTGATGGCGATGAAAGAGGTGAACCTCAAAGGCACGCCAATCAACGGGCTCGTCGAGTTCGTGATGAAGGAACTGACGCCTCAGCAGTATCAGGACGTGCTTGCGAAGATTCCACCGGAACAGCAGAAGTACTTTTCCGGCCATATGCTCGCACACGAGCTCGTCCCGGTATCGATCGTCAACAAGTTCACCGAATATTCTGCCGACGTGAAAAAGGAGCCATTGAAGCTCTTCGCGAGGCGGGCCGGGCGTCACGGAGCCGAGATCGGCCTGAAAACGGTTTACAAGTTCATCCTCCTCGTCCTTTCGATTGACGCCGTGCTGAGGAAGGCGCCGCTCATGTGGACGCGCGTCTACGACGGTGGCGTGATCAACGTCGAGTCGGGGGTGGGTAAGGCGACGATCTCGGTGACGGAGTTTCCCTCGCACCCCGCGGTCTGCGGACGGATCACCGGCTGGTTCGAGGTGATCGGCGAGCGCGCAGGCGCGAAGGACATGCGCCTGGTGCACGACAGCTGCGCCGCCGAAGGGGGAAAAGTCTGCCGCTGGAGCTTCAGCTGGAAGCCGTAGTGCGGGAGCGCGTCGCAACGTTTGGTTACGGTCTTCCCGCGACGCGAACCCTGGCGTGAAGGGGGGCGTATACGTGGTGAATGCACAGCCCGCGTCTCGCCCTCGACTCAACCTCCGCAACGCAAACGATGGATGAAGGGACCGCGGCGGTCGAGCCGGTAACGGTCGTCGAGGCTTCGCCGGCTCCCGCCCAGGCACGATCGCGCCTCGCGCGCACATTCAGTGCGCTCTCCTATCGAGACTATCGGTTGCTCTGGCTTGGCGCGTTCACGTCGACGACTGGCACGTGGATGCAGACGGTCGCCCAGAGCTGGCTCGTTTTCTCACTGACCGGCTCAGCATTCCTGCTCGGCGTCGACGGCTTTCTCGCAGCCTCACCGATGCTGGCCTTTTCGCTCGTCGGCGGCGTACTTGCGGACCGGTTCGACAAGAAACGGCTGATGTTCGCGTCGCAGCTGTTGCAGATGACCTTCGCATTCGTCCTCGCGCTGCTCGTCGTGACGCAGCGTGTCGAGGTCTGGCACGTCTTCATTCTCTCGTTCCTCACCGGGACCGCGCAGGCGTTCAGCGCGCCCGCGTACGTGTCGCTGCTGCCGACGCTCGTACGCAAGGAAGACGTACCGAACGCGGTGGCGATGAACTCGATGCAATTCAACCTCGCTCGCGTGATCGGGCCGGTGATTGCAGGGTTTGCATTCGTCTCGCTTGGCGCCGCGGCGTGTTTTGCGCTCAACGGGTTGTCGTTCGTCGCCGTGATCGCGGCGCTTCTGATGATGGGAGGCGGATCGCTCGCTGCAGTGAGCGTCGCGAAGCGGCGGAGCGTGATGCACGACATGCGCGAAGGGTTCGCGTTCGTTGCGTCGAACGGCGCGCTCCGTCAGCTCTGCCTCCTCGGGTTCGCCGGAATGTTTTTCGGCGGTCCGGTCGTCACGATGCTGCCGGTCGTCGCGCGCGATGTCTTTGCGGGCGGGCCGAGGACCTACAGCTGGTTGCTCGCCGCGTATGGGATCGGCTCGGTGGCCGGTGCGGTGTTCACGGCGTCGACAGGCGGAGGGACACGCAAGGGACGTCTCGGTCTTGGGATGCAGGTCGCCTTCGCAGGCGCACTGCTGCTCTTCGCGCTTTCGTCGTGGCTTCCGGTCAGCCTCGTGCTGGCCTTCATGGCCGGGGCGGCTTCAGTCGGCGCGATCTCTATGTACAGCTCGCTCGTTCAGCTGACGACGACCGATGCCGTGCGCGGGCGTGTGATGTCGATCTTCATGCTCGCCTTCCGCGGCGGCATGCCGCTCGGTGCGCTCCTTTCGGGTTTCGTCGCGCAGCACATCTCGGTACAGGCGGCGCTGGCGACCAACGCTTTGCTGCTCGGCACGATCACGGGCGGATTCGCGCTGACGAAAAGTAAAGTGACCGAGCTGTAGAGTCGTGGCAACGGCCTCCGGCCGTGGCGCGTCAGCGGCAGACGCATTCGTCATCTCCCACGTTCGGTGCTTCACACCGCCGCGGAAGCGAGGCGTCTCCGCGATCAGCTCGACTTCGGACGATGCTTCCAGGTCACACGCCATTCTCCTGGTGCGTCCGATTCCAGGCACACGACTTCTCCGGTTGCGAATCCGCCGGTGTTCGCGCCTGCATTGCCTTCGACGAGCAATCCGGCGACATGGTCGAGCAGCGGAAGATGCGATACAAAGAGCGCGGGCTCGCCGAGCTCCTCGATCAGCGCGGCGAGCTCGAAGATGCTGTCGTCGGGGCAAAGTCCCGCCCGCACCTCAGTGCCACGCTTCGGATTGAGCTTCGACGCAACGAGCTGCGCGGTCTCGCGCGCTCGCCGTTTCCCGCTGTGATAGACGACCTCGACCTTGGCACCCTGACGCACGAGAGCTCGCGCCGTGTCATCGGCCTGCCGCTCTCCGTTGAGCGTGAGCCCAGGCTCAGCGTCACCCTGTCTCGCCGCAGCCTCGCCGTGGCGCATCAAATAGACCTTCATTCCTCGTTTCTCTCCGGGGAAAGCATACGGGGCAGGAGCTCGCTTGAGAATCGTGAAATGCGCGAAGGAAAACCGCCGCGCGGATTGCTAACTTAGTGCCCCGTTCGCTAAATTCGACGACGCATTCCGTGGCGCCGCGACGCCGTCTGTTTCGTTGTCGCTCCTCAGCGATGTCCCTGCATCGCCTGCGTCGCGACGCCTCGCATCCGACGCCTCGGCACTCACGGCCTGTGTAGCCGAATTTTGCGAACGGGGCACTTAGGTCAGCGAATCGGGCCTCGATGATCTGCTAGCATTGCGCCCGACGGAGTGTGACCTCACGATGCCCGAAAATCTGATGACGCTGGTGCTCGTCGCGTTCGCCTTCCTTCTCCTGCTCATCCTCATCGTCTCGTTCCGTTCGCGGGCGGTCGTGTTCTGCCAGTACCTTCATGCGATGACTGGCGTGAAGCTGAAGCCGGCCGACGTCAGGCGCGTGTACAAAGCGCAGGGCAAGGACGGGGTGCGGCAGCTCTTCCTCGACCTAATCATCCGCGAAGATCTGAAGGAGGGACCGCTGAAGATCCCGGAGACGAAGAAGTAGCGAGGTTCGATGCCTCGCCGGCACCCCTGCGCGGGGCGCGACGCATCCAGAACGCACAGTTCGTCGTCTGCCGACCGATCCCGCGAAGCGGGAGAAGGAGGAGAGACGACAAACTGTGCGTGTAGCGCCGAATCGCTCGTTTCACGCTCAGCGTTTAGCGTTTCGCATTCCGCGTTTCGCGTTCCGCGTTCCGCGTTCCGCGTTTCGCGTTCCCTACAACGCCATCCAGACACTTTTCGTCTGTGTGTACTTGTCGAGCGCGTCGCGCCCCTGATCGCGACCGAAGCCCGACTCCTTGAATCCGCCGAACGGGAGCGCGGGATCGTACATGTTGTAGGTGTTCACCCAGACGGTGCCAGCCTTCAGTGCGCGCGCGACGCGGTGCGCCTTCGAGACGTCGCGTGTCCAGAGCGCGGCGGCGAGGCCGTAGAGCGAGTCGTTTCCCTTCCTCACGGCATCATCCTGATCGCTGAAGCGGAGCGTCGCGAGGACCGGCCCGAAGATCTCCTCGCGCGCGATCGTCATCGATGGCTCGACTCCGGTGAAGACAGTCGGCTGCACGAAGTAGCCTTTGCCTGTTCCGATGTCGGCGCGCCCGCCGCCGGCGACGACGGTCGCGCCCTCGTTCTTCCCCGTCTCGATGTAGCCTAACACCGACTCCATCTGCTTCTTCGAGACGATCGCCCCGAGGCGCGTTTTCGGGTCGAGTGGATCGGCGGCGACCATCTTCGCGGCGCGCTCCCGCACCTTTTCGACGAGCGCGTCGTGCACCGAATCTTCGACGAGGAGACGTGATCCGGCGGCGCAGACTTCGCCTTTGCCGTAGAAGATGGCACTGAGGGCGCCGCGCGCGGCAGCCTCGAGGTCGGCGTCGGCAAAGACGATGTTAGGCGACTTTCCGCCGAGCTCGAGGGAAACCTTCTTCACCGTCCGCGCAGCGCGCGTCATGATCTCGCGCCCCACGACGGTCGAGCCGGTGAAGGCGATCGCGTCGACGCCTGGATGGTCGACGAGCGCCGCGCCGGCGACCGTGCCCTTCCCGGGGCTGATGTTGAGCACGCCCGGCGGAAGACCCGCCTCACGGGCGTATTCGGCGAACTTGAGGATCGAAAGCGAGGTGTACTCCGCCGGTTTGAGGACGACGGTGTTCCCGCACGCGAGCGCCGGAGCAATCTTCCAGACCGCAAGCATCAGCGGGAAGTTCCACGGCGTGATCGCGCCGACCACGCCTAACGGCTCGCGCGTCGTGTAGGTGAACGCTCCCTCCTGGATCGGAATCGTCTCCCCGGTGACCTTCCCCGACCATCCGGCAAAGTAGTAGAGACACTCCGCGGCGGCCGGCACGTCGACGTACTGCGACTCGAAGATCGGCTTCCCATTGTCGATCGTCTCGATGCGTCCGATCTCGGAAGCGCGCGAGGAGAGGATGTCGGCGAGTTTCCACATCACCTTCGCCCGGTCGCGCGGCTTCATCTTCTGCCACGCGGAGCCTGGCTCCATCTGCGCGCGCGCCGAGGCAACCGCGAGGTCGACGTCGGCCGCATCGGCACAAGCGACGTCGCAGATCGCCTCTTCGGTCGCAGGGTTGATCGAGGTGAACGTCTCGCCGCTGTGGGCGTCGACGAACTCGCCGTTGATGTAGAGCTGCCGCTGGATGGTCGAATCGGACATGGCGGGCATTCTTCTCGGGACAGCGGGAAAAGTCAAAGGGCGGCCGAATCGGCACCGGCGGCCTTAGAATTGGGTTGTGAGTGGGTACACGCCCCAGGCGCGCGACACGTCCGAAAAGATCGACCGGATGCAGTTCGAGCTCTGGAGACGGATGTCGCTACAGGAACGAGTCGAGCTGTTTCGCTCGTTCAACGATTCCGTCCAGGAAATGGCTCTCATCGGAATCCGGATGCGTCACCCGAATGCGTCGGAGCGCGAGACGTTTCTTCGACTTGCGTCGATGCGTCTCGACCGCGACACGATGATCCGCGTGTACGGATGGGATCCAGAGGAACACAGGCCGTGACGAAGGCCGATCCCGTCCTGCTTGCGGCTGCCATCGGGCAGATCTTCGATCGTCTCGACATCCGATACGTAGTGGGAGGTTCGGTCGCCAGCGGTCTGCTGGGAGAGCCGCGCTCCACGTTCGACGTCGACCTGATGGCCAGGCTTTCGGAGCCGCAAGCCAGGGCGTTCGTCGGCGCACTTGGACCCGACTACTACGTCGATGAGGAAACCGTTCTCGACGCTGTACGGCGGCGGACGGCGTTCAACATCATCCACATTACTCTGGGAATGAAGGTCGACATCTTCGTGGCCGAGGATGCCCCATTCGCAGACCGGCAACTCGAGCGCTCGACGAGGATGGATGTCATGCCCGGAGTTTCGGTCAGCTTGTACTCGCCGGAGGACCTGATCGTGCGAAAGCTGATGTGGTTCCGAGCCGGCAACGGCATCTCCGATCGCCAATGGCGTGATGTCACGGGACTGATCAAGGCACGTGCCACGCTCGACCTCACCTACCTTCGCGCCTCGGCCGCGGAGCAGGGGCTAAGCGAGTTGCTTGCAGAAGCACTGAGCCAGGCGGGAATCGACTCGGTGTAAGGCCGCCGCCAGCAATCGAGCGCGAATAAGGGCGGCCTCGCGGCCGCCCTTCGGTTCGATGCGCTGCGTTCGTGGCGCTACTTGCCTTCGAACTTCGGCGTCCGCTTCGTGACGTAGGCGTTGAGCCCTTCTTTCGCGTCGCTCGACTGGAAGAGCTGCTGCTGCAGCTCGCGCTCCAGCGTGAGCGCCGACTCGAACGGAAGCTCCCAGCCCGACTGCACCGAGCGCTTGATCCGACCGACCGCCCTCGACGCCTTGTTCGGCGGACAGAAGCTGCGGGCGTACTCCATGACACGATCCCACCACGCCTTGCCATCCTCTTCGGCCGGCCAGAGGTAATTGATGATTCCCATCTCGAGCGCGTCCTCGAGCTCGAAGAGGCCGCCTTCGATCATCAGCTCGATCGACTTCGACTTGCCGACGATGCGCGACAGGCGCTGCGTTCCGCCCGTTCCCGGGAGGACACCGAGCGAGACTTCGGGGAGCCCCATCTTGCCGGCCCCCTTCTTCGCGATGCGCATGTCAGCCGCCATCGCGATCTCGAGTCCGCCGCCGACGCAGTGGCCGTTGATCGCCGCAATGACGAGCTTCGGCGTCTGCTCGAGGCGGCTGAGCGTCTCGTTCGCGTGAAGGCAGAAGTAGTACTTGAAGCCCGGGGTGACCTCCGAAAGCATCTTGATGTTCGCGCCGGCAGAGAAGAACTTGTCTCCCGCGCCCCGCAGCACGATCACGTGAACGCTGTCGTCCATGCGAGCCTCGAGGATCGCCGTGTCGAGCTCCTTGTTCATTTCGTATGTGTAGGTGTTCGCCGGCGGATCGTTCAACGCGATGACCGCTACGCCGTTCTCGACGCTGTAGTCGACAAGAATTCCCATGGTTGCTCCTCGAAAGACGTTAGATGGCGTGAATTGTACGCGACGTGTCAAGAAGCGGGTTCGAGGAGGTCAAAGGTCAAAGCAGGCGAGAGGCGCTGAGCAGGCTGAAGGCGGCGACATCGCGACGCCGGCGTGCTGCGAAAAGACTTTGGCGCGGGCGGGACGCCCACGCGACGGCCGGCGAGGACGCCGGCGCTACGAGGCCACCGGCGTGCCTTTCGCCTTTCGCCCTTCGCCTCTCGCCTTTCGCCTCGCGCCTCTCGCGATTCGCCTCTCGCAGCCTGCTTTGACCTTTGACCTTTGACCCGCCTATCGCCCATCTCCAAACGATATCCCCAACGCCCTCGCCGTTCGAATGAGCGGGCCGTCGGGCGATACGGTGTTGAGTTGGCCGATCGCGTCCTTGATGGGCACCGGCACGATCTCGCCGTTCTGAAGAGCGGTCATCATCCCCCACATCCCTTCAGCCACGAAGTCAGCGGCGCGGTTGCCGTAGAGCGTTGACCAGACACGATCGATCGCTTCCGGCGAGCCTCCCCGCTGGAGATGCCCCAGCACGGTGACGCGCACCTCGAGGTCGCTCAGCTCGCCGATCTCCTCCGCCACCCGGAACGCGACCCCACCGAGACGTTTCGAACCTTTGTCGGCCCAGACCTCATCCCCGCCGTCACGCTTCGCTCCCTCGGCAACGACGATGATGTCGAACTGCTGGCCACGTGCTTGCCGAAGCCTGATCTTCTTCGCGATCTCCTCGGGTTTGTACGGGATCTCGGGGATGAGGATGATGTCGGCCCCTCCCGCGATTCCGGAGTGAAGCGCGATCCAACCGACGTGGCGGCCCATGACTTCGAGCACCATGACACGGTTATGGCTCTCGGCCGTGGTGTGCAGGCGGTCAATCGCCTCGGTCGCGATCGAGACCGCGGTTTGAAAGCCGAAGCTGAAGTCGGTTTGCCGGACGTCGTTGTCGATCGTCTTCGGCACGCCGACGATTGGAAATCCGAGGTCGCCCATCTTGTCCGCAATCTTGAGCGTTCCCTCGCCTCCGATCGCAATCAGCGCGTCGATGCCCATTCGCCGGCAGTTGTCGAGGCATTCCGCCGACCGGTCTTCGCGTACGTTCGGATCGTCTTTAGTCGGATAGTCGAACGGATTGCCGCGGTTCGACGTGCGGAGCAGCGTGCCGCCTTTGTGGAGAATGCCGCGGACCGCGTCGAGTGTCATCGGATAGCCACGCCCCTGCATCAGCCCTTCGAAACCTAGCTCGATCCCGACGACTTCGCACTTGTACTCTCGAATGAGCGTGCGCACGGCGCCTCGGATGACCGCGTTGAGCCCTGGGCAGTCGCCCCCTCCCGTCAGAATACCGACACGCTTAACCATCAGCGGCCTCCCCTCACCTGATCGAACCGAACTTCATGCGCGACGTCGTGCCGGTCTTGTCGATCGTCACGAGCGCGAGGTCGCGTGGAGCCCCGCCCGGAGTCTCCACAACAGCATCGACCGCGCCGGCGGCATCACCCTTCACAGATCCGACGTACTCGATCTTCCCTTCGCTCCGCGCGTAGATCTCGACCGTCGTATCGGGGCAGACCGTTCCGGTGACGCGCAGCGAGCTTCCATCTCGCTTGATCGTACCGACACCCATGAAGTCGAGTCCTCGGTCGACGCTCGTTCCGCTGCCCGCGCAGGATACGGCGAGCTCGTAGAGCTTCTTTTCTTCAAATCCGAGGCCCGGCCGCCCTTCGAGTGAGATCGGCTCGCCTCCCCCGAGAAACGAATTCCTCGAGATGCGGTTTCCCTTCGGTGTCCAGAATGACTGGATGTGTTGGAACATGATCCCGTGCCCCGACGCGTCGATCACGTTACCCTCAATCACATTGTCCATCGCACCGAGCCGCAACACGATTCCGGCATCGAAGCCGCGTATCGTCGAGCCGGTGACCATGTGATTCCTGCAGATCGCGCCTAACGCAACGCTGCGGCCCTGGAACTCGATGCCGACGCTTCCGGCCGCGTCGTCGCAGCGGTGGATGTACGACCTCTCGATGACGGCGCCCGAGGAACGGATCTGAAGAACCGGGTGAGGCCCGCAGCCGGTTGCCTCGAGGTCGCGGGCGACGAGGCGTGGCCGCCCGTCGTCCGACCAGACGCGAATGCCGACGGCCGACTGATGCGCGACGAGCGTTCGCTCGATCCTGAGCGTGCCTGTCGTGTCGATCCCGACGATCGGCGCGGAAGTGGGCACGGAGCCGTCGGCGCCGAGACCGATGATGGAGTTCGACACCGCAAACTCCCCGGTCGACTCGATCAGCTGCCGGGTAGCGCCGATGAGCGCCACATTCGACACTCCTCCGAGCGCTCGGCCCGAGATCAGTACGGGCACCGAGCCTCTGCCGTCGATCTCCAGCTCCGGACGATCGGGATTCACGATCCGGGCAGCGTCCACACCAACCGCATCCGACGATCCAAGTGTGCCGGGATTCGAGTCAATCCGCGCGAAGGGACGCTGCGCACGCATCGCCTCACCTTCGATGAGCGTGCGGTCAGGAAGAGCGGGCAGCGGAGCCACGAGCGAAACACGCCACCACGAGGCGTCACCGGCGGTCGCGTTCGCTGGCTCCATCGGAACGAACTGCATGATGTGGTTCCCAGACACAGCCTGGGAATTGAGAACGAACTGCCGGAGCGAGCCCTGAACCGCGGGCTCGGAATCCGACGCCGTGGTCACGGCGGTATCGCTGAACGCGAACTCGAGATCGGGGAGCTCGTCCTGATCGCTCACCTCGACGCGCGCAACGTGTTCGGAGCCAGCGAGTGTCTCGAAGGCATCCGGAACACCACCGCGGCGCCCGCCGTAGCAGACGCCGGCGGCAGTCAGCATCGACGTTCCACCCTCAGCGTCGGAACACAATGATCCGGCCGGACCATAAGTCTGCTCGCGCCACGACCCGGAAGGCGACGCGGAGCGCGCTTCGACCACGACCCAGAACGTTCCGTTCTCGACGCGCCCGAGCTCGAAGGCGCCTCTGGCATCGGTGCGGACCTCTCCCATCATCACGTCGCCGTCTCCCGGCGCACCGTCACCGTTGTCGAGATGAAGCCTCACGAGCGCTCCGCCGATGCCGGCGAGCGGAAGGTTATCCCTCACACCGCGCCTGTCATCGAGCAACACCCGCCCGCTGATGACGCGAATCATCGACAGCGCGCGCGGCTTCGATGGATACCCGTCGAGACCGCCCTGGCTTCGCGCGGTCACACGCCAGAAGAGGGCGCCAGCCGGCAGCGACGCGAATGCCGCCTTCGTGTCAGTTAGGCCGGTTTGACGCCCGGCGAGCCCTGCACATTTCGCATCCCTGCAGACCTCGACGATGTAGCTCGCCGCCCTGGGGACAGGCGACCAGGTCAATTCGGTCGCGCCTCGACTCTCGGCGCCGGCCGCGGGAGTGACCAGAGCGGGTGCCGCGAGCAGCTTCTGCGGCGGCGCGGGCGGCGCGCCTTCCTTCACCGACGTGCCCATCCCCTTCGGCACTTGCACCTTCACACCGGCCGACTCGACCTCGGTCGTTCCGGCGTAGACCATCAGCTTCGCCGACTTCGTCTCCGCATCGCGCCTCGCGCGCGCTTCCGTCGCGCCGCCCACTGCCTTCGGCCGCGCCTGAACGTCTCCGATCAGCACTTCGACCTCTCGCCTCGAACGACGTGCCGCGGGGGCGATCGCGAGATCGACTCCTCCTTCGACGACTTCGATCTTGCTCCGATCGACCTTGCGGATCGACGACTTGTACTCGCGAAGAAAAACGATCGAATTCTCGGTCATCTGAAGCCGGGTACCGTCATCGAGCCCGAGCTCCGCCGAAGAGCTCCCAAAAGTTCGAAGCCCTTCGCGCTCGACGAGCTGATCGCCGATGTGCGCGGCAAGCCACGACTCCTGCTGGAGTTTTTTGTCGACCTTGCGCGAGAGCTTGTCCACCTTCGCGCGTCGCGCCGCGATCTCGCGGGCGGTGATCACGAGCACACGCTGCCCCGGTGTGAGCTTGTCGGGATCGGAGATGCCAGGATTCAGTCGTTGGTTCTCCGGCCAGAGCGACGCGTCACCGAGGTATTTGTACGTGATGGCGCTCAGCGTCTCGCCCGGCCTAACGACATGCCAGGCGACCGAATCGCCTTCTCGCGCCTGGGGCGGAGTCTGCGCCAGGGCGAGCGCCCCGGCGAATACGGATACCACGGTGAAGAGAAGTGCTCGCATGTTGCGCTCTCCTGTCTACGTCAGACAGCCGACTTCGGTGGACTGCTCTTCGCGTCGCCCGCCAGCGTACTCTTCGCGACGAGCGCGGCGGGGAACTCCCATCGCGCACCGGTACGCCGCACGATGTCCGCAAGCCGCTCCGCAATCTCTGCCGCGCTGTGAGCCCGCGCTTCCGGGTCTTTCCTCAGCATCGACGCGATGATTGCGCTGAACAGCGGGTCGATCCCGTCGATCTTCCCGGAAAGCTCCGGGACCTCGTCGTCGATCGTCGCGCGAATCGTCGCCTGAACCGTCTGGCGGCGGAACGGATTGATGCCGATCAAGATCTCGTAGAGGGTCACACCGAGTGCGAAAATGTCCCCTTCGGGCCCCATCCTCTTACCCCTGCATGCCTCGGGTGAAAGGTAGCTTGGGCTGCCGAAGATGACGTCGCTGCGCTGGGTTCCGGAGCTGATCGGGCGCGAGATGCCAAAGTCGGTGACCTTGATCGATCCGTCTTTGCCGAGCAGCACGTTTCCCGGTTTGATGTCGTGATGGACGATTCCGCTGTCGTGCGCAGCGGCGATCGCCTTTGTCGTCGCGAGCCCGATGACGAGCGCTTCGGCCCATGGAACACGCTTGCGTCGCGCGAGATAACGCTCGAGGCTGAGTCCCTCGACGAGCTCCATCGCGATGTACGCCGTCCCCCCCTGGCCCTCGACGTCGTACACGCTCACCACATTCTGATGGTTGAATTTCGCGACGATGACCGCCTCGCGTTTGAGCGCTTCAACCATTTCTTCGCGCTCCGCCTCGCTGACTGAGTCCGATGCGCGGACGACTTTCAGCGCAACATTCCGCTCGAGCTTCGAGTCGAAGCCGCGAAAGACGACTCCCATACCGCCGCGCCCGAGAAGCCCTAACACCTGGTAGCGGCCGACGAAAATCTGACCGAGCTCCTCCTGGTCGCGAATCCGGCGCTCGATCATCTCGAACGTGCTCTGAAGCTGCTGGATCTCCGAACCGCCGTCGCCGCCTCGAGCCGAGCCGCCCGCGAGCTTTCGTTGCGCGAGCACGAGCTGGCGTATCGGGCGAACGAACTGTGCATATGCGAGAGCCGTGAGCACCGCGGTCAGGCCAACCGCCAGCGCTAGCGCCGTCGTCGCGTCGCGCCGCATCGTCCCTTCGATTTCCTCGGCGACGTCGACGGGTTGGCGCGAGAGCACGGTCCAGTCGGGTTTGCCGAGCGGATGATAGGCGCCGAGTACCTCTCCCGATTCCCTCGTTCCGAAACGCCCCGCGCCCCCGAGACTCGCCGTGCGCGCAAATGCGACGAGATCGGGAGGGAACGCTTCGAGGGAGCGGCCTCGAGGCGCGAGGAGGTGGCCTTGTCTATCTATGAGACCGAGCTCCGACTGCGGTCCGAGAACCGTCGTCGTAAGGACGTCGTCGATCGACTTCGCGTTCACGATCATTTGGACCGTGGCGAGCGAATCAGGGAGACGAGACGAGACGATGAGCCAGCGTCCACCGCCTTTCCCAACGAGGTCGAGCTCGCCGAGGATCGCACGGCCGAACCAGTCGTCGATCGCCTTTCCCACGTCGCGATTCCTGATGCCGACCACGCGTTCGCCCGCGGGATCGAGGATCTCGACCGCAACGAGGTTCGCATCGCCTCCGAGGAGAGATTGCAGGATCTCGAGCGCCTCAGGCGACTTCGGATTCGCCGCGACGATCTCGTTCATCGACACCGCGTTGCAACGCGAGCGCCACGAATCGACGAACGCGTCGATCCGCTCCGCGGAGGTCGTCGCCGCGACGTTGTGCGCGCGAAGGACCTGGTCCTTCATCCCGTCCTTGTTGATGTTGATGAGACGCGCGGCGGTGATCAGGAGCGGAACGAACCCTACGATCAGAAGGGCTCCGGCTGCCCTAACCAGGATCGACTTGCCGAAGCTCGGGCCTTTCGCCATTCTCGGACTCCGCCCGCTACAGCGACGCTCGCGTCCTTCCGCCGTCGACGGACAATGTGACCCCCGTGATGTACGCCCCCTGCTCCGAGCAGAGCCAGACGACCGCGGCTGCGACCTCTTCAGGAAGGCCGATCCTTCGCAAGGGAACGCTGGAGCGCCACTCCTCGAGCACCGACTCTTTCGTCACTCCGCTCCTCTGCGCCTTCGCCGCGGCGAGCTCGGCGAGCCGTTCGGTGCCGGTGTAGCCAGGCGCGACCGTATTCACCGTGATGCCGAATGCGCCGAGCTCGTCGGCGAGAGTCTTCGCGAAGCCGACGACCGACATTCTGATTGCGTTCGACAGCATCAGTCCTTCGACCGGCTGTTTCACCGAAGTCGAGGTGATGTTGACGATACGCCCCCAGCGCCGCTCTCGCATCCCTGCCGACGCGAGCCGCGTGAGGCGCACCGCGCTCATCAGGTTGAGGTGGAACGAGCTCTCCCAGTCGGCGTCGGAGAGCGACTCGAAGGGTCCCGACTTGGGGCCCCCCGCGTTGTTGACGACGATGTCGACCGCACCGAGCTTCGCTTCCGCCTCACGAAACGCAGTGGCCGCGCCTTCCGGGGTCGCGAGATCGGCCGCAACCCAGAAAACTTCACGCTCGTGCTTCGACGAAAGTGAGGCCGCGACCCGGGCGAGCTTCTCTTCGCCGCGCGACACGAGAACGACGCGAACAGCTTCGCCGAGCAGAAGATCGGCGCACGCGAGACCGATACCGGAGCTGGAGCCACCGACGATCGCACCGCGACCGGAGATTCCGAGGTTCATAGGTAGCCAGATTCTACAGTGCCGACGGGAATTCGGAACGCGGAATGCGAAGTGCGAAATGCGAGTCGAGGCATCTCGAACGAATCACACTGGAGCTCGTGTGCGGTCGGGGTTGAGCATCGTTGAACGCACCCTCGAACCGTCATTCAATTCGCGTTCCGCGTTCCGCAGTCCGCATTACTCCGCTTTTCTCCGCGCGACGTACATCTCCTTCACTTCGATCCCGCCAAACACCTTTGCCGCGAACGGATCGAAGCAGAATACGTCGACCGTTTCGAGCCCCGCGTCGCGAAGGATCTCGACGACTTCGTCGCGCTCCCACGCACGCTGGTAGTGCGTCTCGTCAATCGTGTGCCGCACCCCCGCGTCTGTGTGCCAGCCGCGTACGCGCGCGGTCGCGAGGTTCGCCGCTTCGTCGTAATGCGTATCGATCTCGAGGTTGTAGACGGCGTCGCCCGACTCGAACGGCTCCGCCATCGCCCAGACCTCGCGGTACGACTCGGGGTGATTGAGATCGAACCAGAAGAGGGACGACTCACCCATCACGGATGCGACCGATGCGAAAGCGCGAGCGAGATCGCCGCGCTCGAGGAGATGATTCAGGCTGTCGTAAAGACACGTGACGCGCTCGAAACGCGCACGAACGACGGAAGTTCGCACGTCGCTTACGACGACATCGAGTCCGCGGCGGCGCGCCCTCGAGGCCATCGCATACGAGGCGTCGATTCCTCGCGTCGCGTACCCTCGAGCCGCGAAATGGCGCATCGCGAGCCCCGTGCCGCATGCAACATCGAGATGCGTCCGCGTTTCGGTCGGATACTCCGATTCGAGCGCCCGCAGCACCGCGGCCGCGCCGCGCATGAACAGATCGCCGAGCGCACGATCATAGACGCGCGCGAACGCACCGTAAGAGTCGGCGGGGAGGCTCACGGCTCCCATTCGTAGAAGCCCTTGCCCGTCTTCTTCCCGAGTTGACCGTTTGCGACCATCTCGCGAAGCACGCGCGGCGGATCGAAACGGGGGCCGAGTGTCTTGGCGAGGTACTCGGCGATGCCGAGCCGCACGTCGAGCCCGACGAGGTCCGTTAGGCGAAGAGGCCCCATCGGATGGTTGTAGCCGAGCTCCATCGCCTTGTCAATGTCGACCGCCGACGCGACTCCGTCCTCGAACATCCGGATCGCCTCGAGACCGATCGCAACTCCGAGACGGGAGGTCGCGAAGCCGGGGAAATCTTTCACGACGATCGTCTCCTTCCCCATGCGCGTCGCGACGTCGCGCACGGCGGAGACCGTCGCTTCGCTCGTCGCATCGCCGACGACGATCTCGACGAGCTTCATCAGATGCGGCGGATTGAAGAAGTGCATTCCGATGAACACTTCGGGTTCCTCGACGGATGCCGCGAGCTCGCTGATCGAGATCGACGAGGTGTTCGACGCGAGGATCACGTGGTCCCTCGTCAGCACGTCGATCTGCGCATACAACTCGCGCTTGAGGCTGAGATCCTCGGGGACCGCTTCGACGATCAAATCCGCCTCGCGCACCGCCGCTTCGAAGTCGCTCGTCGCCACGATGCGCGAGATCGATTTGTGCGCCTCGGCCGGGTCGAGCTTCTTCTTTTCGACCGCTTTCGAAAAGGTCCCCTGTAGCAGCGTCATCGCGTCGTGAACGATGTGGTCGGTCACGTCGTAGAGCGTGGTTTCGTAGCCGGCGAGTGCGGCGAGATACGCGATGCCGCGCCCCATCGTTCCGGCGCCAAGGACTGCGATGCGTTGAATCGACACGTAGCCTCCGCTCCCGGCGTGCAGCCGGGCTGATCACTGCCCCAGAATACCGTCCGGCAGCTCGATTTGCGCCAGGAGTCTACCGGTAGGCCAGGTCGAGGCCTTCCTCGAACGCGTCGCGGAGGATCGAAACGCCCTCGAGCCCGACGCTGAACCGGACGAGACCGTTGCTGATGCCTCGCGCGAGCCGGTCGGCCTCCGGCACGACGCTGTGCGTCATGCTCGCCGGGTGCTGAATGTAGCTGATCACGCTGCCCAGACTCACGGCCAGCTCCATCGGCGTGTCGTGGCGCGCGAAGTAGTCCATCAGCTTCACCGCAGGCTCATAGCCCCCTTCGAGCTCGAACGCAATCATCGCTCCCCCGTTCCGCATCTGCGGTCCGATGAGATGGTGCTGCGGGTGCGTCGGCAGCCCGGGGAAGTAGAGCTTCTCGATCCTCGGGTGTGCGGCTAAGAACTCGACGAGCGTCGCTGCGCTCGCGCAGGCGAGCTCCATGCGCTGCGGCAACGTCTGCACACAGAGGCCGTTGAGCCAGCTGTCGAACGGGCTCGGCGTCGGCCCCAGGTCCTTCGCCCAGACGAAAAACTCGTTGGTCATGTGTGGGAATGGCCCGAGCACGTGCCCACCGATCGAAGTCGAGTGACCGTTCACGTATTTCGTCAGGCTCTGCACGACGAAGTCCGCACCGAGTCGGAAGGGCTGCTGCAGGTACGCGCTACAGAATGTGTTGTCGACGACGAGAAGCGCACCGTGCTTTCGCGCAAGCGCGCCGGCCTTGCGGATGTCTGCCATCCCGAGGTTCGGGTTCTCGGGGCTCTCGAGGAAGACGACCCTGGCATTGGGGTGCGTCCGGAATGCTTCCTCGATCTGTGCGATGTCGGTCGTGTCGACGAAGACCGGATCGACTCCGAACTTCTGCTGCAGCCCTCGCAGCAAGCTATCCGTGCAACCGTAGACATTCCCCGCGATGACTGCGTCGCCGGTGCGGACGAGGGAAAGAAGGAGTGCGGCGATCGCTCCCATACCGGAGGCGAGCACCATGCTTCCGACGGTCGGTTCCTGCTCGTCCGCGTCGAGTGCCTTGTCGATCAGATGCTGGCATTCGAGCCGGAAGAGAACACGCTCCAGATACTCGGTCGTCGGATTTCCGAGACGCGTGTAGATGCGCGCGAATGGCTTCTCGCCGTGCTTCGACTTCCCGATGAAGCGATCGGCCCCGTCGCGCACGTTGCGAAACGCGAAGGTCGATCGCTGCGCGATGTCGGGAAGTCCGGTGCCGACGCAGATGCTCGCGAAGCGCTCGGCGTCGAGAAACGGCTCGTCATCGAGAAGATAGCGATCCTTCCGAGCCTGCCACCAGTCCCACCATTCCCAAGCCGCCATCGCAAAACCTCCTCGAAAAACCGGGCGGAGCGTATCCCGCCCCCTCGGAGGTCGCAATGATGGGGATCACACGGGCGGAAAAGGGAAGGCGGAGTGCGGAATGCGAAAGGCGAATTGCGAAACGCGAATTGCGAAACGCGGAGCGCCAAACCCGGAACGCAGAATGCGAAATCGTGAAGCAGAATCGCCGGGAGCGAAAGTAGCTACGGAAAGGGAGAGCGTTCTTGATCGGTCGCAGATGTGGAGATACGAAGGCTAGTGGTTTGCGCGGGCTATCAGTTTCGCGTTTCGCCTTCCGCGTTTCGCCTTCCGCGTTACTCTTCCACCCCCATCACGAGCGACATGACTTCCTTGTGCGTGAAGAAGTTCATCCCAGGGTCGTCGAGATGGAAGCCGTACGTGACGAGCTGGCCGCCGTCGTTCCGGAATCGGAAGAGATAGAAGCGCTTCGGATCTCCCTCGGGAAAATCCTTCACGTTAGGGTCGTCTTCGGGCGCGGCTTCGAATCCCGTCACGCGGTAGAGCTTGTAAGGCGTCACCGCGAGACCTTCGGGAGGATATTGCAGTGTCTGGAATGCGAAGACCTGCTCCGGCTCGATGTCGCGCGGCGGGTACGGTTCCTGCTCCTCCGGCGCTCCCGTGAACCATGTCTCTTCCTCTTTGAAGAAGACGAGATGTGCGGAGTTATCGGTCATCGGCGCGATGCCGCGATCGAGATGGACGTGCTCGCCTTCCTCGGTCGAGTTGCGAAGCTGCGTCAGCACGTCGATGACGTACTGCAACCCTTCGCGCGTGGCCGTGATCGCGACTTCATCATCCTCATCGGAGATCCACGCATCGACCCATGCTCCCTTGCGGAGCTTCACGCGGCTCTCGATCGTGTCGAAGACGACCGGCTGGAATCCGAGACGGTTCGCGACCGCGCGAAGGAAGTCGTTGCAGTGCGGATCCTCGGTCAGGTGCTCGCGGGCGTGCTCAATCGCCGCCTCGTACGCCATCTTCCTGCCGAAGTCGTGGCTGAGGTCGTACTTCGCGAGGATTTCCTCGATCAACTGCTGATGGCGCTCGATCGGTCTTGTCATAGGGAGAGCGGAGAGCTCGCGGCTACTCTAACCTCGCCGCACGCAACATATTTCACGCTGTCACTTTCTGCGAGCACCCGCGGCGCGGCGCGCCTTCTAATTCGTTGTAATGGCACGACTTAGATGTCGCGACGCACCCAAAACGCGACCGCACAGTTTCGTTCGGGGCGGGAGGAGCAGCCTCGGCGGGCGGCGCGCCGGCCCCCCGTCTCGTTTGACGGACCTACCCACTTCGATCGCTGACCCGCTTTACGACGCCATCGAAGTTTCCGAATGCCGTGACTCGCGCCGGGTAGTCGCGGCCCCGCCAGTGGAGCCGTCCCATCACGCCGACCTTCCAGGTCGAGCGGGCGAAGATCCAGAGCCAGACGATTACCTCGAGCGGTTGCCCACCGAGTGCCGCGAGGCGGCTGAAACCGAGCACCCCGAAGAGCGCGTGCCGCGTGAGGAGCAGGAGCACGAGAGCCGTTCCACCGAGGACCGCCGAGCCGCGCGGCGGATGGCCCGCCACCACCGAGGAGATGACAATCCCTCCCCATACCCACGGCAGGAGATGCGTGATCGGAATGATCACGCTCACAGCGAACGCCTTCGGCAAGGAGCCCGCGAATACCATGAAGGAGTTCTTCGTGAAACCGTCGACGATCTGGCGCAGTCCTCGATACATCCGGATTCGAATCAAGCCGTCAGCATTGACCGATCGCGAGCGGAAACCGAATGCCCTGACGATCCGCGCAAGCCCGATGTCATCGATCACGGCGTCGCGCAACCTCGTGTGCCTCCCAATCGTCTCGTAGGTTTCACGCCGGACGACGTTTCCTGGCCCGCCACCGACGCCGAGCAGCGGCAGCGTCGTCCTGTTCGAGAGCCAGACCGGGATCCCCATGAAGAGCCCGCTCGGCAGCGCCGGCATCAGGACGTTCTCCCAGAACCCGAACATCTCGAAGCGAGGGAAGAGCGCGAGCATCGAGGTTTCAGGATGCGCGCGCATCTCCGCGACCACAGCTTCGATTGTCCCCGCGGCGTAGCGCACGTCGGCGTCGACGAAGATGATCAGCTCGCCGCGGGCAGCTTCCCCTCCCTGCTCGAGCGCCCACGGCTTCCCGAGCCACCCTTCGGGATGCGGCGCACCCTCCACGAGTCGAACGCGCGGATCGCGCTTGGCAAGCGCACGAACGACTTCCGCGGTGCCGTCCGTCGACAGATCGTCGACGACGATCACCTCGAGCCTCGTCCAGCTTTGCGCCAACATTGACTCGACCGTCGCGCCGACATGCGCTTCCTCGTTGCGCGCCGGAATCACAATCGAGACGAGCGGCTCGCCTGCAGATGGATGAACGGCTCCGCGAAGGCGAGGCATCGTCACGAGGTTGACGAGCGTCTGGATCGACATTACGAACCAGAAGAGGAGCACGAGACCCGCGACGTAGATGATGAGAAGCCTCCGTAATGCGTATGGCTTCAGGCCAGCTTATCGGGAAACACGCCGCGGTCAACGATCACGACGGTGGATCGCACGATGTCGCCCGGGCGCGCCGGCCGGTGGCCGGTGGCGGGCTCGTCGTTTCCCGCGATCGGTGTCCGAACGATCGAACCTAAAGGGACAGCGCGGCGCCATCAAGCACGAAGCGCGGCCGTTTGGCCGCGCTTCGGGATACGTTGCAAGAGGTCGGCGCGTCAGCCGCGGTTGATCTTCTGCTGCGCGTCGGCGGCATATGACGTCTGCGGAAACTCGGTCGCAATCCGGCGATACACGTCCATCGCTTTCGCCTTGTCTCCACTCTTCTCATAGGCCTCGGCGAGGAGGGAAAGGACCGATTCTTTCGGCAGCGGCGACTTCTCGTCCTGTGAGGCCTTCTCGAGCTCCGGAATGACGATCTTCGCGTCGGTCGCCATCTTGAGCTGATAGACACTCATCTGCGCGCCACCCGCTAGAAGGCTGCCGGAGTTCTTCTTGACGAACTCCTCGTAGCGTTTGATGGCAGCGTCAGTTTGCCCTTTCGAGATGTCGATCTGCGCGAGATAGAGACCCGCCACCTGTGCGGCATCGCTGCCCGAGTACTTCGAGGCGACGTCGTTGAGTTTCGCTTCCGCCGCCTTCACTCGTTCCGCTTCGGTCGCGAAGGCCGGACCCTTACGGTTCGGATCGGCGACGGCGTCGATACCAACCGGTGCCTCGAACGTCTCGATCGCGCCGGCCAGGAGCGACTGCGCTGCCTTCTCCTGCCGCGCGTTCCATCCCCAGATCGCGATTCCGATTCCGATGATGACGAGCAATCCGACGACTCCGATGACAACGCGCTGCGAGTTCTTCCGGACTTCGTCGTAGTAGTGACCGACCTCGTCGACGAATTTGTCGTGCTTGATGTCGTGGCGTTCCTGGCGATCCATACTCTCCTCCAAAGGGCGGCAAACTCTAGCGCATGCCCTCCGAGTCAGTCAAATGAGCGGCGTTCGAGCCGACCGACTCCGCTACAATGACGCCGCGGCGACGCGCATTCCCTTCCCCGAGGCCATCGATGCTGACACCACGCCAGAGAAAGTACCTGAAGGCTCTTGCTCACCACCTCGACCCGATCGTCCGAATCGGCCAGCACGGGCTCACAACGGGCGTCTCTACCGAGACGGGACGCGCCCTCGAATCACACGAACTGATCAAAGTGAAGATCGACGCCGAAGGTGACGAACGCAAGCAACTTGCAGGAATGCTCGCCGAGCAGACCACCGCCGAAGTCGTCGGCCTCGTCGGCAAGGTCGCGATCCTCTACCGGCGTCGAGCCGAAGATCCGACGATCAAAGTGCCGGAGTAGGAAGGCATTTCGGATTTGGGATTTCGAAATTCGAATTTCGGATTTCGGATTTGCCTCGCAAGGCTGGGGTGGCCACGCAGAAGCAACTTCGGATCTCCCGGCCCACGCCGAAGTTCACCCTGAAGGGAGCGTGGCGATCGCAGCCTTGCGAAGCAAATTCGAAATCCGAAATTCGAAATCCGAAATGTCTCTACTTCGCCTTCTTCATTCTGGCGAGGAACTGCTCGGGCTTTTCGAATCCCGCGAGGCGAAGCTCGCGAAGCTCAGTCCCCGTTGCGTCGATGAAGACGATCGTCGGGACGCCCACGATTCCGTAGCGCTTCACGAGCTCCTTCGATCGCTCGTCGTCTCCTCGCGTGAGGTCGGCCTTGAATGTCGCGAAACGCTTCGACTCGGCAACGACACCTGACTGGTTGAAGGTGTTGTGGTCGAGCTCCTTGCAAGGGAGGCACCAATCTGCGTAGAAATCGATGATGACAGGCGTTCCTTCGCGCGCGGCCGCGGCGATCGCAGCGTCGTCGTAACGCGCCCACTGGATCTCGGGACCACCCGACTTCGGCATCACGAACGGCACGGCACCGGCCAGCAGAAGGAGCCCGCAGACGAGTCGGATCACGTTGCCAGCTTTGGTCCGCTCGCTCCGGACGAAAAGGAATAGCGCACCGAGCACGAGACTCGCTGCCACGCCCCAGCGATAGACTTCGTCGCCGGTCACGGGCCGGAGGAAGTAGAACGCCATCGCAATCAGGACGAAGCCGAGCGCCTGCTTGATCTTCACGAGCCAGGGGCCGGAGCGCGGGAGCGAGCTCGCACCGCTCGAGAAGATGCCGAGCGCGAGGAAGGGAACTCCCAGACCTAACGCCAGGACAAAAAAGAGCAGGAACCCGAGGTATGGGTTGCCGCTCTGCGACACGAGTGCGATCAGAGAGACGACGAATGGGCCGACACAGGGTGCCGCGACGATGCCGGCAAGCAGTCCCATCGTGAGCGATCCGATGAACCCGGCCCTTGCGCTCGCACGGCTCGCGATGAACTGCGGCACGTTGATGTCGTAAAGGCCGAACATCGAGAGCGCGAGCAACAGCATCAAGAGCGCAAAGAAGCCGAGAACGACCGGCTTCTGCATCCACGCACCAAAGAGCGCTCCGCTCATCGCCGCAAAAACTCCGAGCGTCGAGTAGGTAATCGCAATTCCCAGAACGTACGTCGATGACAAGCCGAAACGACGTGCCGTGCTCCCTCCCGTCTGCGACGAGAAGAAGGCCATCGTCAGCGGGATGAGAGGATAGACGCACGGAGTCAGCGTGAGCGCCATACCGAGGACAAAGACGACGAGCAGCGTCGTCGCGAGCCCACGCGACTGAAACGTCGAGCCGATGTCGCCGCTGAAGAGCCCCTGCGAGCTGCCCCCCGGCGCGTCCGAGAGCTTCTGGAATGCGCCTCCGGCCGGAGCCGCCTCGCCGAGCGAATCGACGGTGATCGCAGACAACGTGAATGCCTTCATCACTTCTCTCGGCGGAAGGCAGATCGTGTCGTTGCAGGCCTGGTAGTAGACGCCGACCGTCACGTCGCCGTCGGCCGCGCTCGCGCTTCCGTGAACGGGAATCCGTACCGTCCCCTCGTACACCGCAAGCATCTGACCGCCGGCAAAACCAAACGCCCGCTCGACGTGCGGGGGATAGTCGATCGCGTCGATCGCAAACGCGGGCGATTCGACCCTTACCTTCGTCGGGATCGCAAACTCGTCCTTCGGCTTGTAGGAGTTGACGTGCCACGTCTCGGGGATCGTGACCGTGACGACGCCGTCGATCCGGCCAGCCACGGGCTTCAGGAACTTCGCGTCGATTTCGACGACTGGAGTCGCGGAATCACCGCCGAATCCAGCGGGACTGAGTTGTGAGTGAAGCGAGGTTGCCGCGATCAGAAGCGCCGCGGCCTGCAGGGGAAGGCGCGAGGGGGATGTCATGGATTTCGGGGCCGCCTATCGGGCAGGAATCTGTTTCTCGAGCTGCGTGATGATCGCGTCGACGCTCGGGATCATTTCGGATTTCGGATAGCGGGTCCTGAACTTCTTCAGCTCGGCGACCGCCGCAGGGTAGTTTCGCATCCCCATGTAGACATTCGCGAGGTTCATCTGGTTGCGCTCGGCGATCTCTCCGGTGGAGGTCACCGCGAGCGCCTGCTTGAGCGTCGTCTCGGCCTTCGCGAACTGCTGCTGCACGACGTAGATCCCGGCAAGCATGTTGTAGGCCTCGTCGCGTACGGCAGCGTCGCTGCTCTTTGTCAGCGCAACGAGACGCGGTTCGGCTCGCACGTAATCGTGCCGGTCGACCATCTCGTCGGTCAGCGTCAGTTTTGCTCTCGCGCTTGCATTCTTCGGCTCGGCGTGGACTTTCTTCTGGAACGTAAGGAAGCTATCTTCCACCGCTTCGACTCGGGCGACGAACTGCTCCGGTGGCGCGTATCCCTGGACGACTCCTGCAAGCGTGAGATCGTGCGTGAGGACGAGAAGCGTCGGAAGGCTGCGAATTCCGAACTGCGCGGCCACTTTCGATCCTTCGGCGCCATCCTCGGTGTCGAGCTTCAGAAGGCTCCAGTTCTTGGCGGCGGCCTGGAAGGTCTCGGACGGGAACACTTCCTGATCCATGCGCTTGCACCAGCCACACCAGTCGGCCCAGAGGTCGACGACGATCAGCTTATTGCCCTGCTTCGCCTCGGCTTGCGCCTTGGCGACCGTCTTGTGCCATGTACCGGCAGCCGCAACCTGCGGTGCGAGCGTCATCGCCACGACGAGCGCGGCGAGTCCTGAAATCCGCTTCAATCGAGCCTCCGTCAAACTCGCCGCAACGAGTCGCTTCCAAGGGCTATTCCGCGCAGGAGTGGCGGAGCCGTCACGACTTGCGCCGCAGCCGCCCGCACGTCCTTGCCGCTTCGACGAACGCGTGAAACAGACGCTGCGCGGACTCCTCCGCGAGCATCTCTTCGGGGTGCCACTGCACGCCAACATAGAACGGATGCGATGCGTCTTCGATTGCCTCGACGACCCCATCGCCGGAACGCGCAACGATCGAGAGCCCGCGACCGGGATCCTTCACCGCCTGGTGATGCCCTGAGTTCACGTCGACCTCGATCGCGCCGAGAACCGCTGCAAGCCGGGAGCGCTGTTCGATCGAGACGCGATGGCGCCCTCGCGTCCCCGTCCGGCCTGTGTGCTGAATCGACTCGGGAAGCGTGGAGCCGATGTCCTGCACGAGCGAGCCCGCTGCGGCGACGTTGATCAGCTGGGCGCCTAGGCAGATCCCGAGCGTAGGAATCCTCTGCTCGCGCGTCAGCCGCGCAAGGGCCAGGTCATGGCGCTGGCGGCGGCCATCGAGTAGCTCGCGGCACGCCGCGTTCGCCTCACCGTAGCTCGCTGGATCGAGGTCATCACCACCGGCGAGTATCACCCCGTCGAGCAGCGGAAGCGTCCGCTCCAGCACCTCTTCGATCGGCGGAAGGAGGAGCGGGATCGCTCCCGCCATCTCGATCGCCTCGAGGTAGGTGCCGTAGACGTACATCAACTCACGCCCTTCGCCATGCGGTGAAGGCTCGACGTCGCAGCCGATGCCGATGACTGGTCTCATCGGCGCCTCGCATGGAGCTCGAAGCGCGTCACTTTGAGATCCGTTCGATTCCGCCCATGTAGGGACGCAGTGCGTTAGGGACGACGACCGAGCCATCGGCCTGCTGGTAATTCTCGAGGACCGCAACGAGCGTTCGCCCGACCGCGAGACCCGATCCATTCAGAGTGTGTACGAGCTCGGTCTTTTTCCCGTCGCCGCGGAAGCGGATGTTCGCGCGCCGCGCCTGGAAGTCGAGGAAATTCGTGCATGACGAAATCTCGCGGAACGTCGCCTGGCCGGGGAGCCAGACTTCGATGTCGTAGGTCTTTGCCGAGCCAAACCCCATGTCGCCGGTCGAGAGCGTGACGACGCGGTGGCACAACCCGAGCTTCTCGAGGATCGTCGCCGCATTCGCGGTGAGCGTCTCGAGGTCGGCCCACGAAGTGTCAGGGCGCGAGAATTTGACGAGCTCGACCTTGTCGAACTGATGCTGGCGGATCAGACCGCGTGTGTCCTTTCCGTACGAGCCCGCCTCACTGCGAAAGCAGGGTGTGTAGGCGCAGTACGAGATCGTCAGCCTGTCGCCATCGAGGATCTCGTCACGGTGCAGGTTCGTCACCGGCACCTCGGCGGTCGGGATGAGGTAATACTCTTTCTCGCCCTGAAGCTTGAAGAGATCCGCTTCGAACTTCGGCAGCTGCGTCGTTCCGCGCAGCGAGTCGGCGTTGACCATGAATGGCGGAAGCACCTCGACGTATCCATGCTCGCGCGTGTGGACATCGAGCATGAAGTTGATCAGCGCGCGCTCGAGGCGCGCGGCCGCACCGATCATCACCGCAAAGCGTGCGCCCGTGATCTTCGCGGCACGCTCGAAGTCGAGGATGCCGAGAGCTTCGCCGATGTCCCAGTGGTTCTTCGGTTCGAACTCGAATGAAGGTGGTGCGCCCCAGACGCGCTCAACCCTGTTCGCACTCTCGTCGGGCCCGACGGGGACCGACGCATGAGGGGCGTTCGGGAAGATCATTTCGAGGTCGTGAAGCTCCTGCTCGATTTCGGCCTGACGAACGTCGAGATCCTTGATCCTCTCGCCGAGTTGCCTCATCGCATCGATCTCGGCCGCGGCGTCCTTCTTCTCTCTCTTGAGGAGGGCGATCTCCTGCGAGGCGACGTTCTTCTGGTTCTTGAGCTGCTCGGCCTCGACGATCACGCGCCTGCGCTCCGCATCGATCTCGAGGAAACGATCGAGATCGACGCTGGCACGACGGTTCTTCAGGGCCTCGCGGTAGGCATCGGTGGATTCGCGCAGATATTCTCGTGACAGCATGGCGGCGCGATTCTAGCAAAAGCGTTGGAGGTCGTTCCTGCCAGTGGCAAAAGGACGTCACGCGGAGGAGCCGCGGCCGTTCGCGACGACTAATGGCCTGTATCGGAGGAATTGCTACCGTGGTACCAATTCCTTCAATACAGGCCACTACGGCACGTAGTCGACGAGTACCGGCGCCTCGCTTCGCGGCCGAATGAGCAGTTCGAGCGCCGCCTTGATCACGCGTCGCTGCCTCGCAGGGTTCGACGGAACGTCGAGCGGGTAACCATGCCGGAACGGCACGCATAGGGCACGTGGCGGACCCACCTTCTCCGTGACGTCGCGGAGGAGCGACAGAACGACCGTCGCGATCCCTCGCTTCTCCATCTCCGCGCCGATCAGACCGACCGTTTGATTGCAGGTCGGTCAGACAGGGACGAGGAGCGCGACGTCGACGCCGTCGCCGACAAGGATCTCCGCGGCACGTGGCGCCGTCTCCAGCATCAGCCGCCTCGGCGCCGTGATCGAGCCCATGAACGAGATGCAGCGCGCGTTGAACCTCCCGATCGCACCCTCTCGCTCGAGTTCGTGCATTCTGTCGATCGGAAAGACCAGGTTTCGGTCTTCCGCGAGTCCGTCGCGGGAGAATGCGTCGCTCCGGTGCGACTCGACGAGGCACTGCGGATCGGTCGACGACGGAACCTCGCGAAATGAGAAGTCGCCCCCCTTCACTCCGTCATCGAAGAGCGCTTGCCCTGGCAGCGCTAGCCCCGCGGTCGACACGAGCGCGACGTTCGCTTCGGCGACCGGCCTGCCCAGCTCGGCCCACGGCATCGGGTCGATCCGCTGCCATCGGTAAACCGCAAGCGTTGCGCGGATCTTCAGTCCGAACTCCGAGTAGTCGCCCATTGCGCGACAAGACTAACCGACGCAGGGGTCGCGATGAAACGACGGTGATCACGGTCGCATGCATCGTTTGGGCGCGGGCGTCACAGGGAATTGGCAAGGTGTCACGCTCCGGGCTCCATTTGGGAACGGGTCCGTAACAACCTACGCCCCTCTCTCCCATAGACTCCCGACCTAACAAACTGTCAGGAGAGCTCCGATGACGAAACGTCGATGGGCCACCCTCTTACCGGCATTCTTCCTCGCCGCCACGACGTACGCGGAGGTGCCAACCGATGAGATCGTCGTCGAGACGATCGACGTCGACGTCGTCAGTCTCGACATCTTCGTGACCGACGCCGCGGGGCGGCCGGTCGCCGGCCTCACAGGCGACGACTTCGAGATTCTCGAGAACGGCGCACGCCGCGAGATCTCGAACTTCTCGGAAGTCCGCGAGGAAGTCCTGCCTGCGTTGCGCCCGACTGAAGGCGGCACCCCGACAGATCGGATCGACGAGCAGCGAAGCCGCAAGATGATCTTCCTCGTCGACGGCGAGACGCTTCACCCCTTCAACCGCAACCGCGTGTTCGAGGAAATTCGAGGGCTGACGGGTCAACTGCTTCGCCCAGGCGATCAGGCAATGCTCGCCGTTTGGAACGACGGATTGCGCGTCGAAGTGCCATTCACGTCGTTGATCAGCGAGTTTGAGCGCCAGCTCGTCGGGCTTGCGAAGATGAACACCGGAAAGTCCGCGCGCTCACTCAGGAGGCGCCAGGCGGAAGACCGGGTTCGCAGCGATCTCGAGATGGCTCTCGATCGCGACTCGACCTACACGATGAAGGATGCGTACAAGGACTCGATCTCGATCGGTCACGCGTACGCCGATGAGAAGCGCACCGAGCTTCGCGCTCGCGTGACGGCGATCAACGGTCTTCTGTCGACGCTCGCCGGCGTGTCGGGCAAGAAGGCGATGGTCTACATTGGTGAGGAGCTCTCGCTACGTCCTGGAATCGAAATGTTCCAATACGTGAACGACACCTTCCAGCCTCACGTCACCGGTGGCGGCGACTCGGTCGTGATGTCGCACGCGGAGTCGCTCGCGCCTCCCGAGTCACTCCTGATCGAGAGCGTCGGCCGGATCGCAAACGCGAATGGAGTCACGGTCTACATGCTCAACCCGGCGGCGTCGCAGAATCTCACCGAGTCGATGGCGGAGAGCCGCGGCGATCGTTCTGCTTCGGTAGGATTCCTCGACTCGATGAGTGGCATCAGCGCGTTCCAGTCGATCGCGGCCGCAACCGGCGGCCTCGCGTTTCTCGAGCGAAGCGACGTTCGCCAATCGTTCAGGTCGATCGAGCGCGACTTCGACACCTACTACGCTCTCGGGTTCCGCGCAGCAGAGTCGTCGGCACCGGGCGAGCGGAAGCTGATCGTCCGCACGAAGCGACCCGGACTCGAAGTGAGAACACGCCGGAACTACTACGCCAAGACACCGCAGGACGAAATGGTCGATCGCGTCGTCGCGAACCTCTTCTACGAGACCGGCGCAGGCGAGCTGCCGATTCGACTGACCACCGGCAAGCCTCAGAAAGCGAAACGCGGCACCTATAGCGTTACACTCGAGGTCAAGATCCCGACTGAAGCCATCACGCTCATCCCTAACGGAGAGAAGATGTCGGGCACATTCTCGGTCTTCGTCGGAGTCGGCGACGGAAAGGGTGGCATCTCCAACATCAACCGGCAGCGACAGGCGGTCAACCTGACGCCGACGCAACTTCGGGCGCTCGAGCGTAACGAGTTCACCTTCGCGATGGACCTTCTGATGCGACGTGGGGAGAACATCGTCGCCGTGGCCGTGCAGGACAACATCTCGAATCTGGCCGGATTCCAGCGGGCGCGGCTCGACGTGAGATGACAGGCGAACCCCGTCGGAGCGAGCGCACCATGCCGGCCTAACTGCCTGGCCTTACGGGGCGGCGCCGCGTCTGCGCCACCGACTCGTGCAAATCGCCGATGACGACGAGGGCCCAGCCCTGACGCGGCCCGAGGCCGAGGCGTGGAGCTTCGACTCGCACCTTCCAGCGACCCGACGCCGGCGAAGCTACGCGAACGACCTCCGCGTTGTTACGCGTCTCCCGCGCACCGGGATGAAGCTGCTCGTTGCCGTAGTGCGTCGTGCCGGACGGCTCGACGACGACGACATCGAGATCGTTCACGAGCTGCTGCGTGCTGCTCGTGAATCCTGCAGGCGTGCCGGGTGGGTCGGTCCAGACGAGCGCAACGCGCAATTCTTCCGTCGACGCGACATCGAAGATGAGCTCCTCGCTCTCTTCCACTTTCAGTCCGTCCGCAAGCGATCGATCGCGCACGAAGAGCCGTGCACGGTCGCCCGCGAAGTAGAGCGCATCGTCGAGTACCGGAAATCCGAAGCCCTGTTCGTACGATGGAACGGCGTCGATCGTCACCGTTCCCGACGCGCTGTTCCAGTACGGGACGAGGCGTGCACCGCCGATCAGCGTCGCCTTCACGAGGGCTGCGCTCGGCGCGATCGCGTTCGATGCGACACGCGCTCCCGTTGGATACCACCCCTCCAGGTAGTACTGGCGCACGAGCGCCGCCGCGGCGGCAACAGGCGGCGACGCGAAGGAGGTCCCCCCCTGATAGCTCCCGTCGCAGTTCGCAGTTCCGACCGATAGATCGCTGTCTGCGCCGTACACGTTCAGCGGGCCGACGAGATCGGGCTTGATTCGCTGATCGCGCGTCGGCCCTATTCCACTGTAGGAAGCGACCGCGTGCAGGAGCGGGGTCGCGAACGACGAGCCTCCAACCTGAATCGTGTTCTTCGCGTTCCCCGGGCTCGACTGCGACATCGCCCCAAGCTCGCCTGCATTGCCTGTGTTGAACACGACGACCATGTCGGGCTTCTCGTAGACGAACGCGTCGATGTCACGTGCACCAGTCGAATAGTTGCCAGTCGGGGGATTTGCCGGCGGCGCAACACCCTGCCGATCTCCCCACGAGCTCGAATGAACGCGCGCCCCCTGCTCGTATGCCTGTCGTAGGACCGGGCGAAGGTCTCGAAGCGGGCAGCCGAAGCCTGGGCGTTGCGCACAATTGTCGCCCCCGATGTATCCCCCGTCCTGAATCACCAGCTTTGCGCCGGGTGCAAGCGCGTCGCCGAAATCGTGCGCGAGCATCGCACCCTTGTCGGCCGCAGCCCCGGCGGCCGCGTGCGTACCATGCCCCTGGTTATCCCACGCGCTCGCGTCGAGTGGAACCTCGCACGACGCCGACAACGGCCACTCGATACAGGAGTAGAGGAAGTCGTAGGCGATCACCTTCCGTCGGTTCGCGTCGACGACACGCCCGTCGATCGTCAGGTTGACCGGAGGCGGCGATCCGTCAGGCTCGCTGAACCAGCAGCTATCCCAATCGAGCCCCGTGTCGAGAATCGCAATGACCTGACCCTGCCCGAGGATTCCGCGATTGTGCACGGGAGTTCCGCCGCCGGCTGTGCCCGACTGCAACGACACGTACCCGCTCTCGTTCGACTGTGCCGAGAGCCGCATCGCAAGTACGACGAGGAGGCCGAGACTCTCGAGTCGCTTCATCAGTGGACGAACTTTCTCCGGTTCCGGATGTAGTCGGCGAGGATGTACTCGCCGAGCCGGTCAGGCGAGCTGTAGAAGGCACGTCCACGGTTGATTCGAGAGAGCTGTTCGACGAAATTCACGAGCGTGGGATCGGTCGCAAGCATGAAGGTCGTGATCGGGATGCCCGCGCGGCGGCATCGTTCCGCTTCCTCGAGCGTCCGGTTCACGATCTTCAAGTCGAGTCCGAAGGAATTCGTGTAGAGCCTTCCTCCCTCATGAAGCGCCGAAGGCTTCCCGTCGGTGATCATGAAGATCTGCTTGTTCGCGTGCCTTCGCCTGCGGAGGATCGCCTGTGCGAGCTCGAGCCCCGCTTTCGTGTTGGTGTGGTACGGGCCCACCTTCACGTACGGAATCTCGAAGATCGGCACCTCGATCGCCTCATCGCCGAAGAGGACGACGTCGATCGAATCCTTCGGGTACTTCGTCAGGATCAGCTCGGTCAGCGCGAGAGCCACCTTCTTCGCCGGCGTGATCCTGTCCTCGCCGTAAAGGATCATCGAATGCGAGATATCGATCATGACGACGGTCGCGCAATTCGAGTCGTGCTCCGTTTCGAAAACCTCGAGATCGTCCTCGGTGATCTCGATCTCGCCGAACGGATCGCCCGACTTCATCGCATTCTGCAGTGTGCGGATTCCGTCGAGGCTCATCGGGTCGTCACCGAATCTCCAGGGCCGCGTTTCGGTGAGGCGCTCGCTCCCCTCTCCTTCCGACGCGACCGAGTGGTATCCCGCGCCTCCCTTGCGCAGCCCACCGAAAATCTGATCGAGCGCGTCACGCCGGATCTGCCGCTCGCCACCTGCCGCGAGCATGAAGTTACCGTCGCCGTCATCACCGATCAGATTCTCGTCAACCATCCGGGCGAAGAACGCGTCGAGGTCGAGCCCCGCATCGATGTAGCCGCGCCGCTGCAACTCACGCATCCACGCCATCGCTTCGTTCACGTCTCCACCGGTCTGGAGCAGCAGGTGGTTGAAAAGGCGGCGCAACCCCATCTCCGACAGAAGCTGTCGGATCAAGTCGGGGTCGAGATAGCCGTAGCGGAATCGCATGCCGGGCAACCAGGAGCAGAGCTCAGCTGCACTCTGTACTGAACGAATACGCGCCGATGCGCGTCGATCATTCCGACGACGCATCCTCTCCGCCCCTCTTCGATCGCTACTTTTTCAGCTTCTTCAGCCAGCCGTCGATCGTCGGGTTGTTCGGCAGTTTGTCTTTCGCGGCGTCGAGCGTGACGATCGCATCGTCTGCTCGCTCCAACACGAGGAGGATCTGCACCTTCAGCTCGACCAGCTTCTGATAGAGGCCGAGATCGGCGATCGCCTGAGAATCGAGAAGCGTGATTCCGCGCGAGACGAACTTCAGCGCAGTCTCAGGCTTCGATGCGTTGAGCGCGTCCGCCGCAAAGCGATGTAGAAGCGGCGGCGAGTCTCCAAGATGACTCTTCGCCTCGGCGTATTGCCGAAGCGCCTCGACCGCGAGCGCCGACGCGTCGGGATACCAACCATCGCGCACAATTCGCTCGATCTGCCTCTGCAGCGCTGGCTCGATTTCGATCGTCAACTTAGCCATGGCTACTTGATTGTACGCAGAATATTGAACTTCATGAGCTCCGTGAAGGTGATCGTCGAATCGAGGTCCTCCCGGCTGAGGCGAAGCGCCTGGTGAAGCGCCTCGAGGATCATCTCCATTGCGAACGCAAGCTCTGGCTCGGACGAAGGCTTTGCATGCCTTCGAGCGACGTCTGAAAGCTTCGGAACACGCTGCAGCTCGCGGAAGTACTCGTCGTACGGCTGCTCATCCGAGAGCGTGATCCGATTGCCCGACATGAACCATGCGACGATTGCCTCGTAGTCGGGATCTCCCTCGGCGCGTGGCTCTTCGTGCTCTTCAGCTCTCTGTTTCCTCCGTCGCCTCGCCTCGCCATCGTCACGGAGCTCAGGATCGATCTCCCCGTACCCACGTCGCTCGCGGTCGCGCCCGGCGGCCACGCCCCGCCCTGCGCGCTCGACTGGAGGAAACGTCTGCTCGAAGAGCTTCGTGACGGCGTCTCCCACCAGCTTGCGCGCGACGACCTCCGATCCCTGCTGCTCCCCTTCGTAGACCATCTCGACCTTTCCGGTGATCGCGGGAAGCACCATCGCCAGGTCGGCGAGGCGTGGGTAGACCTCACGATCGCCCGTCGCGATGGCGCGCCGCTCGAGATTCGAGACGAGGATCTCGATCGCAGAGATCGGCATGCGCGCCGAGACGCCCGACGACTGATCGACGAGCTCCGATTCGCGCGCGGAGAAGGCGATTTGCTCGACGAGCTCGCGTACCTGTTCCGGAATCACGATTCGCGCCTTGACGCCGTCGCGGTCGAGCCATGCCTCCTGCCTCGTGATCTCGCGCGCGACGTCGGTCGACTTCGGATAGTGCGTGAGGATCTGCGAGTCGATCCGGTCCTTGAGCGGCGTGATGATGTTCCCGCGACTCGTGTAGTCCTCAGGATTCGCGCTGAAGACGAGGACGACGTCGAGCGGAATCCGAACCGGAAAGCCGCGAATCTGGAGATCGCGCTCCTCGAGAATGTTGAGCAGCGAAACCTGGATGCGCGGTGCGAGGTCGGGAAGCTCGTTCACAGCGAAGATGCCGCGATTCGTCCGCGGGATGATGCCGAAGTGAATGACCTCCTCATCGGCGTATGTAAGGCGCTTGTTCGCCGCCTTGATCGGGTCGATGTCGCCGATGAGGTCGGCGACTGTAACGTCAGGCGTGGCGAGCTTCTCGCGGTACCGATCGACGCGCGGCAACCAGGCGATCGGCATCTGGTCGCCGAGCTCTTCGAGCAGCCGTCCGCAGCGCCGGCAAACGGGATCGAACGGCGCGTCGTTGATCTCGCAGCCATCGACGACCGGGATCTCCTCATCGAGCAGTTGCGCGAGCGAGCGGAGCAGACGCGTTTTCGCCTGGCCGCGGAGACCGAGAAGAATGATGTCGTGCCTCGCGAGAATCGCGTTCTGTAAGGCAGGGATGACGGTGCGCTCGTAGCCGAGGATTCCAGGGAAGACCGTCTCGCGCGCGGCGAGTCGCTTCGTCAGATTCTCGCGAAGCTCGTCCTTCACGGAGCGCGGCGCGTAACCCGAAGCGCGAAGCTCGCCAAGTGTCTCCGGTCTCGTCACGCTTTCTCCTCACCTTCCGCCGGATCGCGGTTGAACTGGTTCATCGCACGGGAGAGGTCACCGCGCGCAATCACCGCGAGCGCGTCGACCGCGCGCCCGATCGTGCTCTCGACCTTCGGTTCGTCCGCGGCGGGAAAGTCGTCGAGCACATAGTCGGCGAGGTCCCGCGCCTCGGCGTAGTCGTCCCCCTTCACACCGAAGCGGATGCGCGGAAACTTCTCGGTGCCGAGTGAGGCGAGGAGCGATCGCATTCCGTTGTGGGTCCCCGAGCCGCCTCCCTGTCGGATCCGCAGCTTTCCGACTGGAAGGTCGATGTCGTCGTAAATGACCACGAGGTCGTCGAGCGACTCGATGTGCGCCTTGACCAGTTTCGAGACCGCCTCGCCGGAGAGATTCATGAACGTCTGGGGCTTCGCGAGCATCACGGTACGACCCGCAATCTGGCCTTTGCCGACGAACGCGTCGCGCTCGTGGCGATCGATCTCAATCCGGAACTTCCGCGCGAACGCGTCGACGACCATGAATCCGGCGTTGTGACGAGTACGTTCGTAGCGGCCGCCCGGATTTCCCAGGCCGACGATCAGTTTCATCTCGTGTCTCTCGTGGAAGTCTAGCCGATCACGGCGCGACCGAGGAGTCGCGACGCTTCACCCTTGCCGGGATGAGCAATGTCGGACGTCAGAACGCGGTGGAGCAGCGGGCGCGCACGCGTCGTGTCACCGAGCGCGGCGTAGAGCGTTCCGAGCTCGAACAAGACATCGACGACCGGCTCGCACTCCGCGAAATGGTAGGTCGCCAGAGCCTTTTCGAGCTCCGCGGCAGCCTCACGCTCGCGGCGCTGCATCAGAAGGACTCGCCCGAGACGCGCGTGCGCGTCGAAGGCGTCGTAGGAGTCGGCGGACGTCACCTCGAGCGCGCGGCGGAAGTAGCGTTCGGCAGCGACGACATCACCCATGTCGAGCGCGACGATTCCGCAGAAGAGAATCGTGTTTCGGAAGTAGTACGGGTTGAAGAGCGGCTCCGAAGGGTCGAAGAATCGAAGGGCGTCCTCCAGTTTATGGAGCGCCCGCGCGCGGTCGCCGCGAGCGTGACGGCTCAATCCGACAACCGCGAGCGCCTGCGCCGCGAGATTGGTGCTCGACGCGAGCTTCGCCGCCTTCTCAGCGTAGCGAATCGAGTCGCTCCAGTCCCCTTCTTCGTGCGCGATCTGCGCGATCAGCAGACACGAGCCATAGTCGACTCGCTCGGCCGTCGCATGCGATGCGAGCTGGAGTGCACCTTCGAATGCCAACCGGGCGTCCTCACGCTCGCCCGCGTGCAGCAGCAGCACACCGCGAAGGTACGCAGCCTCTGCCGCATCGGCGGTAAGTTTGTGGTGCTCGGATGCAGCGTCGAGCAGCGCAGCAAGCCTCGAAGCAATCAGACGGAGATCCGACGTCGGATCGACGCTGTAGTTGTGAACGAGAGTGAGGCGGATCGCGAGCGTCCGTGCGATCTCCAACGCGGCCGCGATCCTGGATGACTCGAGCCAGGCGGCACGAAAGGCGTCAACGCAGGCATCGAATACCGCGCTGAGCTCGACGTCGAGCCCTTTCCTCGAGGCGTCGTCGAGCGCGTCTGCCGCCGTATGAAGCCGGCGAACAGCCTCATCGCGCGCTGCGAGCGCCTTCGCGAGCCTTCCCGTTGGTGGCCGCGCGCCCTCCCTCGGGGTCATGCGCCGCGACGCCCTTTCGCCGTGCGGCTCCGCCGGCGCTCGACTTCGACGCCTCCCGCCTCGACGAGCCGGAGCTCGATCTGTCTCCTGTCTTCGTCGATGCTCCGAACCTGCACCGAGACTTCGTCGCCGAGCCGGAACTCGCGCGCACTCGATTGCCCACGCAGCCGATGTTCCCGTTCGGCGAAGAGCCAGTAGTCGCCGCCGATCGACGCGATCGGCACGAGCCCCTGAACGAAGTAGTCGTCGAGCTCGACGAAGAGCCCGAACGGCACGACGCCGGCGATCCGTCCCGTGTAGACGTTGCCGATCTTGTCGCGCATGAAAATGACCTTCTTCCATTCGAGCACTTCGCGCTCGGCTTCTTCGGCACGCCGCTCGCGCTCGCTCGCCTGCCGTGCGACGAAAGGGTCGGACGCGGCAGCTCGTTCGAGCTTCTCGCCGAGTAACGCGCCTTGTTCGAGCAGCAAGTTGAGGCGCCTGTGTACGACGAGGTCGGGATAGCGCCGGATCGGTGACGTGAAATGGCAGTAGTGCTCGAGCGCCAGCGCGAAGTGCCCCGTGTTCTCTTCGGAGTAGATCGCGCGCGTCATCGAACGAAGGATCAGCTCGTGGATGAACCGCTCCTCGGGACGCCCTTTCGCGTCGTCGAGGAGCCGTTGGAGGTCCGCCGGGCGGAGTTGTTCCGGGTCACCGCGAAACTTGAGGCCAAACTCGCCGACGAGATCCTTGAGGTCCTGCATCCTTCCGACGTCGGGAGGTGCATGCACGCGATACATTCCTGGCTGGCCCGCGAACACGAGCGTTCTGGCGACGACCTCGTTCGCGGCGAGCATGAACTCTTCGATGAGCCTGTGTGCAACATTCCGCTCGCTCGCCTGGATCGACTCGATCTCACCAGCCTCGGTCAGAAGTACCTCGCTCTGCGGAAGATCGAAATCGATCGATCCGCGCGCGTTGCGTCGCGCGTTGAGGATCTCGAACAGTTCACGCATCCGCTCGAGCGCCGGGAGAATCGCCTCGTAGCGTTGCTGGAGCTTCCCTAACCACTCGGGCTCGGCGTCGCCGGTGATCAGGGAATTGACGTCGGTGTAGGTCATCCGCTCGCACGTACGAATCACGGAACGAAAAAGCTTCTGGTTGACGAATCGGCCCTTCGGGTCGATCTCCATCAGCGCGGTGACCGTAAGCCTGTCGACTCGCGGATTGAGCGAACAGATGCCGTTCGAAAGGCGCTCCGGGAGCATCGGTACGGCGCGACCCGGGAAGTAGACCGACGTTCCCCGCTCGAACGCTTCGCGGTCGATCGGAGAGCCTTCGGTGACGTAGTGCGAGACGTCGGCGATATGAACGCCGAGCTCGAAGTTCCCGTTAGGGAGGCGCGTCACATCCACGGCGTCGTCGAAGTCCTTCGCCGTCTCTCCGTCAATCGTCATGATCGCTCGCTCGCGAAGATCGACTCGCTTCGCGATCTCCGCGGGAGCGACTTCGACCGCAACCGCTTCGGAGGCTTCGATGACGTCATCGGAGAATGCATGCGGGATGTGGTGCTTGCGAAGGACCACTTCGATGTCGACGCCCGGCTCACCGAGCATGCCGAGTGCCTCTACGATCCGGCCGGAGGGCCCGCCGCGGCGGTCTCCATACCGGGTGATCTCGACGTTCACCATCTCGCCATCGCGCGCCGCGATGCTCGAATCGACATCGATCTCAATGTCGGTGTCGAGCCGCACGTCGAAAGGTCGGACGAACGGATGCTCGTCGAGATGAAAGCGGCCGACGACGAGTTGGTGCTCGCGGCAAAGAATGCGGACGACCTCTCCTTCGACTCGTTCGCGTCGCCGGCCCTTTCCCCTTGGGGCCGAGGCGCGATCCGCGCGGGCAAGGACGAAGTCCCCGTTCATCGCACCGCGAAGTCCGTTGCGGGAAATGGCCACGTCGGGCTGATCGGGGCCGACGCGTACCGTCGCGCTCCCGTCCGAGCGCGTGCGCAATGCACCCGCGACGAATGGAGTGAACTCGAGAAGCGAGTAGTGCTTGCCTCTGACCGCGACGACGACTCCATCGCGCTCCATCTGCTCGAGCCGCTTCCTTACGTCGTCGAGTGTGAACGGAGGCTCACCGCCGGCCTCGTCCGCCAGCCGCTTGAAAATGTCGGCAGGAGAGAGGACCCGCGATCCTCTGCGCGCGAGAAGCGATCTGATCTGCTTTGCGGGATCGGTCATGGGCGCCAACACCCCGACTCACGGCGAGCGATCTCCGAGGCTCAGTCCTTCCTGCCGTTGTCGTGCCCACCCGCGCGAGCCCGCACGGCTGCGCCGCGCTTCGATGAGGAGCGCCGCGGACGAAGCGTCGCCACGTAACCGCTGAGCATCGCCTGACTGCGGAGCTTGTTGTGCAGCGTGTTGCGGTGAACGCCGAGAACGACCGACGCCTTCGTCACGTTGCCACGATTCTCCTTCATCGCGGCGACGATGTACTTCGCTTCGAACGCCTCGACTGCCTGTTCAAGCGTGATACCGCTCGAGATGAGCTCGCGAATGATTTGATTCAACCGGTCGTCAATCGTGGACATGTTTTCCTCGGGCCAAAAGAAAAGCGAGCGGGAATTCTACTACCTGCGCGTCGCATGGGAAGCCCTTGACTTTTGCGGGCACGTGAAACTAGGCGCGGCGAGTCCGACGACGCCGAATGAGGGCGCCTGCGATGATCGCGGCACCGGTGAACGAAAGGGCCGCGCCAGCGACGAACGATCGCGGCTCATAGCTCCAAACTACAGTGTGCCTGCCCGCTGGAACCGCGACACCGCGAAAGACGCCATCGACGAGCAGAGCCTCTCGAGGAGACCCATCGACAACGACACGCCAACCAGGAGCCGCACGCTGAGTGACGACCGCAATGCCGCCCCGCGGCGACTCCACCGAAACGCTTAGCGACCGCCAGGTCGTTGCGACGACGCGCCCCGTTCCCACTGGGCCTGCGGCCGCGGCATGAAGAGGTGCCGGAGCGCTGCCCGTCACGACGATTCGCGTCGTCGCGTTCCACGATTCACCCCAGAGCAACGCGAACGCGTCGTCGCGGTCGCGCGCAACCGCATGACTCTCCCAGATCGTGACGGGCGGGAACGCCGCATCGCGCTCGTAGATTCGCACTCCGTCACGCTCGCCGATCTGACGGAACCCTGGAGCGTCGAATTGCCGCATGGTCAGGAGATACCCAACGCCGATCACGTCGAGGATGTCGAGTCGCGGTCGAGAGAGCGCGTAGTCGAGGAGTACGAGGTAGTGCGCGTCGACGACCGGAGCAGCCGTCATCGCGTCAGGCTGTCCGTTGCGAAGATTGAGGTAACCACCAAGCCATGACTCGCGGCTCGCCCGACTCGCTGCTGGATCAATGAGCACGTCGAGCTGCTCGAGGCGAGCGACTTTTCTGTCCCTCCTCATGAGCTCGGCGTGCGGAGTGATCGAGGAGGTGTGCGGGCGTGATCCGAGCAGAAACCGCGACGACGCGATCGAATCCGCGCACACCGCGAGCGCAAGGACGGCAACCACCCAGACTCGCGGCGGTCTCGCGATGACGGCAATGGCAAGCAGCACGACCCAGCCCGCCAGCAGCGTGGCCGCGTGGCCGCCGGCCGAGACCGCGGCGAGGAATGGGATCGTCGCGGCGAACGCGACGCCTGCGATCGCCCAACAGGCGTCTCGCCGCGGGCTGTCGAGGAGGCGGTCGAGGCAGATGGTTCCGAGCGCAACGAGTGCGAGCACTCCGAACAACGCGAGCTTGACGGGGTATCGATTCACCGCGAGGCCCAGCAGCATATAGACGCGCGAAGACAGCGCCATGCTCGAGCCGGCCGCGAGAAACGCCGACGCGACGAGGAGCAGAAGAAGCCCGGCGCAGGCTCGTCGAGGTAACCTCCCACGATGCCAGAGCAACGGCACCGCAAATGGCAGAAGCGCAAGAAGCGGCGTGACATAGATCGACGGGAGAAACTGCTGGGAGCCCATCGCAACGGAGCGATCTCCGGGTGCCATCGGAGAAACCGCCATGCGAAGCCAATCGACAGGAGCCAGCGAGTGAGCGAGCGACGACGTGGCCTCGAGTCCCGCAGACCGGTCGCTGTCGCGGAGACTCTCGACGAAGGGAAGTAGCTGCACGCCGCAAAGGAGGAACGACACGATCGCCACGCCCGCTACGGGCCGCGCCGCGGCAACTCCTTCACGGAGGAGTCTGATGCCCGAATAGAGAATTGCTGCGATCAGGGCGAGCAGCGGTTCCCCGCCCAGAAAGCAGAGCGCGATCGTGATCGCATCGCGCGCGGCGCCGCGATCCTGCCGCCCTTCGAGGGCAAACGAAAGTAGGAGCGGAATCCACGCGAAGGTGCCGAGCGAGTTCGAAACGTCGAGAAGCGAGAGCATCGGACCGGAGAGCATCAGCGCGCAGGCGGAGAGGGTGGCCACGCTGTCACCCGTCCACCGCATCATGAGGCGGCGCCAGCCCCATCCCGCAATTGCCAGATGGAGCGCGAGAAAGAGAACGTATCCAATCTCGAACGGGAGTACTGCCGGTATCCAGGCCGGCGGATAGAACACGCCCGTCTGCGGGTTCGCGAGCCACGGCTCGCCGGAGCCGCTGAGCGCATTCCAGAGCGGAAGCTCGTGTGACCGAAGCGCCTCGGCGGTCGCTTCGCGAAGAGGAATGAAGTAGTCGCGATGGTCGCGGAACGCGGGCACTTCGCCGCGCACGAGCATCGGAAGAAAAGGAGCGAGCGCGACGACAGCGATCACCGCCAGGCGCCACGCCGGCCGCGTCATGCGGCCTTGCGGGCGCAGAAACTGCTCACGATCTGCCGCGTCAGCGCCACTCCTTCGAGGAAAAAGCGGATGCGGATCCTTTCGTCAGAGCCGTGGACAGTCGCGCCGTCGTAGTAGTTGACCTTGAACGGTGAGAAACCATAGGCGACGATACCGCGCCGTCTGAAGTAGCGGCTGTCGGTCGTGCCCGCGGAAACCATCGGTCCCACTTTCGACTTAGGCGCGGCGCTGCGCAGCACCTTTTCGAGCGCGGTGTATAACTCGGTATCGACCGGCGACGCAGGGGCGGTCGGCCCGCTGAGCAGCACCTCGACCTCCGCAAGCGAACCGACGACCTGCTTAACCTGTCGGATGAGATCCGATGGGTCGCTGCCTGGCAACAGCCTGATGTCGACATCTGCGGTCGCGATGTCAGGCACCGCATTCGTCGAAGTACCCGCCTCGAGTCGCGTGAGCACGAGCGTGTCGCGAAGAAGCAGTTGAAGCCCGTACGGAAGCTCCGCGATCTGCGGAGTACCAATGTGCCGTCGGGGATCGGAGAGCACCTGCCCGCGCTTGCCCGGCTTGGTCGGCGCGATCGATTTGAAGAATGTCTCGACCGAAGGGTGCAGTTCCGTACGCATCGGAATGGCACTGACCGCGGAGGCGGCTTCGATCAGCTTTCGCGTCGCTCCACCATCCGGCGGAGGCATCGCCGCGTGCCCCCCTTCGCCCTTCGCCGTGAGGCGGAGCCAGAGTGGAACTTTTTGATCGACTTCGATCCCCCAAGACTCGATGCGATCGACCACCGTAATATTTGCGCCACCTTCGTTGAGCACGAACCCGACTCCTTTGAAGAGCTCGGGCTGCCGTTCGAGCAGCGCCTGAACGCCGGCCTTACCGCCGGTCTCCTCATCGGCTACCCCAAGGAACACGATATCGCGGTCGAGTGGCACGCCTCGCCGCTTAATGTCGATGATCGCCATGAGGTGGGCGATTCCGAGCGACTTGATGTCGAGCGCGCCACGTCCCCAGATGTAGCCGTTCGCTTTCTCACCGGAGAACGGAGCGACGCTCCACTCCTTCTCAGCGACCGGAACCACGTCGATGTGGTGCATGAGCAGGAGCGCAGGCTTGCTGCTCCCCGATTCGAGTCGCGCCCAGACCGATTTGCGCGCGGCGTCGGGTCCCACGAGCTTTGCGTCAATCCCTTCTTTCGCGAGGATTGCGCGAAGGAACTCCGCGCCAGTGGTCTCGTTCCCGGGAGGGTTCGAGGTGTCGATCTTCAGATAGTCGATGAAGTAACTCTGGGCTTCCTTGTCGAACGGCGACTCGGAAACCGCTTCCGCCTCGCGACAGTTCTGCGCGAAGCTCAGCACGAAGAGGATGAGAGCAATTCCAGAGAGGCGGCGCATTCAGCGCGAAGTATAACGAATGATCGGCATCGTCGACGACGAGCGGCGCGGCGATCGACTCGATTCCGCTGCAGCGAATAGCAGGCGATCGACGGAACACGACACAACGACAACGCGGTCCTCGGACCCGGTCCATAAGGAAAAAGGGCGCCGAGGGCGCCCTTTTCCACTACAAGACTAGAGAAGAGAGTCAGCGTTAGTCCGACTTCGCCTGCTGAACGCCTTCCGGATACGAAACGTATGCGCCCATCGTGAAGACGATGTCGCACTCGAATACGTGGCGCGGTCCATTCGTGTAGGAACCGCCTTCGGATTCCAGTCCGTCCTTGCCGAACGAACGAATCACGTACTCCTGAGCCTTGAGCGCGGTGGAGTTATCGATGGCGTACGTGAAGTCATTTCCCCACCCGTCCTTCTGGGGCAGAGCGCGAATGTAGGTCGGCGAGACACGCGCGATGAGGCTCGCGAAACTGTAGGTGCTGAAGTCGGCCATGTCGAGCGAGCTCGCCTGACCAGCAGCGTTGTAGGCGTTGTAGTCCGTTGCGTAGGACTCCCACGCCGTCGCGATGGAACGCATGTCTGCCATCGTCCTCTTCTGCTTCGACCGCTGCATCGCGGAGAGCAGGTTCGGAATGGCGATCGCAGCCAGAATGCCGATGATCGCCACGACGATCAGCAGCTCAATGAGCGTGAAACCCTTCTGCTTACGAGAGATTCGCATCATAAGATTCCTTTCCTCCTGTTACGGTTGGATACCGCCTGCGGTGCAGTTCAAGAAACATACCAACGATTGCGGAAGGCTAAACGTTTGACGCAAAATGCGTTGGGGCGTCCGTTCCGCGTGCGGCACGATCCGAGTGACGATTTTTGTCGCCGACCAGCGCAAATTACTGCTCCATCGCGAACCTCGCCACCACGCGGCGTGTGAGCTTCACACCTTCGACGAACCAGTCGAGCCGGATTCGCTCATCGCTCCCGTGAATCCCCCACGTCTGGTAGAGAGTCACGGGAAACGGACTAAGGCCGTACGCGCGGATCCCGCGCGGGCGCAGGTAGCGAGAGTCGTTCGAGGAGAAGGGAAGAATAATCGGCCCGACGAAGACTTCGTCGCCGTACGAACGGCGGACCTCCTCGCTGATGAGCGCAAAGAGTCGCGAGTCTGTCGGTGTGATCGGCGACGGCCCCTGCTTGCTGACCACCTCAATCGCGACGCCGAATCGATCGACGATCTGCCTGACGCGCGCAATCGCATCGTCAGGATTGACGTCCGACAGGTTGTTCAGAACGACGTTCATGGTGAAGCCGCCTTCAGGCGCCGCGAGCACGCCGTCGAGACTCATCGCGGAGAAGAAGAGCGAGCGATCCACCGTGCTCAAGCGGAAGAAATCGCCGTTCGCGATCGTCGCTTCGACGTCGGCAAGAAGCTCGCGTTTCTCGATCCGGTACATCGAGGCGTTTCTCAGAATCCCCGGAACCTCGGGAAGAATGCGCTCCGGATCGCGGGGGTTCTGGAACGGGAGGAGCGCCGTGCGGGCCAGCTCGAGAGGCCTCCGTTCACGCGCCTTCAGGGAGAGGTTGACGAGCTGGCGCGTGCCGACTTCGATTCCGAAAAGGCGCGGCTTCTCCTCGGCCGTCTCGCTGATCCCACCTTCGTTCAGTGCAAAGCCGACATCTTCGAACACGTCGGGACGGTTCGCGAGCAGCCAAGCGACGCCTAACGCACCGCCCGCCTCCTCATCGGCGACCGCGAGGAATACGACGTCGCGTTGAGGCGGGCTCTCCATCGCCGCGAGATCGGCGAACGCGAGGAGGTGGCTGATACCAATGGACTTCATGTCGAGCGTGCCCCGGCCATAGAGCATGTTCGCCTTCGTCTTCGCGGCAAAGGGAGGTTCGCTCCATCCCTCCGCTCCTGGCGGAACGACATCGATGTGATGCAAAAGCAAGAGTCCGTCACCGCGGCGTTTCCCTTTGATGCGAGCGTAGACGTTCGCACGTCCGGGGGCCGACTCGATCAACTCCGCCGTGACTCCCCGGCGTGCGAGCTCCGCGATGAGGAACCTTGCGCCGTCGAGCTCCCTGCCGGGAGGATTCGACGTGTCGATCCGGACGTACTCCTGGAGGAGTGTGATCTCCGGCGTAATCACTTCCTCCAAAGGAACGTACGTGCGATCCTCGAGAGGCTTCGAGAGTCGGAACGTCAGAACGATCAGCGCGAGGAACACGACGAGCACAAGCCCGACGACCCATCGAAATGACGACGACCACCGATTCACCAACCTCATTCGTTCGCTCCTACGCCAACCGCTCTTCCGTTGCCGCGGATTGCAACGACCGCAAGCGTCGCGAGCGCCATCAGGCTCAGGAATCCTCCGACCGCGATGAGCGGGTTGCTGTAGCGCAGTTCCACGCGATGCACCCCCTTCGGGATTGCGATTCCCTGGAATGCGACGTTTGTCGGAACAATCTCCACCTGTCTGCCATCAACCGTTGCGCGCCAGTACTTGTGCCAGGTCGAAGCGAGAACGAGAAACGCGTCTTCGCCGGCGTCGACATCGACCAACGTGCGACTCGCCGATTCCTGCGCGGCAACGACTCTGCCATTCCCGGCTCGCCACGCGCCCTCCCTCACGAACGCCGTGCGCGGACTCCTCGGTCGCGCGACGAGCAAGTCCGCTAGTACCGTATTGTCGGCAGCCGCGACCACTTCTGATGCAAAAAAATACCGCGGGTATCGCACGAACGGATCCACCGTGACCGGTTCGATCTCGTCCCAGCGATCACCGATTCGCTTCAACTCGGCAGCCGGATGACGGTAGGTGAGCACCGGCCCCGATGCGCACCACGCTCCGACGATCGGGATCCAATCCGTGATCCCCCTCTTCGACAGTACGTCGGCTAGCTCGATCACGTCGCGCGTCGCCGTCAGCTGCGTCTCGTCAACGTCGTACTCGAGACAGGTCGGAACACCCCAGAGCGCGGGAGAGTAGGGCCAGAGCCCGTTTCGCAGCGTCCAATAGGTCCGGTACGACTTGAAGTACGCTTTCTGCTCGTTCGAGCCTAACTGCAACGCGGCAACGTGGGCGAGTCTCGTGCCCCGCATGTCGAGCTTCGCGAGGAGAGGCGGCGGCGTGTCGAAAAAGCTCCGGTCGATTCGGGGATTGATCTGATTGCCGAGAGGAGCGAGGTCGGCGACGAGAAAGAGCACGAAGAGCGCGATCGCTTTCCTCCCCGTGTCGCGCGCGAGTGCCGCGAAGGCGAACGCGAACGCGATGCTCCGAATCGCCGAGACGAACCACTGCGTCCGCGCGATCAATGCGGCGCTCCTGTCAGTACGACGCCAGAACTCCATGAACCATTCGGGATATCCGGGCTGGAAGCAAAGAATGAACACCACCGCCGCGACAACGCCCGACGCAGCGCAGAGCCACGCCCCCCTTCGTGCCAACGCACTGTTACCCTTGACGATCGCGTCGAACACGATCGCCGCGTAAGTCAGCAACGCGAACGACGCGACAAGCATGAATTTTTCCGGGTAGCGGACTGACGGCAGCAGCCCCGCGCCGTGCATCAGCGCAAGCAGCGGAGTGTGCGCGCCGAAGGAAAGCACGATGGAAGGCACCGCCACGAGCGCCGTCAATCCCCGTCCTGCCACGCGTCCCCACATTCCAGCAACCACGAGCGCTACGATCGCGACCGACAAATAGATGCTGTAGAGAAACGGACCGCCCGCTTCCATGCCGAATCGAAACTGTCCCCAGTAGAGCCGCCCGAGCCCCTCCGACGAGCCAAACACATTCGGGAAGATCTCCTCGATGAGGCGAACGGGCGCGACACTCCACCGTGAGGCGACCCAGAGCTCGAAGCCGCGGCCTCGAACGGAGTCGTACGCGTGGTCGATCGCGGGGAGAAACTGGACTGCGGCGACTGCGATGCCGGTCGCAACGAGGCCGATCGATCGCGCCACGCCTCTCATCGCCCCGCGTAGCACTCCCTGCTTCCAGCCGGCACCGATCGCGTACAGGACGATGACACCCCACGTCTGGAGAAGCGTCACGGGCTCGCAGACGATCGCCTGCATCCCGAGGACGAGGCCCGCCGCCGCGAAGTCGCGCGCTCTCCGCGCGAGGAGCCAGCGCCGCGCGTAGAGGGCGATCCACGGCGCCCAGCTGACGCTGAATAGAAACGGCAACAGGTTGACCGTCGAGACGTACGGCCCGCAAAGCCCGAATGCCGTTGCACCTGCGAGGCTCGCGGGCGCTCCCAACTCGAGAGAACGGAGAAAACGGTACGCCCCGATCACCGCGATGAAGACGTGCGCCACGATGTGGAGACGGAAACCAAAATTGTAGTCGGGCAGGAGCGTCAGCCATTGGAGCGGATAAAAGACTTCGTACGCCGGGTTTGCCGCGAGCGGCTGACCTGCGGAGTAGAGCCGGTTCCAGTACGGGAAGTCGCCGCCGAGTATCAACTCGCGCACGACCCACTTCATCGGGTAGTGATAGATCGTAAGATCGCGTGTGAAAAAGTTCGCCCCGAGAAAGAGCACGTCCGCGTACAGGACCGTGACAATGAGCGACAGCAACGCCATCGCCAAGAAGTCGTTCCGGCGTTCCGCCGTGACGTCACCCGCTTCCGCCATCGCCGCCGGATTCTACCGTAGCGGCTCGCGCCGCCTGCGGCCACTGACTACCGCGATTGTTCCGAGACAAAGCACGGCGACGAGACTGATCTCTGCGCCTGCAATCACGACGGGATTGCGGTACTCGAGCAGTACCCGCTGCCTTCCGCGCTCCAACGACAGGCCACTGAATCCGGTGTTCACGGTGAGGAGCCGGGCCGGCTTGCCGTCGACGCTCGCGCGCCAGTAGCGGTGCGGGGTGATGCTCAGCACGAGCAACGACCTCCCGGAAGCGTCGACGTCCAGCTCGATTGATCGAGACGTCTCTCTCCATGAGATCACCTTTCCGGGCGCCACCCCCGCCATTTCCTCCGGGAGAAACGCCGCGTGTGGCCCGGGATCGACCGCGATGATCGAACGAGCCATCGATTCCGCATCGCGTGCGATGATGATCCGATCGGCGAAGTAGTACCGCTCCCCCGTTCCCTTTTGCTCGAGCTCGATCGGTTCGATCGACTCTTCGCGCATGCCTGCCACGGTTGCTCTCGAGTGGTCGCGGAACCTCGTCTTGTAGCGCGTGCCCGCCATCGCCATCAGCGTCGCGTCGCGCGCCTCACCAGCCTCGTTACGCACGCGCCACATGACCTCGACGAAGCGCTTCGCCGGCAGAAGGTTCGTCCGGTCATAGTCGACCTCCATCGCATATCGAAAACCCCAGGCGGCTGAAATCATCGGCGCAAGCCCGTTCCGGCATGTCCAGTAAACGCCTTTCCCCGTCGCGGCGAACCTACGGCCGTTCTCGCTGAGGCCGAACGTGTCGTACCAATCCGCGAGCGGGAAGATTCTGTATGCGTGGCGGTCGTCGCCAAGCTGCGCAGCCGCAGGCGGTTCATCGTAGAAGCTCGGCTCGATCGACGGCGCGACGGCCCGAGATGCCACGGCAAGATCGACGAACGCACTCACGATCGCGACCGCCACCCATTTCCTTCCCACCCGCCCGCGTGCCGCTGCCACGCAAAGCGCGAGGGCCACGGCGGCCCGCAGAGAATTCGCAGTCCAGTCGACGCGCGCGTCACGAACGATCGCCGCGAGCACGTCGTCGCTCCCCAACCCCGTGAGCGAGCGCGCGAGGTCGGGGCCCTGCGCCGACGAGAAGAAGACGACCGCCCCCAGAGACACTGCGAGGCAGAGCGCCGCCGCAACCGAGGCCGCGCGTCCCATCCGGCGCGGATCGTCGAGAAGCGCGTCGAACGCGCGCGCCTGGTAGACCATCAGCGCGAGAAGCCCCATGATCGCGAACTTCTCCGCGTAACGGAACGAGGTCGCGATACCCGCGTCGTACAACCACCGGAGCAGTGGCGTATGGTCACCGAGCGCGAATACGAACGAAAGCGCCGCGACCGCGAGCAGCAGGCCGGTACCAGGAAGCCTCGCCCGAATCCCGGCGACCGCGAGACAGCAGCCTAACATCCCGGCGTAGACGCTGAAGAGAAACGGCAGCGGTCGAGGCGCATAGAAGATCCCGCCAAAGTACGCGGTCTCCGTTTCTCGCCAGACGCGGCCGAAAGCGCCTGGAATTGCGACCTCCGCAGGCCTGATCGACGGCATACTCCAACTTCGCACCGTTTTATAGGCAAACGGCTCCGCACGCACCGAGTCGCCCGCATGGTCGATCGCAGGCAGAAGCTGGATCGCACCGACCGCGATTGCGGCGACGAGCAGCACGCCGACTCGCGGCGCAATCCTCTCGATCGCGTCGCGCTTGCGCTCGGCTCGTGCGACGCGATGCATCGCGTAGAGCCCCACGAGCAACCAGACTTGAACCAGCGTGCTCGGCTCCGCCGTGAGAATCTGCAATCCAAGGAAGAGCGCCGCGAGCGCCATGTCTCCCCAGCCGCCCGAGGTCAACCAACGCCTCACATGCAGAAACGCCCAGGGGAGCCAGGTCAGCAGAAACAGGTAAGGCAGCAGATTGAGGAGCGACGCAGTCAGCCCGCCAAACGCGAACGTCACCGCTCCGAAGAGACTCGACGACTCGCGGAGCCCGAGCGAGCGAAGAAAACGATAGGCGCCCCACGCACCGATCACGACGTGAACGACGATCAGCAGTTGGAACGCGAACGCGTAGTCGGGCAGAAGCAGCAGAAGATGAGGCGGATAGAACGCCCCATACTCGGGGTTCGCCGCCATCGGCTGTCCGGCCGAGTAGGCGTGGTTCCAGAGTGGCAGGTCGCCCGAGAGCCACGCCTCCCGCAGCAGCTTCTTCGTCGGGAAGTAGAAATTCGCGACATCGCGTATGAAGAGCCGCCTGCCGAAAACGAGGAGATCGGCGAATGCGACGGCCACGAGCGCTGCGAGGAACGCGAAGGCTCTCGCCGTCTGCCGACGATCGGCGCTCTCATTGGAGGTCACGACTCGAATTCTACGGTAGCGCGACGCCCACGCGCCGCAAACGCGGCAATGAGCAGCCCCACGAGCACCGTGCCTGACACCGCCGCCGCCTTTACGATGAGCGTGTTCCGGTACTGGACCTCGATGACATGCCGGCCCGCCGGAACGCGCACGCCCTGGTAGGCGACGTTCGCGATCTCGATCGGAACCGACCGCCCGTCGATCCGCGCGCTCCAGTATTTGTGCGGCGTCACGCTCATCACGAGGAAGGCGTCGCCGTCAGCCTCGACTTCAATCCGGGCACGGTTCGCCGTCTCCTTCACGGACGCGACGCGACCCGCTGCAGGCACACCGGCACCGCGAGCGACGTAGGCACAGTCGCGGCACCAATCTCCCTTCACGAGCCTCCGGAGCATCGCATCGGCGTCCCGAGCCTCGATCAAACGGCTCGCGAAGTAGTAGCGCGGAGACGCGTCCTGCGGAACGAAGTCGACGGGGCGCGACTTCTTGAAGTTTCCCTTGATCCGCTTCTTCTCATCCTCGAATCCGCGGTACTGGGCGATGTACGCCACGTTGGACATGGAGCCGAAAACCTCGCGCCAGTTCTTGACGCCGGCATCGCGCGCTCGCCACATCGCGTCGACCAGGTCGACCGTCGGAAGCAGCGCTGTCTTGTCGTAATCGCGCTCGAGCACAGTCTCGAGTCCCCACGTCGCAGGCGTCATCGGGAAGACTCCGTTGCGAACGACCCAGTACGCATCGGCTCCGACGCCGAAGTAAGAGCTCGAAGGCTGGCTGCCTCCGTACCAGTCGGCCTCATGGAAGATCCGGTAGGGTTCGCCTCCTCTCGGGAGCTCCGCCGCCGCCTCCGGTATCGTGAAGAACTTCGCGGGGAACCTGGGCAGGACGTCGAATCCGACCGGCGTCAGGTCGACGAGCATGAGGATGATCGCGCCCGCGTGCCAGGAGATCCGTCGTCGCTTCCATCCGACTGCGAGCAGTCCTGCGACCGCGAAGCCTCGAAGCACGGCGAGGCCCCAGCCTTCACGCGCGACGGCAATCGCAACCTCCACGCGTCCTCGGTGCGTCATGCCCCACACCTTTTGCACGACGAGCTCGTAGAAGGGCGTGAATGTCGCGACGAAAAAGACTGCGGCCGCGACCGCGGAAGCCGCCGCAAAGACGACAGCAGCGCGACGCACTCGCGCGTCGCGCCTCAGGTACCGGTCGAATGCGATCGCGGCGAGCACGTTAAGCGCGAAGAGTCCCGCATACGCGAACTTCTCCGGGTATCGAATCGACTGCGTTAGGCCGAGCGCGTGGAGTCCGTCGAAAAGCGGCGTGTTTCCGCCGAGTGCGATTGGCAACATGGCGAGAAGGACCGCGGCCGACAGTACTAGCCCGCGCACCCGCCCTGCGACCGCGCCGATGATCATCGCCGCCGCGATCAACCCGAGGTAGATGCTGAAGATGAACGGCGACGCCGTGCGCGGGTAGAGCCCGGAACCCCAGTACGCTCCTGGCGAGTCGAACAACCGCCCGAAGAGATTCGGATAGATCAGCTCGAGCGGCCGCGCCGGCGGCATACTCCAGGTGGTGACGAGTCCGAGCTCGAACGGCCGCGAGCGTACCGAATCGCCGACGTGGTCGACTGCCGGAACGAGTTGGGCCGCACCGCCGAGAAAGCCGGCGATTCCGATCAGTCCGACGAGCAGCGCGTTGCGCGCGAGCGTCAGCAACCGCCGCTCGCTTCGCATCGCGCGCCAGAACCCGTACGCCGACATCAGGAACGCCGTCTGCATGATCGACGTCGGCTCTCCGACGAGCCCCTCAATCCCCAGGAAGAACGCTGCCAGCGCGAAATCACGCACGTTAGGCGCGCGCAGGAACCGTCTCGTAAAGAGGAGCACCCATGGTATCCAGACGACGCAGAACAGGATCGGCAACAGGTTGATCATCGACATCGACAAGCCGCCGATCGCGAACACGATCGCGCCGAAGAACGCAGCCGCGATCCGCAGTCGAAGCGACCGCAACAGCAGGTACATCCCGATCGCCGCGATCGGAATGTGAACGATGATGTGGAGCCGGTATCCGAGGTCGTAGTCGGGAAGCAGGATCAGCCACTGCAACGGGTAGAAGATCTCGTACTCGGGGTTCGCGGCAATCGGTTGCCCCGCCGAGTAGTGGCGGTTCCAGTACGGAAACTCGCCGTGCAGGACGATGTCGCGGAGGATCTGCTTGGTCGGGTAGTAGTAGCGCGTGAGGTCGCGAACGTAGAAACGTCCCGACGCAAACAGGACGTCGAGAAACGGCATCAACACGACGACGACGAGCAGCGTCAGTGCGGCGGCCTCGGTGCGCAGTCTTCTCCGGCTCAAGCGGCGCGGATTGTAACCGTACGCGAGCCCCTGTGCTAACCTTTGCGCGCCCAATCGGGCACTATTCGATGCCCCAGAAACGAAATAAAAAAGTCGTCGTCGTCCTGCCGGCCTACAACGCCGAGAAGACGTTGGCGGCAACGCTCGACGACATCCCGAAGGATTGGGTCGACGAGATCCTCCTGGTCGACGACTGTTCGAAGGACGGCACCGTCGCCCTCGCGCAGAAGCTCGGAATCCGCGTGGTCGTCCACAAGCAGAACCGCGGCTACGGCGGCAACCAGAAGACCTGCTACCGCACCGCCATGGACGAGCTCGGCGGCGAGATCATGGTCATGGTCCACCCCGACCATCAGTATGACCCGACGATCGTTCCACACCTCGTCCAGCCATTGCTCAACGACGAATGCGATGCGGTGTTCGGCTCGAGGATGCTGGGCGGCCGGCCGATCGAAGGAGGGATGCCGAAGTGGAAGTACTTCGCAAACCTCTTCCTGACCGCCGTCGAGAACGCCACCTTCTACGTCTTTCTCTCCGAGTACCACTCCGGCTTCCGCGCCTACTCGAAGCGATACCTCGACGCCGTCAACTTCGAAGCGAACTCCGACAACTTCGTCTTCGACACCGAGATCATCGCGCAGGGCGTCGCCGCGGGGATGAAATTCCGCGAGGTCCCGATTCAGACCCGTTATTTCGAAGAAGCCTCACAGATCAGTTTCTGGCGCAGCGTCCGCTACGGGCTCGAGATCCTGAAGACGATGGTCTACTACAAGCTGGACAAGAAGAAGATCTACAAACACCGGATCTTCAAACCGAAAGCCGTGGCGCAACAGGCTGGCTGAGGCGCGTCAGTAAATCGGAAACCGCTTGCACAGCTCCAGCACTCGGCCCCTCACGCGCTCGATCACCGCGACATCACCCTTTGAGTCGAGAACCTCCGCGATCAGAGCACCGATCACGCGCATCTCGTCCTCGCGCATCCCGCGAGTCGTCACCGCAGGCGTTCCAACCCGGATTCCCGACGCGACCATCGGTTTGTTCTGGTCGAACGGGATCGTGTTCTTGTTCACCGTGATCCCGGCGCTCTCGAGCATCTTCTCCCCTTCCTTGCCCGTCACCTCTTTCGAAAAGACATCGGTGAGGAAGAGGTGGTTATCGGTGCCGCCCGACACGATCCTGAAGCCAGCCGCCGCAACCGTTTCACAGAGAACCTTCGCGTTCTTCACGATCTGGCGCTGGTAGGATCTGAAGTCGTCCGTCGCCGCCTCTTTGAAGGCCACTGCCTTCGCCGCGACGATGTGGACGAGCGGACCACCCTGGATTCCGGGAAATACGGAGCGGTCGAGGTCCTTCGCGTACTTCTCCTTGCAGAGAATGAGACCGGAGCGCGGCCCGCGAAGCGTCTTGTGCGTCGTCGTGGTGACGAAGTCCGCGAACGGCACGGGTGAAGGATGCTCGCCCGCGACGATGAGCCCTGCGATATGCGCGACGTCGGCCATCATCATGGCACCGCACGAGTCGGCGATTTCGCGAATGCGCTTGAAGTCGATGATTCGGGGATATGCCGACGCGCCACAGATGATCAGCTTCGGCTTCTTCTCCTCCGCGAGCGTCTGCATCGCGTCATAGTCGATGCGCTCGTCGTCTTTTCGAACTCCGTACGAGACGACTTGAAAATCGCGGCCGCTGTACGAGAGCGGGTGACCGTGCGTCAGATGGCCACCATGGGAGAGGTCCATCCCCATGATCACGTCGCCAGGACGGAGCACGGCGAAGTAGACCCCCATATTCGCCTGTGAGCCGGAGTGCGGCTGCACGTTGGCATGCTCAGCGCCAAACAGCGCCTTCGCGCGCTCGATCGCAATCGATTCGGCGACGTCGGTTGGTCCGCAGCCCCCGTAGTACCGCTTTCCTGGATAACCCTCGGCGTATTTGTTCGTGAAGACCGAGCCCATCGCAGTCAGGACCGCCTTCGAGACGTGGTTCTCTGAGGCGATCAGCTCCAGCGTGTCGTTCTGGCGCTCGCTCTCGCTGCGGATCGCGTCGGCGATCTCGGGATCGACCTCGCGAAGCTCGCGCTGCAGGCGTGCATGTTCGTCGGTGTGGGTATCAGTCGCGTTCGCCATGATCGTGTCTCCGTCGCGGCGCATTGTAGCTGAAGGGTCGTGGCGGAGGCGCCTCGCCGCCGCCGCTGAACCGCAGTGCCGTATTTCGCTCGATTCACGCGTCGCTCTCGCGGCGCAATAACGGCCGGAGGCCGTAGTCGCTATCGCGGCTTCACCGAATCCAGCACCTCGATCGCCGCCCCGGCGAGGTAGAGCGAGCCGCATACGAGCGTCGCGGGCCAGCATTCTTCGAGCGCCAGCGCGACCGCGTCGGCAGGCTTCGATCTCACGGTCACGTAACGCCGGTCGAGCGTCACGAGCCCCGCAAGCTCGCGCGGCTCGCATCCCCGCGCTCTGTCAGGCTTGGTTAGGATGATCCGGTCGAAGAGCGGAAAGACGAGCTTCGCAACCGCTTCCCAGTCCTTGTCTTTCATGATCCCGAATACGAGGCAACGAGGGAGCGGAACCGACTCCTCCACGAACGGAAGAATCGCTCGAATCGCATCCTCGTTGTGTCCTCCGTCCACCCAGACCCTTCCGTGAGGCAACTCGAAACGTTCGAGCCGCCCGCGCCACACCGTTTTCGCAACGCCTTCGACGATCGCGTTCCGCGTGAGGCCTGGAAAGCGCTGGCGAAGTTCCTCCGCTCCCCTCACCGCAAGCGCAATGTTGTCGCACTGGTGTTTCCCCGCGAGGGGCGTTCGCAGATCGTATGAATTCGCTGGCGTGGCGAGGCGAAACGCGAGGCCGTCTGCATCCTGTTCCACGCGCGACACGCGACATTCTCGCGCCGTTTCGGCCAGTGTTGCGCCGGCCTTCCCCGCGCGCCTCCGGATCACAGCGAGCGCCCGTTCGTCGCTCACCGACGTCAGCGCTGCACATCCACCGTGGATCACTCCCGCTTTTTCGCCTGCGATCCTGGTGATGGTGTCACCCAGAAACTCCTGGTGGTCCATCGCGATCGGCGTGATGAGCGCCGCGAGGGGACGAGTGACGTTCGTCGCGTCGAGCCGCCCCCCCATTCCAACCTCGAGCACCGCGATGTCGCACTTCGCGTCGCGAAAGACAATGAACGCGAGCGCCGTGAGCGCTTCGAAATATGTCGGCTCGATCCCGCACGTCTGCGACGCGGCATAGAGCTCGCCAATCGCAAGAAGCAGCGCCTCCGCGGAGACGTCGCGTCCGCCGACGCGCCAGCGTTCCCGGATACCGACGAGATGCGGCGATGTATAGAGTCCAGTGAGCAGGCCAGCGCACTGAAGGATCGACGCGAGCGTCGCGGAGGTCGAGCCCTTGCCGTTCGTACCTGCGACGATCACCGTCGGGTTCGCGCGATGAGGATTGCCGGCGGCGCGAAGGAGCGCGCGCATGCGCATCAGCCCGGGACGGATCCCGCTCCCTTGCAGCGACTCGAGCCAGCGGTGCGCCTCACGCGCGCTACGAAACGGAGCCCACCTTGTCTCGCGCGCACTCGGGGCGGCACGGCGCACTGCACTCATGCCAGGTGGCGGAGCACCTTTCCGATCGTAGCCTTGAGCTCGTGCCGTGTCGCGATGATGTCGACCATCCCGTGCTCGAGAAGAAACTCCGATCGCTGGAATCCCTCCGGCAGCTTCTGCCGGATCGTCTGCTCGATGACTCTTGGGCCGGCGAACCCGATCAGCGCTTTGGGCTCGGCGATGTTCACGTCGCCCAGCATTGCATACGACGCGGTCACGCCTCCCGTGGTGGGGTTCGTGAGCAGCGAGATGTAAGGCAGTCCGTTTTCCGCGAGACGCTTGAGGGCCGCCGAGATCTTCGCCATTTGCATCAACGAAAGGATTCCCTCCTGCATGCGCGCGCCGCCGGAGCAGGAAACGACGATGAGGGGAACCTTCTTCTCGAGCGCGCGTTCGGCCGCCAACGTGATTTTCTCGCCGACGACCGAGCCCATCGAACCGCCCATGAACTCGTACTCCATCGACGCGACGACGACGAGCATCCCTTCGAGACGCCCCTCGGCGCAGAGCACCGCGTCGCCCTGCCCAACTTTCTGCGTGTAGAGGCGAAGCCGATCGGGGTACGCCTTCGTGTCGCGGAACTTCAAAGGATCGGTCGATCGAATCCCCGTGGCGAACTCTTCGTACTGCCCGTCGTCGAGAAGGAGCTCGAATCGTTCGCGTGCGTTCAGACGAAAGTGGAACCCGCAGCGGGGACAGACGTTCAGGTTCTGTTCCACCGTCTTGGAGAAGATGATCTCTTTACATTCCTCGCACTTCGTCCAGAGCCCTTCGGGGATCGCGGGGCGCTGTCCGGCGGGCAGTTTCGGCGTCTTTTCCTTCTTGAACCAGGCCATGATCGGGTGACTCTACGTTGCCGCGCGGCCGACGTCAAACGGCTGGCGCGTCAGTCGAGCCCGACCTCGTGAACGAGAGCCTGAAACCGCGCCTCGACGCGAATCGCGTCGAATGCCGGCTCCACTTCAAGCTCGACGAGGTGCCAGCTGTGCGCCTCTCGCGCGCGGTCGAGCCACCGGAATGCCGCGTCTGTATCCCCTGCCGCCGCGGCGATCTTCGCGAGCTGGTAAGCATTGGCTGGGTTCGTTCCGAGCGAGCCTTCGAGCGTCTCCATCGCCTCGCGGACGCCCCTTCGATCCCCCAGGAGCGCACGACAAACGCCGAGGTTCCCCACCGCCTCCGGCGATCGACCGCCGGAGAGCTCGATTGCTTTCTGATTCTCCGCAATCGCGTCGTCGAGGCGCCCTAACCCCCGCAAGGCTCGAGCCTTTAGCACGTGCACGACGGGGAACGACGGAACCATCTCGATGATCCGATCGGACTGCTCGAGCGTTTCCTGATAGCGTCGACCGTAGTCGTATGCGACCGACAACGCGTTGTTGACGATCGGCGAGAGCGGGTCGAGGTCGACGGCGTGCCGCGCTTCGGCGAGCGATTCCTCGTATCGGAGACGGTAGCCGAGATGAAGCGCGTACCAGTGATGTACGGTCGGATAGTCAGGCGCGAGCTCGATCGCGCGCCGGAACGACTCCTCCGAGCGGCGCCAGTCCCACTCGCAGTGGGCATAAAGGAGTCCCATCGACGCATGCGCCTGCGGTAGCGATGCGTCGAGCTCGAGCGCACGACGAACCGCCTCGAGCGCTCGTGGGCAGTTCTCCTTCGACGGAATCCCGGCGTACTGTTCGCGAAGGGCGTGCGCGTCGCCAAGCCCGACCCAGGCAAGCGCAAACGTCGGATCGAGCTCGAGTGCCAAGTTGAAGTGCTCGATCGCCTTCTGCAGCCCCTCGGCAGTCCGCTTGTTCCAGAAGAATCGTCCCTTGAGATACTCGCGGTAGGCCTCGGGGCTCGCCGTCTCAGGCGTCGCGACTCGCGTTTGCTCCTCAGCCGAAAGAGAGCGCCGCAAGTGCGCGCCGATCTCACGCGCGATCGTCGCCTGGATTGCCAGCGCGTCACCTGCGGCACGATCGTAGCGATCGCCCCAGAGCAACTCTCCCGAAGGCACCGAGACGAGCTCCGCGCGGACCGTAAGGCGCCCGTTACGCTGCTCGATATCGCCATCGAGTACCGCGTCGACTCCAAGCTTCGTTCCGGTCTCGAGCGCCGTCATCTTGCGATCTCGAAACTGAGAGACCGAGCCACGCGACATCACACGGAGACTCGGCACGCGCGACAGCGTGTAGATGATCGAGTCCGTCATGCCTTCGGCGAGATAGTCGATCTCGCTGTCCGCATTCACGTTGTGAAACGGAAGCACCGCGATGCTGCCGACCGCCTTCGTCGCTACGGCAGTCTCTGCATCGCGTCGAATGAATGTGCCGATCCCCACCGCGGCGCCGACAAGCGCGAGTAGCGCAATCGCGGCGACGATCCAACGCCGTGACCGAGCGCGCGAAGGCCGGCGCGCTACGCCGCTCTCGAGTCCGTCGGTGCGCGCGCGCCGCAGCGCCTTCGCAACCTCCGCGGCCGACGAATAACGACGTGAGGGTTCCTTTTCGAGACAGCGAGCAACGATCGGTGCGAGCGCGGAGGGAATGCTCTCAGGAATCTCGCCGAGCGTTCCGTACGCGATCTCGTGAATCACCTCGAGCGTCGTCGAGCCACCGAAGGGTCGCTGTCCCGTGAATGACTCGAACGCGATCGCCCCGAAGGCGAAGATGTCGGAGCGCGCATCAACCGACGGGCCCAGCAACTGCTCCGGCGACATGTAGGGAGCCGTACCGACGATGAGTCCTTCGGTCGTCTTCAGCGGCTCCGTCGGCGAGTGGCTTTCGATCGGCGCGTCGCCCGACGGCTCGCGCAGCTTTGCGAGGCCGAAGTCGACGATCTTCGCGTATCCATCACGCGCGATCATGATGTTTTCCGGCTTCAGATCGCGGTGAATGATCCCAGCGTCGTGCGCCTTGGCCAGCCCGTCGGCGATCTCGACCAGCCAGTCGACGATCGCTTCCGCCGGTGCTCCGTCGGCGATGTGCTGCCGAAGAGTGGTGCCATCGATGAGCTCCATCACGATGTACGACGTGGCTGCGACGCCACCGGACGACGCGGGGATCTCGACCTCGCCAACGTCGTAGATGTGCACGATCGCGGGATGGTTGAGCGCGGACGCGGCCCGTGCCTCGGTACGGAACCGCGCAATCGCCTGCGGCGTCGGCGTTCGGTCGCTCCAGAGAAGCTTGATCGCGACGTCGCGACCTAGGCGGGCATCGCGGGCCCGGTAGACCTCCCCCATCCCACCCGAGCCGAGCAGGCCCACGATCTCGTAGGTTCCGATGCGGAATCCGCTGGGGAGCACGCGCCCATTGTAAAGCTGCTCCGCGAACGGGCAGCGACGCGCCTCACCTCCGGCCGTGCTTGATCGCTGCCGCGGCCTCGCGGTCTGCTTCCTTCGTCCGCTCAGTCTCGCGCTTGTCGTACTGCTTCTTCCCTTTGACGACGGCGATCTCGACCTTCGCCCGGCTTCCCTTGAAGTAGATGCGGAGCGGGATGATCGCGTTTCCTTTGATCGTCGCCTCGGCTGCCAGCTTGTCGATCTCGCGGCGGTGAAGAAGCAGCTTGCGGGTCCGCTCCGGCTCGTGATTCTGCAGGTTGCCGTGGCTGTACGGAGAGATGTGAGCACCGAACAGCCACGCCTCCGCACCCTTGAAGATGACGTAGGCATCTTTCAGGATGGCGCGGCCGTCGCGAAGCGACTTCACCTCGGTGCCGAACAGGGCGATCCCAGCCTCGTGCTTCTCGAGGATGAAGTAATCGTGGTACGCCTTCCGGTTGGTCGCGACCGACTTCTCGCCGTCGTCGTTCTTCTTTGTCATGGGTGGCCTGTGCACCGCCTACGCCCGTCCTCGCAGACGGGCACTCGGCGCGGGAGAGTGAAACGCGGAGCAGGCCCGGCGTTACTCCCGGCTCATCATCGCCGCAAACTTCTCCACGAGCGCCTCGTCGAACTGCGCGCCCGCGACTCGCTTGATCTTCGCAAGGGCAGCGGCCGTCGGCACCGGCGTCTGATACGAGTCAGAAGCGGTCATCGCGTCGAACGCCTCACAGATGTGAATGATCCGCGCACCGATCGGAATGTCGTCCGAGGTAACGCCCGACGGGTAGCCAGTACCATCAGGTCGCTCATGGTGGGCGAGAACGATGCTCGCGATCTCAGGGCCAAGCGGCGATTCGGCGATCAACGCGGCGCCGACCACTGGGTGATTCTTGATCAGGTCCATGTCGTCGGTCGTCAGCCCCGACTTCCTGTAGATTGCCCCGTAGTCGAGCAGCCGCATGCCGACGTCGTGGACATAGCCGGCAAGGCGGATCTTCTCGACCTCGGCAGGCTCCAGGCCCACGAAGAGTGCGAGCCGCTCCGCGAGGTCAGCCACGCGCTCCGAGTGGTTCTTGAGATGCGGATAGTGGTTGAGGTCGGGTTCGATCAGCTTCTGCGCGATCCGATGGCGAATCGAATGGTAATCGTCGGCGATCATTGCGTAGCGGAGGATCTCCTCGAGACGCGCGAGAAACTCCTCGAGCAGCGTTTTCGTCTCGTTCCCCGGCTGCGACTCGAACGCGACGGTCAGGACGACACCGGCGATCCCTTCGACACGCACCGGCGCGCTCAGCGTCGAGGCCATGCGCTCGGGGCCGATCGGCGCGCCTAACTTGCCATAGGGATACTGGGTCGTCGTTTCAGTGAGCTTGTCGGGCTCGTTGCGTTTCTGTTGCCAGCCTCGGAGCTTCGCCTGAAACTGATCCATCGCCTCCTGCGTGACTGCAGCACGAGACGCGACGACCTGCGCACCACCGAGCTCGCTGAACGCGGAGAGCGCCGCGACGAGCGCGCCCGGAATCGCCAGGACTCCGGGCAGAACGACCGCGCCACTCCGCACGTGCGCCTCGGTGAGCGCCTTTCGTCCCGCACGCGGGCGGAGCCCGCCGCGATCGACATAGCGCTTCGCATCATCGACCGTCCTGTTGGAGATCTTGAGGTACGACGCCGAAGGCTCCGACGTTGAGATGGCGATCTTCGGAATCTCGATGTTACCCGCTGACGTAATCGGAGGAAGCAGCGCTTCCCTGGAGAGCCCGAAGATCCCGCGCTCGCCGAACAGGTCGAGGAATTGCTGCGTGATCTCCTGTGCAGTTTCTGAATCGGAATGTTCGAACGGCTTGCCTCCGGCCCTGTCACGCATGTCGACGAGTCCGTAAAGCCGTCCGCGCGAGTAGATCGGCGCGATGAGGATCCTCGTCGTCGACGCGCTGTCGAGCGCCTGCGCGAAACGCGAATCCTCGCCGAGCGAATTGAGGAAAAAGGGAACCCGTTTCAACAAGAGGAGATCGATCGCCGGGTCGCTCAGCTCAATCTGCTTCCGCAGTCCTTCTTTGAACCCGTACTGGGTCACGAGAACGTACGGCTGCCTCTCGCTGTCCGCGATGTAAAGCGCGGCTTTCGTCGCACGAATCTGCTCGAGGCAGTTGTAGAGAATTTCCTTGAGCTTCGGCTCGATCTCGGAGATTTCTGAAAGCATCTCTCGCCACCCACCTTCACACACCGCGGCACCCTGCGGGTCGTTTTGACGTCTTCGCCCTTGCGTCGCGCCGATTGGAGTCGCGACTGGCATCAATCCGAGCTGCAAAATCAGTATATCGCGCAGACTCCTGGCCCGCATTTCTCACAGCCCTTCGTCGCGAGACAGCCGAGAGTGGCCTGAATGCGAGGCGCGCGGCGTTTTCGCGACGACGGCATCGCTGACACTATGTCGAGGAGTGAGATCGTCGCGCTATGAAGCAGACAGACAGCTATCGGCTGTCGCAGCAGAAGGGCTATGAGAAATGCGGGCTAGACCAGTGGCCGGTAACGGCTGAATCGGAATCGAGCGCCATGGGTGTGGTTAATCAGCCACACCGTTGCACCGTTGCGACGACACCATCCTCCCGAAACCCAAATACGCTCCGTCTCTCAATAATCTGAATCTGTGTGACTTAGCCGCTGAAAGGAAGAATGGCGCGAACTGGCACGGGGTCTGCTTTAGGTTGGCGAAGAGCTCGAAGGCATCCCTATGACCATGCACAGAAAAACGATCAACGCCCCGGTGGCCATCGAAGGCATCGGTCTCCACTCCGGAATCTACACCCGCGTCGAGCTTCGCCCCGCGGCCGCCGGCTCCGGCATCGCATTCGTCCGCTCCGATCTCGACGGCCTGCGCATCCCTGCGCTCCAGTCGAGCACGACTGCTCTTGACTACGCCACCTCTGTCGGCCGGGATGACGTCTCGATCGGCACGATCGAGCACCTCCTTGCGGCGATCGCTGCCGCAGGCCTCACAGACCTCGACATCGTCGTCGATGGAGTCGAAGTTCCGATCGTCGACGGCAGCGCGCTTCCCTTCATCCACCTCATCGAAGCCGCGGGGGTCCGCGAGCTCGATGCGACGATCGAACCGATTCGGATCCGCGAAGCGATTGAAGTGCGCGACGGCGACAAGTTCGTCCGGATCGAGCCGGCACGCACGAACACCCTGCAAATCCGCTACAACGTCGACTTCGCCCATCCTGCCATCGGAAAGCAGTCGATGAAGCTCGAGCTCAACGCCGAGAACTTTTCGAAGAAGGTTGCGGGTGCCCGCACGTTCGGCTTCCTCCGCGACGTCGAGAAGATGCGCGCCGCCGGACTCGCTCGCGGCGGCTCCGTCGAGAACTGCATCGTCCTCGACGATCACCGCGTGATCAACGGAGCGCTTCGCTACACCGACGAGTTCGTGCGGCACAAAGTCCTCGACCTCGTTGGTGATCTCGCGCTGCTCGGGCGGCCTCTCGTAGGCGAGATCACCGCCTCACGCGCCGGCCACGCGCTCCACTCCCGCTTCGTCGCTGCCGTCCTCGAAAAGGCAGCGGTCTGGAGCGCCGAGGAGCGGAATGACCGGACCGACTCCGCCTCCGCCGGTCTCTACGCGACAGCAAACCGCCAGGAGTAAGACCATCACTTCCCCGTGTTCGTCGGGCGCTGACTGTGGTAAAAACGCCACAGTGGCCCGGCGATTCGCGTTTCTCGCGCTTTTTCTGCTGCTTGGGGTGCTCCCCCTCGCTGCAAAGCCGAAGATTTCGAAACTCTCGGCGACTGAACGGGGCAGCAAGGTCTCCGTCTCCTTCGAGCTCACGGGAGCCTTTGACGTCGACCAGTTGAACAAGGCGCTTGAGAGCGGGCTGCCAACGGGCTTCACGTACCACATCGAGATGGTGCGCTACCGGCCGAACTGGTTCGACTCGACGGTCGGCGAGGCGAGGATCGAGATCATCAGCACCTACGACTCGCGCACGCGCGAGTACCTCGTCAATTACAGGCGCGACGGCAAGCTCGTCCGCTCGGAGACCCTCAACGACCCCGCCGAGCTTCGAAAACGAATGACGACGATCGTCGAGCCCGATCTCCTCTCCACTGGCGTGTGGAAGCCTTACAAGCTGCACGTGCGTGTCCGGGCCGACCTGATGCGCGAGTTCCTCCTGAACATGATCCCGTGGGACGTGTCGACGGAATGGAGTAAGGCGCGGGTGAGGACGCCGAAGACGCGATGAAGGCGTCAAACCTGCTCGACTACCGCAAGGACCCGCGCTTCGTCATCACGGTCCCGCTCCTGCTCTTCGTCGCGACGAGCCTCGTCTATTACCTGATGCTCCGCGCGCGGGAGCTCTCCCCGGAAGCGCTGACGAGCCGGCTGCTCCTCTTCGCTCTATGGAACATCAATGTCATCCTCATCCTCGGCATCCTCTTCGTCCTGACGCGAAATGTGATCAAGCTGGTTCTCGAGCGTCAGCGCGGCGTCGCCGGCTCGCGCTTCAGGACGAAACTGGTACTCACTTATCTCGCTACGGCGCTCGTGCCAATCGGACTTCTCTTTTTCGTTGCGACCGACCTCCTTCGCGTGTCGATCGATCGTTGGTTCAACACGCCAGTACGGACGATCCTCACGAACAGCGAGTCGATCGCCGAGCAGCTGCAGAGCGAGGCGATCGAGCGAAGCCGACGCGCTGCGACCGAGGTCGGGGAAGCGGTCGAAAAAGGCGGCGCCGATCGAATCGACGCCGCGCTGCGCCATGTGCGTGCCACGCAGGGCGTCGACGTGGCCGGGGTCTACGAGGCCGGCGTCGTGCTGAGTCTTCTCGCCGACCCGCGCGCGCCAGTCCATCAAATGCGCGAGCCGACTACGCAGTTCCTCGAGAGGATCGCAGCCGACGGAGGAGCGTTCAAGATCGAGGTCACGCCCACGGGGAAGTGGATTCGTTCCGGCCGCCGCATCGACGTCCGCGGCAAGCAACTCGTTGCAATCGCCGGCGTCTTTCTCACCGGCGAGATTGCGCGGATGGTCGACCAGAACGTCGTCGCGTTTGCCGACTTCCAGCAGCTCGACGCGCAGCGCCAGGCACTCAAGGCGTCGCAGACCTCGATGTTCCTCACCGTCACGCTCTTCGTCCTCTTCGGCACGCTCTGGATCTCGATCTACGTCTCGAGGCGCATCACCGGCCCCGTCCAGGCACTCGCCGAGGGAACGCGCACGCTCGCAGGCGGCGACTACGGCCATCGCATCGAGCTTCGCGGCACCGACGAGCTCGGCCAGCTCATCGAGTCGTTCAACAGCATGGCGGAACAACTCGAGGCGCAGCGCGACGCGGTCACGGCGTCGAACCGTGAAACCGAGGAGGTCAATCGCCGCCTCGGCGACGAGCGCGCCTACCTGTCGACGATCCTCGAGAGCGTTTCGACCGGAATCCTCGCCTGCACCGACCAGCTCGAGCTGCTCAGCATCAACCGCGCGGCTCTCCGGATCCTCCAGCTCCCCGCCGAGCCCGCGCCGGGAGCACGCCTCGACGAGATCCTCGTCGGCCCTCTCACGCCGATCGGTAACTACCTTCGCGAACTGCTCAAGCGTGAGCCACGGCCCCGCGAGGTCTCGCTCTCGCGCGGCGGCGACATCCTCTACCTCGAGATCTCTGCCGCGCCGATGACCTCTGCCGAGAAGACCATCGGCTGGGTCGTCGCGATCGAAGATTCCACGCAGCTGATTCAGGCGCAGAAACTCGCGGCCTGGAGTGAGGCCGCACGACGAATCGCCCACGAGATCAAGAATCCGCTCACGCCGATCCGCCTCTCCGCCGATCGAATCCGAAAGAAGTTCCAGGCAGGTGACGAAGGCGTCGCCACCGTTGTCGACGAGGGTTGCCGCACGATCGTCAACTCCGTGACCGAGCTGCAGAGCATGGTCGACGAGTTCTCGCGCTTCGCACGAATGCCGGCGATCCATCTGCGGATGAGCGACGTGAGCGCGATTCTTCGTGAGGCGGCGCAGCTCTATTCCGAGGTCAAGCCGGGGGTCACACTCGACGCCGACATTGCCGACGACCTCCGCGCCGTCGTCGATCCCGAGCAGATCCGCCGCGCGATCGTGAACCTCCTCGACAACGCCGTCGAGGCAACCGAAGAGGGTGCCGTCACGCTCCGCGCGCGACTCCGCAGGAAGACGCTTCGCATCGAAGTCTCCGACACCGGTCGAGGAGTCACCGCGGCCGACCGGGAGCGCCTCTTCCTTCCGTACTACTCCACGAAAGAAAAAGGGACGGGCCTGGGGCTCGCAATCGTGCTCCGCATCGTCAAGGATCACGACGGCCGCATCACCGTCCACCCGAACCAGCCGCGCGGAACGCGGTTCGAGATCGAGATCCCTGCCTGAGGAGGCACGAGACCACGAATGGCGCGAATACTGATCGTCGATGACGAGAGGGCGATCCGGACGACGCTCTCGGCGATTCTCTCGGACGAAGGGCACGAGACATCGCTGTGCGAATCGGGCGAGGAGGCGCTCGCGACGCTCGCGCGCGAGGAGCTCGATCTCGTCCTGCTCGACGTCTGGCTTCCGGGAATCGACGGCCTAACCGTGCTCGAAAAAGTCCGCGCGACCGCGGGCGCGCCGCCCGTCGTCGTGATCTCGGGCCACGGCACGGTCGACACCGCGGTGAAGGCGACGAAACTCGGCGCCTATGACTTCCTCGAGAAGCCGCTCTCGCTCGAGCGCGTCGTTCTCACCGTCAGTCACGCCCTTGCCGAAGGGGGGCTCCGCGCCGAGGTACGCGATCTTCGCCGGCATCTCACGTTCGACGAGACGCTCATCGGCGAGAGCGACGCAATGAAACGCCTCTTCGAAAAGGTCAAGAACGCTGCTCCGTCCGGGAGTCGTGTTCTGATCTCCGGCGAGAATGGGAGCGGCAAGGAGATCGTCGCGCGATCTCTGCATCGGTTTTCTTCGCGTGCCGACGCACCCTTCGTCGACGTCAACTGCGCGGCAATCCCCGAAGAACTGATCGAGTCGGAGCTCTTCGGCCACCGGAAGGGAGCCTTTACCGGGGCGATCGACGACAGGAAGGGTAAGTTCGAGCTCGCCGACGGAGGGACGCTCTTCCTCGACGAGATCGGCGACATGAGTACGAAGACGCAGGCGAAAGTGCTGCGCGTCCTGCAGGAACAGAAGTTCCAGCGCGTCGGCGGACAGCAGACGATCAGCGTCGACGTCCGCGTCATCGCCGCGACGAACAAGAACCTCGAAGAAGAGATCCGCGAGGGGCGCTTCCGCGAGGATCTCTATTTCCGCCTCGCCGTGATCCCGATCGTCGTCCCTGCGCTTCGCGACCGCGGCGATGACGTCGTCCTCCTCGCCGAGCACTTCCTGCGCCGCTTCGCCGCGGAGACCGGGCGTCCTCCCAAGCGCCTCTCCGATCCTGCTCGTGCTCTCCTGCTCGCCCACAACTGGCCCGGCAACGTGCGCGAGCTGCGCAACCTCGCCGAGCGCCTCACGATCCTCGCTCCTGGCGACGTGATCGAAGCGCGAGACATCGAGCTCGGATCGGGGGGAGAAGAACGCTCGCTCTTCGCTTCGAATCTCACACTGCGCGACGCACGCGAAGAGTTCGAGCGCCAGTTCATCCTGCGACGGCTACGCGACTTCGGCGGGAACGTCAGCAGGACCGCCGAAGCGCTCGGGGTCGAACGGTCGAATCTCTACCGGAAACTCAACGCGTACGGGATCAAGGTCGAACGAAGCGCGTAGTCTCAGACGAAAAAAAGGGCCGCCGAGGCGGCCCTTCGATCGTTTTCGTTGGAGCGGGAAACCGGACTCGAACCGGCGACATCAACCTTGGCAAGGTTGCACTCTACCAACTGAGTTATTCCCGCGAGCGGGCGACATTCTGAGGCGGCTGCCATCAGCCTGTCAAGCGCAACGGGGGAAACGCACCTCCCCAGGATCCTATTCCTCACTTTTTGCCCCTCGAATCGGGTGTGCACGATCACCAACCGGGCTTGATTGGCGTCATAGAATGACGCACCCTCCGATGCGCATCCGCGTCCTCGTCATCGCGCCTGCAACAAACGCGCGGCGCCTCGTCCTCGAGCTCTCGCCTCTCGCCGGTTCACCACTGCAGCCAATGAAACCGAGATCGAACGAATGAACATCGCCCTCCTCCTGATCATCGCGCTGAGCGTCGCGATGGATGTAACAGCGGTCGCCGCATCATTCGCCCTCAAGCGCTTCTCGTTCCGCGACATCGCGAAGCTCGCCCTCACATTCGGGAGCTTCCAGTTCGCGATGGCTCTCGCCGGCGCGCTTGGAGGCAACGCGGCGAATCGTTATCTCGAGCATTGGGACCACTGGATCGCCTTCGCGCTGCTCGCCTGGGTCGGAGGGAAGATGATCCACGAGGCGCTCGAGGATCACTGTGACGAGGTCGAGAAGGTCGACCCCAACTTGCCGCTTCACACCCTCTTCGTGCTCGGTGTCGCGACGAGCATCGATGCACTCGCGGTCGGCGCCACGCTCCCGACACTCGAGCTGCCGCTCGCAACCTCCGCGGCGGTCATCGGCGTGGTGTCATTCGGCATGTCATTCGTTGGCGCCTGGGCCGGACGCGCAATCGGCGAGAAGTTCGGCTCGCGCGTGGAGATCCTTGGTGGAATCGTTCTGATCGCGATCGGCGTCTGGTCGGTCGCCGAGCACTTCATCGGAGACTGATCGAATGTCATTTCTCGAGAGGATCCCCTATCCCTTCCTGATTGCGGTCACGATTCTCATGGCGTTGATCCCGTTTGGGCAATCCCATTTGCTCGAGAAATGCCGGATGCTGATCGGTGGAACGCTCAAGCGGCCAATCGACTGGTTCGATCTGCTCTGGCACTCCGCACCGCTGGTCGTTCTCGCCGTGAAGCTGCTCGCACAACTGTCGAAACGCGCCCCATAAGAAGATTCCGCCCCGATTTGGTGATCTTGCTCACGTTTTGACGCGAAACGCAGCGTTCCAATAGTAGGTGCGCCCGAACGTTTTCGACGCGGCAGCCGTATTACGCTAGAGCACATCGCCCCGAGGGAGGGACGAATTGAGTTTTTTCACCGCGGATAATCTTCTTCGACTGGCCAGGCGGCAGCAGTGCCCGCTCTGCACCGGTGCGAAGACGATGGACACGGCGCTCTGCCGCCGCTGCCGGCAGAAACTCCCGACGCACATGCGCTCGAACCTCGAAGGAATCCAGCGCCGCGAACCGTCGGCCGTTTCGCGGGCGGTGCGGCAGGCCGCGCAGTATATCGACGTGCACTTTTCGTCGATCCGCCGGTTCGGCGGAGGCAAGAAACGCTGACTAGTCCGGATTATTCATGAGGGTTCGTCGCGAGGAGTGCGAGAGGTGCGTGGATACGAGGCGCGCGAAGGGTCGGCGACGACGGCGTAGCCGTACACTACGTCGAGGAGCCGAACCGAGCGCAACGAAGTAAACACGTTCCTATCGCGCTCCGCAGTAGAACTCTCATGAATAGTCCGGGCTAGGGCGAGATCGCGAGCTGAGAGGCTGCTCCGAGCCTCGCTCCCGATCGTGGTGGTCCGCAAGGACAACTTTCGAGAAACTTCCGCTCGTTGCCTGCGTAAGCAAGGCTTAGTGGAGACTCTATCGATGCGAAAGCCAGCTGCCATGACCGCTTTACTCCTTCTCGTCACCGCGACCGCAGTCGCCGACGACACGCGCGTCGTGCGCAAGCAGGTGGAGTTACGCCCTGACGGGCGCGTCTCCCTCGACACATTCAAGGGAACCGTGCGCGTGCGAACCTGGAACCAGCCACGCGTCGAGATCGTCGCAACGATCGCGCCCGACCCGTCAGGCGAGAAGCAGGAGGAACGGGTCGAGCTCACCGAGGTCCGGATCAGCTCGTCCTCCGGGCACGTCGACATCGAGTCGGATTACAGCGAGGCGAACCGAGTTCGTGAAGGCCTATTCGGCGCACTCTTCGGCGTCACCGGCGGGACGATGCCGTTCGTGAACTACGAGATCCAGATGCCTACATCAGCTTCGCTCGAGATCGAAGACCACAAGTCGGACGTGGTGGTCTCCAGACTCGGAGGCGATCTGACGATCGAAACACACAAGGGAAGTGCGAAGATCGTGTCGCAGTCGGGCCCGGTACGCGTCGACACGCATAAGGGGACGATCGACGTCGATTTCGTATCGGTGTCGAAGCCTAGCCGCTTCGAAACGCACAAAGGGACGATCACGCTCCGCATCCCGGCGGCGGCGCGGTTTGATGTCGACGCGATCCTCGACGACGATTCCGCGGATTTCAATTCCGACTTCCCGATGGTCATCGAGCGAACCGGCGGCGAAGCGAACGTGAAGGCGCACGTCAACGGCGGAGGTCCGAACATCCGCGTCGAGACCCACAAAGGAACGATCAAGCTCGTGCGGAAGTAATCCGCCTCCCTCCTCCGGCCGGTTCGCGCACCGCGTAGCGCATGCTAGACTCGGCTCGTCTTTGGCTAGGTGCCAATTCGTCGACATCGGCAGACGGGAGTGCGCGCGGTGACAACGAGCCTGCGTAAGATCGCGGTCGCGATTTCGGTCTCGCTGTCGGTGTGCGCAGGTGCCGCCGAGCTCACCGAGTACCAGATCAAGGCCGAGTTCATCGAACGATTCACCCGCTTCGTCGAGTGGCCCGCAGGAGTCGTGCCGCCGCCTGGCGAGCCGTTCGTGATCGGAGTCATCGGGCGCGATCCCTTTGGGACGTACCTCGATGCGATCGCGCGGGACCGCACGATCAAGGGACGCGCCGTCCGCATCCACCGTCTGACGTCGCTCGACGCAGCCGGCTCCTGTCAGATTCTCTTCATCGCCGCATCCGAACGAGGCCGGTTCGCCGAGATCGCTGCACACGCGCGCAAGGGACCGGTGCTCACGATCGCAGACACCCCCGGCGCGCTTTCGGCGGGGGTGATGATCAACCTCTACGAAGCCGACAACCGTGTGCGCTTCGAGATCAACGAACGGCAACTCGAGCAGACGGGCTTTCAGGCAAGCGCGCAGCTGCTCAAGCTGGCGCGGGCAAGCGCCCCAGGGAGAAATTAATGGGCGCGCCGTCGAGACGATCGATCCGCGGAAAGATCGCCGCGATCATCATGCTCACAACGACGCTCGCCGTCGTGGTCGGCCTCACCGCGACGCTGATCTACGAAATTCGCGCTCTACGGCGTGGCATGGTCGAATCGACGAAAGCGATCGCCCGCATCACGGGAGAGCAGTGCGTCGCGGGATTGGCATTCGACGACAATGAGGAGACACTCCGCACGCTGGAAAAGCTGAGCGCCGTCTCCGAGATCGAGGCCGCGTGGGTCTTTGACGCCTCGGGCAACGAGTTCGCGACGTGGCAGCGCGGAAAGCCGATCGACGCCCCGAAGATCGCGGAAGGGCATGCGGAGCTCATCGGTACATACCTTCAATTGAGCGAGTCGATCGATTACCGCGGCGACCACTACGGTGCGATTCACCTGGCCGTGTCGACGGCACCGCTCCGGGCAAGAATCGTCGAGCACCTGATCGTCATTGCTGGCCTAACCATCTTTCTCGTTGCCGCAGCCTCCGTCGCCGCGCTTCGGCTCGAGCGCCTGATCTCGGGACCGATCCTCACCCTCGCCCGCACCACGCGCGAGATCTCGGAACGGCACGACTATTCGCTTCGCGTCAACAAGGCCTCCGAGGACGAGATCGGCGAATTGAGCGACGGCTTCAACGACATGCTCGCGCAGATCGAGCGGCGTCAGCGCGAGCGCGACGAGGCAGACCAGCGGAGCCGCGAGAAGAGCCAGTTCCTCGCGAACATGAGCCACGAGCTCCGCACTCCGCTCAACGCGATCATCGGCTTCTCCGACATCCTGCGCACTCGCCTCACCGACCGCCTCAACGACAAGGAGCGGAAATTCGTCGACAACATCCACTCCTCGGGTGAGCACTTGCTCGGACTCGTCAACGACATCCTCGACCTGTCCAAGATCGAAGCAGGACGGATGGAGATGAGCCCCGAACGCTTCTCGATCGATGCCGCCATCGACGGCGTGACGAGTCTGATGCGGGGAGTCTCCTCTCGCCGCTCGATCGCACTCGACGTCGTGGTCGAGCCGGGCCTGCCGCCCCTCATGGCCGACACCGTGAAGGTCAAGCAGGTGCTCTACAACCTCCTTTCAAACGCGGTGAAGTTCTCGCCGGAAGGGTCGACGGTCTCGATTCGCGCCTTTTCGATCCCGGCCGACCGCTCTCCGATCTTCGGCGACTCGATTGCCGTCTCGATCATCGACCATGGAATCGGCATCGACCCGACGAACCACTCGATCGTTTTTCACGAATTTCAACAAGTCGACACCGGCGCGTCGCGGCAGTTCGAGGGCACGGGTCTCGGTCTCGCGCTCGTCCGGAAATACGTCGACATGCACGGAGGGCGCGTCACGCTCGAGAGCGAGCTCGGCAAGGGCAGCACGTTTACCGTCATTCTTCCGGTCGAATTCCGCGGCGTCACGAAGTACCAGACTCCCCTGCCGATTCCCGTCGAAACGCTCGACCCGCGACCGCGCGTTCTCGTGATCGAGGACGAGGAGAGCGCCTTCGTGTCGATCGCCACGGCGCTCGGCCCTACGGAGTTCGCGGCGACCTGGGCACGAACGGGAGAGGAAGGGCTCGAGCTCGCTCGATCGCTGCGCCCTGCAGCGATCCTGCTCGACATCGTCCTGCCCGGTGTCGGCGGCTGGGACGTTCTGCGCGCGCTCAAGAGTGATGTCGCGACACGAGACATCCCCGTGGCGATCGTTTCGATGGTCGACAACCGTGAGCTCGGCCTCGCACTGGGCGTCGACGCCTACCTGACCAAGCCGGTCGACGGAGGAACGATCGTCGAGACGCTGCGTCGCATTGTCGGAGGCAGCGCGGGAGGTCGCGACGTCGTGCTCATCGACGACGATCCGTCATTTCACGATCTCGTCGACGCTCAGCTCGAGCCCGCGGGGTATCGCGTCCGCCACGCGTGCAGTGGCAGGGAGGGACTCCAGATGATCGCCGACCGGCCTCCTTCGCTCGTCATCCTCGATCTGATGATGGACGAAATGGACGGATTCGAGGTCGCGCTCCGAATCAGACGCAACCCGCTCTCGAGCTCGATCCCGATCATGATCGTCACCGCCGCCGATGTCGACGCGAAAATTCGCTCGCGCCTTCGCGGCAGAATGGAAGCGATCGTGGAGAAGCAGCGCTTGACGACCGACCAGCTCGCCTCAACCGTCAGGAGGCTCGCACAGTCGGCAAGAAGCGAAGAGGCGCGAAGCGAACGGGCTCGGCGCCTATGAGCGCCAGCGCCGAGACCCGAACCCGGCCCGGAGGAGGTTGCGATGCGAGCAAGAAACGTTGCTGCAGCGATCACCCTTGCGTTGGCGGCCCATCTCGACCCGATCGCGGGCGCGCAGGAGCTCGGGGAGATGAGCCTCGAGGAGTTGATGCGCGTCCCGATCGTCTCGGCGTCCAACGTCTCGGAGCGGCTCGGAGACGCACCCGCCACCGTGATCGTCGTGACTCGCGCCGAGCTCCGTGAACGTGGCTATCGCGAGCTCAGTGCAGTTCTCGACGACCTCCCCGGAATGGAGATGGCTCGCCCTCGCGGCGATACATGGTTCAAGAATTACTGGCGCGGCTACCGCAACACAATCGGCGATCCCTTCCTCGTCATGGTCGATGGCGTCGTCTTCAACCATCTCTACTTCAACACCGCCGACATCCTCGCCGCGATTCCGATGTCGAACGTCGAGCGTCTCGAGATCGTTTACGGCCCCGCCTCCGCCGTCTACGGCGCGAACGCATCGATGGGAGTCATCAATGTGATCACCGGAGTCGCGCCGTCGAGCCTTGCCCTAACCGGTGGCTCCGACGAGGCTCGCATCGCAGACGCGACGTTCGCCTGGGACGTCGGCAGCGCAAGTCTCCGCCTCACCGCCCGCGTCGACAACGGGGAGCTCGACCCGGGAATCAGCGAGTCGTACGAGTACACCCGGCGGCGTTACTACCGCGATCGCGCCCTTTGGGGCGGCTTCATCGACAACCCCGACTTCGGCGGCGATTTCCGCTCGAAGCACGAGCACCGTGGATTCGACCTGCGCATCGCTCTCGGCAGCGTCGAGGCAAGGCTTCAGTATTTCCGCACCTCATCGGGCTACGGTGTCGAGTACGCCGCCGATCAGGCGCAGAACTCTGCCGTCTGGTCGCGACCCGAGCTGAGCGCACTCGTTCGCGACACGCGGGAGCTTCGGAGCGGGCTTCGCGCGACGACCACACTCCGCTACCGGACGAGCGACGTCGAGAACGATTCGAATTTCGTCGCCGTCGCCTCGGGCAACGGCCAGCCTCGCCTCGTCGACTTCTCGCTCTGGCAGACGCTCAACGAGAGCGTGAGCGTCTCCGAAGATCTCGACGTCACGATCTCTCCGACTCTCGCGCTGAAGACGGGCGTGGAATTCGAACAGAAGGACCTGCAGAAGGCATACCAGACCGCATATGGCCCGGCACTAGCACCGGACGAGATCGACCTCACGACCTACCCGTTCCCCACGCCGCCCGGCGATTCCGTGGCGCCGAACAACTCGATTACGACCGAGGACATTGGCGGATACGTTCAACTTCGCTGGCTCGCCGCCGAACGGCAACGACTCAACCTCGGCGTACGTGTCGACGACAACTCGAAATACGGCACCGCGACGACCCTCCGCGTGGGATGGGTCGGCTCGTTCGGCGACTGGACGCTGCGCACGCTCTATGGAGAAGCGTTTCAGGAGCCTAGCCAGCGACTCCTTTATGGCGGATGGGACGGCTCGGGGAGCGATCCGACGCTCGATCCCGAGCGCTCCCGCACCCTCGAGCTCAGCGCCTCGCGAACGACTGCTCGCCTCTCAGGCCTCGCGAGCCTCTGGACCGTCGAGAACCTCGATACCTTCGTCAACACCGCGAGCGGGGCGGCCAACATAGGCGAGCGGGACGTGACCGGAATCGACCTTCACGGCCAGGCAATCATTCACGGGAATGGACGCGCGCGCGTGAAGGCCTGGGGTTACTACTCGCGGATCCTCAGGAGCAGAGAGGACAAGTACACATCCGACGGTACGATCGATGGTGAAGGCCCGGTTCCCGACATCGCGAAGGACAAGTTCTGGCTCGGCGCAACGGCGACGGTCGACGATCGCTGGATCGCGACGCTGCGTGGACGCTGGGTCGGCGGGCGCAAGACCATCGAGAGCAATCCGGTTCGCCGTACCGACTCGTTCGCCACGCTCGACCTCAACCTCGTGGCCTCCAACATCGCGTCGTCAGGCATCGGCGTCTCGCTCAGCGTCGAGAACCTGCTCGATGAGGGCTATTTCCATCCCGGCGTCCGCGACGCCAGCGCCGGAATCACGCCCGGCAGCTTCGACAACGACGGCAACTGGCACGGATCGGCAGGGTTCTACAACTCGCTCCTTCCGCAGCCCGGCCGCTCGATCCTCCTGACCCTTCACTTCGATCGTTAGGCCGGCCCGGATTACTCATGAGGGTTCGTCGCGAGGCGCGTGAGAGGTGCGTGGATACGAGGCGCGCGAAGGTTCGGCGACGAAGGCGTAGCCGTAGACTACGTCGAGGAGCCGAACCGAGCGCAACAAAGTAAACACGCGCCTATCGCGCTCCGCAGCAGAACTCTCATGAATAGTCCGGGCTAGATCTTCAGCATCCTCGACACGCGCCCAGGGATCGATTCCGCATGCTCGATCGCCGCGCGAATCGCCGGCAGCGCGGCAACCGCAGCCTGCCGGCCACCGAGGACCGCCTGACTCGAGCAGTCGAAGTCGAATAGCGCAATCTTCGGCAGCGGGATCCGGATCATCACGTCGGGAGGCTCGGAGCGCAGCCTGTATTCCGCGAGCCGCGCCTGCACGATTCGGGACGAACGCGACATGATGTCGATGAGCCCAAGCTGGTCGGCTGTCGTGGCGGGCGCCTCATGACTCACGGGCGGCGCCACGCGTTTCGCCTCGTCTCTCGGGAAGAGCTTCGCAAGCCACTGCGCCGCGAGCTCGTGGACGCTCTCGGTCGGTCTCTCCACGGGAGTCTCCACCGCGACATCGAGAACGGTTACCGCGATGACGAGGTCGGCACCGAGTGCGCGCACGACGTCGACCGGAATCGGGTTTACGATTCCTCCGTCGACGAGCATCCGCCCGCCGACGGTCACGGGGGTGAGCAATCCAGGGATCGCGGCGCTCGCGCGAACGGCGTCAGGCACGCTCCCCTGTCGCAACACGACTTCCTTGCCCGTAAGGAGATCGGTGGCGACCGCGGCGAAGGGATGTTGAAGCTCCTCGAACGTCTCGCCGATGTAAGGCTTGATCAAGTCGAGCGGACGCTGCCCTTCGAGCAGTCCGGTGCGCGGCCATGTCGGATCGAAGAGTGCGAGGACGCCGCGCCGCGTGAGCGAGCACATCGCCGTCCTGAATCCGGCAAGCCTATCTGCCGCCCACGCCGCCCCGACCATCGCTCCCGCGCTCGTTCCAGCCAGGCAATCGATCGGAATCCCAGCCGACTGCAACTCCTCGAGTACGCCGACGTGAGCCATCCCGGCGGCACCACCGCTGCTGAGTGCGATTCCGATCTTGAGGCCATTCGCCATGGCGGAGAGACGATATCACTGGCAGCCTGTAAAGGAGGAATTGGTACCACCGCTGGCGCTGCTTGCCGGGCTAGAACGAGGAGGAGGCGATGCGGTGGCATCGTCGATGATCAGGTCATGCCATCTTTGTTCCTATCGAACAGACTTGCACAAACGCGCTCGCGAGAGAAGAATCAAGAAACACCGGCACCCACCACTCGGGGGCACGCATGCTACGCGTACTTGCAACACGCCTTCTCCTTCTGGTCTCGCTCGGCGCTTCGTTCGAAGCAGCGGCGCAGACCTACAACGTCGACTTCAACCAGTTCCCCACCGGTTTCCAGGCGGAGAACCTCGGTATCCCCGGCGTGACCTTCGTGCCATCTCCCGCAGGAACCTGGTACACGATCGACACGAAACAACTCGTCTTCGTGAGCCTCGGCGGCAGCTGCCTCTTTCAGCCCGACACCCCTGGAACACTCGACATCACGTTCCAGACGCCGGTATCGAGTGCGTCGTTCTCGTTTGCGCAAAGTAATTCCTCCGAGATCGCGCAACTCAAGGCCGAGGCGTTTTCAGGAACGACAAGCGTCGGTTCCGTCGTGAAAAATGCGATCGTTCCTTCGGGCGGGGCATTCGGCGAAGGATTCGTCAATCTCGCTCCAGGTTCGTCGTTCACGCGCCTGCGAATCTCGAGCGTCACGCCGCACCTGATCGCCATCGACAATCTCCGCGCGGATGGCGTCCTGCTCGCGATCATCTCGCAGCCTCAGGGGATGCTTCAGCCCGCGGGCTCCGGAGGCGGCAGCGACAGCTACACCATCGCGAACCGCGGAAGCCTCACTGCACAGGTCACGCTGGGACAGACTGGACAGTTCTTCACCCAGTCGCCGTCGAGCTTCACGATCGCCGCGGGGGCAACGCAGAAGGTGACCCTGACCGGCCTGACGCAGGGGCCCGGTTCGTTCGGCGGAACATCGAACGTGAGCTCGGGAGGCGCGACTCTATTCCGGGTACCGGTCAACCTATTGTCCGCCGTCCCCCCGAACGGAACGGTGCGCGCGGTCGCCTCCCAGAACCGAGTCGACCTGGCGGCGTCGTTAGGCCAGAATCCCAGCGGCAGCGTCAGCTTCAAAAACGACGGGAGCGCCACGCTCCAGGCGATCGCGGTCTCCGATGCGCCGTGGCTCATTCCGCAGAGCGGCGTGATCACCATCGCGCCGGGACAGACGGTCAACGTGACGTTTCGGACCGACCGTTCGCTTCGCCCCGAAGGCGCGAGCTCATTCGGCTCGATCGTCGGCACGATCAGTCTCCGCTTTCTGACGAGTGCTTCGGCACGGCTGCCTTTCAATGGCACGAGCGGCGCGAGTCTCGTGTCAGTGATCGACACGACGAAACCGACCACGACCACGCAGGCGATTCCTCCGCTTGCCGGACCCGCGTTCTTCCTCACGGGCGTCGGTCACGTGACGGGAGGCAACAACGTCGTCTTCATCTCGGACGTCACGATCGGCAACGCCGTCGATGCATTCAGCATCGGCAACGTCTCGCTCTACTTCACGCCGCGTGATGGGTCGTCCGCGAACGCGACGCAATCGACGATCTCCACGCTCCTCCCGAACCAGGCGGTAAGCCTCGCCGATGTCGTGAAGAACGTCTACAACAACGATCAGACCGTCGGCACCCTGCAGATTCGTGCCGGCTCGATCGAAAGCGTGGCCCTCGCGGCGAACATCTTCAACGCCAGCGACCCGCGCGGCACTTTCGGCACCGCGATTCCCGTCCTGCGCTCCGATCGGGCGATCGGGAGCGGCCAGAAGCTCTATCTCCCGGGACTCGTCCAGGACGCCACCCACCGAACGAACTTCTACCTGCAGGAGACAGGCGGCGGCAACCCGACGGTCCGCATCGATTTCCTCAACGCGAACGGAACCGTCCTCGGTGCGCGCACCGATGCGCTCCAGCCCTTCCGCATGCTGCAGATCGTGAACCCCGCACCGGCGGGTACGGTCGCGGCCATCGTCACGCAGACGAGCGGAACTGGCACCGTCAGCGGATACGCCACTCCCCTCGACGCCGAAAGCGGCGACACGTGGGCGGTCACCGACTGGAACGTATCGTATGGCTCAGCGCCGACGGGCACGGTCATCGTGCCGATCGCAGGCTCTGCCGCAGGTGCGCTCGGCACGTTCTTCCGCACCGACGTTGCGGCAACGAACATCGGAAGCGGCACGGGAAACATCCGCCTTACATATCGCCCGAGCGGTGGGGCCGAAGTCGTTCGCACGGTCAATCTTGCGCCTAACCGCTCTTACGTCGTTCAAGACATCGTGAAGACTCTCTTCAACGTCGCCGGAGACTCGCTCGGGTACATCGTCGTCGAGCCGCTCGGCCGCAGCATCGCGGTGACGAGCCGGACCTACACCACGGTCTCGGGATCGGCCGCTACATTCGGCACCGCGGTACCGGCGATCCCGCTTTCCGCCGCGCTGGGCACGGGCGGGAAACGGGTCATCGCAGGACTCCAGGATTCGTCGCTCGCCACGCTGTCAGCCGCCACACCTGGCACGTTCCGCACGAATGTCGACATGGTCGAGACGGTGGGCGCTTCCGCAACGGTGCGCATCACGCTCCTCTTCGCCGACGGGCGAAGCCTTGCCGGAACGGTTGCGTCGAAGACGTACGAGATCGCGCCGAGGCAACTCTTCCGGATCAACCGAATTACCAACGACATCCTCGGCGCGGCACGCGCCGACTATGGCGACATCCGGAACCTGCAGCTCAAGTTCGAAGTGATCGGCGGTTCCGGCCGCGTCATCCCGACCGTCTCGTCGACAGACAACGGCACGGGTGACTCGATCCTGAGAGTGCAGTAGAGCAGACACCAATCGGCTACCATTCACGGCGCATGGTTCCCTGGGTGCTCCTGGCATCGACGTCGATCCCTGGTGATGGAGGCGAGATGCGCCTCTACAGGCGCGGTGCGGAGTTCTCGATTCGCGTCGGTCCGCACGAGCTCATGAACAGCCGCGTGCACGCCTCGGAGGAAGCGCTCGCCGAGCTCGCATGCAAGGCTCTCGCAGGCCACGAGCGCACACGGATCCTCGTCGGCGGCCTCGGCATGGGCTTCACCCTCGCTGCCGTTCTTTCGCACGCAGGAGCGAGCACGCGCGTCGACGTCGCCGAGCTCGTCGCCGCCGTCATCGGCTGGAATCGCACCGAGCTGAAGGAGCTCAATGGCGCAGCGCTTGCCGATTCGCGCGTAACCGTGCGGGAGGGCGACGTCGCGACGCTCATCGGCGCGGAAAAGGGCGCGTACGACGCGATTCTCCTCGACGTCGATAATGGCCCATCCGCGCTTACTTCGAAAGCGAATCATCGCCTCTACGGAACGCGAGGACTCGACGCCGCGTACGCGGCATTACGACCCGGGGGCGTCCTCGCGGTCTGGTCGGCCGACCACGACCCGGCGTTCACGAAGCGGCTGCGACAAGCCGGTTTTCAAGTCGAAGAACATCCGGTCCGCGCTCGCGGCCGCGCCGGCGGATCGCGTTTTCTCGTCTGGATCGCGCGCCGCGCCTAACTCGTACCGCTTCGCCGCCCGCCACTTGACGACCAGCGGCTCAGGCTCCGGGTTCATTGCCGCGAGCTTCCGTGTCCCAGGGGCTCGCGTCGATCGGTATCCAGACGCGGAACGTACTCCCCTCCCCAACGGCCGACTCGACACTCACGCGTCCCCCCTGAAGCTCTGCGAAGTTCTTGACGATCGCGAGCCCGAGCCCCGTGCCAAGGCCGAGGCGTGCGGTCGCGCGAGCCTGCCTGTACTCGGTGAAGAGTTGTTCGAGCTGTTCCTGCGGAATCCCGGGCCCGCGGTCGGCGACGCAGAGCTCGATCGCGTCCCGCCCGATCGGCGACGATCCGTCACGCCGCGCCCCGATCGCAACGTCGATCGAGCCTCCGTTAGGCGAAAACTTGACGGCATTCGAGCAGAGGTTGATGAGGATCTGCCGGACCTTTGCCGGATCGACCTTCACCAGCGGCACCTCCGGCTCGACGACCACGTTCAAAGTCACGTTCTTCGGCTCGGCGAGCCCCCTCACCGTGTCGACGGCCTCGTTCACGAGCGGCCCGATCGACACTCGCTCGACGCTCACCTCCATGCGGCCCGCCTCGATCTTCGACACGTCGAGAACGTCGTTGATCAGGGCAAGGAGGATCTGCGCCGACTGCTTCACGTTGTTCAGAAAACGCGATTGCTTCTCGTCATGGTCGGAGCGCGATCGCTCGAGGAGCAAGGAGGTGAATCCGATGATCGAGTTCATCGGAGTCCGCAGCTCGTGACTCATGTTGGCGAGGAAGCGGCTCTTCGCGCGATCCGCCTCCTTCACGATCTCGTTGACCGTTCCGAGGGCGACGTTTGCGTCGGCAAGTTCCGCGTTCGCGTGGGCGAGCTCACGCCTCTGCTCCTCGAGCTCGCCTGTGCGCTCTGCAACGATTCGTTCGAGCTCCTCGTTCCGCCTGCCGATGGCACGCAGCCTCAGTCGATGTACGCAGAACACCGCGATCGCAAGCACGAGCGCAGCGAGCATGAGAAACCATGGCGTCTCCTGGAATCGCGCCGGAATCTCGATCTCGTGTGAGGCGGCTTTGCTCCACGGCCCAGCGCCGATGCGTGCCTCCACCTGGAACGCATACCGCCCTGGCCCGAGCCGCGTGTACTCCTTCGACCTCCTGCGCGTCGGCTCCAACCATCCATCGTCATAGCCCTCGAGACGAACCCGATAGCTGACCGCATTCTTGTAACGGAAGGAGACCGCACGATACTCGAAGCGCACGTCGCGCGAGCTGCGCCTCGGTTCCGCGGCCGGCGTCGATCCGGCGGGCTTCATCGTCGAGAATGGCGCGGCCCAGAGCAGCTCGCCTCCCGCCGACGCTGACTCGATCGTGACCTCGGGGACCGCCGGAGGGGTGTCCGCCTTCACGAGCCGGTGACGCGTCACTCCGTCGCTGAAGCAGAACCAGAGCTCGCCTGCGGCTCCTCGACTGAATGCGTTCGACCCGAACGCCTCGTGTGAGGCCAGGCCATCGTCGGTCGTGTAGTGGTCGAGGATGAACCCGCTCGTTCCCGCACGTTGCGGCGAAACGCGTACGACACCCGACGGCGTGGCGAGCCAGAGCATGCCCTCTTCATCCTCGACCATCGAGCGCACCGAGTTGGATGGAAGTCCGTTCTCGATTCCGAACGCACGGAACGAGCGGCCGTCGCGAGCTCTCCGGTCGAAACGGACGATTCCCGCGCCACTCGTCGCGAGCCAGACAGTTCCGTCGCCCACGACGACGACATCGTTGACGCTCGAAGTTCCAATGCCGTCCGACGCACCGAACCATGTCACTCCGCGGCCGTCGTACCGTCCGACCCCGCCACTCGTCGCGAGCCAGAGTCCTCCCTCGCGATCTTCCGCGATCGCATTGACGCTCGTGGCGCCAGGCCCGTCGCGACCCGTAACCGCCTGGAAGCGAATCGAGCCGTCGCCGGCCTCGACGAGCCTCGCCGCCCCGTTTCGCGTACCGACCCAAAGCGTGCCGTCGCGCGCTTCGAAGAGGTGGAGAATCTGGTCCGCGGGCAGACCATCGCGTGTCGTGAAGGTCCGGCAGCTATCCCGCTCGCGCAGGCAGAGCCCGCCGCCAGTACCGAACCACTGACGTCCACGGCGATCGCGCAGTGTATGGAAGACGGAATTCGCCGGAAGCCCTTCGCGAACGGTAAGCGTCGCCACCACCGGCTCCGAGTTAGGCGCGTCACCCAGATCGATGCGAGATGCGCCGCCGAGACCTGAGATCCAGACGGCGTGCTCTCCGTCAGGGACGGCGCTGATCAGCGTCGTCGCAGGCAGACCGTCGGCGTCAGTGAAGTTGATGAAGCGGTGCCCCGCAAATCGAAGCAGACCCCCCGTCGTTCCGATCCAGATTCCTCCCTCGCGGTCCTGGCGCGCACTCGATACGGTGCTCACGGGGAGTCCGTTCTCTCGATTCAGATGCCGGCATGCCGCGTAGTTAGGCGGGGAACAAATCGACACTCCCGCGTCGAGCGTCGTCGCGACGAGCCGCCCCTCGCGGTTGAGGAACATCGAGTAGATCGAGCTTCCCGCGATCCCGGTCTCGAGGCGCGTGAGTCTTCCCTTCGTGTCGATTCTTGCGACGCCGCCCCACGTCCCCGCAAGGATCGATCCGTCCGATTCTTCGACCAGCGATGAAGGGGTCTCACTCAGTCCGTCGCGTGCCGTCCATACTTTCTCGATCGCGAGCACGCCGTCGTCGTGCAGCCGCGCGACGGCGATGCCGTTCTGCCGTGTGCCGAGCCAGACGCGCCCCACGGAGTCGGCGAAGACTTCCCCGACGAAATTCGATGGGAGTCCGTCACTCGTCGTGTACGTGCGGACTCTGTCGCCGTCGATCACGCTCACGCCGCCCGCCTGCGTTCCGGCCCAGACCCGCCCCTCCCGATCGACATCGATTCCCCACACCGTCCCCCGTCCGATCCCATCCCTCGGAGTGAAGTTGCGCACCTCGCGTCCGTCGTACAGCGAGACGCCTTGCTCTGTCCCAAGCCAGAAGCGACCCTTCGAATCGCGCTTCATCGAGATGATCCGTTGATCGACGAGACCCGAGCCGGCATCGAAATTGCGGAACTCGACGCCGTCGAAGCGGCTGAGACCCTCCGCGGTCGCGAGCCAGAGACAGCCCTGCTCGTCTTCCTCGATCGCGTAGATTTGGGACGAAGCGAGGCCCTGCTCCGTCCCGAATCGCTCGAAGCGGAATCGCTGCGCCGAGGCACCGGGCGCTCCGATCAGGAGCGTCGCGACCGCGGCGACGAGCGCAACCTCGCGCCAACGCATCCCGTTACTCTACACGGGAGTCACGATCGCCCGAAATCACGATGGACAGGTCTAGCACGGGGCAGCTGTCGCGCGAGAGCTAGCCCAAATGGCCTGAACCTAGGGACGAAAGTTTCGAAGTTAGAACGATGAACGATGAGTGTTGAACCCTGAAACCCCCGCCCGGGGCCCCTTTCTGCTGCGAAAGGCGCTGACAGTTTGTCCCGCCGAGACCTGATGTCGTCCCGACGACCACGCGAAGCGGGGAAGAGGGACCTCTCAGGTCAAGACGCTCGCGCCACGGGCGAGGTGGCACGTTGCACGAGGATACCAACCTGCGAGATCCCTCCTCGCGAAGCCTGCCCTGAGCGAGCGAAGCGAGTCGAACGGGCTCGTCGGAATGACGACTCGCGCACGCTTTGCTCATCGGTGATCGTCAGCCGGGGCCTGGGTTCAAACTTCATCGTTCATCGTTCATCGTTCATCGTTCTGACTTCAGCCTCTTCCTCTCAACTACAGGCGATTGAGGCTACGTAGCCAGCGTTGCCCCACGGGGACAGAACGGAAGAATGCCAGAGGCCATCGCCGTCGCCGACACATACGCCGCGCACTCCTCGGGAGAACAGCAGGTGTGACAGACGCGCTTGAAGGCCCGAAGCCCCTTGAGCGCGATGCCGGACACCGGCGAGCTCGCCTTCACCGGCTCCTCCTGCAGGAGACCCGTACTCAGGTACTTCTTGTTGTCGTCAGCGAACACCGTAACGACGATCGCATCATCGCCTAACTCCTCCAGAACCTCGAGTGCCCCGAGGAAGTTCGCGCCCGACGAAATTCCGACGGCGAGCCCGAGCTCCGCTGCGAGCTTCTGTGCCATCAGGATCGAATCGCCATCGTCGACCGCGATGACGCGGTCGAGTGAAGGGAGGTCGACGATCGGAGGAATGAACTCGTCCGAAATACCCTGAATCCGGTGCTTCCCGACCTTGTGCCCCGTCGACATCGTGGGAGAGTTCGACGGTTCGAGTGGATAGATGCGCGTCGACGGACGCTGCTCGCGGAGGAATCGTCCCACTCCCATGATCGTCCCGCCGGTGCCCACTCCCGCGATGAATGCATCGGGCTCGAGTCCGCGCGCCTTGAGTTGCCAGAAGATCTCGGGGCCTGTCGTTCGGTAATGCGCTTCGCTGTTGTCTCGATTCGAGAACTGGCGTGGCAGGAAGACGTCTTCGCGCGATGCCGCAAGTTCTTCGGACAGCTTGATGCTCCCGAGAAAACCTCCCTCCGCGTGAGAGACGAGCCGGATACCCGCGCCGAGGCTCCTGATCAGCTTGATTCGTTCCTCGCTCATCCAGTCGGGCATGAAGATGACGACCGGGTGACCTAACGCGCGACCGATCGCCGAGAACGAGATTCCGGTGTTTCCGCTCGTCGCTTCGGCGATCGAGCCGCCCTGACGGAGCTTCCCGGATGTGTATCCCTGCGCGACGATGTGCAGCGCCATCCGGTCCTTGATGCTCCCGGTCATGTTCATGTGCTCAGCCTTCGCGTACAGAGTCCGCGCGCGCCCGCGGTACGTAAAGTCGATGGCGAGCAGGGGCGTGTTACCGATCAACGAAGAAAGCTCGTGCACTCGCGTGAGATCGTGGAGGTTCCGCATTCCAATTCCTCTTTTGGGGGCCTGGGCGCTTGGGGGTCGCACCGAATGCCCTTCGGTTGAGGGAAAGAGGCTGAAGTGAGAACGATGAACGATGAATTGCGAACCCAGAAACCCCCACCCAGGGCCTTTTTCCGGGTTCAACATTCATCGTTCTGCGTTCTCACTTCGAGCCCGTCGTCCGCGACTCCAGGCCGTCGGGGTCGCACCCAAGCGATCGTACAGCAGCCCCGATTCGAGCCGGTGTGACGTATGACGCACCCTCACCACCATGGCTTGCCGTTCCGGAAGGCGGATCTCGAGTCGCAACCCAACGGCGTTCAGTCAAAGGAAGGAGGCTGAAGTGAAAACGATGAACGATGAACCGCGAACCGGGAGAATGCCCCCGGGCAGCGTTTCTGCTGCGAAGGTCTCTGCTTGGCTCTTGCGTGCCCGCATCCCGAAGGGACGCCAGATGGTAGCCGGGGGTCGCCGCAGGCGACCCCCGGACCCACAATGCGAAACGATTCGCACCCTGGAAGGGTGCAAGAGGCAAACAGCCGGTGCATCCTCCTGCACCCTTCCAGGGTGCGAGCCGTATCTCGAACATCCACCCCGGGTCGCCTGCGGCGACCCGGGGCTACCTTCTGGCACGCCTCCGGCGTGCATTGATTGGTTTCTTGCTCATCGGTGATCGTCAGCCGGAGACTCGGTTCAACATTCTTCGTTCTGCGTTCTCACTTCGAAAGCCTTGTCCCCAACCCACAGCCATTGTGTGCGACCCCTTTGCTCTCCGCGGTCGCGCTAGCGGCTACACGATCGGTTCGAAGCGTCCCTGGAAGAACCGGAGCGCCGGCGGCTCGTAGACGAACTTGAGCCCCTTGATCTCGCCACGCCGCTCGTAGAGGCGCGCGATTCCGTCGGCAACCGCCTTCATCTGATCATTCGAATAGACGCGTCGCGGGATCGTGAGCCGGACGAGCTCGAGCTGCGGACGGTAGTTCTTCCCCGTCTTCGGATCGCGCCCCTTCGAAACATTGCCGCGCTCCATCACGCGGACTCCGGTCTCGATGTAGATCTCCGCAGCCAACCGCTGCGCCGGGTACTCGTCCTGATCGACATGTGGGAGGAATGCCTTCACGTCGACGAAGACTGCGTGCGTCCCTGTCGGCCTGACGACCGGGACACCCGCCTCCTTCAACCGGTCGGCAAGCCACGCTGTCTGCTCGACGCGGTCGCGAATGTAGCGATCGTCGAGCATCTCTTCGACGCCTCGCGCCATCGCCGCGAGGTCCGCCGCCGGCAGCCCGCCGTCGTGGACGCCTCCTTCGTAAATTCGCAGCTTCGCCTCGGCGGCGCGCGCCCATTCCGCGTTGTCCTTGAAGGCGAGCAGTCCGCCAATGTTGATGAGGAAGTCCTTCTTGCCCGACACCGTGCATCCGTCGCCGTACTCCATGATCTCGCGCAGGATGTCCCTGATCGCGGTCGACGCGTAGCGCGGGTCGTTCTTCTTGATCATGTAGGCATTCTCGACAGCGCGTGTCGCGTCGAAAAGGACCGGAATCGCCTTCGGCCTGCAGTACGAGTAGACCTCGCGCAGGTTGTCCATGCTCACCGGCTGGCCTCCAGCCATGTTCACCGATAGCTCGAAGGAGATGTAGGCGACTTTCGCCGCTCCATGCTCCGCTACCAGCGCATCGAGCTTGGCAAGGTCGATGTTCCCTTTCCAGGGGAAGTCGCTCTGTGAGTCGTGGGCTTCGTCGACGATGACGTCGTAGAACGTGCCGCCGGCAAGCTCCTGGTGGAGCTTCGTCGTCGTGAAGTACATGTTGCCCGGCACGAACTGGCCCGGCTTGATGAGCACCTCGCTCTGGATGTGCTCCGCGGCGCGCCCCTGGTGCGTCGGCAGGATGTACTGATAACCGTAGATCTCCTGCATGAGCGCAACGAAGCGGTTGTACGCCTCGCTCGTCGCGGGAGTCGCGCGCGCGCCGTCGTAGGCGGCCCACTGATCGGTGCTCATCGCCGTCGTTCCCGAGTCGGTGAGTAGATCCATCGCGACATCCGCCGAGCGGAGAAGGAACGTGTTGTATCCCGCCTCACGGATTGCCCGTTCGCGCTGTTCGCGCGTCGTGCGCGCCACGGGCTCGGTCGTGTGAACCACGAACGGCGCCGTGTCGAGCTCGCACATTGCGAAGTCGGCGAAGATGGAGCGGAAGCGCAGCTCGTCGTGCCACTCGCCTCCTCGTTCGAGATCGATCGGCGGAACCTTTCCACGTTGGGCGTGAAGCGAGATGATCGCGTCGGCGACCTGATCGAGTTGCGCATTCGACATCGCGAGGCGCGGAATCTGGACCGGAAGCAGCGCGTCGCGGCCGATGAGGCCAGTCACCAGCGCACGGACGCCCGACGTCTGGTAGAGCGCGCATGCGAGCGCATGCGGCTGATGCTGCTTCAGGTCGGGCAGGAATTCGTCAGCCTTCAAGTAGGCGCCGTCGCAGCCGCGCTCGAGGGGAACGCCCGCATCGCGGAGGCGTGCGGTGAAGCGCTCGGTCTGGTACATCGCCCACTGCACTTCCGACTCGTCGCACATCTCGGTGAGGCCGCGCGCGAGAACTTCCATCGTCCGCCCCGCCATACCGCCATACGTATGCAGCCCTTCGAAAACGACGACTTCGTTCATGAAGCGCTCGTTGTCCGCAGGGTTGTCGGTCGCGATGAGCCCCCCGGTATTGCTCTTTGCGTCCTGCGCGCCATCGAGCAGGATGACGTGTGCCGTCTTCGCGATCACTTTCACGATGTCGGCGATCGAGCGGTCGGCCATCCCTGGCTCGTGCCGCTGGATGTACCACGCGTTCTCCACGACGCGCGAGACATCGAGGAGAAGCCGGAGGCCGTGCTTATCGGCCGTCGCACGCACGGCGCGCAGCCCTGCGAGGCTGATCGGGTGCTGGCCGTCCGCAAAGCACTGCATACCGATGAGCGCCGCCTTGCGCTCCGACAGAAGTGTCTCCAGCCTTGCGATATTCACGTCGCCAGTGAAGACGACTGCTTCGTGGTCGCGAACGTCGGCAATCTCGATGCCACGCGGTGAGTGGATGTCGATCCGGCCACGCGCGTTGCTCGGAATCAGCGACCCTGCCGGCGTCAACGTCGCCACGATCAGCTTCACTGCGCCTAACGTGTTGTGCGTCGGGCAGACGTATGTGTGGCCGAGTACTTTGTTGACCGCCGCGGTCAACGTCTCGAAGTTCGTTGCCCCGGCGTAGGCTTCGTCGCCGATGAGCTGACCCGAGATCTGCTCCTGGCTCATCGCTCCCGTGCCGTACGAGACCATGTCGAATGCGATCTCCGAGGGCGTCAGGTTGAACACGTTGAAGTGCGCACGGGCGAGATTGCGCTTTCGCTCTTCGACGGACGGAAATGAAACGAGCCGGACCGTCTTGGTCTTGTGCGGCTCATGGCTTGGCGTGGTGGCAGGCATGCGGTGCTCTCCTTGCGCGGAGAATGCTACGAAAGGCAGTACCGACGTTTGAACGAGAATCATACGACGATTTCGCGATTTAACTTGCGGTTTATTAAGTAAACTTGCGAAATGCATGCGAAACACGAAAAACTGCTCGATGCGAAGGGCTGGGCGCTTCTTCGCGAGCTTCAGATCGAAGGACGGCTGAGCTTCGCGGAGCTTGGGCGCCGCGTCGGTCTCTCGACACCCGCAGCGGCGGAGCGCGTGAAGAACCTGGAGGCGGCAGGGATCATTGCGGGATACCGCGCGGAGATCGACCTCGACAAAGCCGGCCTGCCGATCCTCGCCGTCATCCGCATGAGTGCCGTCGGTGACGTGCTCACGCGCATCACCGCGGCGGTCCGCACCATGCCGGAGGTCCTCGAGTGCCATCGCGCCACAGGGGCGGACTCGTTCATCATGAAGGTCGCTGTGGCATCGGTCGAGCACCTCGAGGCTCTGATCGACCGTCTCACGCCATTCGGGTCGACGTCGACGTCGATCGTGCTCTCGTCACCCGTCACGCGAAACATCGTCGAGGGCCCCGGAGAGGAGACCGCGCGCAAGGCGACGAAGCGCGGCAAGCCTTGACCGCTCCGCGCGAACGAGCGGCAATCTCCAAACGACTGGCGTTCTCGCTTGCCATTCCTACCCTAACTTTCGCCTGTTTCCTGGCAAATTGGGATCGGCTACAGTCGCTCCTCCCGACGCGCCAGCGGGCGCTACGGGAGCCAACGACCGAGGGCGGACACGCCAGGAGCGAATGCCATGGAATCGAACAACGTCACAGCGCCCGCGCCGCCCTCGAGCTCTTCCTGCCTCAAGGGAGGCGCGATCGCGCTCGGCTGTATGGGCATGCTCCTCTTCGCAGCCGGAATCGCTCTGCTCGCCTTCTACTTCGCACGGACGCCGAGCGGCGATGACGAGGCCGCCGTGGATGACGGCGGAGGGAGTGTATTTGGCGATCTATTCGGCGGCGGATCGGGAGACACTCCCGCCGATGCGACGTTCAAAGGAGGGCGTCCAGTCGGGCTCTACTTCATGACCCGCTACTGGAGCTACACCGGCACACTCGAGAAGTCGGCGTGGTACTTCGCCCCTGATGGACAAGTCTATGGAAACCTCGAAACGGGATTCTCGGATGCCGACCTCGCCGCGCACGACGGTCAGCGCGGGACGTGCAGCGCGACCGGAGACTCGCTAACCGTCACCTGGTCCAACGGGAAGTCGACGACGAGCGACGTCGAGCGCGACGGCGACGGCTTCGCCTGGGATGGCGGCATCTTCGTTCCCGTCGAGCCATTCTCTGGCGCGGAAGCAATCGCCGGCAGATGGGAGGGAGGCGAGTCGCTGAGTCATGGCGGCAGCCGTGTCTCCGTCGCAAAGACGCTCGAGCTGCGTGAGGACGAAACCTTCGAATGGGACTCGATCTCGTTCGTCGCGGGTGAGACGGCCAGAACGGAGATCGCCGCGAGCGCCCAGGGAGGCTCGAGCGGAACCTGGAAGCTCTCCGGGTACTCGCTCATCCTCACCGACGCGAACGGCGTCACCCTCCGAGGGATCGCGTTCCCTTACGACGACGAGGATACGCCCGTAAGCCCCGACCGATTCTTCTTCCACGGCACGATGTACAAGCATCGTTAGGCTGCCGCTGCGCCTTCGCCCCCGGTTGCAGTCGCGGGCAGGCGCGCAGCACTCGTTTGTCGAGGACGAAGAATCCACGTCCTCGCCGCGTTCTCGGCGTACACTTCGTCCCGCACCGGACAACCTCGGGAAAGGGAGCGCCATGAGCCCGTCACGTTTCGTCACACTCGTCGCTGCCACGTTTCTCATTTCGGCCACGCTCGCTGCGAAACCGTCAAAGAAGCCGGGAACGCAGGCGAGCCGCTGTTCGCTCGCCCACTACCCGGTCGCAGTCGGCAACGTGAGCGAGTACAAGACGACTTCGAAGCAGCTCGACGCCGAAGGGAACGTCGTATCGGAGGCTTCGTCGACCTACACCGAGGAAGTCGCCGCCATCGATGCGAACAGCTACCGCACGAAGAACGTGAGCGCAGGCAACGCCTCGGAGTCGAAGTGGCTTTGCGGGAACGACGGCATCGCGCTCGAATACGACGTGTATCCCGAGACGAAGATCACGTCGTCCGGCGTGTCCATCCCGGCAACGATGGAGGTCGGCGGAAGCTGGGCGCAGAGCTTCGCGATGGAGGGGCCCGGAGTCAACCAGTCGACGCGGACTACGAACCGAGTCACGAAGCGCGAGATGGTCTCCGTCCCCGCAGGCACCTTCGAAGCATGGCGTGTCGATTGGGAGAGCACGACGACGCTGCCCGGCAACGAAGCGCCTAACGTCATCCGCGGTGTCGCCTGGTACGCCACCTCGGTTGGCCTCGTCAAGTCGAGCGTGACAGTTGCGATGGAGATGGACGACATCCGCTCCGTCGAATCGGTGACCGAACTGGTGAAGCAGCGTACGAAGTGAGCGCGCGCAATCGACCGATCCGCTGCGCCCTGAGCGAATGGCGGGTTTTCGATCGGTCAATCTGACAACTTCGCGTGTAAGAAGTTCGGGGCCGGACTCCGAAATCGGTGTGTGCGCAACCGAATCGCGCGCTTCTCGGCCGTGGCACGTCGCTTGCTCCCGCTCTGGCTGAGGGGGAACGCACCATGTCTGGAAATCCAAGACCGCAGGATCCACCCGAAACCGTTCCTGATCCCGAGGAACAGAAGAATGCGCGCCGCCACATCGAAGCCGTATTGCAGCGCGAGCTTGCCCGCGAAGCAGAACAGACTTCACCCGACGAGAACCGCGAGGTGAAGGCAGTCGCTCACGAGCTGAAGGAGCACGTGATCGCGGGTATCTCCGAGTCGGAGCAGCTGGAGCGAAAAGCTCGAAGCCTATCGCGCGCCTACCAGTTCATCGACTTCGTCTTCTACATCGCCTATGCGCTGATCGGTCTTCTGATCGGGCTGGAGCTTCTCGGAGCGCGCGACCGTACGGGATTCATGCAATTCCTGCGCACCGTGACCGCGCCGCTCGTGGCTCCGTTCAAGGGGGTCATGCCCGACCCATCGATCGGAAGCTTCCAGCTGATGATGTCGTACATCATCGCACTCGTCGTCTATATGCTGATTCATCAGGGAGTAAGGCGCTTCTTCTCGATTCTCGCGCATCGAGCACCCGTGAAGATGTAGCGCACGAGGCGCCGCACTCTGGTTCGCTCACGGCCGCCTGCCGACCGGGAGAATCTGCAGCGTACGCGCATGACGCGGTGGCGCCGGTATCGAGCCGGCGCCACGCGCCTCGTCAATACGCCTCGCGATGGACTCCGCGTACCGCGCGGCCCGACGGGTCGGTCACCGCTGCCAGCGTCGCATCCCAACGCAGCGCTTCAGGCGTGCTGCAGGCGACCGAAGGCCCGCCAGGCACGCACTCCGCGCACGCGTCGAGCGGGAACTGCTCATCGAAGATCCGGCGATAGACATACGCCTCCTTCGTCGGTGGCGTGTTGTACGGAAACCGAAACCTCGCCGTCGCGAGATCGCGGTCGGACACCACGCGCTCCGCATGCGCCTTCAGCGAGTCGATCCATCCATAGCCGACGCCGTCGGAGAACTGCTCCTTCTGTCGCCATGCAACTGATGCGGGAAGCATGTCGGCGAATGCCTCGCGCAGAATCTGCTTCTCCATCCTTCCGGAGCCGGCCATCTTCATCGCTGGATCGATGCTCATCGCCGCGTCGATGAACTGCTTGTCGAGGAACGGCACACGCGCCTCGACGCCCCACGCCGCCATCGCCTTGTTCGCCCGAAGACAATCGTAGAGGTGGAGCCGATCGAGCTTGCGTACCGTCTCCTCGTGGAACGAGCGTGGGTCGGGCGCGCGGTGAAAATAGAGATACCCGCCAAAGATCTCGTCCGAGCCTTCGCCGGAGAGGACCATCTTGATCCCCATCGCGCGGATACGTCGCGCCATCAGGTACATCGGCGTCGCGGCACGGATCGTCGTGACGTCGTAGGTCTCGAGGTGATGGATGACGTCGGGCAGGGCGTCGAGTGCCTCGTCGACCGTAAACCGGAACTCGTGGTGCACCGATCCGATATGCGCCGCAACCTCGGCGGCCTTGGGCAGATCGGGCGAGTGGTCGAGGCCGATCGCGAAGGTGTGGAGTTGCGGCCACCATGCGGCACTTCTCCCATCGTCTTCGACGCGCCCCTCGGCAAACTCGCGCGCGCACGCCGCAATGATCGACGAATCGAGCCCCCCCGAGAGAAGCACACCGTACGGCACGTCGCTCATCATCTGGCGCCTAACTGCCTGCTCGAGCTCGTGCCGAATCTCGCGTGCACCGCCGACCGCGCCCGACACGGCCTCGAATGCGCGCCACGACCTCGCGTACCAACGGCGAGGCGTCCCATCCTCGCTGTCGAGCACGTGTCCGGGAGGAAACTCCTCGATCGATCTGCAAACGGGGACGAGCGCCTTCATCTCCGAGGCGACGTAGAGACGACCCTCCTCGTCGCGGCCGGTGTAGAGGGGGACGACGCCGAGGTGATCGCGGCCGATCACGTAGCGATCGCGCTCGACGTCGTAGAGGACGAAGGCGAAGATCCCGTTGAGCTCATCGAGGAATTCCGCTCCCCGCTCGCGGTAAAGCGCGAGAATGATCTCGCAGTCCGATTCCGTCTGGAATGCGTAAGGCTCCCGAAGCGTCGTGCGGAGCGCGCGATGGTTGTAGATCTCTCCGTTGACGGCAAGAACGTGCGTCCGTTCCACGTTCATGAGTGGCTGTGCCCCGTGCGTGACGTCGACGATGGCGAGCCTCTCGTGCGCGAGGACCGCGCGGTCGCACGAAAAAACGCCCGACCAGTCGGGCCCGCGATGCCTCTGCAGCCGCGAGAGCCTCACCGCGCGAGCGCGGAGCGACGCGGCGTCGCTCCCCTTTGCCTCCAGGATTCCGAGTATCGAGCACATGTCGCTGTTCCCCCTCGTTCGCATTCGACGCCCAAAAAAAATCGGCTCCCCGTTTCCGGGGAGCCGCGTTGTGATCGTTTCGATCGTCCTACGCCGCTAAGGCAACAAGCCCCCCGTCGCGCTGAAGTTGGTATTCAGCGAATTCGAGGTGGCGTTGTTGGAGTTGCGGCGCTTCATTGGATTGGCGCGAGTATGCGGTCGTCCATGCCTGCTGTCAAGAAGTCGCCCGCTCCTGCCCTGCTATTTCTTCAGCCCCTCGATCGTCGTCGTGATTCGAGCCTTCTGGTCCTCGAGCTTCACGAGGCCGAGCGCCTTCGAGTAGCCCTCGATCGCCTTCTTCTTGTCACCCTTGATGGCGTACGCCTCGGCCAGGCTGTCGTGCACGTTCCACGACGCGGGATGTTCCTTCACGTTCTTCTCGAACATCGCGATCGCTTCGTCGACCTTCTGCTGCCCCAGAAGCTGGTAGCCGTATGCGTTGACCTCCACCTCGGTCGCGACGCTCATCGCTTCTTTCGTCAGCGTCTCCGCCTCCGCGGCATTCCCCTTCTTCGTCATCACGAGCGCCTTCGTGCGGAGATTCGTGAAATTCCGATTCATCGAGATCGAGCGATCGGCCCACGCCTGCGCATCGTCGAGGTCGATCTCGTTCTGCGCTGCCCAGTTCGCGAGCTGGTTCCACCCTTGCCAGCCAAAGCGAGGGAGACCGCGCATCTGCGTTTTATAGTCCTCGAGCACAGTGCGCGCGACATCGACTTTGATCGTGAGCGGAACGCGGAGCTTCTCCCAGCGCAGCGCGAGAACGGCCGAATCGCGTGTCGGATCATCGAAGCTGTAGCCGAGTCGTTCCTGGAACGGTGCAGGCTCCGGCTTCACGACGATGCGCGCTGCGTCCTCCTTCTGGTCGTAGCTGAAGCTTCCCCACGCATGCGATTCCGTGCTGAAGATGACCGTCCAATCTCCGCTGGTCGGGATCATGTGGAGCCCGTAGGTCCCGGCGCCGAGCTTCGTTCCATTCACCGTGACGGCGGTCGAGAACGACACCGTCGTGTTCTCGTCGGCGCCGGCACGCCAGACCTGGTCGTACGGCACGAGGCCGCCCCAGATCTGCCGGCCGTTTACGGCAGGCCGGTGGTACGACGCGCCGAGCTCGGTGAGGCCGATGATCTGGGTCACCGTCGCCGCTGGACTCGCGTCAGGTGTGTTGAGCCCGCCAGCTTGCGCGAACGCGATGACGGGAAGTGTGAGCAAGCAGACCACCAGGGGCAGCACACGTCGGTTCATACGATCTCCTCGTTGGTTCGACTCCAAGATACGCGTCGCGGCCGCGCGCGTGGTGTCGGAGCGGTGACCTGTGTGCGAAGGTTCAGAAACGCGTCGATCCGGAGCCCGCATGCCTTTCTGGTGCGGCACAACGAAGGAAAGGTCCCTCGAGTCGCCGTTCCGTCATAATTGAACGTGCGCGTCAGCCATGTCCTCGCCTCGAGCTATCGACGCCACCCAGGGCCGCATGGCCGCGACCCTGATACGCGGCATACTCGTGTCGGCGCTCCTGTTCGCGGCGCTTCCGCTCGCCGCACTCGCGCCCGACCGCGCAATCAGCCAGTACGCGCACCGCGCGTGGCGCATCGAAGACGGTCTGCCTCACAGCGTAGTCCGCGGAATCGCGCAGACCGACGATGGATACCTCTGGATCGCAACGTACGAAGGGCTCGCACGATTCAACGGCGATGGCTTCGCGCCGTTCAACAAGGGCAACCTCCCTGGCCTTCGGCGCGACACCGTGCTGGCCTTCCTGAAGGCACGCGATGGAGCGCTCTGGATCGGCACGAACGGAGGAGGAGGAGGCCGGTTCGTCGGAGGCGCAGCCGGCCAGTACGCTGCCGTCGAAGGGCTGCCGAGCGACATCGTCGCCGCCCTGGCCGAGGGAAACGACGGTGATATCTGGATCGGCACGGCCGCAGGCCTCGCCGTTTTCCGCAACGGCCGCCTCGAGAGCCCGCTGGAGAAGCCGCCTGTGGAGTTCTTCTCCATCCTCAGCCTCGCCGTCGCGCCCGACGACACGGTCTGGATCGGCACGAGGAGCAACGGGCTCTATGCACTCCGCAATGGGGTGCTGCACGCCGAAGGATTCGAGGGGCGCAGCGTACACGCGCTCAGGATCGACACCGATGGCGGCCTCCTCGTCGGCGCGGGCGACGGACTCTTCGTCGTCGCGAAAGAAGGCGTTAGGCGCGTTGGAGCCATCCCTGTCGATCAGGTCACGTCGTTATTGCGAGATCACGACGACAATCTCTGGGTGGGGACGTACGCCAACGGTCTCTGGCGCCTCGCCGCGAACGGCTCGGTGGATCAGCTCGCCGCGCGGGAGGGACTGCTCAACAACTCCGTTCGATCGCTCTTCGAAGACGCGGAACAGACGCTCTGGGTCGGCACGAACAGTGGCCTCGAGTCGTTCACCGCAGGAAAATTCGTCACGATCGGTCCGCGCGAAGGGCTCTCGGAAGCCTACGTGCGCTCCGCGTTCCAGGACAGGGAAGGCAACATCTGGATCGGCACGGCGGAGGGCCTCAACCGGATCTCCGGAGGCGAGACGAAGGTCTTCACGACCGCCGATGGGCTGAGCAGCGACTACGTCTTCGCGATCAACCAGACGCTCGACGGGGCGATCTGGATCGGCACGTCGCGAGGCGTGAATCGCTATTTCGAAGGGAGATTCACGAGATATCTCGAGAGTGCGGGGATTCCGAGCCCCGCGGTGCGCGCGATTCACTGCGACCGCTCCGGCACGCTCTGGATCGGCACCGACGCCGGCGCGCTGCGGTTCGTGAACGGGAAGTTCGAGCGCGTAAAGCCGGCGGACCAATGGGATACGACCTACGTGCAGGCGTTTGCCGAAGGCGACGACGGCACGCTCTGGCTCGGCAGCGATGGTCGCGGCGTCGCCCGTTACGCGAACGGGACCTTCACCGTCTGGGCAGAAGAACAGGGGCTTCCCGACGGCCACATCCTCGCGCTCCATCTCGATCGGAACGGCACGCTCTGGATCGGCACCGACAGCGCCGGGCTCATCCGCATGAAGGACGGCCGCTTCACGCAATACACGAAGGCGCTCGGCCTGCCGAGCGACAAGGTTCTCCAGATGATGGAGGACGACGACGGGCGGCTCTGGGCCGGAGGTGGACGTGGCATCTGGTATGCGCCGCTCGCGGAGCTCGAGGCCGTTGCCGACGGTAAGGCGACGTCGGTTTCGACGACGAGCTTCGGAGTTGGTGACGGGATTCGCAGCGTTCAGTGCAATGGAAGTGTGTCGCCGTCGGCGCTTCGCACGCGCGACGGACGTCTCTGGTTCCCGACGGTCGACGGGGTCGCGACGATCCTCCCTTTGCACAGCTTTCCGGTCAACACGCGCAGGCCGCCGGTCAAGATCGAGACCGTCGTAGTAGACGGCAACTCGATGGAGTCAGGAAGCGAGATCGACATCGCGCCCGGAGCGATGCAACTCGAGCTCCACTACGCTGCTCTCACGTACGTCTCGCCGCAGGCAGCGAAGTTCCGCTACCGGCTCGAAGGCTTCGACCGCGCATGGGTCGAGGCAGGGACGCGTCGCACCGCCTACTACACCGGCGTGCCACCGGGCCGCTATCGATTCCGCGTGATCGCCTCGAACGCGGACGGAATCTGGAACGAGGACGGCGCTTCGCTGGGCGTTCATCTTTGGCCGCGCTTCGTGCAAACCGTCTGGTTTCCCCTCCTCATCCTGGCTGCAGTATTGCTTCTCGTGCTGGCGCTACATCTCCGCCGCGTCCACTCGATGCGCACGCGCGAAGTCGAGCTCATCCGTCTCGTCGAACAGCGCACGGGGGACATCCGCCTCGCGCTCGCGGAAGCGCACGACGCGAGGGAGATCGCCGAGAGTCAGAAACGCCTTCTGGCTGAGGCACTCGTCGAGGCCGAAGCGGCCAACCGGGCGAAGAGCACCTTCCTTGCAAACGTGAGCCACGAGCTCCGCACGCCTCTCAATGCGATCATCGGATTCGCGCACGTTCTACAGCAGAGCGCAGCAGCGAAGCTCGACGGAAGGCAGCGCAAGTTCATGGACAACATCGCCCTATCGGGCGAGCACCTTCTCAGGCTGATCAACGAAATTCTCGACCTGGCGAAGATCGAGGCAGGGAAGATCACGATCGAGACGGAGCTGGTCGATGTCGCGCCACTCCTCGAGTCGGTCGTCCGTACCGCGCGCGGGCTCATGGTCGAGCGAGCCATCGAATTCGAGCTGGTCGTCGGCAACGGCGTGACGAGCGTCATCGCCGATCCGACGAAGCTCAAGCAGATCGTCTACAACCTCGTCTCGAACGCGGCGAAGTTCTCGCCGCCGAAATCGCTCGTCCGCATCGACGCTCAGCCGCTTCGTGCGGACGACTCGCCGCTACAGCGCGATTCGCTCGCCATCGCAGTTCGGGACCGAGGGATCGGGATTCACCCCGACTATCACGACGCCATCTTCGAAGAGTTCCGGCAGCTCTCCAGCGAGACCGAAAAGCCTTCCGGCACAGGGCTCGGTCTCGCGCTCGCGAAGAAGTTCGTCGAGCTACACCAGGGAACGATTACCGTCGACAGCGCGCCGGGGGAAGGAAGCACCTTCACCGTTGTGATCCCGCTGTTCCAAGTCGAAGCGCCGGAGTCACAGCCAGGCGCGTAGTGCCCGACTGGGGACGGCCGGCTCGGCGTCCTCCCAACTTCACATCCTGCCGTCAGGCGGGTGGTTCACCCCGTTCGAGCCTGCGTCGCCCCTTGCCACGCCGTCGCAGGCGTGTGACAGCCATCATTGACGCCGCTCCCCTCGCACCTCTATCTAGTGGCCTGTAACGGCGGTACCAATTCCTCCAATACAGGCCACTAGTAGCGACGATCCGAACATTCGATCGTCCCCTTGGATCCGGAGATGTCATGAACGAACGGGACGTCGTCAAGGAACTGGCGCGCAGGACCTCGCTCACGGAGGAGACCGCGGCCGAAGTACTGCACGCGATGCACGAGCTCGTGGACGAAGGTGCCGTCCGCGCGGACGCGCTTCCGATCGCACCCCAACCGCACGAAGCTCGGCCCGACGACCCTGGCGTCGTCGACCGGCTCATCGCACGCGCGAAGAGGCATCCTCTCGGCATCGAGTTCCTCGTAAGCGGATTCCTCGCAACGGTCGCGATCACGCTCGGCGCGCACGCGTTCACCGTAGAGGCTGCGCGCCGCCGCCTCGAGAAAGAACAGCAGCATCCTGAAGAGAGTCCAGAATGAAATCACTTCACTACCCGAAGCAAGTCGAGCTCGCCGATATCACCGTCCGCGATGGATTCCAGCACGAGGAGAAGTGGATTCCGACGCCGGCGAAACTCTGGCTCGCCGAAGAGTTGATCCTCGCCGGATACCGCCGAATCGAAGTCACGAATCTCGGCAATCCGAAAGGGATGCCTCAGTTTGCCGACGCCGAGGAGCTACTACGCCAGATTCGAGCGAGCAAACGGCTCGCGAAGGTCATCGACGGCGTCGAGCTGACCGCGATCACGATTCGCGAGCGCGCCGTCGATCGCGCGATCGAGCTGCAGAAGGAAGGCGCCGGCCCCGACCGCATCCTGATGATGGTGTCGACCTCCGCCTCACATATGAAAAAGAACTCGGGGCTCGACCACGCGGAGTACTGGGCAGAGGCGGAACGAGCCATCCGAAAGGCGCACGATGCCGGGATCAAGGTGAACGGTACCGTCAGCACGATCTGGGGTTGTCCAATCGAGGGACCGACGAAGCTCGAGGACGCCGTCGCCTTCACGAAACGTTTCCTCGACATCGGCGCCGACGATATCGAGCACGCCGATCACGACGGGTCAGCTCCGCCTAACAAGGTCTACGAGTACTACTCGCTGATCCTCGACGCGATTCCCGACGCCACGAAACACGTCGCCCACTTCCACGTGACGCGCGGCTGGGGCCTCGCGAATGTCCTTGCCGCGCTGCAGGCCGGCATCGTCCGTTACGAAAGTACCCTGGGCGGAATCGGCGGCCAGCCGGCGAACTTCTTCGACGGCTATCCCGTGTCGGGAACGGGACGGTACTACTACCAGGATCCGAACAACGTCGGCCTCGTCTGCACCGAGGACCTCGTCGTCATGCTCGACGAGATGGGAATCGAGACAGGAATGGACGTCGACCGGCTACTCAACGCGGGACGGATGGTCGAGCGGATCGTAGGCCGCCGCCTGCGGAGCGAGACGATCAAGAGCGGCCGCATCCCGAAGCAGGCGACAGGCTACTGAGCTTAGATCCACCGACGACGTAATCGTTCGCTCGCACTACGAGATTGGAGCGAGTTGCCGATTGATGTCGGGTCGATCGGAAAGCGTCGGACTATTCGTCATCGAAGCCGTGGTTGCCGCAGAGGTAGTCGAAAAAAGGAGGAAACGATGCGAAACATCACTGTTGCATCCGTCGCGGTCGTGCTGCTGCTGGCAACCGGGCCGCTCCTTGCGTCGACTGACTGCGAGCTGCGTTACAAGCTCGATAGCTGGTCTCTCCTCTACAAGGAGGCGAAGGGGCACGGCGTTGTGAGCTGTGACAACGGCCAATGGTCGCCTGTGAGGATCAACGCGCGTGGCGTCGGCCTCACCGTCGGCAAGACGAAGATCGTCGATGGTAAGGGTGACTTCTCGGACGTCTCGCACATCGGTGAGGTCTTCGGCACCTACGTTCAGGCCGAAGCTCACGCAGGCGTTCTGAAGGCAGGCGAAGCAAGCGTCCTGACGAAGGGTCCGGTCTCGCTGGCACAGGCAGGAACGGGACGAGGAATCAACCTCGGCGTGGACGTCAGCAGGATGACGATCAAGAAGTGGTAGTCCAACCATCAGCTGATTGCTGATCGGAAGAAGCGGCTCGTGGCCTGACGGCTGCGAGCCGTTTCATTTCCAGGCAGACATTCGAGAGACGACGCTGGAATCGATTGCGCGATCCAGGAGGCGCCGCTTTGCGTCCTCTGGGCACGACCGGAGCCTCCGATCGGCCCCGGGGCGTGCCACACATCACATCCGCTATGGCCGGAGCGAACAGACGACGCGCGAGCGTCTACCTATACTTACCGGTCGGTAAGTTCCCGAGCGCATCGGGGCTGCCGGAGAACATCTTGCCTCGCTCCCACGTTGCTGCCCGCCCGCGGAAGAAGCTCCGCGGTTCTCCCCGAGAACGGCTGCTTCAGGCCGCGACGGAGGTTTTCACGAGCCGCGGCTATGCTGCGACCTCGGTGCGCGAGATCGTCGAGCGTGCCGAGGTGACGAAGCCGGTCCTCTACTACCACTTCACGAACAAGGAAGGGATCTATCTCGCGCTCGTCGGGCAGCTTCTCGCCGAGTTCGAGGATCGGCTCGCCGAAGGACGCGAGCACGAAGGGTCGGCGCTGGAGCGCGTCACCGCGATGTGCACCGATCTTTTCGACCTCGTCCTCGAGCGTATCGACGTCGTGCGCTTCTTCTACGCGGTCTTTTACGGACCGCCGCAGAGCGCACCCTTCTTCGAGTTCCAGGTCTTTCCCCGTCATTTCCGCGCGGCGATCAGCGGGGCGTTGCGCGGAGGTTTCGCGTCGGGAGAGCTGAAGCGCCGCCCCATCGTCCACGTCACGACTTCCGTCGAGGCGATGCTCAATATCGCGACCGAGATAGCACTCACCGAGCCGGAACGGCAGTTCTCGAGTGGCGACCTTGCACGACTGATTTCACTGCTGTTCGAAGGGATCGCGACGAAACCACGCACGATCGCTCCCCGTTCCACTACGAATCGAGTCCGCACGCGAGGCGCCGTGAATGCGCCCGCGCCTCTTCTTCACCTTCCGAACAGCTGAGAACGACCATCATGGGACGCAAGATCACCCTACTGTTCATCGCCCTCCTAACCACCATCCTACTTCTCACCTCCTGTTCCGAGTCGTCGCCCACGACGACGACGGAACGCCCCTCCGTCGCCGTCGACGCTGCACTCGTCTCTCCGGCCGATCTCGACGAGACGATCCAGGTTGTCGGAACGCTCGCCGCAAAGTTTCAGGGCGAGATCAAGGCGGAATACTCCGGCACGATCACTGACGTGTATGTCACCGAGTGGGTGCCAGTCAGAAAGGGACAGCGGCTGGCACGCTTCGACCGGCGCGAGCCGGAGGCGGCTCTCAAGGCCTATACCGCCGCGAGAATGCAGGCGGAAGTCGGAGCGACTCGCGCACAGCGCGAGCTCGAGCGATGCGAGCAGCTGAAGGCCGCGGGACTCGCGACGCAGCAGACACTCGACGACGCACGGAGCGCCACCGAGGCAGCCGACGCGCAACTTGGCGCCGCCAGAGCGCAGGAAGACATGGCGCGTACGCGGCTCGAAAAGTGTGACGTCGTCTCGCCGATGGACGGCATCGTTGCCGAGCGAACCGTGAACCCTGGCGACTTCATCGAGAACATGGGCGGCCCGGCTCCGATGTTCCGTGTCATCAACAATCGCAGGTTGGAGTTGACGGTCTCCGTGCCGTCGTCCGCAATCTCCTCGGTTGAGTTAGGGCAGCCGCTTCGCTTTTCAACCGATGCAATTGCTGGACGAACGTTCGAGGGCCACGTCAGTTTCATCAATCCCGCCGCCGATGCCGCGAGCCGGACGCTGCGAGTCGTCGCGCTCGTCGACAACGCCGACGGCGCGCTCAAGACAGGGCTCTTCGCGAAAGGTGCAATCGTGACGGGCAGGCGGAAGGGAGTGCTCAGCATTCCGCGCTCGGCGCTGGTAACGTGGGACCCGGCCACGCGCGCCGGCGTCGTCTACGTCGTCGTCGGCGATCGCGCAACGCGGAAGGACGTCGTCACCGGTACGAGCTCGGGAGAGCTGATTCCGGTGGAGCGCGGCCTCGCCGCGGGCGAGATGGTCGTGACGCGCGGCGGATTCAACCTGAAGGAGGGAGACCGGGTAGCGAGACCGGGAGCCTGAGTCATGTTCATCTCCAACCTCTCCATCAAGCGCCCCGTTTTCGCGACGGTGTTGATGCTGACGCTGCTGACGTTAGGCATCTTCTCGTACCGGCGCCTCGCGATCGACATGATGCCCGACGTCGAGATGCCAATCCTCACCGTGATTACCGAGTACCCGGGCGCGTCGGCCGAAACGGTCGAGCGCGAGGTGTCGAAGCGGATCGAGGAGGCAGTCAACCCGATCTCCGGCGTCAAGCACATCTACTCGACCTCGCGCGAGAGCTTCTCGACCGTCATCGTCGAGTTCGAGCTCGAGGTTCGCGTCAACGACGCGTCGCAGGAGGTGCGCGCGAAGATCAACTCGATCCGCAATGAGCTTCCCGACCAGATGAAGGAGCCGGTGATTCAGAAGCTGGAGATCGGTGCAATGCCGATCGTCTCCCTCGCCATCCGCTCCTCGACGCTCACACCGCGCGACCTCACCACACTTGCCGATCGGAAGATCAAACGCCGTCTCGAGAACATCGCGGGAGTCGGCAAGGTGCGCCTCGTCGGCGGCTCCCGTCGCGAAGTGAACGTGCTCGTCGATCCGGCGCGCATCGAAGCGCTCGGCATGGGTGTCGATGAGGTCGTCGCCGGAATCGCCGCAGAGAACGTGAATACCCCCCTCGGCCGCCTCAACCGCGAGCGAACCGAGACGCCGGTCCGCATCGCAGGCAAGCCCGCGCTCGTTCCCGGATTCGATTCGATGGTCATTGGCCACCGCGGGAGCCATCCCGTCACGCTCGACGAAGTCTCCGAGATCGTCGACGGAGTCGAAGAGCAGCGCTCGCTCGCGCTCGTCGACGGTGTCCCCGCCGTCGCCATCGACATCCTGAAGCAGTCCAAGGTGAACACGGTTGGTGTCGCCGACGCGGTCAAAGCCGAGGTCGAGCAACTGAAGGCGGAGCTCCCTCCGGGGACCGAGATCGACGTGATCCGCGACGCGTCGTACTTCATTCGCGAATCGGTTGCGGACGTGCAGAACACGATGGTCATCGGTGGATTGCTGACGATCCTCATCGTCTTCTGCTTTCTGAATTCGTGGCGCTCGACTGTCATCACTGGCCTAACGCTTCCGATCTCGGTCATCGCCTCGTTCATCGCAATGTACTTCCTCGGGATGACGCTCAACGTCATGACGCTCATGGCGCTCTCGCTCGCGATCGGCCTTCTCATCGACGACGCGATCGTCGTGCGCGAGAACATCGTCCGTCACCTCGAGCACGGTCAGGACCACTACACGGCGGCGCGCGAAGGCACCGCGGAGATCGGCCTCGCCGTGCTCGCGACGTCGATGTCGATCATTGCGGTCTTCGTACCGGTCGCCTTCATGAAGGGGATCATCGGGCGTTTCTTCTTCCAGTTCGGCATGACGGTGGCGTGCGCCGTGGCGGTCTCGCTATTCGTCTCATTCACGCTCGATCCGATGCTCTCCTCGCGTTGGTTCGACCCCGACGTCGAGCGTAAGGGGAAACGGCACGCGGTTGCACGCGCACTCGACCACTTCAACGGCTGGTTCGACCGGACTGCCAATCGCTACACCTCGCTGATCGGCTGGTCACTCGATCATCGCAAGGCAGTCGTAGGCCTCGCGGCGCTCGCATTCGTCGCGGGGCTCGTCATGTTCGCGGCCATCGAGACGGAGTTCATGCCGTCGTTCGACCATGGCGAGCTCATGATTCGTTTCCGCACGGCGCCCGACGCGTCGATCGAAGAGACGAAGGGACGTCTCGACGCGGTGCTGAAGACGTTAGGCACCTACAAGGAGATCGACAGAACCTATGCGGCCATCGCGCCAGCCGAGGGAGACACGGTCCAGACTGCGATGGTCTACGTACACCTCGTCGAGAAGGGCGAAAGGACGCGGTCGCAGCGGGAGTTGATGCCCGACATTCGCGCGAAACTGGGCGAGATTCCCGGGCTCGTACTCTCGGTCGAGGAAGACCCCGACAACATGCAGAAACCTTTCCAGCTGCTCGTCCGGGGCGAAGAGATTCCGAAGCTCAAGGAATACGCCGCGTCGATCAAACGCAGGCTCTATGGCATCCGCGGCATCGTCGACCTCGACGCAACGCTCGAGCAGGAGCTGCCTGAGTACCGTCTCGTCGTCGACCGCGAACGCGCGCGCGCATCGGGAATCGGGACCGACGATCTGGTACGGACGATTGGCGCGCTCGTCGGCGGTCAGGTCGTTTCGACCTACGAGGACGAGACGGGCGAAGCTGTCGACGTCCGGATCCGCCTGCCAAAGGAGCTGCGGCAGGACATCCGCCAGGTTGCGGCGCTCCGCATCGCGGTGCCGGGCGAGGATGACATCGCGCTCGTGCCGATCGCCGATCTCGTGTCGATTCAGCGGACGCTCTCTCCCTCGGAGATCAGCCGGCAGGACATGTCTCGCCAGGTGGTGATCTCCGGAAACCTCGACGCGCTTCCGTTAGGCACGGCAGCGGCCCGTGCACTCGAAGCCGCCGCGACCGTCGACATGGCCCCGGGCTATCGCGCCCGCATGGCGGGTGACACGGAGATCATGGTCGAGTCGTTCGGCTACATGGGCGAGGCGCTCGTCCTCGCGATCATCTTCGTCTACCTGATTCTCGCAGCCCAATTCGAGTCATTCATTGACCCGCTCGCGATCATGCTCTCGCTACCTCTTTCCATCGTCGGCATGGCGGGGCTGCTGATGCTGACCCGCGACACCGTCAACATCATGTCGCTCATCGGCCTGATCCTGCTCATGGGGCTGGTGACGAAAAACGCGATCCTGCTCATCGACTATACGAAGGTGTTGCGCCGACGCGGGCTCGACCGGCGCGAGGCACTGATCACCGCGGGACGAACACGACTCCGGCCAATCATGATGACGACACTCGCGATGATCTTCGGGATGCTCCCGCTCGCCCTTGCGCTGGGTCAGGGCGCGGAGATGCGGGCGCCGATGGCGCGCGCGGTCGTCGGCGGATTGATCACTTCGACGCTCCTCACGCTGATCGTCGTTCCCGTCGTCTACACCCTTCTCGACGACCTGACGGCGGTGATGAGGAGGAGGTTGCGGGGCTCGGTCGTTCACGAAGGCGACGAGGTCGCGACGGACGCAACCGAGGAATCAATGCCGGGAGCCGCGCGCGTCACCGGGATCGCAATTCTCGCGTTGCTCGCCGCGCTGACGCCTGGCGACGCCCTCGCGGCGGAACCGCTCACGCTCGACCGGGCGCTCGCGATCGCGGGAGAGAAGAACCGGGACCTGCAGAAGGCGCGCGAGTATCAGCGCTGGGTACGAGGCAAATACGTCGAAGAGCGCGCGGCCGCACTACCGAGCTTCGTTGCGACGGCAGGACTGCAACGCTCGAGCGACGAAACATATCAGGTGCTCTTCGGCGACCTCTACCCTGCCGAACAGGATGTCACGTTCGGCGACGTGAGCGTCTCGCAGGTGCTCTTCGCGTGGGGAAAGGTCGGCGCAGCGATCCGCGGCGCGAAGGAAGGAGTCAAGAGTGCCGACGACCAGCTCGAGCTCTACCGACAGGCGGCGCGGCGTGACACGAGTGCGGCGTTCTTCGACGTCCTGCTCGCACGCGAGCTCGAATCGATCTCGACGGCGACGCTCGCGCAGCGGGAGCGCCATCTCGTCGAAGCGAAACGGCGATACGAGCTCGGCGTCGCGACGGACTACGACATCCTCTCGGCATCCGTCGCGGTCGACAACGCGAAACCGGACGTGATCCGCGCGAAGAACCTCGTGCGCACGGCGTACGAACGCTTGCGCCTCGTCCTCGCCGAACCCGAGCTCAATGACGAGGTCATCGGCACGCTCGAAACGCCGCTCCACGATCCGCCCACCTATGACGAGGTGATCGAGAACGCGCTTCGCGCCCGGCCCGACCTCCGAGAGCTCGAGCATCGCCTCGGCGTCTACCGCGAGCTGGTGAAGATCGCCAGGGCCGACAACAAGCCGCGCCTCGATCTTCGGGGCAACTACGGCTGGCGCGAGCTTTCGGCCGGAGAGCTCACGGGCGACGGAACGAACTGGAGCGCCGGAATCTATCTCTCCTTCCCCTTCTTCGACGGCCTTCGCACGCGGGGTCGCGTGCTCCAGGCCGAGAGCGATCTGAAACGGCAGCGAATCGATCAGGAACGTGCGACGGACAACGTGACGCTCGAAGCGCGAATCGCCGTCGACGCCGCCTCCGAAGCAGTGGAGATCGTTAGGGCTCTCGCGGGAACCGTCGAGCAGGCGACGCGACTGCTGGAGATGGCAGAGCGTGGCTACTCGTTAGGCGTAAAGACGCAGATCGAGGTCGACGATGCGGAGTTGAATCTGCGGCAAGCCGAGGGAAACCTCGCCCGCGCGCGGCGTGACTACAGGGTCGCGCTGGTCAATCTGGATTGGGTGAGGGGGACGCTTTAGAAGAAAATGCTGCGTCATGCGTGATGAGTCGCTCGTAGTCAGAAAGGCTGAAGTTAGAAGTTAGAACGATGAACGTTGAATCCAGAAACGAGTCCGCCTCGTTTCTGGATTCAACGTTCATCGTTCTAACTTCTAACCTCGGCCTTTCCCAACAACTACCTCTTCCGTCTGTAGACGTGCGCGACGCTCACGTTGCCTTTGCCTCGGCACGCTGCTTCGGCCTCGGAGGCGCTCACGAGATACCAATTCTCCCCATGACCATGGCCGACGAATGAGCCTCGGTTCGCGAAGCAGGCATCGCGCTTTGCTTGGGCGACGAACAGACGACGCTGAGCGCTCGATTCGGCCCATGTGATTCCGTCGAAGAGCTCCTGCTCGTCGTCGAAGCGCCGATGGCCGAAGATGGTCACTGGCAGCTCGGCCTGCAGCAGGAATTGCTCTTTCCACGCGACCATGCCGACCTCCTCGGATCGCGCGAGTTTCGACTCCATCGCGATCATCAGCCGGTCGCCCGATCTCGCGGCATCGATCGAAGGCGCGACCCAGAAGCCGAGCACGATCCAGATCGACGCGATGACACCGACGAGAGCCGACGCCCCTCGTTTGACGCGAAAGATCGCGACGAACGCGATCGCGACGACGGCTAGCGCGATCAGTGGTCCCCATGGGAACGCCATGTCGTACTTCGCGTTCACCTCGGCCACCATGTCGGGCCTCAAGAACTTCACGTAGCCGAGCCCTCCCCACAAGCCGATCGAAGCGAGCAGCGCGATCCCGAAGCCGAGGCGGTTCACGCCGCGGCGATTCCAGAGCTCGCGCAACCAGGGGCCCGACGCAAGTGCGACCGCAGGAAGCGCCGGGAGAATGTAGACGCCACGCTTTCCCGGGCTCACGGAAAAGAAGAGCACGATGCTGAGCGCCCATCCGAGAAGCAAAAGAACCTTTGCGTCGCGCTCCCTTAACCGTTCACGCCAACGAGGAAGGAGCCACGGGACCACGAGCACGAGAGGCATCCAGAGCGACGGGATCACACTGACCAGGAAGTACCAGGGAGGTTTGATGTGGTGCCACGAGCTCGCGTAGCGTTCTGCCGTCTGCTTGAAGAGAATGTCGTTGCGGTACGCGAGATGCTCCGCATCACCCGCGACGTCGACGAGGTAGAGCATCGGCACGAGCCATAGGCATGCGACCGCGAGCATCGCGAGCGGCCCTAGAATCCACTTCCAGCTCCTTACGCGCGTCACCCCGGACCACTGCTTCCACGCGCCCCAGGCCCACGGGACGAGCGCGAGTGCGGGAAGGAATCCGACGCCTTTCGTGATGATCCCGGCGCCCGCGGCCACGAAACCGAAGACGTACCAACCCCACCTCGGGCCATCGACGAGGTGGCGCGCCAGGCCGTAGACGCCTAACGTCGTCCACATGCAGAGCGTCATGTCGATCTGCGCGGCGCGAGCCTGAAGCGCGAACTGCACGGTCGCGATCAGTGCCGCCGCCGCCCAAAGACCCGCGCGGTGCCCCCACCAGCGCCGGCCCAGGTCGTAGATCGCTGCGACGACGACCATCGCTCCGATGAATGACGGCATCAGGAAACCCAGCTTCAGCGAACCGGTCAGCGCGTAGATCGCCGCGATCATCCAGAAAAAGAGCGGAGGCTTGTCTGCGTAAAGCTCCGCGCCTACCTCCGGGAAGAACCACCTCCCCGTCTCGACCATGTCGCGCGCGATCAACGCGAACCGCGGTTCGTCGGCAGGCCACGGGTTCCGCATGCCGATCCCGGCACCGAAGATCAGGAGCGCGGCAAAGAGGAGAAGGATGCGCTCGCGTTTCGCCTTGCTTGGTTCGACGTCCGGCAACTCCGCGGTCACGCCTCGGTTTCCTCCGACACCTCGAGACCGGGACAGCCTCGACGACGCAGCCACATCACGCCGAGCATGTCGACGATGCCCGCCCAGAGGCGATTGGCGATGCCGTACTTCGACGTGCCGCGCGTTCGAGGCCGATGAGCGACCGGCATCGACTCGACGCCGGCTCCTGCACGCAGGAAAAGCGCCGAAAGGAACCGGTGCATATGGTCGAAGAACGGTAGGCGGAGATAGGTGTCGCGATCGAATACTTTGATGCCACATCCGGAGTCGGGGGTTCCATCGCGTAGCAGCGAGCCGCGGATGCCGTTCGCGATGCGCGACGAGAGACGTCGCACGACCGTGTCGCGCCGCGTCACACGATTGCCGATCACCATCTTCAGCTTCGAGCCCGCAGGCGCCGATCTCAGATGCGCGACCATCGGCGGGATGTCGGCGGGATCGTTTTGCCCGTCACCGTCGAGCGTCGCGATGAGCGGCGCCTTCGCAGCCCAGACGCCACTCTGCACGCTCGCGCTCTGGCCGAACGAGCGGGGATGCCGTAGCAGCCTCACCCTCCCCTCCTTGATGCAGCGCCGCACTTCAGCCGCCGTCGAGTCGGTCGAGCCGTCATCGATGAAGATGATCTCGTACTCGAATCGCCCTTCGAGCGCAGCGCGTATTTCGGCACAGAGCGGACTGACGTTCTCGGCTTCATTCCGAGCGGGGATGACGACGGAGAGGTCCATCGGGGGGGAAGTGTACATGCAGAGAGGAGGGATTTCGGATTTCGAAATCCGAAATCCGAAATCGCCTACCGCCTTTCGCCCATCGCCTCCCAGTACAGTCCGTGGAAATGATGGACTCCGTTCTCCCTGGCGACGGAATATCGCCCGCGGTCATACCCAGGAGATTCGAGGCCGCGCTGCACCGCCTCGCAGATCGCGATGTCTTCGAGTTGAACCTCGTCGCTGAACGAGATCGTCGCCTCGACGTCGTCGCGCCTGTCTGGATCGCGAAAGAACCACTCGAAGACGGTCAGCGTGCGACGAGGCCCCCGCGGGAGGATCAAATTCGTCGAGAAGTTATCGGCGTAGACGTTGACCATCAGATTGGGGTAGATCCAGTAGTAGCGTGCCTCCGGCTCCTCGTCGCTGATCCTGATTCTCTCGGGACGCTTCACCGGCGCGTGCTGCTGCGAAAACCAGCTCTTCGTCTCGGTGCGGTAATTCGCATAGTCGAGCTCGCGGTGAAGCGACGGGTGCACGATCGGGATGTGATACCCCTCGAGATAGTTGTCGACGTAGACCTTCCAGTTACAGTCCAGGAACCAGTCCTTGCGCGCCGCGAGCCGAAAGCCGTCGCGCGGCGCCGACTCGAGAAGAGGCGCGATCTCGCCATAGACTTCGCGGAGCGGCGGCGCAGCAGCGTCGAGGTTGACGAACACGAGCGACCCGAGCGTCTCGACACGGTATTCGGGAAGCCTAACTGCCCCCCGCTCGAAACACTCGACCCCATCGAACTCGGGAGTACCGAGGAGCCGGCCATCAAGCGCGTAACTCCAGCCGTGGTATCCGCAGACGAAGGCGGGGCGCTGCCCCTCGCCGCACGCGACCGGACCGGCGCGATGGCGACAGACGTTCGAGAGGGCTCGCACGGTGTCGTCCTTGCCGCGGACGACAAGGAGAGGCTCACCAGCGACCGCGGCGGTGAAGTACGAGCCCGACCTCGCGAGCTGCTCCGTGCGACCAACGAGCTGCCAGCTCCGGCCGAAGACCTCGCGCTGCTCCCGTTCGAGCGTGCCCGTGTCGACGTAGTACGACGACGGAAGCGTCTCGGCGCGCGCCAGACTCGGGTCGAATCGGAATTCGGTCATCGGTTCTCTCCAGGCGCGCCACATGAGGGAGCGCGATTAGAATGGCGCGCGGCAGGATCGGGATCGCGACGATGAACACGACGGAGAAACGGAATGCCGCGTCGGTCGCGGCCTTGCTCGGCCTGCTTGCGCTTTTCGCGATCCTATCGCGCTCAGCCGCGCTCACCAAGAGTGCGACACGGGACGAAACGCTTCACGCAGCCGCCGGCTGGACGTACATCCACGCCCACGACTATCGTGCAGATCCGGAGCATCCGCCGCTGACGAAACTCGTGTCCGCAGCCCTGCACGATCCCCTCGATCTCGAGTACTCGACGACGACGACCTTCTGGCGCGCGATCGTCGCAAACCCCCGCTTCCAATGGAACTGGGCAGTGGCCGCGGTCTATCGCTCGCCGGCGGTCGGGGGCGACGACTTCATTCAACGTGCGCGCCTCCCCATGCTCCTCTTCGGCGTAGGGCTCGGAGCACTGGTCGCGTCATGGGCATGGCGGCTCGGAGGGCCGGTCGCAGCAATCGTTGCGACGACGCTCTTCGCGTTGTCTCCCGACTTGATCGGACACGCATCGCTCGTGACGAGCGACGTAGCGCTCGCGTTTGCATGGTTCGCCGTTGCCTTCGCGGCATGGAGCGTCGGAGAACGAATCACGCTCGCGCGGATCGCGCTGCTCGCGGCCGCCGTCGCATGCGCGATGCTCGTGAAGTTCAGTGGGATCCTGGCACTGCCTCTCGCCACGCTGCTTCTCGCGCTGCGCGCCGCCGACGAGCGGCCGTGGCTCGCAGGGCGGACCAGGCTCGAGCGCCCGATCACACGCGCGATCGGCGCCGCGTTGATCGTCGTCGAAATCGCGTTCGTCTGCTGGGTGCTCATCTGGTGCGCCTACGGCGTCCGCTTCTCCGCAACCGCGGAAGAGAAGCCACTCGACTTCCACGCAGTGAAGACAAAGCTCGTCGAAGGGAACCTGCGCGCCATCGACCCCGACGCTCTCCCGGCGACGGAAGCGCAGGTGGCGGCATTCGCCTTCAGCCCGACGGCGCGACTTGCGCTCTTCTGCCAGGAGCATTCGCTTCTCCCCGAAGCGTGGAACTGGGGGTTGCTGGCGAACGAATCTGGGAGAGTGCAACGCCCGGCCTTCCTCGCAGGACGGATTTTGCCCGAAGGCTCCCTCTTTTACTTTCCCGTCGCGTTGCTCTTCAAGGAACCGATCGCGGTGCTCGCCAGCGTGTTCGCCGCGCTCGTGCTCTCCGCGCGCTGGCTCCACCGACGCGAGATCGCCGCAGCCAGGCACTCGTGGCTTCTCCTCTGCCTCGCGCTTCCACCTTCGGTCTACGCCGTTTTCGCCGCGGCGTCGCGGCTTAACATCGGCGTCCGTCACATCTTCCCGCTCTACCCGTTCATCTTCGTCGCGACGGGCGCAATCGCGGCACGGGCGATTCGCGTCTACGGCCAGCCGGCACGGCGGGCTACCGTGGCGCTCGTGGCACTCCTCGCGGTCGAGACCCTCGCGGCGTGGCCGAATTACATCGCATTCTTCAACGCGGCGTCGGGGGGCCCCCGAGGAGGGGTATCGCTGTTAGGCGGCTCGAACCTCGACTGGGGGCAGGACCTGAAGCTCCTCGCGGATTGGCAGGCGGAGAATCCAGGAGACAGGCTCTACCTCGTCTACAACGGATCGGCCGACCCGTCGGGGTATGGCATCACGTACGTGAACGCATTCGGCGGGTACGCCTATGGCCCTCCGCGCGCTCCGCTCGACGAGCCTGGAGTGCTCGCAATCAGCGCGACATACCTGCAGGGTATCGACCTTGCCCGGGAGCTCGAGCCAATGATTCGCGAGCTGCGAGAGTCCGAGCCGATCGAGGTGCTGGGAGGGTCGATCTACCTCTACCGGTTCGAGGCGAGGGGCAGGTCATAAGTCAGAGGTCTAACGTCGTGCCTGTTTGGAGTTATGACCGTTGACCTTTGACCTCTGTGCGGCAGCTCGCTTCCGCCCTTTCGTACTCCTCTTTCGTGTCGACATCGGCCGTACGTTCGATCGGGATCTCTAGAGTCAGTGCAGGGAGCCGGCGAATGAGGTCGCGGGCACCGGTATCTCCGCGGAGTGCCTCGAGCTCGCCGAAGAGCGCGCGGTCGAACGCAGCGGGAACGCCGCCACCTTCGGGATACGCGCTTGCGACGATGCGCGCGTCACTTGCGCGAATCGTCGACGCGAGGCGTCTGAGGTGCGTCGCGCCCACGAAGGGTTGGTCGGCGAGGGCGATCACGACGGCTGGCGCGCCGAGGTCCCTCGCTTCGCGGATCGCCGCGATGACGGAGCTGGCAATCCCTGATTGCCAATCGTCGTTGATCACGACGCGGACGTCGAGTCCGTCGAGCTCCTTCGCGACCTCATCGCTCCGTGAACCGACGACGACGATGACTTCACCGGCGCGCGACGCGACCGCGCCATTTACGACGCGTCGAAGCAACGACTCTCCGCCCAGATCGAGAAGCTGTTTCGCCGTCCCCATCCGCGTCGAAGCGCCAGCCGCGAGGATCGCTACAGGAACACCGAGCATCGGTCGCGTGTCGGCGGCAGTCTCGTCGCGGTCATGGATCGGTCCCGCCTTGTCGCGGAGGAATCCTCCTCCGCTCCCCGAGAAGACACTCTGGATCTCCGACGCCATCGAAAGCGCAATCTCGGCGGGATTCTCAGCGCCGATCGCGAGACCGACTGGCGCGTGAATCGTCTCCGCTCTACGACCAAGGGCCAGCCCTTCATCGCGCAGCGATTGCAGCAGCGTCTCGGTCCGTCGCTTCGGGCCGAGGACTCCGAGGTAGGCCAGCTCGAGCGGGAGGAGGTCGCGCAGCAGAGTCAGGTCATGGGGAAGGTTGTGCATCATCACGACCGCAGCGGCACGCTCTTGCGGCTTCGCCTTCGCGACGAGCTCTGCCACCGGCGCCACGATCGACTCGACCCCAGGGAAGCGACCTTCGACGAGGGCAGCGCGGTGATCGCAAAGCGTCACACGCCAGCCTAACTCCTCGGCTACCCGGCAGAATGGCGCTGCCTCCGGTCCCGCGCCGAAGAGCACGACCTCCCGCGATGCCGGAAGCGGTCGCGACCATCGCGCCGTAATCTCCCGTTCGCCGAAGCGATCGCGCGTCACGACACGGGTCGACGGGCGAGTCCCAGACTCCACGAACGCGACAAGCTCCTCTCGGTCGTGCTCGCGCGCGAACGCAAGAGCGGCGCGAAGGCCATCGTCGACCGGCTCGACGAGAATACGGAGCTCCCCACCACAACCCATCGCGACGCCGAACAATGTGTCGTCGTCCTTCGAGCGATAGTCGACGATCTTCGGCTCGCCGCCTTGCATCACGCCGCGGGCGTGCTCGAGGAGGTCGGCGTCGAGGCAGCCGCCGCTGATGGCGCCGTGCATCGTCCCCGATTCCTCGACGAGCAGCACTGCGCCTGCCCGACGATACGTCGATCCGGTCGCCTCGAGAATCGTCGCGAGGGCAGCGGCAGTACCGGCCCGCGCAAGCGCGTCGGCCACGAGAGAAATTTGTGATAGCTCGCTCATGCTAACAGTGTGACCTCGCTTCGGGTCTCGAGGGCACAACGGCACAGCGAGCGATGCCTGGGTGGCGCCGAAACGAGCCGTTTCATGATGGAGTTCGTGTCTGAGGTCATCTCGTGTCCTTCATGTCAGAATCGCCGCCCCGAATTCCGGGTCGAGCGACGCCCCGCATTCCGCGTGTCAAACTCTCGGTATAGAATTCACGAAATTCGATGCATCGCAAAACCCAGCGAGTCTATCTCTCGACGCCGATCAAGGGGCGCCTCGGTGATCTGCCAGTCGCGATCGTCGAGATCGGACTCGGTGGCGCGGGCCTCGAGCACGCCCACACCGTCATGGTTGGAGAGCGACATCATCTGCACGTCGACTCACGGCAGCCATTCCGGATCGAGGTGGTCGTGCGTCACTCGCAACTGCAGCTGCTCGGTACCGGCGGCAGCCCTTCGGTCTTCCGGACAGGAGTGGAGCTCCTTGCGATCGACGACCAGCAGGAGCTGCTCATCGACAGCATCCTCATCGACGAAGCGCGCGAGAAGATCGCCGAGTGGGAAGCGAATCTCGCAGGCACGCGCCGGATCACCCATCCGACGTTTGCAGCGATTCCGCACCGGCCGCATGCGTACGCCTGGCATCGTCTGGTTAGGGCGACCTGGTCGGTGACGGTCACGAGAGATCCGAATCAACCGATCGACGGATTTGCCGTGTGCGACGATGAGCCGATGGACACGGTGACGATGCTCCGGCAGGCGTACGAACGCTACGACGAGGACGACCGCTACATGCTCCGGATGATGGCGCAGCTCGCAATCTCGGAACGCGACCATCTCAAGTAGTTCCGGCTGCGCGGCGCGCCGATTCCGACCGAGCATGCGACGCTCCTGTAAAGACCGACGCGAATTCACCCGTGCGCCCGAACGAACCTCACAACACGCGCGACCATCGCGCTCCAAGTCGCGCTATTCTTCGTAGCCAATGGCCGCCATCACGAAACTCAAGCGCGGATTCGAGGAGCGCGCCTCGATCCTGTTCGGGTTCATCGCGCTGCTCTGGGGTCTCGAACTCGTCGATTTCATTCTTCCCGGAACGCCGCTCGATTCGTGGGGCATCAGACCACGCCACGTCGGCTCGCTACCGTTCATCTTCACCGCACCGTTCCTCCACGGCGGGTTCGCCCACCTCGTCGCGAACACGATTCCGATCGTGATCCTTGGATGGCTCGTGATGGCGAGGAGCGCGGACGATTTCTGGCGCGTCATCGGCGTAACGATCGTCATCGCCGGGCTCGGTACCTGGGCGCTCGGCGCACCAGGAACGATTCACATCGGCGCGAGCAGCATCGTCTTCGGCTTCATCGGCTTCCTGCTTCTGCGCGGCGTTTTCGAGAAGAGTGCCCTCTGGATCGCAATCTCGATCGTCGTCGCGATGCTCTATGGCGGCGCGCTGTTCAGCCTCTTCAGCGTGACGCGCGGCATCTCCTGGACCGGACACGTCTTCGGCTTCGTGGGAGGAATCGTCGCGGCGAGACGGCACGCGCGCGGGTGAGGAGGCGGGCGCGTTCGGCTCCGGCTCGTGAGGCCGAAGTTAGAAGTTGGAGCGGTGAGTGAATCCAGAATGAAGCCTGTTTCTGCTGCGGAAGTCTCGACTTGGATTTGGCGTGCTCGCATCCCGAAGGGATGCCAGATGCTAGCCGGGGTCGCCGCAGGCGACCCCCGGACTCCCAATGCGGTACGGGTCGCACCCCAGAGGGGTGCCAGATAGCGCGGCATCCGTTTGCTTCCGGCACCCCTCCAGGGTGCGAACCGTGTCTCGAACATCCACCCCGGGTCGCCTGCGGCGACCCGGGGCTACCTTCTGTCACGCCTCCGGCGTGGGCATTTTGGTTCTTCAGTTATCGGTGATCGGGAAGCGCCGGTGGGGCCTGGGTTCAGAATCCCCCGTTCTCACTGCTCACTTCGGCCCTTCCATGCGGCAGTGGAAGCCGATTTCGCCGTTCGACTCACCCTAACAACATCGACACGAGTAGCCCCGGAGGCAGCCCGAGCTGATGTGGTTTCCTGCGAGACCCGAGGCTAGAAGCTCTTCACCGCAGCGTCTTCGTCGGCGAAGATCTCGAAGAGCGGCAACAGCTGGCCGATCTGAAGACTCTTCGCGACGCGCTCGCGCGGTCGGAGCAACTTGAGCGATGCGTCGACGCCCTTCGCAGCCTTGAGGCTCGCGACGAGCTCGCCGGCGCCGGTCGAGTCGATCGAGGTTACCTTCTCGAAATTGAGCAGAATCTTCGTCCAGTGCTCTTCGAGCAGCGCGGCGACGATCTCGCCGAGGATGTCGGCACCGTCGCCGGAGACGAGCCGGCCGTTGAGATCGACGACGATCACGTCGTCGAAATGTCTGACGTCAACTTTCATGCGTAGGAGATGATACACCGCTCTCGGGCGGCTCCGTCTTCTTGCCGCGCCCACGCCCGCCACGGCGGCGGCGCTTCTTCGGCTTCGCGGAGCCGGACTCGCCGGCTCCAGTCTCGTGATGTTGTTCGGCAGCGGCGCCGTCGAGATCGTCCGCTTCTCTGTCGATGACCGCCGCGGGCTTCGCGGTCAGCGATCCATCGGCGCCGTCGTGCACGACGACGGCGATCGCGGCAGGATTCGGCGCTCCCTCGCGTCGGCGCGAGCGTCCGCGCCCACCGCGACGTCGACGCTTTCCGCCGCGTCCCGGCTCCGCGCCTTCGCCCTCGGTCGCGACGCTTCCGGCGTGGCTTTCCTGCCCGTCGTCAGGGTGATCCTCGTCGACGTCTTCATGATCGTCGGCGCCCCACTCGAACGTCAGCGGAAGAAGAGCGTCAGCGGGATCGGGCAGACTCGCGGCGAGTTTTTCCTGATCGCCCGCGTCGCGATGGACGTCATGATCGTCGAGATCGTGCGGTTGCGTCGACGAAACGCCGTTAGGCTGGGCGCCGTGACCCTCGCCTCCACTCTTGCCGCGACGGCGGCGGCGACGGCGCCGTCCCTTCTTCTCGGCCGGCTGCGCGGTGCCATCGGGCTGCGCAAGCTGAGCCGGAGCGGTCGCGTCCTGATCGTCCTCGCCGTCGATGTCCTCGAAGTTGTCGAGATTCTCGAGCTCAGGCTCTGCAACCGCGAGCGCGGGAATCGGCTGATTGTGACCCTTCGCCCTTCGTTCCTGATCTGCCCTGGCCTGCTCCGCGCCCGCCTTGACCTTTGACTTTTGACCTTTGGCCTTGGGCTCGCCCCCTGGCTTCTGGCCTTTGGCCTGCTTTTCGTCTGCTTTGGCCTCTGCCCTTTGGCCCTTGCCTTGCTTTTCCGGCTCGCGCCTCTCGCCCTGCTTTTCCTGCCACTCGATGACCTGCTCGGGGCGGTGGAGCCGGTTCGACGCAATGATCTCGATGCGAAGGCCGAACTCGTGCTCGATTGCGGCGATCTGCCGTCTGCGTCCATTCTGCAGCGCGTCGGCGAGCTCGGGATGGAGCTCGATCCGAACGCGCTCGAGGCGAGTTCTCGCAGCGCGCGCCTCGATCTGCCGAAGCAGGTTGAGGCCGACCATCTCGGTGCTCGCGATGCGGCCAATGCCATCGCAGGTTGGACAGGGGCGGTGCGTCTGGAGGTTGAGCTCCTTGCGGATGCGCTGGCGGTTGATCTCGACGAGGCCGTTCGCGCTGATCCGCCCGACCGTGTGCCTCGCCTTGTCGACCTTCATCGCCTCCTGCATTTCTTTCTCGACCTTCGCGCGATGCTTTCCGCCACGCATGTCGATGAAGTCGACGACGACGAGGCCGCCGATGTCGCGAAGCCGAAGCTGTCGCGCGATCTCCGAGGCTGCTTCGACGTTCGTGTTGAGCGCCGTTTCCTCCTGGCTCCCCGCCCTGGTCGAACGCCCGGAGTTCACGTCGATTGCGGTCAACGCCTCGGTGCGGTCGATGACGATCGATCCGCCTCCCGGGAGATTGACCCTTCGATCGTAGATTCCGTGAATGTGTTTTTCGACGTCGAAACGGGAGAAGAGAGGTTCGCGCTCGGTATAACGGATGAGTTTCGTCTTCGTGCGCGGCATGAAGACGCGCATGTATTCCTTCGCCTTGTCCCACGCCTCGTCCGTGTCGACGAGAACCTCTTCGATGCGGGCGTCGACAAAATCGCGAAGGGCACGGACGACGATGTCCTGGTCGTCGTGAAGGAGACCAGGCTCTTTCCCCTTCTTCGCCCCGGTCTGAATCGTCTTCCAGAGTCGCGCTACCGCGTTGAAGTCGCGGCTCAGCGTCGTCTTGTTCTGCTCGAGGGCGTTCGTGCGAATGATGAATCCGCTGCCTTCCGGAAGATTCAGACTCTCGGCCTGTTCGCGCAGTGTCTTGCGCGTCTCTTCATCCTCGACCTTGCGCGACACACCGCGCTTCGGGTCGAACGGGGTGAGTACGAGGAAACGGCCCGCAAGACTGATGTTCGTCGTCAGCGCCGCACCCTTCTTGCCGTCCATGTCTTTCGAGACCTGGACGAGGATCGGCTTGCCGCGCTCGAGAACTTCGTCGATTCGTGGATGGCCTGCGTTTTTCGGTTTCTTCTGCCAGGAGTCTTCGACGACGTCCTGGATCGACAGGAAGCCGTCTTTGGCGGCGCCAAAGTCGACAAATGCCGCATTCAGACTCGGTTGGACGTTCGCGACGATCCCGCGGTAGATGTTTCCGCGGCTGACGCCGCCTTCGGCTACTTCGACCTGATAGGTCTCGAGCCGGTCGCCGTCGAGGATTGCGATGCGCACCTCTTCAGGCTTCTCAGCATTGATGAGCAGTCTACGTGACAATGTTTCTCCGGTTGTAAGTGTTACTGGCGGGCCTCCGCACGCGCTCCAGGCGCGCCGGTCGCCGCGTTGGGGCGCAGCAGGCCGCCGACTCCGGGCGCGGCATGGCCGTTGCGGATCTCTCCGCGGCCCTCCCCTCGCCCGAAATCGCAATGGAACAGTACCCCAAACCGGTGGAAGGGGGCCAGCGATTCCGGAACGGGAACGGTGGCGACTGGACGAGAGGCCAAAAAGCTTGAATGCAGAACGGGGAATGCAGAACGATGAATGCAGAAAGTGTTCGCCGTCCACGCTCCGGCCCTTTCTACATTCATCGTTCCGCATTCTTCATTCTGGATTCGCTGTGTCCAGCCGTAACCCACAGTCTAATAATCACTTACGCCACTCGCATCTCGTTTCCGCGATGCACGGCGAACTTCTCGAACGCCGGAGCCGGGAGCGGCCGGCTGAAGAGGTAGCCCTGGAGCCGGTCGCAGGCGTTCTGCTTGAGGAATTCGAGTTGCCCGAGCGTTTCGACTCCCTCCGCCAACACGCGAAGACTGAGGCTGTGTGCCATCGCGATGATCCCGCGCGCGATCGCCCCATCTTCAGGGACCGTGATCTCCCGAACGAACGAGCGGTCGAGCTTCAACGTGTCAACCGGAAACTGCTTGAGATAGCTGAGCGACGAGTAGCCGGTACCGAAGTCGTCGATCGCGAGTCGAACGCCAAGCACCTTCAGCTCACGCAGGATACGAATCGACTTCGCGACGTCGGCCATCGCGTGCGATTCGGTGATCTCGAGCTCGAGGTATCGCGGCCTGAGGCCGGCGGCTTCAAATGCCGCACGCACCTGTCCCGGCAGGTCGGCCTGTTCGAACTGCCTGGGCGAGAGGTTCACCGCGACGACGAGATCGAGGCCGAGCATCCGGTGCCATTCCTTGATCTGGCGGCACGCCTCGCGGATCACCCAGTTGCCGATCGGAACGATCAGCCCTGTGCTCTCGGCAAGCGGAATGAATCGGTCGGGAGTGAGGAGCCCGAGCTTCGGATGCTCCCAACGGAGCAGCGCCTCGAGACCGTAAATCTTCCCTTTGACGACGTCGATGAGTGGCTGGTAGTGGAGTGCGAGCTGCTTGCGGTCGAGTGCACGGCGAAGATCGGACTCGAGCTCGAGCTCTTCGAGCGCGTTCGCATTCATCGCGGGAGCGTAGAAACGACAGACGTCGCGCCCTGCTTCCTTCGCGCGGTACATCGCGGAGTCGGCGTTGCGAACGAGCGTCTCGGCGTCGATCCCGTCGACGGGGTAAAGCGCGATCCCGACGCTCGCCGTCGTGATGATCTCGCGGCCACCGATCGTGTAGGGTTGAGCGACGGTCTCGAGGACTTTCTGCGCCACGCGTCCGGCGTCCTCGACACGGCCGACGATCCGGAGCAGCAGGATGAACTCGTCGCCGCCGAAACGCGCGACGGTGTCCTCGTGACGCATGCAGCGGTTGAGGCGAAGGGCAGCCTCACGGATCATCTCGTCACCCGCCGAATGGCCGAGCGAGTCGTTCACGTTCTTGAAGCGATCGAGGTCGAGGAAGAGGACGGCGAGCTTGTGCTTGTGCCTCGCCGCATGCGCCAATGCGACGTTGAGCCGATCGAAAAAGAGAGCACGGTTAGGGAGCCCCGTGAGAAGGTCGTGGTAGGCGAGCTCCTCGGCCTGCGCAACGGCCGCGAGGGCTCGGCGTCGATCGAGCTCACTGCGATGGAACGCGATCGTGAGGGCAAGTCCCGCTTCGAGGACCCCGCGGCACGCTCCCGCAGCGATCCAGAAGCGCGCGTCGATGTCCGGGATGACCACTCCCGCGATCGGTACGAGCGCCGTGCCGGCGGCGACAAAGGCGGTCGCCGACATCGCGGCACGCGCGGGTGTCCACGACGAGAGGATGCGGGCTGCCGCGAGCGCGACGACGCCGAGCGCCATCGCCTCGACGATCGACATCGCCGCGAACGCGATGGATGCTGGCGACCACTCCGGCATCAGCGCGGCGATCAGCGCAAGCGCAACGCCGCCACCGATCGTTGCCGCCTGCCGGTGGTCGACGGCTGCGACGCGAATTCCACCAACGGCATACGAGGCGCGAAGCGCCGCACCCGCAGCGGCAAGCGCCACGAACGTCGTGAGCGTCCACCGTGGCACCTCACCGGCAAACGACCATGCACAGAGCAGCAGGACCGACGAGGTGAAGAGCGCCGACGCCGAAACGACGAGACTGCGAACCGAGTGCGACCGATCGTCGCGCGCCATCGTGACGAAGAGGGCGGCTGCCAGCGTCACTCCGACGAGCCTCAACGCCTCGCCCCACACGAGGCCGTCGTACGGAAGGCTCACGCGAGCGCGGCGACGCGAAGCTCTCGCATCAAGCCGCCCTCGTTCTCCCGAAAGCCCCCGCCCATCACGCCCCCCCGAGCCGCCTCGATGTTGTAGTCACCTATCTGAAGATAGCTGATTCTAGTCCCGTTCGCCCCGGAAGGGAATCCACCCCGCGGTTATGGGAATTCATCTCTCCCACCGGCGGCGTAGGAACATCCGACGTCAAAGACCGGGCGCGGACTCGGGCGCGTTCACGTTCACGGGGAGCGGAGGTCGGGGTGAGCGATGGAGCCTAACACACGAGCACCGCAAAATTTGCCTTCGCCAGGGCGCGCCGTGGGAGGGCTCGAGAATTCCGTGAACGTGAACGGGCCCGCGTCCGCGCCCGGTCGCTCTCGACGCGTCGTTCCACTTCGCTGGGATTCTCGTCCGTCCTCCCGATCTTCCCTTTTTCCCCTTTGTCACACGCCGCGTGAAACCGCGGTGGTTGAATCGCGTTCATCGCTGGCATCAACTGACGACGAAGGAGAAACGATGAATCAGCTCAAACGAATTACCGCCGCGGCGATTGCCGTGGCTGCTATCAGCGCGGGAACCGCGAGTGCGCAGATTCGCGGCATTTCGCTGCCGCCTAGCGGCGACAACCAGAAGGCGAAGGTCGTTCAATACATTGGACCCGTGAAGCTCGCCGTGGAGTACAGCAGTCCCGACGTGACCGGCCCGCAGGGAGAAGACCGGAAGGGCAAGATCTGGGGCGCGCTCGTCCCGTACGGCCTGAGCGATCTCGGATACGGCCCGTGCAAGGAGTGCCCCTGGCGCGCAGGTGCGAATGAGAACACGATCTTCACCGTCTCGCACGACGTCAAGGTCGAAGGGAAAGCGCTCGCTGCCGGCTCGTACGGGCTCCACATGATCCCGGGCAACGATGAGTGGGTCGTCATCTTTTCAAACGACTCCACGAGCTGGGGCAGCTACACCTACAACCCCGCCGAGGATGCGCTACGCGTTAAGGTGAAACCGGCGAAGGCTGAGTACAACGAATGGCTCACCTACGAGTTCACCGATCGTGACCCCGACCACGCCGTGCTCGCACTGAAGTGGGAGGAGCTCGCGATCCCGCTCTCGATCACGGTCGACGACGTGAACGACCTCTACCTTGCACAGATCCGGCAGGAGCTCCGGAGCTATCCCGGCTTCACCGCAGAGAACTGGCGCGCCGCGGCTCGCTTCTGCCTCGACCGCAAGATCAATCTCGCAGAGGCGCTTCAGTGGGCCGAGACAGCGGTGACTGGCGTGCGCGGCGGACAGGGCGAAGAGAGCTTCAACACGTACATGACTCTCGCTGATGCGCAGGAAGCGAATGGTAAGGCGGCGGATGCGGCTGCTTCGCGAAAGAAGGCTCTCGCGCACCCGAGCGCTTCCGTCATCGATATCCACATGTACGGTCGCACGCTCCAAATCGCTGGGAAGCACAAAGAGGCGCTCGCAATCTTCGAAATGAACGCAAAGCGGAACCCAGGCAAGTGGCCGGTCGAGATTGGTCTCGCACGCGGCTACTCCTCCGTTGGCGACCACAAGAAGGCGGTCGAGCACGCGAACCTCGCGGTGAAGAGCGCGCCGACACCAGCCAACAAGCAGAACGCCGAGTTGGTGCTCAAGCAGGTCGAAGACGCGGCGAAGAAGAAGTAGGTCTGCTCCGACGTGGCTCTCGACGCGAGGCTCCGGAGACGGAGCCTCGCGTCATTTCGGATTTCGGATTTCGAATTTGGCTTCGCCAGCCCCAAGAATTCGAATTGCGTCGCGGTCCCCTCGCACGGTTATCGCTTCGACCGCTCCCGAGTGGCTGCCACGCCCCGATGACAAACGAACGGGGTTTGTCAACGAGAGCGACGAGGGAAAATCAAGTTCGAATTTCGAATTCCGAATTCCGAATTCCGAAATCGCCTCCCGCCTGCCTTACTCGTATCTCAGCGCCTCGACCGGATCGAGTTTCGCGGCCTTCCATGCCGGGTAGATGCCGAAGAAGAGGCCGATGGAGATCGACACGCCGAGGCCGACGAGGATCGACCAGAGCGGCGTGGCCGTGGCGAGCGGGCTCACCTTCCGGACGATCGCCGAGATCGCGAGGCCGATCCCGATCCCGATGATGCCGCCGATCGCCGAGAGCGTCATTGCCTCGGTGAGGAACTGCGTCACGATGTCGCGCCTCACCGCGCCGATCGCCTTGCGGATCCCAATCTCGCGCGTTCGCTCGGTGACGGTCACCAGCATGATGTTCATCACGCCGACGCCCCCAACCAGCAGCGAGATCCCGGCGATGAAGACCATCGCCATGGCGATCCCGCCCGTGATCTGCTTGAAGTTGCGCACCATCGCCTCGTTCGTCCGGATGCCGAAGTCGTTAGGCTTGTTGAAGGGCACGTGGCGCCGGATCCGCAGCACCTGCGTTCCTTCGTCCATGATCTTCTGCATCAGGTCGGCGCGCTTGGGAATCGTGGCGATGTTCACGCCGATGTTCCGCTTGATCCAGGGGAAGTGCGAGTCGAAGGTCGTGATCGGCATGTAGAGATGCTGGTCGACCGACTCGAAGAAGCTCTGCCCCTGCTTCTCCATCACGCCGACCACCATGTAGCTCCGCCCGCCGATCGAGACCTTCTTGCCGAGCGGGTCGAGCCCTTTGAAGAGCGTCTCGGCGATGTCGGTGCCGATGACGACGACCTGCGCTGCGCGCTGAACGTCGCCCGCGGTGATGAATCGACCCTCGCCTACGTATTGGTTGTTCGCCGGCGGGTAGTCCTCGTTGACGCCGACCATCGTGTCGGGCTGCGCTTCCTCGCCGCCGTACTTCGCGTACGGCACCTGCTGGCCGTCGAACGAGAACCAGTAGCGCTCGGGCGAGACGGCCGCCATGTCGGGCACCATCGCCTTGAGCGCGAGCGAGTCTTCGTAGGTCAGGTTCTTCCGGTTGCGAATCGACTCGTCGGGAGGCCCCCCTGGGCCGAAGCGCTGGTCGAACTTCTGGAACTGCACCAGCGTCGCGCCGAAGCGCTCGAGGTTGTCGATCACGTTGCGGTTGAATCCCTCGATGATCGAGACCATCGCGATCACGGTCGCGACCCCGATGACGATGCCGAGCACCGTCAGCGAGGAGCGGAGCTTGTGCGACACGAGCGCGAGCCGCGCGAAGCGGATGCTCTCGAGCATCCCGCGACCAAAGTCGCGCGCTACGCGGAAGCGCTCGGGACTACGCCCGAGCTGAAGCATCAGAGTCTCGCTACTCATAGCGCAACGCCTCGATCGGCGGGAGCCCCGCCGCCTTTCTGGCCGGAAGGAAGCCCGCGACGACGCCGGTGACCAGCGACACGAGGATCCCGGTCACGAGCAGGCCGGGAGTGACCGCGGTCGGAAGCGGGAAGGCGGCCTCGATCCCGTATGCGATCGCCGCGCCGAGGAGGATCCCGGCGACGCCGCCGCCGCCGGAGAGCATCACCGCCTCGGTTAGGAACTGGAGCATGATGTCGCGCTTTCTCGCGCCTAACGCACGACGGATGCCGATCTCGCGCGTTCGCTCGACGACCGACACGAGCATGATGTTCGTGATCACGATGCCGCCGACGCCGAGCGAGATCCCGGAGATGAAGATCATCAGCGCGAAGGCGCCGCCGGAAATGTTCTTCCAGACGTTCTGCAGAGCCTCGCCCGTGACGAACGAGAAGGGATCTTTCGCGCTGAACGGCGTGTTGCGCCGTGAGCGGAGGATCGTGCGCACCTCGTCCTCGCTCACCTTCATCGCGGGAATGCCGCCGACCGGCTTGATGAAGAGCGCGAGACTCCTACGCGTGCCGTAGAGCTTCTCGTAGGTGCGAAGCGGCACGTAGATCTGCTTATCCTGGCTCTGGCCGAGCACCGACCCCTGCTTGCGCATCGTCCCGATCACGCGGAGGGGCTTGCCGTCGACGCGGACCACACGCCCGATCGGGTCGAGCTGACCGAACATCTCGTCCTTCACGTCCCAGCCGATCACCGTGACCTGCGCCGAGTGCAACTCCTCGTTCGCGGTGAAGAAGCGGCCGTCTTCGAGGTCGACGCTCGTGAGCTGGTCCATGTTCGCCGTGCCGCCGTTGACGGCGACGTCGGCAAGGCGCCGCGCCTTGTACTTCACGACCATGTTCCCGTTCACCGAGACGCCAACCTGCGCGCAGGAGCTGCAGAGCCGCTCCACCGCCGCAGCGTCGTCGCGGTCGATCCGCTTCCGCTTCAGCGCCTCGAGAAACTCCTCCCGGCTCGTGATGATCCCGAACTGCGTCGCGATGTAGACGTCAGGGCGGAGCTGGAAGAGCTGCGTCGCCACGTAGTTGTTCAGCCCCTGGATCACCGCGACGACCGCGACGATCGTCATGACGCCGATGATCACGCCGAGGAGGGTGAGAAAGCTCCGCAACCGGTTCTTCTGCAGAGCGGTCGTGGCGATCGAGACGACTTCGGGAACGTGCATTTGGAGTTGTTAGGTATCAGTAGTTAGTTGTTAGAAGTGCTGAGTGCTGAGTGCTGAGGAGTTCTCGGTCGTCCATGCCAGATCCGCAAGGCGTCTCTCGCTTCGTGTTGCGGTTCCTGCTGCCATTCCGTTCCGCGTTCCCCGTTCCGCGTTCTGCGTTTCGCGTTCCCCGCTCCCCATTCCGTATCGCGTTTCGCGTTCCGCGTTCTTCATTCCGCATTCCGCATTCCGAAATCCGCATTACCCCTGTTCCGCTCCCCCCTCGCCGCCGCCCTTCCCCTTCTTCTTCTCCTCCACCTTCACCTTGTCGCCGTCCTTGATCTCGCGGAGGATGCGGAAGGGGCCGGTCACGATCGTCGCGCCCGGCGAAACGCCCTTGACGATCTCGATCGAGAGGTCGCCTGTGATGCCGGTCTCGACTGAGGTGAACTTCACGGTCTTTGCCGCCTCGTCGAACACGTAGACGCCTTCCTCCTCGGACCTGCCCCTCGGCGCGGGGCCTCCCGCGGTCGCGTCGGACTTCGCCTCGGCCTTCGGGTCTCCCTTCGGCTTCTCGCGCATCACGAGAGCCGCGAGCGGAACCGCAGTCACCTTCTCGCGACTCGCGGTGATGATGTCGGCCGAGCAGGAAAACCCGGGACGGATGTCCTCCGACGGGTCGTCGAGCTGGATCTTGACCTCGAAGTTCACCGCCTCACCGGTGACGCCGAGCGCGCTCTCGATCGGGCTCGACCCGACCTCGGTGACGGTGCCATCGAAACTGCGGTTCGGGTACGCGTCGATCGTGATCGTCGCCTTCTGGCCGACTTTCACGTTCGGGACGTCGGTCTCATCGACCTCCATCACCGCCTCGACGACGCTCATGTCGGAGACGGTCATCAGCTTCGTTCCCGGGTTGTTCATCGTCCCGACGACCGCCACCTCGCCTTCCTCGACGGGGAGTGCGGTCACGATGCCGGCCATCGGCGCGGCGATCGTCGTCTTCGAGAGCGAGTCGCGGGCGCCTGCAAGACCTGCTCGCGCCTGCTCGATTCTCTTCTCTGCCGCCGCAAGGCTCGCTTCGGCCGAGCGTAGCGAGGTCTCGGCGACGTCGAAATCGGCCTTCGGCGCGATTCCCTGGTCGAAGTTCGATTTTGCACGATCGAACGTCCGTTTCGCGTTGTCCACCGAGGCGCGGGCCGCGTCGCGGTCAGCGAAAAGCGCTTCGAGCGAGGCCGCGGCACCTGCAGCTGACGCCGCGAGCTGAGCCTTGTCGATCTGGAGGAGGAAGTCCCCTTTCCCGACCTGGTCCCCTTCGCGAACGGCGAGGTTCACGATCTGGCCCATGACGTTTGCCGAGATGTCGACCTTGCGCTTCGCTTCGATCTGGCCGTTGGCCGAGACCTTGCTCACCAGGCTCGCCGTCTCGACCTTCGCCGTCGTCACCTGCTTGACGTTCTTATCCTTCTGCTTGACACCGATTGCGACCGATGCGCCGCCAACGACCAGAATCACGATGCCGATCGCGACCTTCATCTTCGTGCTCATGCTCGAGATGTCTCCTGCTCGAATATTGGTTGCTACCGGAGGAATATACGCGGCGAACCGGAAAGGGTTTAGTGAGGGAGAGGTGACAAGTGGATGCGGTACGCGGAACGCGGATTGCGGAACGCGGAATGGGGCATGGGACCTGCGGAACGACGGACCTCGCCAGGCAGGGGCGGAACCGGCAATCCTCCGCATTGTCGCGGGCTGGATTCTTGGCAGCCGAGCGAGGCTTGCTTTGCGAACGCGGCCGAGGGAGGATCGGCTCGTGCAGACAGACCTCCGAGAACGCACAAAGCGGTTCGCGCTCAGCGTCATGGCCGAGATCGACGCGATGAGTAGCGGCCCGAAACAGTGGGTCCTTGGGAAGCAACTCCTGAAATCGAGCACCTCGATCGGCGCCAGCTATCGTGAGGCCTGTCGAGCCGAGAGCAGGGCTGACTTCATTCACAAGATCGCGGTAGCGGAAAAGGAAGCCGACGAGACTTGTTACTGGCTCGAGCTGCTCTCCGACTCAGACACGCTTCCAGCGGAAAGGCTCCAGCCGCTCCTGAAGGAGGCGAACGAGCTTCTGGCTATCCTGGTAGCTTCGGGGCGAACGGCCAGGTCGAACGGATCGCCACGAAAGAACTAATCCTCATCTCGCGTTTCGCGTTCCTCATTCGGCAGTCCGCCTTCCGCACCTCGCCTTCCGCCTTCCGCATTCCGCATTCCGCATTGCCTCACCGCTCTTCCAACGCCCGCAGCTCCGCCCCCGTCACCCTGAGCCGCTGGCCCATCGCGAGCGAGAGGTGGCCGAAGAAATGGGCGGCGACTTCCGGATGCCTGCGGATGACCGTCTCGAACGCGTCGCGCGAGAGGGCGTAGAGCTGGCAGTCGCTTCCAGCTTCGGCGTCGGCCGAGCGCTTCTGCTGGTCGAGGAACGACATCTCCCCGAAAAAATCGCCGCGCGCGAAGGTCGCGAGGTGATGGCGTTTGCCAGCCTCGAGGGGAAGCAGGATGTGAATTCTTCCTTTGCGGATGAGAAACATCTCATCGCCCGCGTCGCCGGCAGAGAAGAGCAGCTCCCCTGCCTTCAGGTTGAACGATCGCGCCGTTTCGCCGAGCTCGGTCAGCAACACGGGATCGATGCCGCGGAAGAGGCTCGTCTCTCCGAGCTCGAGTGGTGGCCGCGCCTCCTGCGGCACCCAGCCGGCGTACTCGAGGATGCGCTGCTCCATCCATTCAATTGCGCTGTCGCGCGTGTCGAAGATCGTGATTCCTTCGCCTCCCCCGACGAGGCCGAGCTGGCTCATGTAATGCTGGATGTCCTGCCGGCTCGGCAGGCTCGAAGGCATGCCGCAGAAGAGCAGCTCGCCACCGCCATCGTGCAGCCTCTCGTGCATCTGGTGGAAAAGGTGTCCGGCGGTGTAGTCCATCGACTGTACGCGACGGAAATCGAGAAGGATGAAGCGACGGCTCGACAGATCGGCGTCGAGCTCGCTGAAGAGCTGGTCGGTCGTACCGAAGAATAGGTTGCCCTGGAGCTCGACGATCGCCGCCTGCTCGCCTCGCTCTCCGAGCAGCAGCGCCTCCTCCTCGCTGCGGCGCCGCTTCGATCGGGCCTCGCGCAGGTCGCGCTTGCGCAGGATCACGGAGCCGTTGATCTGGTCGCGGATGAAGAGGACGATCGCGAGGCAGACGCCGACGAGCGACGCCTCGATCAAGCCGACCCCTTCCGCAACGATGATGACCGTTGCAATCACGACGAAGTCGAGCCGCGTCCCAGGCGTCACGAGCAGCTTGAACATCCGGAAGTCGAACATCCGGATCGCGACGACGAGGAGAATCCCCGCAAGGGCTCCCGTCGGCACCCACGCGACGAGCGGACTGAGCACGAGAAACGTGACGAGCGCGAGTCCCCCTTCGATCACGCTGCTCCACATCGTCCGGCTTCCGCTCGTGACGTTGACGAGCGATGCGCCCATCGTTCCGGCACCGGGGATTCCGCCGGCCAGGAACGACACGGCGTTCGCGCTCCCCTGCGCGATCAGCTCCCGGTTCGAGTCATGCCGCTTCCGCGTCAGCGCGTCGAGCACGACGCCGGTCTTGAGCGTGTCGATCGAAAGCAGCGCGGAGAGTGTGATCGCGGGGCCGAGCACCAGAGCGATCGCCGCCGCGTCGATATGGCCTAACGCTCCGACGCGCGCCGTCACCGCGTCGAGGAACGACCCGCTCGCGCGGATCGGGCCTATGACGTGAGGGTTGTTCGTCAGCTGCAGCAGGCCTGGTCGCACTATCGCCAGGAGGAAGTACGCGGCGATGCCCGAGCCGAGCCCGATGATCGCACCCGGAACTTTCTTCGTCAGCCTAGGCGCAAGGAACATCGTCGCCATCGTGACCACGCCGACGATGACGTCGGGCAGTCCCCACTGTTGTGGCGCGATGAGCCCTTCCCAGAAGCGCGTCCCTTTCGGCACGCCGAGGAGCTTCGGAATCTGTGCGACGGCGATGATCACGGCGACACCAGACAGATAGCCGCTGACGACCTGGAACGGGATGTACTTGATGACGCGCCCGAGACGTACCGCGCCGTAAATGAACTGCAACAGGGCCGAGACGAGCGCGGTGAGTGCGAGAAGCGCGACGATTTGATCGGCCGTCAACTTGCCGTCCGCCGCGAGTTGAAGGGCAAACCCGGCCATGACCGCCGCGGCGGGAGCGCACGGCGCCGTGATGAAGCCGGAGTTTCGACTGACGAGAGGCGCGGTCACGCCGAGGGCCGCCGCGCCGACGATGCCTGCAAGTGCTCCTGCACCGGCGAGCGAAGGTGAGGCCGCGACGAAGATCGTGACGCCGAACGCGATCGCCGAGGGGAGCGCGACGAGCATCGCCGCGAGTCCGGCCCAGAGATCGGCAACGAGACCTGGAGCCGGCCGTACTTCCGCCGCAGCGGGTGCCGCCCTACCGCCTTCCCCCGTAGCCATGAGGAGCTGGGGGGAATTCTACTCTCGGACGCTGCCACACGCGCCAATTTTCAGGGAACACAACGAGTGCAGAGTGCAGAACGCAGAACGGAAGAATGGAGAACCGGGTAGCCAGCATGTGGCCCTCGCGCAACGAGTCGCGCACCGATTCGGATCACGACCCTTTCTTGCATTCTTACGTTCTGCGTTCTGCATTCTGCATTCGATGTGTTTCACCGCCTCGCCGACACTAGTGTAGTGTTGCGTGAATCCACCATCGAACTTCTCCCTCGGAGGATGCTGATGCTTCGCAGCGTGACGATCGCGGTTCTATCCCTACTCTGCCTCGCCCCGTCGGCCCGCGCCGAAGGCTATCGTCTCGGCACCGCGGTCACGCCGACCTACCAGTTCGTCGACATGAAGATCGATCCATCGCAGAAGGGCTATTCGGGCCTAACTCGGATCGTGCTGCGAATCGACGAGCCGGCCGATGTGATCCGTCTTCACGCCGAGGAGATCGAGATCACGAAGACGCGCCTCGATGGACCAAACGTCACGATTCCGCTGAAGCTCGACCGCGACAAGACGGTCGTGACGCTTCGCCCACCGAGAACGCTCCCGCCCGGCAGCTACTCGCTTCGCATCGACTTCAGGAACGAGTTCAACCGTCGCGCCGTCGGCCTCTACAAGATGGAGGCCGGAGGCGACGCGTACGCCTTCACCCAGTTCGAGGCAATCGACGCACGGAAGGCCTTCCCTTGCTTCGACGAACCGTCGTTCAAGCAGCCATTCCAGCTTCGGTTGACGGTGCGCGAGAGCGACGAGGCCGTGACGAACATGCCGGTCGCATGGACGTCTCGCGAAGGCGGATGGAAGACGATCGAGTTCGCGCGGACGCCCCCGATGCCCGTCTATCTCGTGGCGCTCGCCGTCGGGCCGATGGATTCCGTTCCGGTCGAAGGGCTCGACATCCCCGGGCGGATCTACACGCCGCGCGGACAGGCGAAGCTCGCGTCGATCGGGGCGACGATGGTCGCGCCGATCCTCGCCTGGCAGGAGCGCTGGTTTCGCACGAAGTATCCGTACGAGAAGCTCGACTTCATCGCGATTCCCGAATACTGGCCTGGCGCGATGGAGCATCCGGGTGCGGTGACCTTCGCCGACGGGATCATGCTTCTCGATCCCGACCGCGCAAGCCCCGATGCGCGTCGCCGCCTTGCGCAGATCATCGCGCACGAGCTCGCGCACATGTGGTTCGGCGACCTCGTCACGATGCAGTGGTGGGACGAGCTCTGGCTGAACGAATCGTTCGCCGACTGGTTCGGCGACAAGACGACCGAGGCGCTCTACCCCGAGTTCCAGGTTCAGCTCGCCGAGTTGCAGAAGATCCAGAACATCATGTTCGCAGACGCCCGCGCAAGCGCCGAGGCGATCCGCAAGCCCGTCGACGGCGACGTCGATCTGCTCGGTGACGTCGGCCTCGCCTACGACAAGGGCAAGGCAGTCCTTTCAATGTGGGAGCGATGGCTCGGAGAGGAGAACTTTCGCCGCGGGGTGAACGCATATCTCCACGAACATGTGTGGGGCAACGCGCGGGCGCACGATCTCTTCACTGCGCTTTCGACGGCCGCAGGGCAACCAGTCGGCGAGGCGATGACGACTTTCCTCGACCAGCCGGGCATGCCGCTCGTCGCCCTGACGACGCTCGACGGCGGTCGCGTCGCCCTAACGCAGAGGCGCCTCGCGAACGCCGGGACGGCGCTCCCGGCTCAGAGCTGGTCGATCCCCGTGTCGCTACGCTATTCCAACGGCACCAGTCAGGCGACGAAGACCGTGCTGCTCGACGGCGCGTCGCGGGAAGTCGAGCTCGTGCCGGGAGGCAACGTTGCGTGGATCATGCCGCTTGCGGACGCGACCGGCTATTACCGCTGGAACGTCGACCACGACGCGATGCTCGCCCTTGCCGCAAACGCGCAACGCGACCTCAACGCCGCGGAACGGATCGCGTTCCTCGGAAATCTCCGTGCGCTGCTCGATGCCGGACTCGTCCACGGCGACGACTATTTCCGCGCGCTGCGCGCATTCGGGGGCGATCCGGAGCCGCGCGTCGTCGACGCCGTAATCGGCGGCTTGCAGAACGCGACGCCGGCATTCGTCCACGACGATCTGGACGACGAGTATGCCGCGTGGCTCAGAGCGACGCTTCGCCCTGCGCTCGATCGAATCGGCATCGACCGGCGCGAAGGCGAGGCGCAGACCGCGTCGATTCTCCGTCCCGACCTGATCCGGCTCCTCGGCATGCGCGGTGGCGATCGCGAAGTGATCGCCTGGAGCTCGGAGCAGGCAGAGAGATTCATGACCGACCCGCACTCGGTCGAACCGTCGACCGCGGCGGCGGCACTCGCGGTGACGGCGCGGCGAGGCGATGAAGCGCTCTTCGACGCGATCGCCGCCAGGCTCGCCACCGCGAAGACGCCGGCCGAACGCTCCGCCTACCTGGGCGCGCTCGGCGCGTTCCGGGCGGCACCATCGAGACGGAAAGCCCTCGCGCT
>JACPDH010000081.1 GCA_016184115.1 Acidobacteriota bacterium | reverse complement strand
TAGCGCTAGTTTGATTCTAGCGTTATTCGTACTACCTACTTCTTCTCGTCGCCCGATCCTCGGCCTCGCGGCTCGAGGTCCAGGCTGACCTCAAAGAAATCTCTTCTCTACTTCCCCTATTCAGTTTTCAAAGAACCGGCGGAACGAGTCCGGAAAACGCGTCAGACACTGGCGAGCTTACCGGACACTTCCCGGGGTGGCGGGTCAATTAAAACTCGCCAGCGGCCTCAATTATTTCAAGCTGCTTCCCCGCCGCTTGCTTCGAGGGTGGCCCCTCTCGCTGCAGGGATCCGCGCTAACCTATAGCCCCCGCTCCGTATTCCAGCTTTTCTCTTCAACACAGAAAATCGTCCCCGATCCGCCGGAATCTTTTGTGGGGCCATCCGTTTCCGTAGGCCACAGGAGCCCGTTCGATGCAGCTACGGAAAACGCGCGACGTGAGGATCGGGTCGGTCACACTCGGCGCGACCCATCCGGTCGCCGTACAATCGATGACCGCGACCCGCACCCAGGACCTCGAGGCGACGCTTCGCCAGGTGCGGCTGCTCGAGGAAGCCGGGGCCGACCTCATCCGGATCGCAATCGACACGAAGAATGACGTCAAGGCGCTCGCCTGGATCCGCCCGCAAACTAACGCGAATCTGGTTGTCGATCTCCAGGAGAACTACCGGCTCGCCGAGCAGGTCGCTCCCTTCGTCCAGAAGCTCCGCTACAACCCAGGCCACCTTTACCATCTCGAGCGCTCGAAGCCGATCGCCGAAAAGGTCCAGTACCTGGTCGACGTCGCGCGGGCGTACGACTGTGCACTCCGCGTCGGCGTGAACTGCGGTTCGGTCGATCCCGACAAGCTGAGCAAATACGCGAGTGACGACTCGATCACCCCGATGGTCGAATCGGCCCTCGAGCACTGCAGCATGCTCGATGAGATGGGTTTCGATCGCTACGTCGTTTCCCTGAAGGACTCAGACCCCAACAAGGTGATCGAAGGAAACGTCCGTTTCGCACAAGTGCGCCCCGACGTACCTTTGCATCTCGGCGTGACGGAAGCCGGAATGCCGCCCGATGGCATCATCAAGACCCGGATCGCGTTCGAGCAACTTCTGAGCCGCGGCATCGGCGACACGATCCGCGTCTCACTGACACTTCCCTTCGAAAAGAAGGGAGATGAAGTCACCGTCGGAAGGCAAATCCTCGACGACATTGCCAACGGACGGTTCCGCTCAGTCCCGAAGTTCGAGCAGACAGGATTGAACATCATCAGCTGTCCTTCATGCTCGCGCGTGGAGAACGAAGCGTTCATCGATCTCGCGATGTCGGTGCGGGAGATGACCGAGTATGCGAGAGAGCACCGAATCACGATCGCCGTGATGGGTTGCCGCGTGAACGGACCAGGGGAGACCGATGACGCGGATCTCGGCATGTGGTGCGCGCCGAGCTTCGTAAACCTCAAGAAAGGGCCGGCGACGATCGGCCAGTTCACGTATGACGAGATTCTCGGCCGACTACGAACCGAGCTCGACCGATTGATCGAGGAGAAGAGCGCGGGCCACCGGCCCGCCTAACCATACCGCCGTGCGAAGACCTGTTTATCTCTCCATTTCCCTCGCGATCATCGTCGCCGACTGGATCACGAAGCTGCTCGTGGTCCGGAAATTCGCCCTCTACGACTCGCGCCCCGTGATCGACGGGTTCTTCCATCTCGTCTACGTGCGAAACACCGGGGCCGCATTCGGGCTCGGGGCCAATAGCGGGAACTCACTCGTTCCCTTCCTGCTCAACGGCGGCGCGATCACGATCTTCTTTGCCGTGGCGTTCATCGCGTTCCGTTCACCCCTCACGGAGACTCGGCTGCAGGCCGGACTTCACCTGATCCTCGGCGGCGCGGTGGGAAACCTGATCGATCGATTCAGGCTCGGCTACGTGATCGACTTCCTCGATTTCTTTGTCGTCGTGGACGGCAAACCGTACCACTGGCCTGCATTCAACGTGGCCGATTCCGCAATCTGCGTCGGCATCGTTCTGCTGCTCCTCGACATGTGGCGAAAGCCCGAACCGAGCGAAGCGAAAGCCTGATTCTCCGCCAAGGATCCTAATCAGTCGACCGCAACCGTCGGCAAATCGCCCTCGACGATCAGCGTCGGCTCCGTGAGCGCTTGCACTTCGTCTGCCGTAATTCCCGGCGCCAGCTCCACGAGCTTCAGCCCTCGCGGCGTCACGTCCATCACGCAATAGTCGGTGATGATCCGGTTGACGCAGCCCACGCCGGTGAGCGGGAGGTTGCACTTCTTGAGGATCTTTTTCTCGCCCTTCCTCGACACATGCTCCATCGTGACGATGAGTCGCTTCGCTGATGCGACGAGGTCCATCGCACCGCCCATTCCCTTGACCATCTGGCCTGGGATCATCCAGTTCGCGATGTCGCCCGTCTCGGACACCTGCATTGCACCGAGGATCGAGAGGTCGATCTTGCCTCCTCGGATCATCGCGAACGAGTCCGCCGAGGAGAAGAACGAAGATCCCGGCAACACGGTGACGGTCTGCTTACCTGCGTTGATGAGGTCGGCGTCGACCTCGGCCTCTGACGGAAAGGGTCCAAGCCCCAGGATCCCATTCTCTGACTGGAGGATGACCTCGACACCGGGAGGAATGTTATTCGCAACGAGGGTCGGCATACCTATGCCGAGGTTGACGTAGTAGCCGTCGCGCAACTCGCGTGCGGCCCGTCTCACGATTTGTTCACGATTCAGCGGCATCGGTTCTCCTCACTTCCGCACGGTTCGCTGTTCGATGCGCTTCTTTCTGGGCGCAACGACCACACGGTGCACAAACACACCTGGCGTGTGGATCTGATCGGGATCGAGCGAGCCGACTTCGACCAGTTCCTCGACTTCGGCCACACAGACCCGGCCGGCGGTGGCGGCCATCGGGTTGAAGTTTCTCGCGGTCTTCCGGTAGACGAGGTTGCCGAGACGATCAGCTTTCCATGCTGCGACGAGCGAAAAATCGCCGACGATCCCTCGCTCCATGACATACATCTGGCCGTCGAATTCGCGCGTTTCCTTCCCGTCGGCGACAGTCGTCCCGAAGCCTGCAGGAGTAAAGAACGCCGGGATACCCGCACCTCCGGCTCGCATCCGTTCGGCGAGCGTGCCCTGCGGCGCAAACTCGACCTCGAGCTCGCCCGAAAGGTACTGCCGCTCAAACTCGGCGTTCTCCCCGACGTACGACGACACCATCTTTCGGATCTGCCGCGTCTTCAAGAGAAGGCCGAGGCCCCAGTCATCGACACCGGCGTTGTTCGAAACGCAGGTAAGATCCTTCACTCCCTTACGAACGAGTGCGTCGATCAGGTTCTCGGGAATCCCGCACAGCCCGAATCCACCGACGACGAGCGTCATTCCGTCCCTGAGATCTCCGATCGCCTCATCGGCGGTCGCAACTACCTTGTCAATCACGAGCGAACCCCCTGGGCGCTGTGCCCGAATCCTAGAATCGCCTTGATCGCGTCGGGCGCCGCGGAGAGCGGCGCGACCCCGCGCCAAGCTCTCCGGGCGCCACGAACGTCATCCGACGAGCTCGACGATCATCGACGTCGCTTCGCCCCCGCCATTGCAGATCGCCACCATGCCGCGCCTCAGGCCTCGCGCCTTGAGCGCGTGAATCAACGTGACGAGAATCCGCGCGCCGCTCGAGCCGATCGGGTGGCCGAGAGCAACCGCTCCACCGTTCACGTTGAGCTTCTCGTGCGGAATGTGCGCGTCCTTCATCGTCGCCATCGCGACAGCGGCAAACGCCTCGTTGACTTCGACGAGATCGATGTCCTCGATCGTCATCCCAGCCTTCGTGAGCGCTTTCGCGATCGCGCCCGCAGGCGCGGTCGTAAACCACTCGGGCTCCTGGGACATCGTGGCGAACGAGACGATTCGCGCGAACGGCTTAACTCCGTTCTTCTCAGCCCACTCGGCAGAGCTGACGACGAGCGCCGCAGCGCCGTCGCTGATCTTTGATGAGTTAGCGGCGGTGACGGAGCCGTCCGGCTTGAACGCGGTGCGCAACTTACCCATCTTGTCGAGCGGCGCCGCAAACGGCTCCTCGTCCTTTTCGACGACGGTTGTGCCCTTCTTCCCCTCGATCTCGACCGCGACGATCTCGGCGGCGAATCTTCCCTCGTTGACCGCAGTCTGCGCGCGCTCGTACGACGTCTTCGAGAAGGTGTCCTGATCTTCACGCGTAAAGCCGTACTTTGAAACGCAGGTCTCCGCGCAGTTGCCCATGTGTTTGTCGCCGTAGGGATCCCAGAGACCGTCGTGGATCATCAGGTCGACGATCTTGCCGTGGCCCATCCGGTAGCCGCTACGCGCCTGCGCGAGCATGTACGGAGCGTTGGTCATCGATTCCATGCCGCCGGCGACGCCGACTTCGTACTCGCCGCATCGGATGTCGTTCGCGGTGAACATCACAGCCTTCAATCCCGAGCTGCACACCTTGTTCACCGTTACCGCGCCCGCGCTGACTGGAATCCCGGCGGCGATTGCCGCCTGCCGGGCAGGTGCCTGGCCGAGCCCTCCCTGCAGCACGTTTCCCATCGTGACGTTTTCAATCTGCTCCGGCTTGACGCCCGCACGCTCGAGCGCGCCCTTGATGGCAATTGCGCCGAGCTTAGGGGTGGCAAACGACGCGAGAGCACCCTGGAACGAGCCAATCGGCGTCCGGGCTCCCGAAAGTATGACGATTTCCTTCATCTCGACTCTCCTTACGGCAATTGAGTAGTGATACCCTATGCCTGCCGCGCGATTCTATCGCGCCGACGGCAGCCGGGAAACCGGCCTCCTTCCTGCCCCTGCGCAGTGGCACCTTCCCCCATGTTCTAGAGGGAAATACGCCGAACCGGTACCGGCATTAGACGACGCGACAAGCCCTGAATACACACAACAACCGTTCCTCGCGAACGAAACACAACGCAAGCAGACCAGAGGTGCAGAATGTCTCCCACCGCAGTTGATCCGAAGCTTCACGTCGAGCCGACCGAAGTGCACGGCGTCCTTGGCCGCCACATGCTGGCCGACGGATACGACATCGTCATGGATCTCAAGAAGTCGAAGGGATCGTGGGTTCACGACGCGAAGAAGGGGCGCAATCTACTCGACTTCTTTTCGAACTTTGCCTCGTGCCCGATCGGCTACAACCACCCGCGGATCGACAACGCCGAATTCCGCGAGAGGCTCGTCGAAGCGTCGTTGAACAAGCCGGCAAACTCCGACATCTACACCACTCAGATGGCGGAGTTCGTCGAGACGTTCTCGCGCAGCATCCCCGAGACACATCGGAAGCACATGTTCTTCGTCGAAGGGGGCTCGGTCGGCATCGAGAACGCCCTGAAGACAGCATTCGACTGGAAGGTCCGGAAGAACTTCAAGAAGGGATACGACTTCGAGAAGGGCCATCAGATCATGCATCTGAAGGAGTGCTTCCATGGCCGCACCGGCTACACGCTGTCGCTGACCAACACGGCCGACCCGAGGAAAACGCAGTACTTCCCGAAATTCGACTGGCCGCGGATCTCGAATCCGAAGATCCAATTCCCGGCGGACGCCGCAGCACTCGAGGCCGCAGCTCACGCTGAAGACGAGGCACTCGCCCAGGCCAAAGCCTTCCTCATGGAGCGTCACGACGATGTCGCCGCGTTCATCATGGAACCGATCCAGGGCGAGGGTGGTGATAACCACTTCCGAACCGAGTTCTTCCGCAAGGTTCGCCAACTCTGCGACGAGAACGACATGCTCCTGATCTTCGACGAGGTACAGACCGGTGTCGGCCTAACCGGGAAGATGTGGGCGTTCGAGCATTTCGGCGTCCAGCCCGACATCTTCACGTTCGGCAAGAAGACGCAAACTTGCGGCTTCGTCTCGAACGACCGGATCTTCGATATCCCCGACAATGTCTTCGTCGTTTCCTCGCGCATCAACTCGACCTGGGGCGGCAACCTCACCGACATGGTTCGCGCGCAGCGCTACTTCGAGATCATCGAAGAAGAGAATCTCGTCGAAAACGCCGCGAAGGTCGGCGCGCACTTCCTCGGCGGCCTCGAAAAGCTCGCCGAGAAGCTTCCGGCGATGGTTTCGAACGTTCGCGGCCGCGGGCTCTTCTGCGCATTCGACCTCCCGACCGGAGACGTTCGCGACAAGGCGATCAACGCGATGGAAGCGAACGAGTTGCTCGTTCTCGCGTCGGGCCACCGATCGATTCGCTTCCGCCCGGCTCTCAACCTTACGCTGGACGAAGCGACCGAAGGGCTCAAGCGGATGGAGAAGTCGCTCGGCCAGATCGCGTAGGACAAACCACGAATGCAGAGACACCGAGGGCGCGCCGCAAGGCGCGCCCTTTTCACGTGCGCTCACACGCCAGCTCGTCTCCGGCGTCTCAGGCTCGGGCAGACGCCGGCTCACCCGCGCCTGGAGAATCCCAGTTCGTGTGCGGAGCACGGTTCAACACGATGTAGTGCCAGACGAGGTCGCCGTAGCCGTGCGCAACCATCCCGCGGCTCTCGTAGAACGGCCTCAGCGCAAGCTGAAGCTTCGCGAGGTTGTAGAACGGGACGCTCGGAAAGTAATGATGCTCCAGGTGATAGTTCGACCAAAGAAACGCCGCGTCCCAAAACAGCGATCCCCTGACGAGCGTCGACCACTTCGCTGGATCGGACGGGTCGATGTCGTAGTGCTGGCCGACACGGTTGAGAGCGAACGCGACAGGAAAAAAACCGAAGTACGGGATCACGTAGGCCTTCAGCGCGATCCCCCAACCCGCGAGCGTCCCGACGAGCGCGAGCAGCGCCAGATGACCAAGGATCGTCAGGTTCCGTTCGATCGCGATCCGCCTTCTCAATTCAGCCGGGTAGCTTTCCTGCTCCCGTCTCGCCGCGCGAAAATAGATCGCGAAGAGCGCCGGCGTGAAGTAGAGCAGTTTGAGCCAGCGGGCGTTGATCTTGGGCGAGAGATAGTGGCGCTTGGGATCCTCGCTGTCGGAGCCGAGACCGTCGTGATGATCGAGATGCCAGCGAATGAACTGCGTCGCGGAGATTCCGCTCGGCGCGGCGTAGAGAATCCCGACCAAACGGTAGAACCAGGGCGACGACTCGCGGATCACCGCCCGGTGCACGACCTCATGGAGCAGTACGGTGAAATTGAAGATCGCCAGGCCGGAGAGCGCCGCAAAGGGAAGCCAGAGATACCAGACATCGAGCGAGATGATCGCAATCGTCGATGCGGCAAGCGTCAAAACGAGCGCCGCGGTCACGGCGAAATGGAGCCACGGCCGCTTCTGATGCAGCCGCTTGATCTCGTCGCGAGGGACGGCACGCGCCAGCTCGTTCCTGAACTGTTGCGATGCCTCGGCGTAGTAACCCATGACGCCAGCGGCAACATTCGGATGACTCCTCTTATTCACGCGCCGGAGGCTTTCGGTCCGCATTCGCCACCTCCCTGTCCTTCGAGACATCGGCTACGGGCGCGGATTGGCTATACTGTGCGCGGACTCAACGGAGACGAGAATGACCGGGTCACCGGACCGCGAACTGATCCTCGCAGCCGACGATAACGAACAGAACCTGCAACTGCTGGAAGAGTATCTCTGGCAGTGGGGCTTCGACGTGATCGTGGCACGCGACGGTCGCGAAGCCGTCGGCTTGTTCTCCCAGCGCAATCCCGACCTCTGCGTCCTCGACGTGATGATGCCTAACATGGACGGCTACGAGGCCTGCGCGCGCATCAAGGCAACGATCGCCGGCCGCCGTGTCCCCATCGTCATGCTCACCGCACTCACCGGAACCGAGGACAAGATCCGCGCGCTCGAGAACGGCGCCGACGACTTCCTCAACAAACCGATCAATCGCGAAGAGCTCCGAACGCGCATCCAATCCCTGCTCAAGATTCGTGCACTCCGCAAGGAGCTCGACTCATCGGAAAACATCCTCGTCACACTCACCTCGGCGCTCGAGAACAAGGACCCGCAAAGCGGGGGTCACATCCATCGCACCGCGTCGTACGCATCGCAACTCTGCGACCGCCTCGGCATGAGCGCGGAGGACCGGGAGACGGTGATCAAGGGTGCGCTCCTCCACGATCTCGGGATGATCGGCGTTCCCGAGGAGCTTCTCGACAAAGAGGAGCTCAATGCCGAGGAAGCGGAGAAGCTCGCCGAGCACTCGGTCATGGGCGCGTCGATTCTGAGCCCGATGAAGACCTTCGCGCCGTTCATTCCGATGGTGCGGTGGCACCACGAGCGATGGGACGGGAAGGGCTATCCCGACGGACTCAAGGGTGAAGAGATCCCGATCGAAGCACAAATCGTCGGCATCGCGAACCGATTCGACGAGCTTCGGCACACCGCCATGGCGACGAATCAGAGCGACGCGCTCGACTCGCTCCTCGCAGAAGCCGAAGGCGGCGCGTTCGATCTGCAGATGGCCAAGGCATTCGCCGAAGCGATCCGCGAGGAATCGTACCCGGCCCCGGCGCGGCCCGCATCGATCAAGCGCGCCACGAGCAGCCCGAAGATTCTCTGCGTCGACGACAGCAGAATGAACCGCGAGCTTCTTTCGGCCACTCTCGCAGAGGTCGGGCTCGCCGTTTTGCACGCGGAGAACGGGCGCGAAGCGATCGAGATGCTCGAGCACGAACCAGTCGATCTCGTTCTGCTCGACCTCGTCATGCCGCTCCAGGGGGGCGAAGATACCCTCCAGATTCTGCGGAAGAATCCAAAGCACCAGTTCCTACCGGTGATCGTGCTGACCGCTCACAAAAACACCGAGCTTCGGCAGCGCGCGATCGTGGCAGGAGCCGACGATTTTTTGAGCTATCCGCTCAACCGGCTCGAGCTGATCACCCGGATCCGCTCGCTCCTGCGTATCAAGGACTACCATGCTGACCTCGAGCAGAGTCAGGACGTGATCTGTGCGCTCGCGCTCACACTCGAGGCAAAGGACGCCTACACGCGCGGGCATTCGCAGCGCGTCGGCGATCTCGGATGGATGTTCAGCCGCCACCTGGGGATCGACGAACGATTCGCCGAGCTCGTCCGAATCGCCGGGCTTCTCCACGACATCGGCAAGATCGCGGTTCCGGAGTCGCTCCTGAACAAGCGAGGGCCGCTCACGCGCGAAGAGTTCATCCGCGTCATCGACCACCCGGTGATCGGCGAAGAGATCTGCCGGCCGCTTCACACCATTCTTCCGGTACTCAAGCTGATCCGTCACCACCACGAGCGTTATGACGGGCGCGGATACCCAGACGGGCTCAAGGGTGACGAGATTCCGTACGAGGTTCGCATGATCTCGATCGTCGATGCCTACGATGCCCTAACCTCGCACCGCGCATACCGCCCTGCGCCCCTGACGCACTCGGCAGCGCTCGAGACGCTTCGCCGCGAGGCAGACGCCGGCAAGTGGGATCCGATCCTCGTCACCCGGTTCTGCGAGATGCTCGGAAACGAACCGCCCAATTGGTCAGCGATCGGCAAGCCGGTGCCGACGCTCCATTTGCGGTGACGGCCGGGTTGCATCGCGCACCCGGAAGTGACGTGTAGCCACTCGCACTGCCATGATCGTCTTTGCCGACCCCCTGAGAGACAGCGGCCTTCCGCGGGGCGGTGTCATCACGATCGGCAATTTCGACGGCATGCACGTCGGGCATCGAGAGATCGTTCGCCGAGTCGTCGAGCGTGCAAAGTCGCTTGGCGCTCCGTCGGTGCTGATGACATTCCATCCACATCCTCTGAGCGTCGTCGCTCCCGACCGGGTGCCGAGGCAGATTCTGACGCTCGCACAAAAGGAGGAGTTGCTCGCCGATTCGGGGCTTACGGCGATGGCGGTGATCCCGTTCACGCCAGAGTTCTCGTGCTGGAGCGCCTCGCGATTCGTCGAGGAGATTCTCGTCGGGCGCCTCGGAGCGCGCGAGATCCAGGTCGGCAGCGACTTCTGCTTTGGCGCCGGTCGAGAAGGCACACTCGAGTATCTCGCGGAACGAGGCAAGGAGCTCGGCTTCACGGCTCGGCGCATCGACGACATCACGAGCCGTGGGATCCGTGTCTCGAGCTCGCTCGTGAGGACGGCGCTCACGAAGGGTGCGCTCCGCTGCGCGAACCTGGCCCTCGGGCGGATCTACTTCATCGACGGACGCGTCACGACGGGCATGCGGCTCGGACGCAAGCTCGGCTTCCCGACTGTAAACCTCGCCCCCTACAACGACCTCCTCCCCGGATCGGGCGTCTATGCCACCACCTGCCGTTTTGCATCGATCCCCGAAGTGTTCGAGAGTGTGACGAACGTCGGCGTACGGCCGACGCTATTCGAGAGCGGCGATATCTCAGTGGAGAGCCACATTCTCGATTTCGATGCGAATGTCTACGAAGACGAGGTTCGCGTGACGTTTCATCGGTTGATCCGTCGCGAGAGGCGATTCGGGTCGCCGCAAGAGCTGACGAACCAGATCCGCCGCGACATCGAGCAGACCCGGCACTACTTTCGCCAGCACCCTCAATTCTGAGCTGAACGAATCGTGCAGGTAGCGGTTACAATGCGCAGGCGACAACCGACCGCATGAAGCTCCGAACCGCGATCATCTCCGTCCTTGCCGCGTACCTCACCGTTTCCCTCTCCGCGCAAGTCAATCCGAGCCCCGAGATCGATCGGGTCTATCGGGAGGATTCGAAATTCCGCTTCGATTTCTCGAGCGCGGGTAAGGGAGGCAAGATCAAATGGAAGTTCGACCGCCAGGAGGCCGTGAAAGACGAGTACGCGATCCTGGAGGGAAACGTCGTCGTCGAGTACCAGGATGTGAAGCTGAGCGCCGATCGCGTGACAGTCAACATCAAGACGCGCGACGTCGACGCACAGGGTAATGTCGTCATCGACCAGGGGACGAACCGACTCGCGGCCGAACGGGCGATCTTCAACCTCGACAGCAAGATCGGGACGCTCTTCAACGCGCGAGCCGCATTCGAGGGATCGATCTTCTTCTCCGGATCGAAGATCGAGAAGCTCGACGCCGACACGTTCCGCCTCACGGACGGGGTATTCACGTCGTGCGACATCGATAACCCGGCGTGGTCGTTTCGCGTCTCCACGGGCGTCGTCACGATCGACGACTATGCACGGTTGAAGAACCTTTCATTCCGCGCGAAGAAGCTCCCACTTTTCTGGACTCCCTACATCGTCTGGCCGACGAAGCGCGATCGCTCCCGCGGATTCCTGATCCCGAAGTTCGGCTCGTCCGACCGCTATGGCACACACGTCGGAATCTCGTATTTCATCCCGCATGGCGAGTGGGCCGATACGACGCTTCAAGGTGATTACTACAGCGAAGGATTCAACGCGCTAGGCATCGACACGCGTTACGTGCCATCGGAAGGGACAGCCGGCCGCTTCCAGGGCCAGGTCGTCAACGATCCCGACGCCAACCTCGACGGAAGCGATTCGGTCAAGTGGCGCTACACCTACAAGCACACCCAGGACGACCTCCCCGGAGGTTTCCGCGGAGTCATCGATCTCACCAATTTCTCCGACATCGAGTTCTTCCGGCGCTTCGACGACGATTTCGAGATCAATACCATCTCGAACATCTACTCGTCGGCCTATTTGACGAAGAACGCCGGCGAATACTCACTCAACATCAAGGCCGACCGGCGCGAGCAGTTGATCAGCAGCGGCTCGCAGATTTACGAGCAGCTTCCCTCGGTACAGTACCGCGTCTATCCGAACCGTCTAGGTGCGAGCTCGCTCTACTATTCGCTCGAATCGTCGGCTGGCTACCTCCGGTCGAACGACGCCGACTACTTCCGAGGCGATATCTTTCCGACGCTCTCGCTGCAACTCCGAACACCGCTGTGGCTTTCGGTGAAGCCGACAATCCTCGGCCGTTACACCTACTACACGCAAAGTCTCGATGAAACGAGCCGCAAGGTGGTCGATGAGAGCATCGATCGCACGTATGGACAGGGTCTGCTGGAGATCGTGGGGCCGTCGTTCTCGAAGATCGTCTCCGGTAACCTCGGCGGCTTCGAGCGGTTCAAGCACGTGATCGAGCCGCGCGTCCGCTTCACGCACACGACCCAGGTCGAGAATCTCGATCAGGTCATCCGGTTCGACACGGTCGACTCGCCATCGCTCCCCCTCGTCGAAGACTACGTCGAGTATTCGCTCGTCCAGCGCATCATCGCGAAGAAGGGCGGCGAGGGCGCCGCGGCGCGAGAGATTCTGAGCTTCACCGTCAAGCAGGCCGCGTCGCTCGCCGGCCCCATCAATCCCAACTCGACCAACCCGACGGAGTTTTCTCCGATCACCTTCAGCCTCGTCTCGAATCCAAGTCAGAATGTATCGTTCGACGCCAGCGCGCTGGTCGGAAACGAGAGCCGGGAGCTCGAGCAGTCGAGCCTCTCGGTCAACCTGCAGGGCCCGCGTGCCTACTTCGCGCTACGCTGGTTCGCGACGTACCAGAACGAACAGCAGACGACGTTCGATTCGAGCCAGATCCAACTTCGTGCGGGCGTGCCAATCGTCAAGGACCGCCTGCGTGGCGACGTGCAGTTCAGTTATGACGCCGAGCGCGAGGACTTCCTCGAGCAGCGCTACATCCTCGGCTACTCGGGGTCGTGCTGGGGCATCCGCGGCGAGTACCGTGACCTCACGGTCCCGGTGCCGACGCAGGAGTACGTGATCGCGATCAGCTTGCAGAACGTCGGCACACTGTTCGACTTCACCGCATCCGCCAACTCGTTCTAACACCCTGTGAACGCAAACTCGGTCCCGCCGTCATGAGCGCAATCTCCCTATCGGCGGTTTGGGCCGGACGCTCGCCGTCTCCGCGGGCTTGACTCCCCGAGTATCAGCACAGAGAATCCGACTCCTGCCCGCTGGAGGCAGCAATCCACCAATCGAGGCCGCGCATGGATCGTTCGAAACTGAAGGGGCTCATCCTGTCCGGAGGCAAGGGAACGCGAATGCGGCCCCTGACGTACACCAGCGCGAAACAGCTGATCCCGGTCGCCAACAAACCGGTTCTTTTCTTCGGGATCGAGGCGATGGTCGAAGCAGGGATCGAAGAGATCGCGATCATCGTCTCTCCCGAAACGGGAGGCGAGATTCGTTCGGCAGCGGGCGATGGCTCGCAGTTCGGTGCAAAGATCACCTACATCGACCAGGACCAGCCTCGCGGTCTGGCGCATGCGGTGATGATTGCCGAACCGGCAATCGGCGACTGTCCGTTCGTGATGTACCTCGGCGACAACCTGCTTCAGCACGGGATCAAGCCGCTCGTCGACGAATTCAAGGAGCTCGACTGCAACAGCGAGATCCTTCTCACTCGCGTGCCCAACCCCTCTCAATTCGGCGTCGCGGAGCTCGACGCGAGCGGTAAGGTATTCCGCCTTACCGAGAAGCCGAAGGAACCGAAATCGGACCTCGCCCTCGTCGGCGTCTACATGTTCGACAAGAACATCTTCCGCGCGGTTCGTGCGATCAAACCGTCGTGGCGGAACGAGCTCGAGATCACCGATGCCATCCAGTGGCTCGTCGACCAAGAGCTCGCGGTACACCCGCACGTGGTCAAAGGCTGGTGGAAAGACACTGGGAAGATCGAGGACATGCTCGAAGCGAACCGCACGGTGCTCGACACGTTCGAGCGAGAGATCCGCGCCGAGGTCGATGGCTCCAGCAGCGTCGAAGGGAAAGTTGTAATCGAGAGCGGCGCGCGCATCGTTGACTCCGTCGTTCGCGGCCCAGTCATCATCGGCGCCGATGCGCGGATCGAGCAGGCATTCATCGGCCCCTACACCTCGATCGGCGCCAACTGCATCGTCAATAACGCCGAGATCGAAAACTCGATCGTTCTCGAGAACTCGGAGATCTACCACGTCGAAGGGCGCATCGAGGCGAGCCTGATCGGCCGGAACGTCAAAATCGGACGAACGAAGCGGAAACCAATCGCCTACCGCTTCAACCTGGGAGACAACAGCGAAGTCGGAATCCTCTAACGACGCTCCGAAGGCGTTCGCCCGCTCGTCGCGATCTGCTATTCTCGCCGCCCGTGGCACCCGTCTACCACTTCAAGGATTTCGCCGGGAGCAGCCACCGGATCCTCATCGACATGATCCGGAGGAGCGGCGTGCGAGGCCGTTTCCTCGATCTCGGAGCCGCCGGCGGCGAAATCGGCGACACGGTGCGCAGCCAGTTCGAGCGGACGTTCGCGTTCGAGTTCGACGCCAGACGCATCCCGGAGATCAGGCGGAGATTCGACCATGGAGTCATCGCCGACCTCGAGCGCGTCCACGTACTCCCGAAACGATGCGACGCGGTGCTCCTCGCTGACGTCATCGAACATCTCCGCGACCCCGCGATTCTCCTCCGACAGGTTCGCGAGGCACTCAGCCCGGGAGGCATGGTGTTCCTTTCGGTGCCTAACATCGCGAATCTGACGATACGCGTCGGTCTTCTTTTCGGCTACTTCATCTATCGCGACCGCGGCATTCTCGATTCGACCCACCTGCGCTTCTACACGTTCGACTCTCTGCGCGCCGAAATTGAGACCGCAGGCTTTGAGATTCGCGAGCTTCGCGGCTCGTCAGTACCAATACGGCTCATATTCGGCGATTACGTTCCGTTGTGGCTGATCGAGCTTGGGGAGGCGATTCTCGCGCCGATCACCCAGCTGTGGAAGGCGCTGCTGGCCTACCAGCTGATCATCGTGGCGACGCCGAAGCGAGAGGACTGAACCCGCGTCGGCGCTCGCGCCACGCGGTGAGGACGACCAGGCCAAGGGCGATCGCCGAGATCGGCCACCAGCCTCGCCCGATGCGTCGCTCGAACACGACCGTATGCCTGCCGGCGGGGACGAGCACTCCCGCGAAAATCGTATTGATCGCCAACGCGCGCGAACGTACGCCATCGACTATGACCTGTAGCTCGGGCGTCAGCTTCTCCGACGAGCTCAGAACGAACGCCCCCTCCGATTCCGTCATGATTTCGTATCCGCCGTCGGCACGCTCCTTCACGCTCAGACTCACGCGCCGGGCCGATGGCGGCACCGCTGCAACCCTCCGGACGTCGATCGGAACCGCGCCCATGAAGTAGGCCGTTTTCGAGAAGTCGAGATCACCCGAGGAGAGAAACGATTCGCGATCGATCCCTTCTGCCTCCCACGTCGCCCAGAAGCGTGGAAGAGCGGCGAGATTCCGGAAGAGCCGGCCGTCTTTGAACGCGCGCTCGAGAATCAGCGGCCGCTCGACCGTTCCCCACGCGAGCGATTCCGCATCCTTCCCCCCCACAGATGCGAGCAGGTTGATCCACACCCCGTTCGCGCGCATCTCGAGTAGGTAGCCGCGACCCGCACCCGCATGGGACCGCGTTGGGACATGCAGAATCGGCATCCGCAAAAGCTCCGCGGGAGTAAAGCTCGCAGCGAAGAGTTGCGCTCCGGTCTCCGCTGACGTCAGCGTTACGGCGAGCTCTGGTTTCTCCCCCGTGGCACGAACAAAATCGAACGGGATCGCGATTGCCCAGACCCCGTCGTTCTCGATGGTCAGCGCACGCGCCAGTCTGTTCCCGGAGCTGAGCTCGAACGGCGCCTCGGGCGCCACGACCCATCTCGTCCGCTCCTGGATCAGATACCGAAGGATGTCGATCGATGGCGGCTCGATGATGTACCGAGCGTTGAGCATTCCGAGAACCGGATCGTCGAGGTTCATCCGAAGGCTGTTGAACGTGATTACAGTCGACTGATCGACACTCTGCGGATCGATCCTGCGCAGGAGATCGCGATAGGCGCGCTCGGCGCCCCAGTGAGCGCGAATATCTTCGAGTCTTGCGAGCTGCGCCGAGTTTGGCATCATGTAGAGAAACGTCGGCGCGACGCGAAATGGACGTTCCTGTGCTCGGAGGTACGCGAGCGCCTTCGACGCCGGAAGCGATGCAACCTCTCGCGTATTGTGGGGATGGAACCACGCGGCGAAGAGCGCAAGGTCCGCCGCAGCGGCCAACGCCACCAGCCACGCCACTCGTAGACCGATCGCCGGCCAGGCCGAACGCCGCAGTCGCACATCGAGAAGACCAAACCCTGCGGCCGCCAGGAAGGCGCACGGTACAGGGAGCAATACGCGGAGCCGGACGAGCGGAGAGAATTTCAGGCCCGGCAGGTCGGCCACGAAGCGCCCTGCGGAGGGCGAGAACATCAGCGCGAGAATCACGCCAAAGGCTGCGACGAAGAACCACCGCATCTCTTTCCTCCGACGGAAGAGCCCAAGCGCCACGAGCGCGAGCACGACGACGCCGGGATAGATCGTGACCTCGACGAAATTGTTCAGTGGGCCGAGTGCCGAGTCGCCGACCCATGACCGCGCGACGGGATCGCCAAGCCAGTAAGGCTGAACGAGTGCGCGCAGATGGGCAAGCGGGAAGAAGACCCTCATGCTGGCATCGGCGCGAGATTCGAGGTACCCGGTCCGGCCGAGGAACCCGACGAACGGATCGAGATACGGAGCAGCGATTGCGAGCGCCGCAACGCCTGCCAGTGCAAACGTCACGAGCTCTCGACGCGGAAGCCGGCGGAAACGCAGCAACGAAACAACGGCGTATGCGCCCCCGAGGTAGACGCCGTACGCGATGGCCGCGGGGTAGCCGCTCAGCAGGAACGAGACACCGAGCAATACAAGAGGGAGAAGTCCGTTGCGTTTTCCCCGTGCCATTCGCGCAATCGCCCAGAACAGCGCGGGATAGAGCGCCGTCGCATTCGTCCCCTGCCAGAGCCACCACACGGAGGTCGAGCCCGCGACCGCAAACGCGATCGCCCCGACCGCCGAGCCTCGCTTGCCGAGTCTCTCCTCACGGAGCCAGAAATAGGCGAACCAGAACGCAACCGTCAGCTTGAGCAGAACGATGCCCGTGTAGCTCCACTGGAGCGGCAACAGAAGCGACGGGATGAGTACGAAGGGCGACAACACAGCGGACGCTGCTGAGCCGGTACCGGGGATCCCACCGCCCACATGCCGGTTCCAATGGAACGACTCGCCATCGCGAAGCAGTGATACGAGAGTGAAGTACGAGAGCGGCGGGTCGTGAATTAGTTGGTTTTGTGCCCTCGCCGTCGCAAGCGACATCCAGGGGTCATAGTGGTAGTAGACATCGTTCGGCGATAGGAGCCGGAGGCTCGTGACGGTCGGAAGGAAGACGATCGCGACAACCGTGGTGAGCAGGAGTGTCGCGAACCGATGCTTCCTGAGCGACCGTCCGGCTCGCCGCCATCCGCGGCGCCACAAGGCGCCTGCGGCACCTCCGTTGGAGGCGCTGAGTGTCTCATTCGTGGGCTCTGCCATACTCAACTGTCGCACTCCTCGGAGCGGAGAATCATACTTCCCGATCTGCGGTGCCGCTACAATCGCGGCGCATGAACGTACGCGTGCTCGTCGCAGCCGATGTCGATCCCTCCTTTCACGAGCGCGCAAGCGCCGACGCGCGCCTCGGAATCCGGATCCAGCCCGCGTACGCGGAAGCGGATCTCGCCGCCGCGATCGGGGATGCCGAAGTACTCGTCACGCGCGCCCACAATCAGGTCACGCGCCGCGTGATCGAAAGCGCGCTTTCGCTCCGGATCATCGCTCAGGGGACGAGTGGGCTCGACAACATCGACCTCGAAGCAGCCGCGTCGCGCGCAATCACGATCGTGGGCATCCCAGGAGAAAACGCGAACGCTGTAGCAGAGCTCGTGATCGGCCACCTGATCTCCCTTACACGCACCGTCGGGCTCTACGACCGGATGATGCGCTCAGGCGGCTGGAGCCGCGGTGATTGCGCGACTCGGCGCGAGCTTCGCGGCCATCGACTCGGCATCGTCGGCCTCGGTCGGGTTGGAGGGCGCGTCGCCCGTCTCGCTGGAGCCTTCGGAATGCGTCCGAAGGCGTACGACCCGTACATTACAGTCGAGACGGCGCGCGAGCGCGGCGCCGAGCTCGTTCCAACACTCGACGAGCTCGTCGCGGGGAGCGACATCCTCACGCTTCACGTGCCGCTGACGGAAGAGACGACGAGGATGATCGGTGCGCAAGTGCTCGACCTGTCGCCGCATCCCACGATCGTGATCAACACGTGTCGCGGCCCCGTGCTTGACCTCCCCGCGGCGCTCGCGCGGCTCGACGACGGGCGCATTGCAGGGCTCGCGCTCGATGTCTACGACGAGGAGCCTCCCCTCGGAATCGCATGGCCCGAAACTCCGCGGCTGATTCTCACGCCGCACATCGCGGGCTGCAGCGCCGAATCAAAGGCCTCGATCGGGAAACTGCTCTACGAGAAGCTCTGTGACGCGCTTTTTGAGTCCTGAGCACGCAGCACGTCGACTCCATCCCGCCAGACCGACGCGACCAGATTCACGCCATAGTGGTAGACGAGATGGAAGTAGCTCGGCGCGTCGAGAATCGCGAAGTCTGCGCGCTTGCCAGCCTCGAGCGACCCCGTTTCTGTCGCAAGTCCCAGCGAGAACGCGCCATTGAGCGTCGCCGCCGTCAGCGCCTCCTCGACCGTCATCTTCATCCGAAGGACCGCGAGTTGGACGACTACCTGCATCGATTCGGTCATCGACGATCCGGGATTGCAGTCGGTCGAGAGCGAGACGATCGCGCCCTGCTCGATCATCGCGCGCGCCGGCGCATAGCGATCTGACATCAGGAAGAAACTAGTCCCCGGCAAGAGATTCGCCACCGTGCCCGACGCGGCGAGTGCGCGAATGCCGCGGTCCGAGACGTACATGAGGTGGTCCGCTGAAGCGCAGCCTAGCTCGGCCGCGAGTGCGGCGCCGTCGGTGTCGCTCAGTTCATCCGCGTGAATCCTCGGCAGCATGCCAAGGCCGACGCCCGCCTCGAGGATCCGGCGGCCCTCGTCGCGCGTGAAGACTCCCTCCTCGACGAACACGTCGCAGAACCGGGCGAGCTTCTCCGCAGCGACCGCAGGCATGATCTTCGACACGATCTCGTTGACGTACTCCTCGCGCGACGAGTCGTCTCTTGGCCTGTCGGGAGGAAACTCATGCGCCGCGAGGCAGGTCGGTACGAGTCGTACCGGCGAGTCGGCCGACGCGGCACGGATCGCGCGCAGCTGCTTGAGCTCGTCGTCGAGGTTGAGACCGTAACCGCTCTTCGCCTCTGCGGTCGTCGTGCCATGCCTCGCCATCGTGCGGACACGACCAGCGACCAACGAAGCGAGCTCCGCCTCGGATGCGCTCCGTGTTGCGCGAACGGTCGACGCGATTCCGCCGCCAGATGCTGCGATCGAGGAATACGACTCTCCCTCAATGCGGCGATTGAACTCCGACTCACGTGCTCCCGCGAAAGGCAGGTGAGTGTGCGAATCGACGAAGCCGGGGATCGCCGTCCCTCCGCGCCCGTCGAATTCATCGCATGACGCGCGAAGTTCCGACGGGACGTCGGACTCCGGACCAACCCAGACGAAGCGTCCGTCGCGAATCGCCATCGCAGCACGCGGAATGACCGCGAGGTCGCGCATCGCGCGTCCGCGGCGCGCGTCGACGCCGCACGGCGTGGCAACCTGGGCAAGGTTGCGGATGAGAATCGTGCGATCAGCCATCCTGCCGCTTCTTGTGGAGTTGCGTCAGGGGCAGCTCTCCTGCCTCTTCGGTCGCGTCGAAGTCGATCATCTGCTGGCACGCCTCGATGAGGTTCTGCAGCTTGCGCCGGGCGCCTTTGCGCTCGAGTTTGAGATCCTGGATGAGGCGCTCGAGGTCGCCGACGCGACCCATCGCCTGCGAGACGATCCGCTCGGCAAGAAGCTCCGCATCCTTCACGATGAGCGCCGCTTCTTTGTGGGCATTCGCCTTGACGTCTTCGGAGACCTTCTGCGCGGAGAGAAGCGTGTCCTTGAGGATTCGTTCGCGCTCCGTGTGGTCGAGGAGTTGCTCGCGCATCTGCGCGCCATCGCGCGAGAGGCGCTCGATGTCCTGCATCAGCTGCTCGAACTCCTCGGCGACGAGCGAGAGATAGGCTCGGACCTCCCCTTCGTTGAACCCGCGAAACGATCTGCCAAAGAGCTGCTTCTGAATCTCGATCGGTGTTAGACGCTGCATCCGAAACCTCCCATCACGCCCGAGTTCCCAATCTACGCTACGCGCAACGCGGTGTCTCGCGTCAGCGTTGCTCCCGGAGGCAGTTCTTCCCTGCGCGCCGGGACTGCACTGCGATCTGTGCAGTATAGCTCGGGCGCGGGCCGGGTGGATGCAACGGTATCGCCGATACGATAGGCTCGCGACGATGGCCACACGCAGCACCAGCCGGACGAACCTCCTGGCGCTCGCCAGCTTTCTTTGTTTCTCGTTCGCCGCGGCATGTCTTGCGGCTCAATTTCCACCAGGTGAGTGGTATGCCGGGCCGCAAAAGCCATCATGGAGTCCGCCGAACTGGCTCTTCGGCCCGCTCTGGACGTTGTTTTACGCGACGATGGCGTTTGCCGCCTGGCGCGCCTGGCTCTCGTCGAGACTTACGAAGGGGACGATGTTGATCTTTTCGATCCAGCTCGTCCTCAGCGCCCTCTGGTCGTGGGTATGCTTCGGGCTTCGACTTCCCGGGCTCGCGCTCGTGGAAATCAGCGTTCTCTTGTTAGGCGCCGCGGTGACGACACGACGATTCGGGCGAGCAGACAGGCTGGCGGGACTTCTGATGCTTCCCTACCTCGCCTGGATCGCGTTCGCCGCAGCGCTCAATCTCGAGCTCTGGCGCACGAACTGACACGGCGCTACGTGGCAACGCGATCGCGCCCCTGGCGCTTCGCATCGTAGAGCTTCTCGTCGGCGCGATCGATCAGTTCGACGGCCGCGAACGCGTCGCCGAGCGAATACGTGCTTGCAAGGCCAAAACTGGCGGTAATCCTGATCTCGTCGCGTCCGAATTTCATCGTCGCCGCGGCGATCTTCTGGCGAAGGCGCTCGCACACCTGCAGCGCCCCCGCAAGCCCGACCTCCGGCAGCAGGAGAGCAAACTCCTCGCCTCCATAACGGCCGAAAACGTCTTCCTGACGGATGCTGTCGGCGATGATCCGCGCAGTCTCGCGCAAGACGTGGTCTCCGGCGAGATGTCCCCATGTATCGTTCACGATTTTGAAGTGATCGATGTCGATCATGACGAGGCAGAGCTCGCGTCGATAGCGCCTGGCGCGCTGCACCTCGCGCTCGAACGTCTCCATGAAATAGCGACGATTGTAGGCCTGGGTTAGGCCATCGACCGTCGTCATCCGGTACATTTCCTGGTGGTACTTCGTCTCGACGTTGCCGCCCGACAGGAATTTGAAGATCGTGTCGCCGATCTGCACGAGGTCGCCGTCGCGGAGCTCGATCTCGCGGACTGGCGTTTCGTTGACGAAAGTTCCGTTGGTCGAGTCGAGGTCGACGAGCGTCGCGCGCCGTCCCGAGACCACGACACGCGCGTGCGACCGCGATGCGGCATCGTCGTCGATTCTGATCTCGGAATCGTCCGACCGACCGATCGTCTGCTCGGCGTGATCGAGCATGAAGCGGCGCGCGAGAAGCGGCCCGTAGATTACGACGAGGCAGGGAGGGCCATCGTCCGCATCGAGCTTTCCGAGCCGGATAGGCGTGACGAGAGTCGTCTTGCGCTCGGCGACGATGTCTCGAACATCCATACGTTGTACCTGGACAGCGCGGGAGGATAGCGCGAATCGCCGCATTTTTCGAGCATTTTCCGGAGTCGGAGCCGACGGAGAACGGCCGCGCTTGCCCGGATCGGCCCCATCCACGCTCGCGAAACCGGTTTCGGCGCAACCGTACACGATCTTCTTCGTATCGGAGCGAGTCACCATCCCACGACGGACCTCGAAACGAAAAGGAACGACGATGCTTCAGATCGAACGACTCACCAAGCGCTACGCGGGCGGAACCGTAGCTCTCGATCAATTCAGCATCGAGCTCGGACCGGGCGTGCTCGGCCTCCTCGGCCCTAACGGAGCCGGAAAAACGACGCTGATGTCGATTCTCGCAACAGTGCTCCGCCCTACGAGCGGAAGCGTGCGATGGAAAGGAAACGACGCGCTCGAAAACCCTGCCGAGATTCGCCGTGTGCTCGGCTACCTTCCGCAGGACTTCGGGGTGTATGACCGCCTCACGGGCGTCGAATTTCTCCAATACCTCGGCCGGCTGAAGGGGCTTTCAGGCCGCGGGCTCCGCGCGAGCGTCGACGAGATGATCGACCTCGTGAATCTGCGAAACGCCGCATCGCGCCCACTCGGCGGCTACTCCGGCGGGATGCGCCAGCGCATCGGAATCGCGCAGGCGCTCCTCGGCAATCCCGAGATCGTCATCGTCGACGAACCAACTGTCGGTCTCGACCCTGAGGAGCGCGTTCGATTCCGTAACCTTCTCTCGGAGCTCGCCCACGGCCGGATCGTGATTCTCTCGACCCACATCGTGTCGGACGTCGAAGCGGTCGCAGACAGAATCGCGGTCATCCGGAAAGGAAAGCTCGTGCGGATCGCGACTCCCGGCGAGCTTCTCGCCCACGCGGCCGGCCGCGTATTCCGCGTCGTCGTCGGGGCGGAGCAGCTCCCGCAACTCCAGCAGTCGGTTGCGGTGTCGAGCATCTCACGCAAGGCCGACGGGGTTCACGTCCGTTTCGTGGCCGACACGCCTCGCATCGGGGGCGCGGTCGAAGCCGAGCCGACGCTCGAGGATGCGTACCTCTTGACGAATGTGGAGGCGGCGTGACCCTCCTCACGGCTGCACTCGCCGCGCAACTCGGCGCCGAGACCCGGATGAGGCTGCGCTCCGGCGCGACTGCGTTCGCCATCCTTGCGATGTTCGCCGTCGCCTTCACCTACATCCCCGATCCCGCCGCAAACCGCGTCTCCATCAGCTGGGAACGCGACGGGTTGCTGATGTCGGGACTCTACAGCTCCGCGTACATCGGCTGGGTCGTCGCGATGCTGACATCGATGATGCTCCCGTTCGCCGGCTTCTACCTCGTGACCGGCTCCGTGAAGCGCGACCTCGATCGCCACATCTGGCCGATCGTCGCGTCGACGCCCGCGCCTCGGGCTGCCTACCTCGCGGGCAAACTGCTTGCGAGCTTCGCGTATCTGCTCTTGTTAGGCGGCGTCACGCTGATTCCCGCCACGCTGCTCTTCTTCCGTTACGGCCACGGTCCCTTCGAGCCTCTCGAGATCGTGACGCCGTGGCTACTCCTCGTCCCTCCAGCGCTGCTCTTTACGGCGGCGATGGCGCTGCTGTTCGACGTCACTCCGGGCCTCCGAGGACGGGGAGGATTCGTCCTCTGGTTCTTCGCGTGGACAGTCCTCTTCTTCCTGATTCCAGGTCAGCTGTCGGGTGTGCTCGATCGCGACAGGGTACAGCTCGACACCCCGGCATTCGATCCGGCCGGCATCATTTTCGTGGAAAAGTCGGTGCAAGAGGCGATCGGAACGCGCCCACAGTCGCTGAACCTCGGTGTCGGTATCATCTCGAGGCCGCTGCATCGTGTCGAGTTTCCCGGTACTCCGGTCACCGCGCAGGTCGTGCTCACCAGAGCCGCGCAGTGCGGCTGGAGCGTTGTCGTGCTCGGGCTTGCGACAATCATGTTCCCTCTTGGAGCTGCAAGCTCCGCGCGCGCACCGCGCGCGAAGCGTACGAGCGCGTCACCCAAAGGCGAGGCCGCGGTCGAGACCGGAACTGCTGCAACAGCGTTCAAGCTCGTCTCGCATCCGATGCGCCCGTCGTTCGTCAGCTCTGTCATCGCCGACACGATACTTACGTGGAAAGCAGCGTCATGGCTGAAATGGCCGACGGTCGTTGCTGCACTCCTCGCCGGGCTGCTGCCGGCGGGACCGGCGCGCGGTGCGTTCGCCGTGACGCTCCTTCTCGTCGCGATCATGATCTCGGAAACGGCAGCGCGCGAGCCGATCGCCGGGACAAGCCCACTCGTCTTCGCTCAGCCAGGCACGCCGCGGTCGATCGTCGCCTGGAAGTGTGCAAGCGTCGGCCTCTTCGTCACGATGGTCTTTCTCCCTTCGATCGCGCGGACCGCGGTAATGAATCCCGAGCGTCTCGTCTCCCTGCTGTTCGGACTCGCGTTCGTCGTCGCCGCCTCGGTGAGTCTCGGCCTGCTGACCAAAGGTGGACGCTTCTTCAGCGCCCTCTTCACCGCTGCGTGGTACACCGCCGTCCAGGGTGCGCTCGACTTCACGGGGATGTTCGCCGTCGTACCCGGAGCAGCCACTGCGGCCGCGTTTGCTGCCGCGGCGCTGCTGACACTCGCGGCCGCGTGGCTGATGGAGCAGCGAACCGCTCGCGTCGGCTCAGCGTAGCGGGAAGGCAAGAGACAGGAACGTCTTGAGCAGGTAGATTACGAAGAGCAGAAGCAACGGAGAGAAATCGATGCCCCCCGTCTTCCATGGCGGGAGCACGCGACGAAACGGCCCTAAAATCGGACGCGTCGTGGTCTCAAAGAACTGGTTCAGGATGACGACCGTGTCGAAGACGCGCCGGTGCTTCCAACGAAAGCTCGATCGCTGCATGAAGAAGGCGACCCATGAGAGGATCACCCACGCAACGACGAAGAACTCGAGCGCATTCAGGATCCAGTGAATGCCGAGCAGCAGCGTGATCATCGCAGCGGATCCGGGATTCATCAGCCTCGCTCCCCAAAGATCGCACGGCCGACCCTCACCATCGTGGCACCCTCTTCGATCGCGATCTCGAAGTCGTCGGTCATGCCCATCGAGAGCTGGGGCAGCCTCACAGCGGGGAGCTCCGCCTCGATCGCGTCGCGGAGCACACGGAGGGCCCGAAAGTGACTCCGCGTCCTCAGCTCGTCGTCAATCGGCGGAATCGTCATCAGTCCTCGAAGCGAGAGGTTGCCAAGCGCGGCAACATCGCGGACGAGGTTCCTCACGTCGACGAGCTCGACGCCACTCTTCTGGGGCTCGGCGCCGATGTTCACCTGCACGAGCACCTCGACCGTCTTTCCTGCTTCGCCTGCTTCTTTGTCGAGCTTCTCGGCGAGCGAGAATCGGTCCACAGACTGCACCACATCGAACAGTTGGACCGCATCTTTCGTCTTGTTCGACTGGAGGTGGCCGATCATGTGCCAGCGCGCGTCGCGTCCAACGTCGCCGATTTTCTCGCGGAGCTCCTGAACGCGGTTCTCGCCGAGGTCGAGCACGCCCGCTTCGATCGCAGAGCGGATCGCGTCGGGACCAAACGTCTTCGAGACGCCGATGAGCCTGACTGACGCGACGTCGCGCCCGACGCGCTCGCACGCACGGGCGATCCGCTCGCGTACTTCGCGGACGTTGAGCGCGATCTCAGTTGCGGAGCGCGATATCGAGCGTGGGGCAGCCATGTCAGCAGGGCTTCGTCGCGTACACGATACGCCGGCAGCCCTCGCACGTGATGATATCGCCGCGTAGCACCTGGAGAACCGCCTGCGTGCGCACCTTGAACCGGCACGCGCTGCATGACTCGCCCTCGAGGAGAGAAATCCCGACTCCTTGCCTCTGTTCGCAGATCCGCTGGAATTGGCGCAGCGAACCTGGAGGAATGTCCTTCTCCGCTTCGCGCGCGCGCTGCATGGCGCGGTCAAGCTCGGCGCGAACGTCGCTGAGGCTCGCCTGCCACTCCTCGTGCGCCATGTCCCACTCTTCCTTAAGCTCGGCGTGAGACTGCATCAGAGCATCGAGAGCCGACTGCGCGGCCTCGATCTCCGCCATCTTTGCGAGCTCAGCGTCTTCGAGGTCTTTCTTCCGCTTCCGCGCAACGTCGATCTCCTTCCAGGCAGCCGAATACTGCTGCTGGTTCTTGACCATCTTCATCTGGCCCTCGTACTTCTTGAGAGCCTCCTGCTCCATCTGGAGATCGCCGTCGATCTTGCGTCGCTCGCGGCCAAGCTGTTCGAGCGCTGCCTGCAGCCGCTCCATCTCCGCGCGCGCGTCCGCGTAACGTCCATCGACCTCGGCGTAGTGATCAGGTTTCACCGAGAGACGGCGCTCCAGCTCCGTCACTTCGGTCAGGATCTTCTGCAAATTCCACAACTTGTCGAGAACATTCAAATCAGACTCCTCCTGAGACACGAAGGGCGTCCCTCGTCGGAACGCCCTGGTGCAACTCCGCCGATTCCTGCTGGAACCGACCTGCTGTCAATCGTAAGGATGCCGCGTTTTTTCAATCCGCCTCGTCTTGGTGGGTCCACCAGGATTCGAACCTGGGACCTGCCGGTTATGAGCCGGTGGCTCTAACCGCTGAGCTATGGACCCGGCGGCGCGGAATTGTAGCACAGCGCATCGCTCACTAACGGGAACGAGGGGCGTTTCCGCCCCTCGTCGTCACTCTCGATGAAATGCCGCGTCAGCGTGTGACCTCGACGCGATCCCCGATCTGCATCGAGTAGCGCATCTGCGTGATCATCGCGGTCGCGGTCTTTGCTTCGGCGGTAAGGACACCTAGCTCGCCGAGAAGAATCCGGGGGCCACCATGTGGATTGTCCCGGTAGATTGTAAGAAACGTCCCCGGCTCGACCATGTCGTCGCGCCCGAGGTTGATCTCGACCACGGCGCCTTCGCCGAGGGCGAAGGCAAAGTCCTTCGCGTTGACGATATGCCCCTGCGCCTTCTCACTGGGAGGATCGCAAAGCGTCGGCATATCGGGGTCGCGGACGATCGGGATCGGGATCTGCGGAAGTGGCTTCAGCTTATCCCCGATGTGAATGTCCTTGCACGATTGAACGACGATCGCCGTCGCCTCGTATTCGCTGGCGCAGAGGATCTTCACCTGGCCTCGGAAGTCGTAGTGCCGCCCGACTCGTTCGCCCGTCACAGGGTGGTAGACGACGCTTGGCCAGGGCATGACCACGAGATACGTTTCTCCGGCAGCCAGGCCGGTCGCCGTACCGCCATCGATGTAAAGCATGTCGCCGTTCGTCATGCTGCCGAGCTGTTCCTTGGAACCTTCGACGAAGCGAGTCTCCACGTCCTCGAACATACGGATCGTGTTAGGCAGATTCTCGTCCTCGGTGGCAAGGTAGCCGAAACAGTAGATGTCCGATTCTTTGCCAAGCGGCCTGGGAGCAGGCCCGGCCGTCTCCGAAACCGAGGCGGTAAGGTCTCCGTCCTCGCCTCCCTGCGGCGTCATCGCAAACTCGCCTTCACCCACCGCCGTGGCATCCGCGGCCGTCTCGCCCTGCACCAGCAGCGGGTCGCCCGGATAGATCCAGTGCGCGTCGGTGATGTACGTGTTCTGTTCCCAGAGTTGCGGCCACAGGTATGGGTTGCCGTAAAACTTATTTGCAAGATCCCACAGCGTGTCGCCCTTCTCGATCGTGTGGACCTTTGCTCCAGCAGGGAATGTCGACGGATCGGGGGGATTGTAGGGAGTCCAGTGGTCCCCTACCTTGTGGAGATTGGTAGGAGGCCTGGACGACTCATTCGCGTAGGCCAGCGGAGCCGCGGCCACAATCAGGAGGATGGAAACCACACAACGCACGCGCACCATTTACCCCTCCCCAGGCTGTGAGAACGAAAATTCAATCAAAAACTTAGCGCAAACAAGAGGTTAGTGTCAAATGACAGGTGCCGGGGCGGCTGCGGCCGAGGGCTTCCGGTTGCCTCGATCGGAGGCGCTCACGCCGCCGATTCTCCCGTTCCGAACGGCGATTACTCGCCGAATACCTCTGCCGGAAAGCGCTCGAGCATGCAGTCACTACGCCGCCAACTCCCAGGCGGGAGTCCTGCTTTCACGCAGAGGCGCTCGAGGAATGTCATCACATCCCACCCGTGCTCGACCGGCACTTGTGGCAGGAGAAGCCCGCTCCGCCCTCCCGCGCGGATCATCAGTCCGTCGCGCCCGATCACGATGTCAGTAGGATCCAACACCGGGACGAAATCGCCGAGCACCGAAATCTCCAGCCTTACGCTCTCGAGCTCGCCCGGCGTCAGTGGAGGGAAACGTGGATCGCGCATCGCGGCGCTCACGGCGCTTTCGGAAACCGCGCGGTGAAGCGGGCGCGACGCATCGAGTGTCCCGATACACCCGCGCAGATCACCGTCAATCGTCAGCGTCACAAACGCACCCGCGGGTCGCTCCAGGGCTTCCGAGCGACGCTCGCCAGGAGGCGGCGTGTGTCGGAGCCGCGCCGCGATCGATTCGCGCGCTATCCGGAGGAGCGCTTCGCGATCGTCGCGTCCGAGCAGGCCGCTCGCAGCGGGGATTCCCATCGTGAACACGATAATCCCAAGACGATGGGCGGGCTAGTTCGTAGGTCACACGCCGTTCGGCCCGCCAGTCACCGGATGGCGCTTGAGAAGCACCAGATTGCGTCCGTAGATGAACGGAAGCGCAACGTAGCCGAGGATGATCGGGAGCTTGTCTACATGGAACGCGTAGACGAGAGTGATGAGACTCCCCCAGAAACTGAGGTGCCAGAAAATCGGAGGCACCACGAGTGCCTTCTTCTTTTCCGATGTGATCCACTGCACGACGAACCTAGCCGAAAAAACCGCGTTCCCTGCCAGGCCGAACACCGTCCACCAACGTGAGTCGGCGTAGAACCATGCGAGCCACGGGCCTACGAAAGGTTGCAGAAAGCTTCCAGACTCCATCGTGTCACCTCATGCGCCGCGCGAGCGTCAGCTCCCGACGCTTACGCCGAACGCGGATTCAAAATTGCGTGTCGTGATCTCGGCGACGCCCTCGAACGGGATCTCCCAGAGCTCCGCGAGTGTCTCGGCAACCCGCTCGACCCATGCCGGCTCGTTCCTCTGACCTCGGTGTGGCACCGGTGCAAGGTAAGGGGTGTCTGTCTCGATGAGGACGCGGTCGCGCGGAAGCCGCTTCGCCACGTCGCGAAGCGCTTGAGCGCTACGGAATGTGAGGATACCGGAGAATGAAATGAAGAAGCCTCGGTCGATGAGCGTCGTTGCCACTTCGTACGACTCCGTGTAGGAGTGGAGCACGCCGCGGACGCCCGAGCTTTCGCCGCTTTCGATCGTCTCGACGAGGTCGCCGATCGATTCCCGGTTATGGACGATCACAGGAAGGCCGGCGCGGTTCGCGATCGCGATCTGCCTCGCGAATACTTGCCGCTGTATCTCCCGAGGCGAATGATCGTAGTGATAGTCGAGCCCAATCTCGCCAATGGCAACGACGCGTGGATGTGAGGCCAACCGCTCGACTGTTGCCGCGGCGTCGTCATCAAAGTCCTTCGCCTCGTGCGGGTGGAAGCCGACGGCCGCCCAGACGTCACCATTCGCCTCAGCGAGCCGTACGCATGCCTCGAGGTCGTCGAGCCGTGTCGCCGGCACCACGATGCCGCGAAGACCCGCGGCGCGCGACCGCGCGATCGCGTCGTCGGCGCCTTCGTACATCGCGAGATGGCAGTGACTGTCGGTCAGGCGAGCCATCGCGCTCAGACGCGCTCCACGATCATCGACATTCCCATGCCTCCAGACACGCAAAGCGTCGCGAGGCCAACGGCCTTGTCGTGCCGGCGCAGCGCATGCACGAGTGTCGTGACGATCCTCGCTCCGGTGCACCCGATCGGGTGCCCGAGTGCAATCGATCCACCGTGGACGTTGAGTCGGTCGTGGTCGAATCCGAGCTCCCGATCGCACGCGATCACCTGCGCGGCAAACGCCTCATTGAGCTCCACTAGGTCAATGTCCGCGAGTGTCATTCCGACTTCCGAAAGAAGGCTCCGCGTCGCGGGAACCGGCCCGATTCCCATGACCTTCGGGTCGACACCCGCCTGAGCGTAGCCGACGATACGCGCAAGCGGCTTCATCCCTTGCGCCCTAACCGCCTCCCCACTCGCGACCAGCATCGCCGAGGCACCGTCCGTGATCCCGGACGAATTCCCCGCGTGGACCGTCCCGTCCTTCCGAAAGACCGGCGGGAGCTTTTTCATCCCTTCCACGGTCGCGTCGGACCGGAGGTGCTCGTCACGTCCGAATGTCTCACTCCCCTTCTTGGTCTCGATCACGTATGGCACGACCTCGGCATCGAATGCGCCGGCCGCCCAGGCGGCAGACGCCTTGCGCTGCGATTCGACTGCGTAGGCATCCTGCTCGCTCCTCGTGAGCGCGTACTGATCTGCGAGATTCTCAGCCGTCGCTCCCATCAACTGGTCGGCAAGAGGGCACATGAAGCCGTCGCGTGTCATCCCGTCGACGAGCTCGGCATCGCCCATGCGCAATCCCCAACGGACGCGCGGAACCATGTAAGGCGTGTTCGACATCGATTCCGTGCCGCCCGCGAGAACGATCGCAGCCTCGCCGAGGCGGATCTGGTCGGCGGCGCTCCAGATCGAGCGCAGGCCCGAAGCGCAGGCCTGGTTCACCGTGTAGGCGGGAACGCTCGGGGTCAAACCCGACCTGACTGCAATCTGTCGGGCCGGGTTCGGTCCCGCGCCAGCCTGGCGTGCGTGGCCAAAGACGACCTCGTCGATCGTGAGGGGATCGACACCGGCACGCGACACGACCTCACGCGCAATGAAGGCACCGAGTTGCACGGCCGATTCCGAAGCGAGCGACCCGCCGAACTTACCGATCGCTGTTCGCAACGGCTCGACAATGAATACGTCTTCCTCAAGCCTACTCATGTTCCACCACCCTGCCTTCGATGAGGTCAACGACGAGTCCGCGGTAAGTATCCATGGAATCGAGGAGCTCCGACTTCGCGATCCTCTCCCCCTCCGTGTGCGCGTCGAGAATCGATCCCGGGCCGAAGAGGAGCGGCTTCCCAATCTTCGGAAGGTGAGGGGCGTCGGTATTGAACGCGACGACCGTCGACTCGACTCCACGCGGAACGACCATCGGAACCGGTGCATTTCCGTACCAACGCATCACCGTTCCGCCTAACGGCTCGACGAGCGCTTCGAGTCTCCGAAGAACGACTTCCGGCTCCTCGACGACGCGAAAGATCATCTCGAGCTCCGCTGACGGAGGCACGATGTTCGGCTTGAGCCCCCCACTGACGACGCCGACGTTCGCAGTCGTGCGACCGAGCGATGGCGACACGCCCCAGTCGTAGGCGGAGATCGCCCTGACGGCTTCGGCGAGCTTCAAGATTGCCGAATCGCCGCGTTCGGGATAGGCGGAGTGCGCGGCGACGCCGTGAAACCCAACCTTCAGCGTCAGCGCACCTTTCGACGCGCGAACGAACTTCGATTCCGTTGGTTCTCCGACGACGACGTACTCGCTGCCGATACCGGCGAAGTGCTCGTTCGCCTTCTTGGCACCGATCGAGTCGGTCTCTTCGCCGACGACGAGCAGTATGCCGAAGGAGTCGACACCGTCGCGTAGCAGCTCCTCCGCCGCGCCGATCATCGCAGCCATCAGTCCCTTCGTATCACATGCTCCCCGGCCGTAGAGATGCGTGGCATCCTCGGACGAGGCGATGAAAGGAGGGACGGTGTCGAGGTGCGTGCAGAGGATCACCCTGGGTCGCGAGGCGGTTCGCGCCAGGATGTTGAACCGGTCGGCGCTGACGAATTGCCTCTCGCAGGCGAACCCGAGCGATGACAAGAGAGGCTCGATAAATTCGGCGACCGCGCGCTCGTGCTCGGTTGGCGACGCGATGTCGATCAACTGACGCGCGAGAAGGATCGGGTCGATGGGCATCGACGGCATTCTAGCCCGGATCATTCGCGAGGCTTCGTTGCGAGGAGCGTGCGCGGTACGCGAATACAAGGCGCCGAGATCGGCCCGCGCGCCGGCCCCGCTGTCGGCACGAGTCCGCGTTACGGCTTGCGAATCGGTCGCGGCGATGGAGCGGAACCGGGCTTCGAGCCGCCCCGGAGTGCCGGGCCGCGACCGGCCTCGAGTCCAACGCCGATCGGAGCCGGGCAGTCGGTCGCGCCACGCTTCGTCGCCATCCGCCGCAACTCGTTGTAGACTCGGTCGAAAGGCGCCTTCTCGCACGCCGCGTCCATCGCGGCGACGTCGCTGTTGGCAATCGCGCGGCCGAACGTCGCTGTCAGCGCGTCACGCTCGTCGAGCCCCTTTCCGATCGTTGCGGCTCGGCGGAAGTGGTCGACCGCTTCCTGCGGGCTGCGGAGAAAGAGCGCGAGCTCTCCCGCGCGGACCCAGGCAGCCGCGCGATCCGGCTCGAGCGCCACGACTTTGTTGAACGACGCATACGCCTCGAGCGGTTGTCGCCGCTCCACCTCGCGCAACCCCTGGTCGTAATAATAGTCAGCCTGCTCCGCAATCGTTGCGTTAGGCGGCAACTCGCGAGAAGCCGGAGAACGAACGGTCCGGCCGAGCGGTGGTTCCGGTCGTGCTCCAGTCGATTCCACCTTTCCTTCGACGCCGGGAGCAGCTCCGCTCGCGGTCGCGACCGCCGGAATGACGTCGACGAGCGTCGCGGTCGGAGCCATCTCCGTCTCTCCCGGCGCTTCCGGCATCGTAACGGCGATCGTCGTGCCAGCAGGCGACGATTCGGGCGCCCGCACCTTTGCCTCCACTCCCTCCACGGTTGGTTTCCCGTCGCGCGCGAGGTAGAACGCAGTGGCGGCGATGCTCGCGATCACCAACACGATCATCGCGACGATCCACGCGAACGACGACGAGCGCCTCGCCTGCGGAACCTTCTCGATCACCGTCCGTGCGGCGCGAGGACTCGAGCGCGTGGAAGGCCTGGGAGCCGCGATCGCCGTCGGAGTGTCGCGTTCGGACACTCTCTCCGGCGCGCGGTCCGTCACCTCCGCGAGCATCCTCTCGTCGAGCGCGGCCACGACGTCATGCGCATTCTGAAACCGTCGCACAGGATCCTTCTCCAGACATCGCATCACGACTGCGCCGAGCTTCGGAGAGAGTCCCGGTTTCGTGACGCGCACGTGGGGCGGATCGTCGCGGATGATCCGCGTCAGCGTCAGCGCGGGCGAATCTCCCACAAATGGCAGCTTTCCCGTCAGCGCCTCATACATCACTACGCCTAACGAGAATATGTCGCTCCGTCCGTCCAGCTTCTTCCCCATCGCCTGCTCAGGAGACATGTATTGCACCGTGCCGACGATGATTCCCGCCTGCGTGCGAAACTCCGTGTCGCTCTTTGCGGCGCCGGGAGACTCCCCGTCGAGGCCGTAACGCTTCGCGATGCCGAAATCGAGGACCTTCACCTGCCGGCCCGACACGACGACGTTGTCGGGTTTGATGTCGCGATGCACGATGCCTTTCTCGTGCGCCTCCGCGAGAGCGTCTGCTACGCTCCTTGCGATGGCAATTACCTCGCCGGGATTCAAACGCGAGCCCAGGATCAGCTTCGACAGCGGCTCGCCATCGACATACTCCATGACGATGAACGCCCGATCCTCGAACTGATCGATCGAGAAGATCGTCGCGATGTTCGGGTGATTGAGCTGCGCCGCGGTTCGCGCCTCGCGCTTGAACCGATCATTCGACTCCCGATCCTGCGCATTGGCCGCGGGGAGGATCTTGATCGCTACGGTTCGCCGCAGGCTCTCATCCTCGGCCTTCCATACCTCGCCCATCCCTCCCGCGCCTATCAGGGAGACGAGATGGTAGGCACCGAATCGTTGACCCGCTTCCATCAATATGAAGATTCTACAGGTTGGCAGCCCACAGCGACCCTACCCATCGGCGCCGACCTACGCACGTCCTGGCCCCAGGCGTGAACTCGATCTCAGACGTATCCGACCACGATCTCGTTGAGTCGCCGCCTCACGGCCTGAATCGACGTTGGCTCCACCGATGGATGAATGCGGTTCGTCATGAGCGCCACGACGACACCGCGCGACGCATCACACCAGACGCTGCATCCCGTGAACCCCGTGTGACCGAACGCGCCGCGCGATAATGGCGCCGCCGGATGCGAAGGCGAGTCTCCCCGCAGCAGCCAGCCGAAGCCTCTGCCCTCGGCGAGCCCAAGTGTCTGATTCCTCGTCGCGGAGTTCCGAAGCGCGGGCGATAGCAGCTCGCCGCCGTCATCGAGAAAGGTTGCCGCCAGTTGCACCACGTCGCTTGCCGTCGAGAAGAGGCCCGCGTTCCCTGCCGCACCTCCCATGTGAAAGGCATTGCCGTCATTCACTTCGCCGTGAATCAGCGTCTCTCGGAAACCGCTGAAGGAGAGCCCGCGATCACACACCATCAATCGCTCATGCGCGTTGCCGAGCTCCGTCGGCGCGATTCGAGGGCGGAGCGCCGCGTTGGGACAGAGGTGGGAATCACGCAGTCCGAGCGGCTCGAAAAGCCTCTCGCGTGCGAGATCGGGAAGCGATCGATCGAAAAGCCGTTCGAGGACGACTCCAAGGAGAATGAAGCCGAGGCATGTGTAGATCTCGCCGCTCCCCGGCCAGTAACGCAGCGGCCTGCGGGCGATCGCATTGAGGTATCCGTCTCGGTCCGCGGCCTCGGTGTAAAGCGGATACCAGGCCTGGAATCCGGCGCGATGCGCGAGTAGATCGGCAAGCGTGATCCGGTCCGCACCCCGTGACGCTTTCAATTCGGGTGCCAGACGAATGACGGGGTCAGCGAGCCGCATGGTGCCGGTATCGACCGCAAGAAGTGCAAGCGTCGCGGTCACGAGCGGTTTGGTGAGCGAGGCCGCGTCCCAGATCGTATTCGCGGTCGCGCCGCGTGGCGCAGGAAGGCGCGCGGCGAGGCCGCGCGCGCCCGCAGCGATCTCGCCGCCGCGGAACCGCACGGCCCAGGCAGCACCGGGAAACTCTCCCGCGGCGATCTGCTCATCGAGCAGCGCCTCGATTGCCTCCGTCATAGACATCCGATCGACAGCGAGTGCACACATATCGCGACACTTCAGAGCGCAGTCGCGCCAGCGCGCCCGAATCGCTCCGTTTCCGCCATATTCTGGGGCAAAACGACTTGCGGCGCACGGACTGTACTGCGGCGCTTCTGCGTTCTCCCTTTCGCTGGTTGGGGTGGAATGAATCTGCTAAGATCCGCCGTCCTCGACACCGAGAATCAGGTCAAAACACGCGAAATGTTCCGTCTCGAAAAGCTCCAGATCAACGGTTTCAAGTCCTTCTACGACCCTGCCGAGATCCTCTTCCCGGCGTCGCTGACCGCCATCGTCGGTCCGAACGGCTGTGGCAAGTCGAACATCTCCGACGCCCTCATCTGGGTTCTCGGAGAGCATCGCGCCACGAGCATCCGCGGCGAAAAGATGGAGGACGTGATCTTCCAGGGCTCCGAGCGTCGCAAGCCTCTCGGCATGGGCGAAGCAACCATTACTCTTGCGACCGAAGAGGACCACCCCGCGGCGGACAACGGAAAGATCGTGATCCAGCGCCGGGTCTACCGGAGCGGCGAATCGGAGTTCAAGCTCAACGGCAAGCGCGTTCGCCTCAAGGACATTTCCGACATCCTGATGGACACCGGCCTCGGCATCCGCCAGTACTCGGTGATGGAGCAGGGGCGGATCGATCTGATCGTCTCCAACAAGCCTCAGGATCGCCGCAAGCTCATCGAAGAAGCGGCCGGGATCACGAAGTACAAGACGAAGCGCCGTGCCGCCGAGCTCAAGCTCGACGAAACGCAGGCGAACCTCGTGCGGATCGACGACACGCTCGCCGAGGTCACTCGAAACCTGAATTCACTTAAGCGTCAAGCAGCGAAAGCGCGCCGTCACAAGGAGCTCGTCGACCAGCTCGGCGGCGCGAAGCGCTCGCTCTACGCAGGCCGTGTGATCGGAGCTCGTTCGGAGCTCGGCGAGAGCGAGAGCTCGGTGGTCGTAGCCCAGAACCTCGAGAGTGAAGCGGCCGCGACGCTCGGTGGAGACGAGGCACAGCTCGCCGAGACGCGGGCGCTCTTCGCCGAGCGCTCCGCGCAGGCATCTGCGCTGCGCGAAGAGATGGCGCGCCTGGGCGCCGAGGCTGAGCGTCTTCGCGCGTTTCTCGCACAGTCCGAGACGAACCTGACCGACTTGCAGCAGCGTAGCGAGAACGCGCGCGCGCAGGTCGCGTCGATCGAAACTGAGGCGCGCGAGCAGCAGGACGTGCTCACCGAAAAGGGGCGCGCGCTCGAGGCGGCGACCGCCGAGCGCGACCAGCTTCGCGCCGCATCCGAAGAGCACGAGCGCGAGCGCCAGCAGCAGGCCGACGCCGTACGAACGACGGAGCGCGAGCTCGCTACGGCACGCGAGCAACTGATGAAGACGATCGCGCGCATCTCCGAGTCGCGCAATCAGCTTCACCAGCTCGAGATCGCCGTCGAGAAATGCGATTTCTACCTCGGCAAGTTGATCGACACCGCGAAGAAGGCGAGCGAGGAGCTCGATGGCGCGTCGCTGCGTATGACGCAGTGGCAGCAGGCGGTGAGCGAAGCCGAGACGGCCCTCGTCGAGGCCACCGCTGCCGCGAAGGCCGCACTCGAGCTCCGCGACGAGCTCGCCGTAAGGCGCCAACGGACGCTCGACACGCTCAAGAGCACCCGCGACTCGATCTCTCAGACCACGTACAGAATCGACTCGCTCCGTTCGTTGCTCACTTCGCTCGAATCGCAGGACGAAGACGTCCGTCGCGCGATCCTCGAGTATGTGCCGCACGCGCGCTCGGCCGCCGAGTCGGTGAGCGCAGCGCCGGGCTACGAATCAGCACTCGACACGCTGCTGCGAGACATCACCCGCGCCCTCGTCGTCGACGACTCGCGGACCGCAATCGAGGCGATCCGCCGCCTCCACGATCGCGGCGCGGGGCGCGGAGCGTTCCTCGCCCTCGACTTCTCGCCCGAAGGGGGCACATCGATCCGCACCTCGATCGCTGACGCGATCGTCGGCGTCGGCCCGATCGCCGACGCCGTGCGCGCCAGCGTGCCCGAAGCGTTCGTCGTCGACAATCTGGAGAGCGCGATCGTCGAAGCGCGCAGGAAACCCGACGCCACGTTCATCACCCGCGACGGCGACGTCGTCCGCGGCCCCCTCGTAATCGGCGGCAAGAAGGAGGGGACGCGCGGCATCTTCGAGATCAAGCGCCAGCTGCACGACCTCGAGCAGCTTCTCTCGACCGAAGAGGCCAAGGCGACAGGCATCGCGTCGGCGCTCGAGGCGCTCGAGCGTGAGCTCGCAGACGCTGACGACGCCCGCATCCTCGCCGAAGAGAAGTCGAGGCAGGCCGAGATCGAGATGCGCGAGCGCGTCGCCGCGCGCGATAGGGTCCGTACCGAGCTGCAACGATTCGAGCAGGACCTTGCCGTCGCGACCGAAGAGCGCTCGCTTTATGAAGACGAGCGGCGTCAGCTCGAGCAGCGACGCGAGGAAGCGATCTCGGGGCTCCGCGCTCAGGAAGAGACCGAGCGCGAAACGCAGCAGCGAATTGCCGAGCTCGACCAGTCACTGACCGACGCACGCACCCGCTTCGAGGCGACGACCGAGATCGCCGCGAGCGCACGAGTCGAGCTCGAGACGGCAATCGGCAATGTGAACGGGACGCAGCGCGAGTACGAGAACTTCTCGCGTGTCGTCGCCTCCCTCACGCAACGCTTTCAGCACCTCCAGACCGAGATTGGATCGCTCGAGGGGAAGATCGGCGACACCGGTGTCGCTGCCGAGCACGCGCGCGTTGAGCTGGACGTCGCGCTCAACGCCCACCACGCGCTCGGAGAGCAGCGGGTCTCACTCGAATCCGAGGTTGCTGGCCTGGAAAGCGCGGTCACGTCGCTCGACGCGAAGGCGATCACTTCACGTACCGACTGGAACGCGAAGCGCGATGCATTGTTCGAGTCGGAGCGCAGGCTGGACCGCGCGCGCGCCGCGTTCGACCTCCTGCGCGAACAGCTCTCTCTCGACCTCCACTGCACGATCGACATGCTCGACGAAGCCGTCCCGCCCGAGAGCGATGAGATGCGTGCCGACCTCGAGTCGAAAGTCTCTCAGCTCACCGAGCAGATCGAGAGAATCGGCCCGGTCAACGTCCTCGCCATCGACGAGTACAAAGAGCTCGAGGAGCGCGAGCACTTTCTCCGGACACAGCGCGACGATCTCGTCCAGGCGATCGAGTCGCTGCGCCAGACGATCCGCAAGATCAACGTCACCTCGCGCGACCTCTTCCGTGAGGCGTTCACCGCGGTCAATCTCCACTTCATCGAGATCTTCCAGTCGCTCTTCGGCGGCGGCCGCGCCGGCATCCAGCTGCTCGACGAGGAAGACATCCTCGAGAGCGGCATCGAGATCATCGCGCAACCCCCCGGCAAGAAGACGCAGTCGATTGCGCTTCTCTCCGGCGGCGAGCGGGCGCTCACCGCGCTCGCCCTTCTGTTCGCGATCTTCCGCTACAAGCCGAGCCCGTTCTGTCTGCTCGACGAAGTCGATGCGCCGCTCGACGAAGTGAACAACGAGCGCTTTGTCCGCCTCGTGCGCCAGATGACCGGCGAGACGCAGTTCATCGTCATCACGCACTCGAAGCGGACGATGGAAGCGGCCGAGGCTCTTTACGGCGTCACGATGGAGGAGGCTGGTTGCTCACGACTCGTCTCCGTGAATTTCGCCGACATCGAAGCGTAGACGTCGGGTTCACGACCATCGACGTTACAGACGCGACGGCGCGTTACGGTCGTCGCAACGGCCGCGTTGCTCGCGCGATTCGATCGCCGGTGCCGTCACGGGTGCCTCTCGGGGGTGCCTTCTCACCCACATGCGTGTGACGCGCGCCGCCCCCTCTCAGGCAGGGCCTCACGACGCAGGGGTGACTCGGGTCATCGTGGCAGCGCCCGACCCAACATAGATTCGCAATCGCCGCGCGGACCGCGTCGATTCGTCGATAGTTAGGCGGGCGCCGGACAGGGAACTCCACCGAGCGGGTGGCGACCCGGTCGACCGCGATCGCTTCGCACCCTCACCCCGCGCAGGCCGGATTCACGCATGATCGTCGCGATGTCGAGCTGTGCCCCGATCCCGGATGTCCGTTCTCCCGGCCAGCCGAGCATCGATGCGCACCCCGCACCAATCGTCCCGAAACACGAACCTGAAGCGATCGAGCCCGAGTCGCTCCGTCGAGATGCGCGAGTCGAGCAAATCGCGGAGCACTTGTATTGATGTCGTTCGAAAGGAGTGCCATGCAGACTCTCGAACAGCCACGCCTCGACATAGGAGAACAGGCGTTCGTCGACCAGGTCATCGCCGACCGCAAGGGAAGGCCAGGTGCCTTGCTCGGCATCCTCGAAGCGGTGCAGGAGCACCATCCGAACAAATACCTTCCGATGGCGACGCTCGATTACATCGCATCGAAGACGGGCGTCCCACTCTCGCGCGTCTTCAGCGTCGCGACGTTCTATTCGCTCTTCAATCTCAAACCGCAGGGAGACAACACGATCTGCATCTGCCGCGGCACGGCATGCCACACGCGCGGATCGAGAAACCTCCTGCAGAGCGCGCGCCTTTCCCTCGGCCTCGGGCTCGACGACATCAGCGAAGAGGACAAGATCCTTCTCACGACGTCTGACGGGAAGTTCACGGTGCGCACGGTCGCCTGCTTCGGCCAGTGCGCGCTCGCTCCGGTCGTCGAGGTGAATCAGAAAATCCGCGGGCATGTGAACGAACGGACGCTTCAGCGCGAGATCGAAACCATCGAACGGGAGAGTGAGTGATGGCTCGCATCCAGGACATCGCGGCATTCAACGCGGCGAGGGAGACGGGGCTCGAGAAACTGATGCCGACCGTGCCGCGCATCACCGTCGGCATGGGTACCTGCGGACGCGGAAACGGCGCGGAGGGGCTCTATCACGCGTTTGCCGCCGGCATCGATCGGAGCGGCATCGATGTCGTTCTCGCCGCAGTCGGTTGCTTCGGCTCCTGCTACTGCGAGCCGATCGTGAGCGTCCGCCTTCCGAACCATCCACTCGTGATGCTCAGGAAGGTCGGAGCGAACGATGCGGGACGGATTCTGCAGGATCTCGCTACCGGTAACATCACCCCGGAGCTCGTCTTCTGCCGTATCGAGGAGTGGGACCACATCACCGGCCACCTTCGCTACGGCAACGGTTATCCGGAAGTCCCGCTCTGGAGCGAGGTTCCCTTCTTCAAAGGGCAGCGAAAGCTCGTTCTGCGGAACTGCGGGTTCATCAACCCTGACGACATCGAAGAGTACTTCGGAATCGGCGGCTACCAGGCCCTCTACAAGGTCTTGATCGACGGGCGTCCCGAGACCGTCATCGAGCAGCTCAAGGCATCGAAGCTACGCGGGCGCGGCGGCGCCGGATACCTCACCGGCAACAAGTGGGAGTTCATGGCGAAGGCGAAAGCAGATTCCAAGTACGTGATCTGCAACGCCGACGAGGGCGACCCTGGCGCGTACATGAACCGGAACGAGATCGAGAGCGATCCGCACTCGCTGCTCGAGGGGATGATCATCGGAGGCTACGTCACGGGTGCCACCGAAGGGATCATCTACATCCGCGCCGAGTATCCGCTCGCGGTCCGCAAGCTGCGTCGTGCGATCGACCAGGCACGCGAGTACGGAATGCTCGGCGAGAACATCTTCGGCCGGGGCTTCAACTTCAACATCAGTATCGTGGAAGGCGCCGGCGCCTTCGTCTGCGGCGAAGAAACGGCGCTGATCGCTTCGCTCGAAGGTCATGCAGGCCGCCCGCGCCCACGTCCGCCGTTCCCCGCGCAAAAAGGTCTCGCCGGCAAGCCGACGAACATCAACAACGTCGAGACCTGGTACAACGTCGCACCGATCGTCACGCGCGGCGCCACGTGGTTTACGGAGATCGGGAGCGCGAAGAGCTCCGGAACCAAGGTCATCTCTCTCGTCGGGAAGGTGCAGAACACCGGCCTCGTCGAGATGCCGCTCGGCACTCCGCTGAAGACGTACATCTACGATGTCGGCGGTGGGGGCGTCGATGGCCGTCAGGTCAAGTCGGTCCAGACGGGCGGACCGTCGGGAGGTTGCATCCCCCAGGACATGTTCGAAACGCCCGTCGACTACGAGAGCCTCGCACAGCTCGGTTCGATCATGGGCTCCGGCGGCATGGTCGTGATGGACGAAGACAACTGCATGGTCGATGTCGCACGCTACTTCATCGAGTTCACGCATTCGGAGTCATGCGGAAAGTGCGTTCCGTGCAGGGTCGGGCTCAACAAGTCGCTCCGGATTCTCAACAGAATGACGGAAGGGGCCGCGACGCCCCATCACATCGAACTGCTCGACGACCTCTCCCGCTACATCCGCGAGTGTTCACTCTGCGGCCTCGGGCAGAGTGCGCCTAACCCGGTGCTCACGACGCTACGGCACTTCAAGAACGAGTTCGAGGACCACATCGTCGCACGGCGCTGCCAGGCGGGAGTCTGCGAGGAGCTCGCCCTGTCTCCTTGTGAGAACAGCTGTCCGCTCCACATGGACATCCCGCGTTACTTGCAGCTCTACAAGGAAGGACGGCACGACGATGCGTTCATGGCGGTGATCATGGACAACCCGATGCCGTCGACGACGGGGCGCGTTTGCCAGCACCCATGCGAGAGCCGATGCCGCCGCAAGACGCTCGATGAGCCGGTCAACATGCGCGAGGTCCATCGCTTCATCGGTGACACCATGCTGATGTCCGATCGATTCGATGAGGTTGCTGCACGCGTCGTCGCGAGGAAGCTCGAGCCGACCGGCCGCAAGATCGCGATCGTCGGTGCCGGCCCCGCCGGACTCAGCGCTGCCTTCTATCTCTCGATCCTCGGCCACGAAGTCAGCGTCTATGACGACAAGTCCGAGCCGGGCGGCATGCTCGCATTCGCGCTTCCCGAGTACCGGCTTCCGAAATCGGCGCTACGCCGGGAGATCGAGCTCATCGAGCGGGTCGGCGTGAAATTCATCCTGAACACACGCGTCGGTGCTGACGTCTCACTCAATGAGCTCGACGATCGCTTCGATGCCATCTTCCTCTCCTTCGGCACATGGAAGGAGGGGGCCCCACTCCGCGAGCCGGGCACCGACCTGAAGGGGGTCTACCCGGCGCTTCACTTCCTCTCGGCGGTTGCTCGCGGCGAGATCGTGGAGCTCGGGCGCCGTGTCGCGGTGATCGGCGGTGGCAACGCAGCGATCGACTCCGCACGCACGGCGATTCGCAGAGGCGCCGAGGCAACGGTCATCTACCGCCGCGAACGAAAAGACATGCCTGCAATCGCAGAGGAAACGCATGCGGCGAAGGAAGAGGGTGCGAAGTTCAATTTCCTCGCGACGCCACATCGCATCATCGGCGACGATCAGGGACGCGTGAAGGCGATCGAAGTCGCAAAAACTCGTCTCGGCGAGTTCGACGCGTCGGGCCGCCGCAAACCAGTCCCGACCGGAGAGATTCAGCGAATCGACTGTGATTCGGTGATCTTCGCAATCGGCGAGAGCGTCGACGTCGAGCTCGCGCAGTCGGCAGGGATCAAGCTCTCACGCAGCGGCACGATCGAGGTCAACCGTTACACGCTCGCGTCGAGCCGCGCCAAATTCTACGCCGGTGGCGACGTCGTAACCGGCGCGTCGAACGTCTCGGGGGCGATGTCGTACGGAAAGCTCGCGGCCCGGTCGATCGACCGCCAGCTGATGGAGTCCGACCGATGGAAGGGGGCGATGCCCGACTTCCAGTTCGACATGACACCGCCGGAGTCGCAGAGCGAGAGCCGCAGACATCGGGGCCGCGAGCTCGACGCCTCGCTGCGTGCGAAGTCGGAAGACGAGGTCGTCGCCATGCTCTCCCACGACGAGACTCTCGACGAATGCGAACGTTGCCTGCGTTGCGACCTAACAGTCGCGAACGCCACGTAGAGGAAGGAGCGACGCCTTGTCACAGAAGAAAATCTCCATTCGAATCGACGGCGCGCTCGTCGATGCCCGGGAGGGGCAGACGATCCTCCAGGCCGCACGAGAGGGCGGCAAGACCATCCCCACGCTCTGCGACCTCGACGGAATCACTCCGGTAGGCGGCTGCCGCATCTGCATGGTCGAGGTCGAGGGCATCGACCGCGCGCTGCCCGCGTGCACGTCACCCGTACAGGAAGGGATGTCGGTCAAGACGACGACTCCCCGCCTCACACAACACCGCCGCCTTACCGTGGAGCTCCTCCTCGTCGAGCGCAACCACATCTGCGCCGTCTGCGTCTCGAACGGTCATTGCGAGCTCCAAACCATGGCCACGAACCTCGGAGTCTCGACGGTGCGTCTCGCCTACAACTTCCCGAAACTCGAAACCGACCTCTCGCATCCGAAGTACGTTCTCGATCACAACCGCTGCATCCTCTGCACCCGGTGCGTGCGGGTCTGCGCGGAGCTCGAAGGTGCGCACGTCTGGAATCTCTTCTCGCGCGGCATCAACACCCGCCTCACTGCCGATCTCAATGGCAAATGGGGAGACTCGAAGGGCTGCACCGGCTGCGGCAAATGCGTTCAGGCATGCCCGACGGGCGCGCTTTCCGAAAAAGGTCGCGCCGTCGAAGAAATGGTGAAGCAGAACGAGCGGATCAGCGCGCTTGCGCAACGGAGGGGAGCGGAGGCATGAAGAAGCTGAAAGTCGCCACCGTGTGGCTCGACGGATGTTCCGGCTGTCACATGTCGCTTCTCGACATGGACGCAGCGGTGATTTCGCTCGCGTCGAAGATCGAGCTCGTCTATGGCCCGCTCGTCGACGCCCAAGACTTCCCCGAGGGAGTCGACGTCACTCTCGTGGAAGGGGCCGTCAGTTCCCAGGATGACCTCAACAAGATCCAGAAGATCCGCCAACGGACCGCCATCCTCGTCTCGATGGGCGATTGCGCCGTGACCGGCAACGTTCCTGCGATGCGCAACGGGATTCCGGTCCAACGGCTGCTTCAGCGGGTCTACGTCGAAGGCGCGATCGAAGGAAAGGGGGTTCCGACCGACGGTGTGCCCGCGCTGCTCAAGCAGGCGCGCCCGGTACGAGAGTTCGTGAAGGTGGACCTTTGCCTTCCAGGATGCCCACCGCCGGCGAAGACGATCTCGGGTGTCATCGCGGCCGTTCTCGACGGACGCAAGCCCGACACGAACCTGACCGTGAAGTTCGGATGAGGAGCCTCAGATGAAGCGCATTACGATCGACCCTGTCACCCGCATCGAAGGCCATGCAAAGGTGACGATCCTCCTCAACGACGAAGGACGCGTGGCCGGCACCGAGTTCCACGTCACGCAGGTGCGCGGCTTCGAGAAGTTCACCGAGGGACGTCCCTACTACGAGATGCCGGGCATCACCGCGCGCATCTGCGGCATTTGCCCCGTCAGTCACCTGCTGGCATCGGCGAAGGCATGCGACTCGATCATGGCGGTGAGGATCCCTCCCGCGGCGAAATTGCAGCGCGAGTTGGTCCACTGCGCGCAGATTGTGCAATCGCACGCCCTCAGCTTCTTCTATCTCTCGGCACCCGATCTGCTCCTCGGAATGGACTCCGATCCGGCGACCAGAAACGTGCTCGGACTGATCGCCGCACACCCCGAGCTCGCACGCGAAGGGATCGAGCTTCGCAAGTTCGGCCAACAGGTCATCGAAATGCTCGCGAAGGAGCGCGTCCACGGCTCAGGCATCGTCGCCGGAGGAATGGCGGAACCAGTCAGCATCGCCACGCGCGATCGAATTCTCGCCGAACTTCCCGTCGCGAAACTCATAGCCACGCGGACGATTGCCTTCTTCAAAGGAGCACTCGATAACTACGACGAGGAGATCCGGTTCTTCGGGTCGGCGCCCATGATGTCGGCGGGGCTCGTCGATCGTTCCGGCAACCTGCAGTTCTACGACGGCGACCTACGCTTCCGCGACGCCGGCGGCAGCATCGCCGCGGACGGGATCGCCGCCGAGCAGTACGACACTTTCATCGGCGAGGCGAGCCTTCGCGAGTCGTACATGAAGGCGCCCTTCTTCAGGTCACGAGGGTTCCCTGAAGGACTTTACCGCGTCGGGCCGTTAGGCCGGATCAACGCTGCCGACCAGTGCGGCACGCCGATCGCCGATGCCGAGCTCGCGGAGCTCCGCCTGCGCTTCGGGCACCCTGCAGAAAGCGCATTCCTTTAC
>JACPDH010000083.1 GCA_016184115.1 Acidobacteriota bacterium | reverse complement strand
CGGCCGACATCCTTCGAAGGAAAGCGAGATCCGGCTGCTTCCCGACGAAGGGCTGTGAGAAACGCGGGCTCGTGGCAATGGCCTGAACTTAGGGACGAAAGTCTCGAAGTTAGAACGTAGGACGGCGAATATTGAACCCTGAAAACCCCGCCCAGGGCCCTTTTCTGGGTTCAAACTTCATCGTTCATCGTTCCAACTTCAGCCTCATCCTCTTGGGTTCAGGCCACTAGTTAGGCCGCTCCCTCCCTTAACTCGCATGGGATTCGCGGAATTCACCGATGAACGGTTGCGGCGCGCCGGCTCACGCCGCAACCTCGAGAAGATCGATGACGCGCGCGACGTCGGGAATGCCCTCGACGCTGCGAATCGCGATCTGGTGACGCTCCTGGTCGGGCAGGTCACCGCGCAGGCTGACCACGCCATCGCAGGCTTCGACGGAGATATGGAACGCCGCGTCGCCGATCTCCGACGCCAGCGTGGTCTTGACGCCGGCTTCGAGCAGCGCATCGCGCGCTTCGAGCTCCACGTTCGTCAGTAAGACTGCCGGGCCCGCGGCTGCGCTATCCGCCTCGAGGTCGATGAAGTTATGAACCATCTTGACGCCGTCCACCGACATGGCAACCTCTTCCGCGAGCTCCTGAGTCGAGCGCTGTTCCACTTCACCGCTGAGTGAGACGGCTCCGTCCTGAGCACGAACGCGGATGTGGGCTGCATCGGGGCCCAGATGGCGGACGAGGGCGGTACGGATCTCCAGATTGTCGGTCGCCTGGCGGACGTTCTCCGTGGCGGTAGCGACGAACTCATGATCTGAGCGTGCCGCGGCGTAGAGGAGCGCGGCTGCCAGAATGACGATCAACGAAGTGACGATCAGAAAGGTTCTCACACGAGCCTCCTTATCTTTCTGGTGGTACGAGTGCCGGCTCGCTCGAGCGACATTGCCGTCCCTTTCGCGAGCACTCCATGTGCTGTGCAGCCGCCATGCCAGAGGCTACCGAAGCGCGCGTAACGCCTTTCGACTCAATGGGGAGTCTCCGTAGGCTTACTCTCGGAAACAGGTGATGGAGGAAACGGATCGAGGTAACTCTTTCCGGCGGGATGCAAATCCTTCTGGAGCCGAACGTCGGATTCTGGAGGCTCACGCGCGACGGCCCCCTCCGGGTTGCGGCGGAATGGAGCCGCTTTCTTTGTCGCGCCTCCTCGCCGATGTACCACATCGACTCGTCGGCGCTTCGCGAAATCGGCTCCATTCCGCCGCAACGAAAGGCAAGGGATTAATGAAACACTACACTAGGACCAATGGCCTGAACTTAGGGACGAAGGTCTCGAAGTTAGAACGTAGAACGGCGGAGGTTGAACCCTGAAACCCCCGCCCGGGGCCCTTTTCTGGATTCAAACTTCATCGTTCATCGTTCTAACTTCAGCCTCATCCTCCAAAGTTCAGGCCATTGCCGCTAACCGACCTCGGCCCGGTCGCCCTTTTCCATGAGCCACGACTTCCGCTCAGGCGCGCGGTTCTTCGCGAGCAACATGTCGATCACGCCTTCGGTGCCGCCACCAGGGGGAAGCACGAGCTGGACGAGCCGCCGCGTGTCGGGAGCCATCGTCGTCTCGCGAAGCTGCAGCGGGTTCATCTCGCCGAGTCCCTTGAAGCGCTGGATGTTGACCTTGCCTCGAATTGCCTCGGCCTTGATGCGCTCGAGCACGCCGAGCTTCTCGGCCTCGTCGAGCGCGTAGTAGACGTTCTTGCCGACATCGATTCGGAAGAGCGGTGGCATCGCAACGTGGATCCTGCCGTCTTCGACGAGCTTGCGAAAGTGGCGAACGAAGAGGGCGCAAAGGAGCGTGGCGATGTGCGCGCCGTCGGAGTCGGCATCGGCGAGGATGCAGACCTTCCCGTAGCGGAGCCCCTCGACGTTCGACGAGCCGGGATCGACGCCTAACGCGACCGCGATGTCGTGCACTTCCTGCGAGCCTAACACCTCGGCGGGGTCGACTTCCCATGTGTTCAGAATCTTGCCACGGAGCGGCATGATCGCCTGGAACTCGCGGTCGCGCGCCTGCTTCGCGGAGCCGCCCGCGGAGTCGCCTTCGACGAGGAAGAGCTCGGTGCGCGACAGATCCTGCGAGCTGCAGTCGGCGAGCTTGCCGGGGAGTGCCGGACCGCTCGTCAGCTTCTTCCGTTCGATCTTCTTCACCGTGCGGAGCCGCGTCATCGCGTTGTCGATCGCAAGCTGCGCGATCTTCTCCGCCGCGACGGTGTTCTGATTCAGCCAGAGCGAGAAGGCGTCCTGCGCCACACCCGAGACGAACGCCGCCGTCTCGCGTGACGAGAGGCGGTCCTTCGTCTGGCCGAGGAATTGCGGGTTGTTCATCCGCACGCTGAGGACGTAGACGCAGCGCGACCATACGTCTTCGGGTGCGATCTTCACCCCGCGCGGCAACAGGTTGCGGAACTCGCAGAACTCGCGGATCGCTTCGGTGAGGCCCGTACGGAAGCCATTGACGTGCGTTCCCCCCTGCGGCGTCGGAATCAGGTTGACGTAGCTCTCGGTGAGAAGCTCGCCATCGTCGGCGATCCATGCGACAGCCCAGTCGACCTCTTCCTCCGCGGCCTTGAAATGCTGCACGAACGGAGGCTCGGGAACGAGCTCCGAGTCCTTCATCTCGCTCACGAGATACTCGGTCAGCCCGTCCTCGTAGTACCACTCCTCGTTGTCGGCGGCATTCTCTTCGCTCGTGAAGCGAATCTTCAGCTTCGGGCAGAGGACCGCCTTCGCGCGCATCCCGTGCTTGAGGCGCGAGACGCTGAACTTCGGCGAGTCGAAGAAGACCGGGTCGGGCCAGAAGCGGACCGTCGTGCCGGTGTTGCGCTTGCCGACCGTGCCGATGGCCTTGAGCTCCAACTTCTTCTTCCCGCTCGCAAACGACATCGTGTACTCGTGGCCGTCACGGCGGACCCAGACCTGCAACTTGGTCGAAAGCGCGTTGACGACGGAGACACCAACGCCGTGGAGTCCGCCGGAGAAACGATAGTTCTTCTCCGAGAACTTCGCGCCGGCGTGGAGCCGCGTGAGGATGACCTCGACGCCCGAAACCCCTTCTTTCTTGTGCTTGTCGACAGGCATTCCCCGGCCGTCGTCGGAGACGGAGAGGGAGCCATCGTCATGAAGGATGACGTCGATCTGCCGGGCAAAGCCGGCGATCGCTTCGTCAACCGCGTTGTCGATGACTTCCTGGGCGAGGTGGTTCGGGCGGTCGGTCGTCGTGTACATGCCGGGCCGCTTGCGGACCGGCTCGAGACCAGTGAGGACTTCGATGGCGGAAGAGTCGTAGTTGGACATAGGGCGTGAGCGGGGCGAATGATAGGCAGGTCAAAGGTGAAAGGTCAAAGGTGCCTGCTATGACCTACGACCCTCGACCTGCCTCTTGCCTGCCTCGGCCCATGCCCTTCGGACCGCTTCACTGGCTGTGCTTCGAGGAGGTGATCGTCACTCCACTGACGTTGGCGTATCCGGTGACGGTCACAGTTGCGACCATTCCATTCGGGCCGCGTGCCACTCCCTCGGCGTTGATCTCGAAATATGTCTTGCCGTCGAGGCCTATCGACGCGGTTCCAGTCGCGGCCATCGTCCCCGCGTCGGTCTCGGCCGACGCGGAGAGCGCGGAGCCGTCGGCAAGCCCTCTCGCGGCGAGCTCGGCCGCGTTCTCGGCAAGTGCCTGCGCCTGGATCCGCGCTCGAAAACTCTGCGCGGCTCGATGACGTATCGTCGACTCCCAGAGCACAAGCGTGATGAGGCCGAAGAAGAGGACGGCGATCGCGAGGGCCGACAGGAGCGCGTAGCCGCGCTCCGCGTCAGTGAGCGCGCGGCATGACGAGCTGATCGACGACCGCATTGCCTTCCTTGTCCTTTGCGCTGACCCGCACGCCGACACGGCCGCCTGGCGCGTTCCAGATAGCGATGTCATACAGTGGCACCGCGCGTGCCTTCCACGCGGCCACCGGTTGTCCGTTCTCGAATTCGAGGCGGCGCGCGACGCTACCGTCTCTGAAATCCCAGACGACGACGCGCCGCTTGCCCTCGTCGCTCTCGACCTCGAGGAGAAGAGTCTGCGGTGTCTGCTTCCAGGTTCCTTCCGCGTTAGGGTAATCGCGCGAGTCGAGAATGTCGCGGCGGAGCCTCGCCAGCACCGCAAACGGAGCGGGATGGCTGAACAGCGCGACGCGCACGCTGCGGTCGTGCCGGAGAAACTCCCCCTGCAATCCGACGAGTACCGTCAGGAAGATCCCGAAGAGCGCAACCGCGACGAGCATCTCCACGAGGGTGTAGCCTGCCGAACGCTGAACGCGGAACGCGGAATACGAAACGCGAAGCGCGGAGTGCGAAACGCGGAGCGCGGAGTACGGAATGACAGGCTCGGCGACGCGAATCGCTGCCTCCTTTGGCCGATGGCCGATGGCCTGCCTCCCAGCCTTTCCTTCGCCTCTCGCCTCTCGCCTCTTGCCTCTCTCCTTCGTCACCAGAATCGCCCTCCCGGCACTGCTGAGCGGACGACGGTAAGGCTGGCATGCCTCGCGCCGCCGTTCCACGTCACCGTGAGCACGACTCTTCTGACGCCCGGCTTCCAGTCGAACGCCTCCACGGAGGTCTCCGCGCGATCGAGCGATGCGAGCAGTTCCGAGCCTTCATTGAAAGGCTTCTGTCCGTCCGGCGCGAACGAGTTGTAGGGCATGAGCCGGACGTACTCGGCCTCGTTCGCGAGCGCCTGCCAGGCGACGATCATCTCGTCGGCGTCTCGCAGCCGCTTCTCTCTCTGTGTGAAGACGAGAAGCGACGTCATCAGCACGAACGAGAGGATCAGAAGCGCTGCGAGCGTCTCAACGAGGGTGAACCCTCTTTGCAGCATCTCGCCATTCTAACCGCCGCAACGAAAGGCAAGGGATTCACGAAGCACTACACTACACTCGCGGTGCAGCGTGTGGACCGATCGTAACCTCCACTCGTGGCACATGACGACGCGAGAGGCCGGAAACAGGATCGCCGATGGCATACGACGAGGAGCTTGCGGCACGGATCCGGCGCGTGTTTGCGTCGAGGGACGATGTCGAAGAGCACAGGATGTTCGGTGGCATCGCCTTCATGGTGAACGGCCACATGGCCTGCGGCATCCTCAAGGACGAGCTGATGGTGCGCGTCGGCCCCGATGCGCATGACGAGGCACTGACGAGGCCGCATGTGCGCAAGCTCGACTTCACCAAACGGCCGATGCGCGGCTTCGTGATCGTCGGGCGCGACGGCATTTCGTCTCCGCGCGCCCTGGGCGCCTGGATCCGGAGAGGAATCGACTTCGTGGAGACGCTTCCGCCCAAGTAGCGTTGGGAGACGCGAGCACTGGAGCGATGGCACGAAACGGCGACGAGCAGCGTGACTCGCGGATTTACCTGGCGACCGAAAGGACGTTTCTCGCCCGGATTCGCACTGCGCTCGCACTGATGGCGTTTGGCTTCGTCGTCGCGCGCTTCTCGCACGCTCTCGTTGTGCTACCGTACGCGCAAAATCGTGACCCGCGGTGAATCCGCGCGCCACCGCAGGGGCCCGGGCTGCCCCGCCGCGAGCGGCCGAGGAGCACCCTCTTAGGATCTGGAGCATCGAACGACATGCAGGAAACGACGCAGACATACGATTTCGATTTCGCCGTAGCCGGCGGGGGCCCTGCCGGGACATCGGCGGCGATCTCGCTTGCGCTTCGCGGGCACAGCGTCGTGCTCTTCGAGCGCGAGACCTTCCCTCGATTTCACATTGGGGAGTCGCTCCTGTCGACCGCGAACGACCATTTCGCGGCGTTAGGCGTCGCCGAGAAGATCGCGGCGGCCTCGTTCCCGGAGAAATGGGGGGCGCGCCTCTTCACGCACGACGGGATGAGCGGCCGCGGAGTCGATTTCACCGCGTCGGGCGAAGTGAACCGGCCGCAGACCTACCAGGTCTGCCGCGAGGAGTTCGACGAGATTCTCCTCAATCGTGCGCGTGAAGTCGGTGTCGACGTGCGCGAGGGGCACCGTGTCGCGGAGCTCGAATTCACAGCGGACGCTGCGACCCTCGATTTCGTCGCGAGCGACGGAGCCTCGGGACGCGTCCGCGTCCGCGCTCTCGTCGATGCGACGGGTCGCCAGGGGCTCATTGCCAAGAGATACGACCTTCGAACCGACGAGCCGCGCCTCGCGAACATCGCGATCTTCGCCCATTACAAGGGCGTGCCACGACTCGAAGGCGACCGGCCCGACGACATCAGGCTGATCGCGCGCGCCGACTCGGGGTGGTTCTGGCTGATCCCGATCTCGAAGGAACTGATGAGCGTCGGCGTGGTTTTGCCGAAGGCTCTCTATCGCCAGCTGAAGCAAGGGACGCCCGAAGAGATGTTGGCGCGCGCGTATGCCGACACGCCGATCGTCGCCGAGCTGATGAGGAGCGCCGAGCGCGCGTGGCCGGTTCGCGTCGAGAGCGACTTCTCGTACAGCGCGAAAGCGTACGCGGGCGACCGGTGGATCCTCGCCGGCGACGCGGGTTCGTTCCTCGACCCCGTCTTTTCGACGGGTGTGTCGATCGCGATGGAGTCGGGAATCGAGGCAGCGATCGAGCTCGACCGCGCACGGGTCAAGAACGACTTTTCTTCCGCCGCGTTCGCTGGCTTCTCGAAGCGGCAACGGCAGCGCTTCGAGACCTACAGGCGCTTCGTGATCTCGTTCTACTCGCCCGAGTTCCGCGACCTCTTCTTCGATCCGGAGCCGCCCAAGACGATCTTCCGCGCGGTCGTCACCGTCCTCGCGGGGAACTGGCGGCCGAAGCTGCGGACGCGGCTCCTGAACCGCCTCTTCTTCGTGTTCGTGGCGATGCAGAGATACTTGAAATTCTCGAAGCTGCGCTTCCGCCGCGACGCCGCGGCGGGATACCCGACTGGCGACACGGCCTAACGTTGGAGAGACGACGATGAAGCTGGAGCTTGCGGGGAAGGTCGCGATCGTCACGGGAGCGAGCCGAGGAATCGGGCGCGCGGTGGCCGAAGTGCTTGCGGGTGAAGGAGCGAAGCTCGTACTCGTCGCGCGATCGGCCGACCGGCTCGAGGCACTCGCCACATCGCTCGCCGTTGACACGATTGTCGTCGCGTGCGATTTGCGCGAGCCCGACGCTGCCGCGCGAGTCGTTGGTTGCGCGGTCGAGCGTTTTGGCGCCGTCGATGTTCTCGTGAACGTTGCAGGAGCGACGAAGAGAGGCGACTTCCTCGAGCTCGCCGATGCTGACTGGGCCGACGGCTACGCGCTCAAGCTGTTTGGCGCGATGCGCCTCTGCCGCGCCGCCTGGCCTCACCTTCGCGCGAGCCGCGGAAGCATCGTGAACATTTCGGGCATCGGCGGGCGAACCGGGAGCGCCGACTTCACGATCGGCGGAACGGTCAACGCCGCGCTCCTCAATCTCACGAAGGCGCTGGCCGATCGCGGCGTGCGCGACGGGGTGCGCGTCAACGCCGTCAATCCCGGGTCGACGCTGACCGAGCGGTTGCGCGCACGCGTCGAGGCGTTGGCAAGCGAAGAGCGGATCGATTTCGCCGATGCCGAGAAGAAGATGGCCGAGAAGCTGCGCGTGGCGCGCTTCGGCGCTCCGGCCGAGATCGCGCGCGCCGTCGCGTTCCTCGCCTCTCCCGCCGCAGGCTATTGCCAGGGCGTCGTGCTCGACGTCGACGGGGGAGCGACGCGCACGCTCTGAAAACTCGGAATGCGGAGTGCGGAACGCGAAACGCGAAACAAAGAGCCCCCTTCAGGTTCTCATTCCGCACTCCGCATTCCGAATTCCGCACTAGCGACCGAGCAGCCTCCTCAACTCCTCCACACCCGTCGTCGGCGCCGAACATGCATATCCCTCGCAGATGTACGCCGCGACGTTCGACGGGTCGCGCCCCTCGGTGAGCGGGAGCCCGGGCTGATCCGACGAAATGAGTACGCGGTTAGGCAGGAATTCTTCACCGACGACGCGCAGGAGCGCGCGCTTCGCCTCGTCGCGTTCGGGACCGGTGATCACGATTTCCTTCGTCTTCGCGAGCGAGAGCTCCGCCGCAGAGAGCGCAAAGCCGAAGCCTGAAGGGTGCTTCAGTGCGATCGGCGCAACCGAGGCGAGCGCCGCATTCGCAACGCGCGCGTAGCGGGTGGTTCCGAAGTAGACACTGAGCCGCAGAAGCACGTCGATTGCGACCGACGTCCCCGCGGGGGTCGCATTGTCGAGGACGTCGCGAGGCCGGGTGATGAGCGGCTCGTGGTCGTCGGGCGTGTCGAAGAACCCCGCGCTTTCGCGGTCCTGAAAGCGGTCGAGGATGTCGTCGGCAAGCGAGGCTGCTGAGTCGAGATAGCGCCGTTCCTGCAGCGCTTCGAACGCGGAGAGAAGACCCCACGCGACGCCGGTGACATCCTCGAGCAGGCCACCGATTTTCACGCGCCCGTCTTTGCAGGAACGATGCAGCCTGCCGCCCGCGAACATCGTTCCGAGCAGGAACTCCGCGTTTCGTCGCGTCACGTCGCGGAACGCATCCGAATCGAAGGCGATGGCCGCTTCCGCGAACGCGGCGAGCATCCAGCCATTCCAGCCCGCGAGGATCTTCTCGTCGCGAGCGGGGCGTACGCGAAGGTCGCGGCGCTCCATGAGTAAACGCCGGCCGCGCGCGGCGACCTCGGCGAGCCGTTCGACTGAAACGCTTAGATGTGCTGCGACGTCGACCGGCTCACGCGGGAGATTGAGAATGCTACTTCCCTCCCAATTCCCGTTAGGCGTGACATCGAACAGCTCGGCGAAGATTCGGGCGTCGTCGTCGCCAAGGAGCTCGGCCACCTCTCCGTGCGACCAGACGTAGAACTTTCCTTCTTCTCCCTCGGAGTCGGCGTCGAGGGTGGAGTAGAAGCCTCCATCGGGCGACGTCATCTCACGGGAGACGAAGCCAAGCGTATCGAAGGCGACGCGGCGCAGCTCTTCATCGCGCGTCCACTGCCACGCGCGAACGTAGAGGCGGGCGAGGAGCGCATTGTCGTAGAGCATCTTCTCGAAATGCGGAACGAGCCAGCGCGAATCGACCGAATAACGGTGGAAGCCGCCTCCGAGCTGATCGAAGATGCCGCCGCGCGCCATTTTCCGGAGCGTCGTCACGACGATGTCTCGTGCCGCCGGGTCTCCCGTTCGATCGGCGACGCGCATCAGAAAGTCGAGCGCCATCGAGGGAGGGAACTTCGGCGCACCGCCGAACCCCCCGTTGACCCGATCGTAGTTCCCTACCAGACGCCGCGCCGCTGCGTCGAGGTCGTCGTGTGTCAGCGCGTGGTGCGCGCCAGCGACGTCGCTCGACCGCTCGAGCGCTTCGTGGATCTCGTCGGATGCCTCGAGCAGCCGTTCACGATCGTCGCGGTAGAGCGATGCGAGATGCGCGAGGACGCGACGGAAACTCGGCATCCCGTGCCGTTCTTCGGGTGGGAAGTACGTCCCTGCGTAGAACGGCTTCGCGTCGGGCGTGAGGAACACTGACATCGGCCATCCGCCGTGACCGGTGAGCATCTGCGTCGCGCTCATGTAGATCGAGTCGATGTCGGGGCGCTCCTCTGTCGACTTTGATCGAGATCCACTCGGCGTTGAGCTGCGCAGCAGTCGCCTCGTCCTCGAACGACTCGCGCTCCATGACATGGCACCAGTGGCATGCGGAGTAGCCGACCGAGAGAAAGACGGGCTTGTTCTCATCCCGTGCGCGGCGGAATGCCTCCTTGCCCCACGGATGCCAGTCGACCGGGTTGTGCGCGTGCTGGAGAAGATAGGGAGAAGTCTCGTCGATCAGGCGATTGGGAGGGCGGGTCATAGGGTCGTTCCTCTCGTACTTTCGCGCTGGAGTCGAATGCAGCCGGCGAACGAGATCGCGCGCCTCACAACGACTCGAGCCTCGAAGTGAGAACGATGAACGATGAGTTCAGAATCCAGAAACGAGCTTCTTTCCTCTCTGGTTTCTGAATTCATCGTTCATCGTTCTCACTTCGGTCTTCCACTGACCGTCGGCTCGCGTGCCAACTTTGCCGCCTACCCGAACACGAGCCCGTCCGCCCTCGCCTCAGAGGAAACGACACCCTCGCGAATCGTCTGCAGAAGGTGAGGCGGGTAATTGCGAAGCTCGAAATACTCCTGCTCGAGCTCTTCGACCTGGAAGCGGTCGAGGCCGGAATTCAGAAGGAAGTCGTTGCGAAGGCGTGAGTCCTGCTCGTCGATGATCCTCGGGAGCATCTGGTTGATGTAGAACGCCTCGAGTCTGATCTTTGTGATCACGTTCTCCAGGAGCTCGTCGTCGATGGCTCCCTTGATGTTGCGGAGCTCCGGGTCGCGATCGACTTCGGTCGCGATCTCGCGGCGGAAGGTTTCGCGCCCCTCTGAGGTGTTCAGCTCGAGGTAGAAGCTCGACATTCGCTTGCGTGCGACGCGGTAGAGGCCGAAGTAGGCGCGCTCCTGAACATTGATCTGGCGGATCTCGTCGACGACGTCGCTGAGACTCGCCTCGTTCGAGTCGATCGCCATGAGGCCGATCATCAGTGAATAGAGTTTGCGGCGCCCGAACGAGAGGGTGTACTCGTTCGCGAGGACTGGCTCGATGAAGAGCTGCTGAAAGAGGCCACGGCGCAGCGTTTCGAATTCGTGCATGTTGCCGAGCAGCGATCGGATCTGCTCGCCGGTGAACTCGACGTCATCCATGAACGCGAGTTTGTTGACCAGCGTGGAAGTGTGGTCGAAGCGATCGAAGAAGGTGATCAGCTCGCCGAACGACTCCATCCGCTCAAAATCTTCGTCTTCGCGCGCGCTTTCGTCGATCAGGCGCCCCGTGTCGAGGAGGATCTCCTCGAACGATTGATCGCGGTTCGCCGCTGCCTTCTGTTTATTCTCCATGAGCTGCAGCGTGTCGTTCGACGAGAGCTGGCGACTGATCGTCTTTCCGAGGAGGAATCCCTCGAGGATCTCGCGCGTCGACTGAACGTAGTCGGGCTCCTCGGATGGAGACAGCTTCGCGCCCCCCTCCTCCTGAAGCACGATCTCTTCGAGCATGTCGAAGATCGAGAGCGGAACTTCGTTGCGGAGCGACAGCGTGCGCAATCGCATCAAGCGCGCACGTTCCGACGGGGTGAGCTTGCGCGACGAGCTCTGCGCGAGCACGCGCTTGTACTCGTCGATGAGATCCTGATTCTCCTTGTGGTGATAGATGACGTCGATTTGAATTCGTTCGCGCTGGTAGGAATCGATGAAGTCGGGTCCGAGGTCGGCCTCGATGAGGCGCGTAATGTCGTCGAGCGAGCCGCGACGTGCGAGGTAGGCGTCGCGCGACGCGTTGTAGAACTGCTGATGCATCCGATGGATGATGCGGACGAGAAAGATCGTCGACCTCGGCTCGCCGAGCGCTTCGATGATCTCGCTGCCGAGGTCTAGAAAATTGCCGCGCCCGACTTTGCGCGAGCGCTTGAGCAGCTTGCCGACGGTGCGAAGTGTCCGCTCCTGCCGTTCCGCGACCGATTTCGTCAAACCGCGATCGTCGATGAAGAAGAAGTAGTTCGACACCGCGTTGCCGTGAAAGAAGATGTCGTCGTAGCTCTCCGTGCCACTCGTCTGGCTCGTGAACGAAAGCTCGCGCCGGTCGCGGTCGTAGATCGTACCGAAGAGGACGAGCCGGTTGACGACCTCGTCGTTTAACAGGTCCTGCACCGGCAGATGCCCACCGAACATGTACTCGCCGAAGATCCCGCCGTTCCCGGTGAATTGCACGCGACTGTCCGAGAGAACGATCTCCGAGCCGCCGGCGAAGTAACGAACGGTCGACCGGCCTCCCTCCTGCGTCTGCTCGAAGAAGAAGCGCTTGTCGAGGTTCGGCCCCGAAACCGTTGCAAAGTACTCGATGGTCTCTTTGATGAAACCGTGATGGACGATCGCCTGGAGCATGGCCGTGCGAAGGATTAGCGTAGCAGATGCAATGTGGATGCGGATTGCGGATTACGAAACGAGGCACTCGGTCCGAGTGCCAGCGCAACGGAAAGGCCGGGCGCGGGCCCGTTCACGTTCACGGACGGGACCGCGAGGGTAATCCGTGCTCTCGGGGAGATCGTCGGTTTTCCCGTGAACGCGCCCGGGCCCGGGCCCGCGCCCGGATTTTCCTCGGGTTCTCGCGACGATCAAGCCGCGTGCGATTCTCCGTCCGCCTCAACGACCTGACGACCAGGATTCCGGGTGTGAACTGTTCGCGGGTTCTTCCTTCCGCCGTCGTCGATGACCGTTCGCTATGCGTGTGGATGCGACTTCCTGTAAACCTCGATCAGCTGCCAGTCAGCAAGGTGGGTGTACTTCTGTGTCGTCGAGAGTGAGACGTGTCCGAGTAGCTCCTGGATGCTGCGCAGGTCGGCGCCAGCGTTCAGCA
>JACPDH010000082.1 GCA_016184115.1 Acidobacteriota bacterium | reverse complement strand
TGCCAGAATGAACGTCCCGGAGATGCCGCTGCCGATCGGTCCGCCTACGGTGCCGCGGGATGCGACGTAGCTCTTTGCGATGGAGGGAGGATCGTTCACGGTGAGCCTCGTACCGTTGACGCCGGTGAAGAACGCGGCCGAAGCGGCCGAGACGCTCGGCCCGTCGAGGACCAGCTGGCCGTCGTTGACTGCGGACTGCAGGCGTTCGCTGTTGCTCATCTGGGACCAGCGTTTCCCAGTCGTATTGTCGAAGAGAAAGCTCGCGTAGGCGTCGACCTGGCCGTCGAAGAACTCGCCGGTGTCTGAGTCGACGAACTCGGAAAAGCCCAGGCCGTGGCCGAATTCGTGAAGCAGCACGACGATGAGGTCGATCTGGGTGCCGTGGTTGTTGTCGAGCCCGTAGTACCAGCCTCGATTCGGGAGGCAGTTAGGCTGGCCGAGGTTGACGTTGAACCGCGCGTTGATCTCGTTCGTCGTCGGATCGCGGTCCTCGCCTGCGAGTCGGTTGACGAGCGCGCCGTGATACCAGGTTGCGGCGACGGGCGCACCCGGAAAGTCGGACTCGATCCAGCGCGGCCCGGCAGAGCCGAGTACGGCTCCCGTTGAATCGCACTCGAGCGGGTCGAACCGTGCATCGATCACGATCTCGACGTCGGAATCGAGGATTCCGGCCCAGATTTCGGCCGCCCGCTGGAACGCGATCAAGCGCTGCGCGCCGATGGTCGTTCCGGCGTTCCCTCCCACGGGCGTTGCCGCGGCTGGGTCGTTGAAGCCCTCGTTTGGGCCGTCGTTGTTCTGAATCCTGATCTTCGCCCCTGCGAGCGTGACCGGTGCGAGAAGTGCCGACAGGAGCAGCGCGGCGACGATGGTTCGTCCGTTCTTCATTGAGCTGCCCTCATCTGTCGGCCGGCGCGGCTGGCGCATCCGCAGTCTTCGGATGATCGTGATCGTGATCGCTGCAGACGGTTCGCAGCGCACCGTCCTCGCCAACGCGTACGCGAAGTGCGTGCATGAACCGACCCTGGAGGTCGACGTGCTTCGAGCCGTCGGGGCGGTATTCGATCAGGAGTCCATCGCTCGACTTGTTCTTCGACGTGCGCGCGGTCTGCGCAATCGCATCGAGCTCCGCACGGGTCGGTTTGCGGAACTGTCCCGTCTCGGGATCGATGAAGACGCGAAGCCCGAAGCCAAGCGGGAGCGGCTCATACGCGGTCTCGGTGTTGGAGGGGTCGGCGGCGCGACGGCGCTCGCTGCCTGACTGAGGCTCGGCAGCTGTTGAAGTGACCGCCGCGAAGGTGATGGCGGCCGCATAGCAGGAAAGTCGAAACGCGTTCATGGGACTCCCTCGGGAAAAAGGGTTCGTTGGTACGGCCTGAAGCTTCGCATAATACCTCCGGCGCCACCAAGCGACAGTCGCGTGAAGATTCGCGGCGTGCGCGGGGCGCGGCTGGCCCGATGCCGCGACTGATCGACTTTCCCGACCCGCGCAGCGCCGGCTCCGAAGATGTCGTCGGGGTCGGAGGGAGCCTCGATTGGAGGAATCTCGTGGAGGCGTACCGGCGCGGGATCTTTCCATGGCCGGCGGAAGGATGGCCGCTCCCCTGGTTCTGCCCGAGGAAGCGTGGGGTTCTCCTCTTCAGCGAGTTGCGCGTCCCGCGGTCTCTGGCGAAGGTGCGACGGCGCGCCGAGTTTCGCTGCAGCATCGACCGAGCCTTCCGCGACGTGATCGAGGCATGTGCCGAGTTGCCACGGCGCGGACAGGGTGGAACCTGGATTACGAGCGAGATGATCGAAGCCTACACCGAGCTTCACCGCCGAGGATTTGCGCACAGTGTCGAAGCGTGGAGTGGAGACGAGCTCGTCGGTGGATTGTACGGAGTCGATGCCGGGGGCGCATTCGGAGGGGAGAGTATGTTCTTTCTCGCACCGAATGCGTCGAAGATCGCGTTGCTCCATCTCATCGATCACCTTGCGTCGCGCGGGCTCGACTGGATCGACATCCAGATGGTCACGCCGCACATGGAGGCGCTGGGAGCGAAGGAAGAGCCGCGCAACGTGTTTCTCGAGCGTCTCGCGGAGACGCAAGGGAGGGGGTTGATGTTGTTCTGAGCGAAGCGCAACGGGTCATTCCGAATTGCTTCTCAGGTGCCTTCGCACCTCACCACGATCTCGCCGTCCGCGACGTCGACCGTCGCCGTACCACCTTTGACCAGCGGTCCGAAGAGGATCGCGTCGACGAGCTTCTTCTTCACGGTCGTCTGCATGAGGCGTGACATCGGACGCGCGCCGTAAAGTTTGTCGAATCCGCGCTCGGCGAGCCAGGTGACGGCTGCCTCCGTCACCGTGATCTCGACGTTTTTCGGCGCGAGCTGTGCGCGGAGCTCGTCGAGGAACTTGGTGACGACCCGCTTGATCGAATCCTCGGCGAGCGGCTCGAACGCGATCCACGCGTCGAGGCGGTTCCTGAACTCGGGGCTGAAGGTTCGTTCGATCGCGGAGCGCCCCTTGCCGCGGCTCGTGTCGTTCTCGAAGCCGATTCCCTTACCGCTCAGTTCCTCCGCGCCAGCGTTCGTCGTCATGATCAGCACGACGTTTCGGAAGTCGGCCTTCTTGCCGTTGTTGTCGGTGAGGGTCGCGTGGTCCATGACCTGCAGGAGGATGTTGAACAGGTTCGGGTGCGCCTTCTCGATCTCATCGAGGACGACGACGGCGTAAGGCGTCCGGATCACGGCGTCGGTGAGGAGACCTCCCTGATCGAAGCCGACGTAGCCGGGAGGGGCGCCGATGAGGCGCGATACGGTGTGCGGCTCGGCGTACTCACTCATGTCGAATCGGATGAACTCGACGCCTAACACGCGCGCGAGCTGCCGCGCAAGCTCGGTCTTGCCGACTCCGGTCGGTCCTGAAAAGAGGAAGCTGCCAATCGGGTGCTCGGGATGACCGAGTCCTGCGCGCGACATCTTGATCGCGCCGGCGAGCTGCGAAATCGCGAAATCCTGCCCGAAGATCACGGCCTGGAGCTCTAACTCGAGGCCGTGCAGTCGTTCCCGCTCGTTCCCGGCAACCGACTGCGGCGGAACCTTCGCCATCCGCGATACGACGATCTCGATGTCGGCGCGATCGATCGTCGTGGGGCGGTTGTCGGGCGGGAGCATCTTCACCCGCGCGCCCGCCTCGTCGAGCACGTCGATCGCGGTGTCGGGGAGGTGCCGCTCATGAATGTGCTTCGCCGCCAGCTCCGCGGCGAGCCGGATCGCCTCGACCGTGTACTTCACCCCGTGGTGCTCTTCGTAGTAGCCGCGGAGGCCATTCAGGATCTCGATCGTCTCGGCGACCGAAGGCGCGCCGATCTCGATCTTCTGGAAGCGGCGTGCGAGGGCGCGATCACGCTCGAACGACGCCTTGTACTCCGGGAACGTCGTCGATCCGATGCAGCGGATGTCGCCCGAGGCAAGCGCTGGCTTGAGGATGTTGGAAGCGTCCATCGTACCGCCGCTCACCGCGCCGGCGCCGACGATCGTGTGGATCTCGTCGATGAAGAGGATTGCGCTCTTCCTCGCTTTCAGCGCCGTGATGACCGCTTTGAACCGCGCCTCGAATTCACCTCGGTACTTCGTGCCTGCGAGCACGGCTCCGAGGTCGAGAGCGAACACCTCGAAGCCTCGGAGCACCTCGGGAACCTCTCCGTGGTGGATCTTGAGCGCGAGACCTTCGGCGATCGCCGTCTTGCCGACGCCGGGCTCGCCGACATAGATCGGATTGTTTTTCCGGCGGCGGCAGAGGATCTGAATCGTCCGTTCAAGCTCCGCCGCGCGGCCGATCAGCGGATCGATCGCCCCCTCGGCCGCTTTCTTCACCAGGTCGACGGTGTAGGCTGCGAGAGGGTCCTTCTTTTGCGCAGGGCGCTGCGAGGGTGATTCCTCGTCTTCGTCTCCCGAGCCGATGTATTCGATCTCCGGCTCGTTCTCCTCGCTCCTCGAGATGCCGTGCGAAATGAAGTTGAGTACATCGATCCGCTCGACGCCACCCTTGCGAAGGAGAAAGGCGGCGTGAGAGCGCGCTGCCTGAAAGATCGCGGCGAGCATGTGGCCACCGTCGAGCGATTGGCGCCCCGACGATTGGGCCTGGAGCACCGCGTACTCGACGATACGGGCAAACGTGGCGGTCTTCTGAGGGGAGACGGGGCGGTCCGCAGGGAGTGAGCTGAGGTGCTGTTTGAAAAAGTCGTCGAGCTCCTGGCGGAGCGAGTCGAGGTCGCCGCCGCACTGCACGATGACATCCGCGGCAACGGGATCGTCGAGCAGCGCCCAGAGCAGATGCTCGAGCGTCACGTACTCGTGGCGACGGCGCGCTGCCTCCTCGACCGCGCTGTTGAACGCCTTTTCGAGCTCCCTCGTGATCATGACCTACTCAGCCTCCTCGAGGGTACAGAGAAGAGGATATTCGTTTGCGCGTGCAAGCTCCATCGTTTCGGTCGCTTTCATTTCCGCGATCTCGAACGTGAAGATGCCGGCGATGCCGACACCCTGCTGGTGTACCTGAAGCATGAGGCGGATGGCGTCGCCTTCCGAACGGTGAAAGACCGACTCGAGGACGAACACCACGAAGTCCATCGTGGTGTAGTCGTCGTTGTGAATGAGCACGCGATACAGCGAGGGGCGACGGACTTCGTCTTCCGCCTCCGCGGTCGCAGACTCTTCGGTATCCCAGACTGGCAGCATCGTCGTCGAACGTCCCCGGCTCAGGCAACCGCATCGCGGTCGAGCTTGAACACACGTCTTCCGCTGGGGCTCGCATCGCATGAAAACGTTCGCTCGGCGGCCTCGATTTCAGTCTTACCGATGAGCATGACGGTCGAGGAGCGAGTGCCGTAGTGATCTCCGGTGATGAAGAGCGGGGAGAGCAGCCGCTCCTGCTCGAGCTCGAGGCCGGTGCGAGGGAGCTCCGTGTACCCGGCAAACGAGCGATCGGCGAGGATCTCGAACATTGCGGGCACAGGATCATCGCCGTTTGCGAGCGTCTCCGCGAGCCGCTCGCGCCCGCGCATCACTTTGGGCCAGGGCGTGTCGAGAAGGTGGTTGCTGAGTCCGTAGACGCCTGGAGCGAGTGTCGCGGGTGCGCTGCCGCGATTCGAGAAGAAGGCGAGCGAATCACCATCGAAGACGATCAGACTGAATCCCGCAAACTCTGCGGCCCTCGGCGCGATCTTGTCGAGATAGCCTGGGGCGTCGGAGTGGCCCTGAAGAAAGTCGCGTGTGAGCGAGCCGCGCGAAGGGGCATTCGTGCGCGGCGGGGCGTGCGGCTCGCGATAATTCGTAATCGCCGCGAAGCGGCCTTCCCGCGTGACGCCAATCCATGTCCCCCCGCCGATCAAGTCGCGCCCTGCGAGCACGCGGGGGGCGTCTCGCCAGAAACCAAGCGGTTCCGCAGCCCGCTCATGGTATTCGTCACGGTTCGCGGCGACCGCGATCTCGTAGCGGCGGTCGGTCCGATAGGCCAGGAGGATGACGCACATTCGATGATTCTACGGAGGCCCGACAAACATGAACACAACGAATGCAGAATGCAGAATGATGAATGTCGAAGGGTGGCTGTGCCGGGCGCCCTCCTCGCCCTTCTCCATTCATCCCTCTGAATTCAGCATTCAGTGTGTTTCTCACTTCCGTGTGCTCCGTGTGCGAATCGCGTCGATCGCTCTTAGAATGCCGTCTATGCGCCCTTATCTCGACCTCCTGCAGCACATCCTCGACCATGGCGTCTCGAAGGGAGACAGGACAGGCACCGGAACGACGAGCGTCTTTGGCTATCAGATGCGATTCGACCTCTCGAAGGGATTTCCGCTCGTGACGACGAAGAAGCTTCACGTGAAGTCGATCATTCATGAGCTCCTCTGGTTCCTCTCGGGCGCGACGAACGTGACGTACCTGCGCGAGAATGGGGTGACGATCTGGGACGAGTGGGCCGATGCAAACGGCGAGCTCGGTCCGGTTTACGGGCACCAGTGGCGTTCGTGGGCGACTGCAGATGGCCGCTCGATCGATCAGATCGCAGAGGTCGTGGAACAGATCAAGCGGAACCCTGACTCGCGCCGCCTCATGGTCACGGCGTGGAATCCGGGAGAGATCGAGCGGATGGCGCTCCCGCCCTGTCACGCCCTCTTTCAGTTTTATGTTGCGAACGGGCGCCTGTCGTGCCAGCTCTACCAGCGCAGCGCGGATGTCTTTCTCGGCGTGCCGTTCAACATCGCGTCATACGCCCTGCTCACGATGATGATGGCTCAGGTCTGCGATCTCGAACCGGGCGACTTCGTCCATACGTTCGGCGACGTTCACCTCTATTCGAACCATGTCGAACAGGCGCGCCTTCAGCTCTCGCGCGAGCCTCGACCGCTTCCTGCGCTTCGCATGAATCGCGATCGGCGCTCGATCTTCGAGTTCCTGTACGAGGACTTCTCACTCGAGAGCTACGATCCGCATCCTGCGATCCGCGCGGCGGTCGCGGTATGAGGCTGACGATCATCGCGGCCGTCGGGAAGCGAGGCGAGCTCGGACTTGCGGGTGGTCTGCCGTGGCGGTTGCCGGGCGACCTCGCATTCTTCAAGCGGACGACGATGGGACACGCGGTGATCATGGGCCGCCGGACGTTCGACGAAGTGAAGAAGCCGCTTCCGGGGCGCGAGAACATCGTTGTTACGAGGAACCGTGCATTCGCTGCCGACGGGGTCGTTGCCGTCTCATCTCTCGAGGCGGCCATCGCGCACTGTGCCGGCCGTGAGGAGGCGTTCGTCATCGGGGGAGCGGAGATCTATCGCCAGGCGCTCCCCCGTGCCGACCGGATGATCCTCACGAGGATCGCCGCCGAGTTCGAGGCCGATACGTATTTCCCGACGTTCGAGGCGCGCGATTGGCGCGTCGTGACGCGTGATCCCCATTCCGCCGATGAGAAGAACCGATGGGATTACGAGTTTGTCGAGATGGAGAGGGAACGCAGTTGAAGAGGTGAGAAACGTGGCTGCGGTCGCTACTTTCGCTTCTTCGCGTACTCGCGCCGCGCGTCGAGGTCTTCCTTGACGACGTGAGAGACGAGGTTCATGAGCTCCTGAACGGCGGTGCCGTCTGGCTCGCTGAAACGAACGCCGCTCGTGTAGCTGATCCTGTCCTTGAAGATGCTCTTATCGAGCTTGCAGCGGACCACTTCGCAGGGGACGGCGATGACCGTCCCTTCCGCGTCGAACTCGAATGCGACCTCGACGTGAGCGCTGATGTTAAGCGGGAATCCATGCTCGAGGCGGGCGCCGATGGAACTGATGTCGACGACGGTCACCTTCGCGCCGTCGATTCTCGCACCGATCGGTGAAAACAAGCGGACGCGCTTCGCACGACGGGTGACTCTGGGTTCCACCGGAGCGGCCCCCGAATTCGATTGCGCCATCGATTGTCCTCGTCCTTCGAGCTTCGCACTCGCGCTGCTGAATTGGGAAAATCTTAGCACAGCAACGAGTTGCGACTACGCCCAACTAAAGTTAGTACGCCGCGATTAAGCGCGCTGCCCTTGATTCCAGGCCGCCGTTTCAGAAGGCGACGAGAAGGCGCGCCGCCCGCTCGATTTCTGCTTCGCTTGCCAGGAAGAACTCCTCGAGGGGAGGAGAGTAGGGGACTGGAGTGTCGAGCGATCCAACGACGCGCACCGGCGCATCGAGCCATTCGAACGCTTCCTCCTGGACGATCGCGGCGACGCTCTCGCCGACGCTTCCCGTCCGCGTGTCTTCCTCGATGACGAGCACGCGGCTGCAGTGGCGTGCTACGGCGAGTAACGCGTCGCGATCGAGCGGCGCAAGCGTGCGAAGGTCGAGCACCGAGGCTTCGATGCCGTCCTTTGCGAGCTTCGTTGCGACGCGCATTCCGACGTGAACGTAGGCTCCCCAGGAGACGATCGCCAGATCGCGCCCTTCGCGCCGGAGTGCCGCCTTACCGATCTCGATCGGCTTGGGCGGCTCGTCTCCGAGCGGCTGTTTGATGCGCGGGTCGCGGTAGAGGGCGATGTGCTCGTAGTAAAGCACGGGATCGGGGTCGGCAACGGCGCTCGCCATGAGCGCGCGCGCGTCGTGTGGTGTCGACGGCACGACGATCTTCAATCCGGGAGTCCTGTAGAACCAGGCTTCGGTGTTCTGGCTGTGATACGGCCCGGCGTGACGCAATCCCCCCCACGGCATGCGCACGACCATCGGAACCGACGCGCCCCAGCGGTAGCGCAGCTTGGCAGCGTTGTTGACGAGCTGATTGAACCCCGTCGCGACGAAGTCATTGAACTGCATCTCGCCGATCGGTCTCATCCCCGCGAGCGCGGCGCCCACGCACACGCCTAACACGCCGCCTTCGGCGAGGGTCGAATTGAGGATCCTCCCGCCGAAGCGCTCGAGTAAAGGCCGAAGAAGCAGGAAGGCGTTTCCATAGCGCCCGCCACAGTCTTCGCCGTAGACGAACGCGCGTGGATCGGAGGCGAGGACGTCGCCGACGCCGGTCATGATCGCGTCGAGCATCGTCCGCCCCTTCGAGTCGAACGGGGGCGCCGCCTCGACCTCCGGCATTCGGAGCCTCTCGACGTGTTTGCGCGCTTCGTCGTCGAGCATTTCGATCCGCGTTCGCGGAGATTCGTTCGCGAGCACTCCAGCGCCGGCGCTCGACGGCTCCGGCCACGGCGCGTCGACGACAGCGCGCGCTTCGCGCTCGACGAGAGCCGAAGCTTCGCGCTTCATCGCCCCCAGGTCGTCGGGCCCAATCACTCCCTCGGCGACGAGTAGTGCGGCATAGGTCGAGATCGGATCGCGATGACGCCAGTAGTCCCACGCCTCGCGATTCGCGTACCCGCTCTCCGAAAGCTCCGGGTAGTCCCACGAGATCGCCGGCTCCTTTCCGACGTAGAGCATGTCGTCGTGATGTGCGTGACCGCAGATCCGCATTGCGACGAGCTCGACGAGGGTGGGTCCGTCGCCCGCGCGGGCGCGCTCGGCCGCCCAGGTGAAGGCCGCTGCGATCGCGTCGGGATCGGTGCCGTCGACGGTTAGGCCCGGCATGCCGTAGCCGAGGGCCTTGTCGGCGAATGTGCGAACCGTCGACTGCTCCGACACGGGGGTCGAGAGGGCAGTCTGATTGTTCTGGATGCAGAACACGGCGGGGAGTCGTCGCGCAGCGCAGAGGTTGATCGCCTCATGCCACTCTCCGAGCGAGGAGCCGCCGTCGCCGATGAAGGTCACTGCGACCTGCGACGAGCCCTGGAGCGAGTAGGCCATTGCAAGCCCGGCCGCGGTGAGCGCCGGAGTTGCGAGCGGCGCCATCGCGGGGAGGATTCCGCGATGGAAATCGCCAACGTGGAGGTCGCGGCCGTCCATCGGCGCGCCTGCTTTCGCCATCTGTGCACTGAGCACCATCCGCACCGTTACGGGCTCGGGGCGCATCGCCAGCACCGCGCCAAGGTCGCGGATCAGCGGTGCAACGACGTCGCCGCGCCATGAGCCATCGGGCGCGACCCACTCCGTGCCGCGGCGGAGCCGGATTGCCGCCGCGTAGATCGCTTCCTGCCCGAGCGAGCGGAAGCCCTTTCCCTGAAATCCGGTCGATCCGTAGCGAACCTCGCCGCCCAGGAAGAACGCTTTGAGGCGGTTGTCGACGGCGCGGGTGAGCGTCATTCCGCGAAGAATCTCGCGGCGTTCGTCGCGCGTGAGCGACGCGGCGATCGCTTCGCGCCGAAGGAAGCCGTCACACTCGTCGACGACTCCGTCGACGGCGGTCGTGAGGCGTGCGGCCGCGGAGACGCGTGGCGTCGTTTCGAGCGACGGCAGCGTCGGAAGCGAGCTGACGCTCAGTTCGCGTGCGAGTCGCGATCGGAGAGCCTCGGCGAGCGGCGCGCGGAGCGACTCGATCGAATCGGAGTCACGCGTCGCACCCTCGCGGCGTGTGAGCAGCTCGGCAAGCGTCTCGACGGCAGCATGCGCAGCAAAGGGGTGGCGCTCGGCGACGAACGCGGCAAAGCGTTCGCCGATGGAGAGGCGCCGTCGTGCCGGCGCGATGTTCGAGGTTGAGCTCATGGCGCCGGATCGTAGCAGAAGCGGCATTCCCCGATCGCGTTTCGCCGTGCCGGGCGCAGCGAGGCTGCGACGCGGTACGATTCGCACGTGGTCCCTGCTTCGCATCGAGAGCGCGTCGACGCCAGGCGCGCGGACGGATCCGTCCTCCCAGCTTCGCGCCGGGAACTGCGCGACGAGATCCTGCCCGCCGCACTCGCGGCATTCCGCACCGACCCGGTGCGACTGGCCGAGACTCTGCTCACTGCCATCGAGGCGGGACTGGCCGTTGAGGTCCTCGATGGGGCGGAGCATCTTGCGAGGATCGATCCCGACCGACGACGGCGCACGTGGATTCCCGCTCTTGTGTCGTGTCGCGCCGGCCGGTTCACGCGCGCGGAGGAGATGCTTCAGCGCGGGCGCGATCTATTTGGCGATTGCGCCGATTTTCTCTACGTCGAGGCAGAGACGTTGTTTGCACGCCACCTGAAGGCGAAGGGCGAGGCAGCGCTCCGCTCGGCGCTCGACTCCGATGTGAATCACGCGCGCGCCTTGCGACTCGTGGTGGAGCACACCTGCGACGCATCGGGTGAGACGGGCCCAATGCTGGAGCTCGAACGCCTTGCGAAGTGCGAGGCCGCGTGGAGAGCGAAACTGCTCCTCGCGTCGATTCGATTCGAGGCGGGAGACGCTGGTGAGGCGAAAAGCCTCGCAGCCGAGGCAGCCTCGATCGAGCCTGCCGAACCGATCCTCGGGCCGCTGTCGGCGTTGCTGGCGAGGCGCCGCGATGTCTCCGGATTGCTCGAGCTGGTACTTCCGCGGTATGACGCGCGCAAGCATGGCGCGCGATGCGGCGTGAACCTGCTTTACGCACTCCTCGATGCGGGACGGCGCCGTGAAGGCGAAGCGCTCATCGCGTCCATTCGAGAGGCGTGCCCTGACGAGCTGCAGGACCATCTGGAGTTCTATGCCGGAGCGTTCGCGTCGATGGAAAGCGACGCGACCGGCGAGATGGTGGAGGATGGTCCGTTGCGCCGTGCGCTCGCCGCGCGGGCGCGACACGACACCGAATCGCACCGGAACGCCGTGGCCTCCAGACTTCTGGCTGCTCCGCTGTTGGTTCCGTTGAACGATCCTGTCGCCGACGTGCCATTGCTCGAGCTTGGGCTTCCCGCGCCCAGGGAGCGACCTCTCGAGCGCGCTGGCGCGCTCGACTCTCAGGGGCGAAGAGTCTCGCTCGCGTTCACGGGAGAGAAGGCGATTGCAGCGTGGAATCCAAAGCACAGGCACCGGGTCGCTCTCGAGGCGAAACGCGTGCTCGCGATGGCCGCCGAGTCGGGCGACGCCGCGCTCGTGATCGATCCCGCGGGCCCGGTCTCGCTCGACCTATCGGTTGAACAGATCGGCGTGCTTCTGGAAGCTGGGAGATTCAGCGAGGAGCCGGAGCAGGCGTCGTATCTCGTGGAGCCGCTGCGTGCGGCACTCCCGCCGGCGTTCCTACGAGCCGCGGCGACGATCGCGAGCGACCACGACTCGATCCGCGAGATGGTCGTGTTCGAGCTGATCGACGGGCGGCGGGGAGCTCGCCCGGCCGTCGGCATTCGCTTCGCGCGCGACGCCGATGCGCGAACGAAACGGCAGATCGTCGTCGACGCGGGTGACGCGCTCGTACTCTCGCGCGGGCGGCGTCGCGTTCCGCCGGCAGTCGTCGAGCTCGATGACGGTGCGCTGCTCGACTGGCTGCGGGTGCATGGCGAGCCGGTGCGGAAACCGGCCTAACTCAGTCCGAATCGGTCAGCGCTTCACGACGTCGAATTCGAGATACGCGATCTCCTCCGTGCCGCGCTCGTGAACACCCGCGAGCACGAGCTCATGTCTCCCGGACCGGAGAGACGACGCTGGAACCGAAACTCGAATCACCGGCGCGTCGAGCAGCGCCGAGACGGGGATATCGCGATGTGTGGACAGCGTCGTTCCGTCGGGGGCGCGCAGCTCGACGTTGTAATGCGAGAACTCGTCGTCATCGATTGCGATCTGGAGGTCGACGACACTGTCCGGTTTGTCGATGATCAACTTTCGAGCGGCCGATTCGCTGCGACTCGTCGTCGCGACGAGCAGAAACGTCACGACAGGAACCGAGGGTGCGTGTGGCGGTTGAGGCTTCCTCGCGGCGAGGAGCGTCGAATCGGGGCGATGCGCGGCGAGGGCCGACGATGTCACGGGTATGGCGCTGTTAGGCGCAGGCAAGGTTTCGGTATCCGATGCAGCCGGCGTCGCCGACGCCGTGGGAGTTGGCGGCGCCGCCGGCGGTTCGCTGCGCGTCAGCTGAAAGAAGGCAATGGCGGCGACGGCCGCGGTCGCGAATGCTGCGGCGATTGCGAAGCGCGCCTGGTTCGCGTAGCGAGCGCGCACTCCGAGCTCCGCAACCGCCGACGGTTCGCGACTGGCAGAACTGCGCCCGGCGAGCGCGCGCATGAGGGCGGCGCGCCTGCTCCGGCCCGGGACGGTGTCGAGCGTCTCTTCGAGGATCTTTCGTTCGCTGCCAGGAAGGTCACCCGCGATGTACTCTTCGAGCAGCTCATCTTCGACAGCTTCGATTCGCTCGAACAAGGCGTCGTTCTCGAGCGCCTCGGATTCGATCGAGCGGCGGGTCTCGTCGTCGAGATCTCCCAGGACGAACCGCCTGATCGTGGAAAGTTCAAGTTCCTGCATTCAAAACCTTTCCGCAACTTCTGACTCTAGATGACGGCAACGGGCGTTCCGTTTCACTCTGCGCCTGCCTTCGCGGTCCGGCTTTCCTGCATGCACGCTTCGAGACGCTCGCGAATGCGCAGCGCACGAATGCGCAATGCGGTCGGGGTGACGCCGAAACCGGTTGCCATCGTACGACGCGACTCGATCCGTCCCGCCGAGTCGCCGGAGTAGTAGGCGAGGATCATGTCGCGATCGGATGCTGCGAGCTGATCGAGACAACGGTCGAGACATTCGAGGTCGTGCTCGTCGAGCGCCGAACTGGAGGGAGGAGCCGGCGAAGACTTCACTCGCTGCTCCCGGTCCTGTTCTCGCAGGAATTCGAGAAAGACGAGGCGGGCGACGCCGCGCGCGAATGGCTCGACATCGCCGTCGACGCTCGTACCTTCTCCGAGCTTGCGGGCGACGCGCGTGAGCGTTTCGTCTGCGAGATCGTCGGCGACCCACGCTCCCCGCCACTCGAAGAGCCGAACCAGTCTGCGGCGGAGCTGCTGGTACTTTCGCGACGCGATTCCAACGTCGGGATCGAGTCTGGCGATCAGAATCTCGAGGCCTCGTTCGATTGCGCTCGCGTCGGTTGCGGCATTCGTCGAGATTGAGTTAGGAGGCACCTTGCTCATCCGCGACGATTCTAACGCAGGAAAAACGGCTTCGAGGAGATGGGAGGGTGGGGCAGGAACACTCGTGAAGCAGTCACGCGGGCGACCGGGGTCGCTGCCCGGGACGTCCCCGCAACTCGCAGTCGCTGCGCGGACGTGTCTCGGCGATTCAGTTCGGTGATCTCCACTCCCCGTGCATCTCGAACGCAGCCCAGTAGTAGGGAGAGTGCCACCGCTCGTCGGCGAACATCGACCGCTGCGCGGCGCGCAGCGCGGCCGCGGGTTGCAGACCGTCGCGGAGTATCGCGCCGTAGAGACGTTTCATCAGCTCGGCCGTGGCGCGGTCGTCGACGCGCCAGAGGCTCGAGATCACACTGGAGGCGCCCGCGTGCATGAAGCCGCGCGTAAGGCCGATCATCCCTTCGCCCCTGATCTCACGGCCCAGTGCCGTCTGGCACGCACTGAGGACGACGAGCTCGGCATCGAGGTCGAGCGCGTAGATTTCGCGGAGGCGGAGGAACCCATCGCGCGGAGTGCCCTTCTCGTCGACGAGCGAAAGCACGAGGCCGGAGAGCTCGGGTCGGACGCTGTTGACGATTCCGTGCGTGGCGACGTGGACGATGCGTGCCTTCGACACGTCGTCGCCGAGAAGCGTGTCGCGGCTCGCGGCAAAATCGACCGCGCGAATGGCGCCCGCGGTTCCGGCGAGCGCGACGATTGCGTCCGCCTCCTGCCGCGAGAAGCGGAGGCGCGGCAGCGATGTGAGCCCGGAGTCTTCCGCCGCGCGCATGAGCGCGTTGTCGCCGCCGAAATCGCTCGCGGGACGGCGCGAACCAGCCATCGCGAGACGCGCGTCGTCGTTGCGAAAGACGGGATCGGCGAGAACCGCGAGCGCGGGGCCCCTGATCTGGCCCTTTGGTTTCGCGCCGCGGAACAGCGCGAGCGACGACGCCGAAGGAAGCACGACGATCTCGCTTTCCAGGATCAGCGGACTACGCGATTCATCTCCCGGCCGCGGCAGCGCCGCGAAGGGAACATATTGCAGCGCGCCGTCGGCGACGATCGCGATCCGCGCGGCGCGCATGCGGTCGCCCGGCGCCGTGAAGAGCATCGCCGAAAGCGCCGAAGCGCGCTCGGGCCACTCCTCATCGGCCTTCGCGATCCGCGCCCGGCGCGCCGCCGCATCTTCGTCTGCGGGCACGGCGTTTCTCGCCGTCATCAGTGAATGAACCGGTCGCGCGATGGCCTCGACCTCGGCCCGTCCAGGGAGTGTCCAGCTCGTCAGCGATTCCTTCCCGACCGCCCAGGCGTAGCTGCGCTTCTCGCCGAGGAAGAACTCGACGAGAAGCGTCGCGTCGTCGAGGAGCGAACGGATCTCTGCCAGCCTCAGCGTGCGTGGTTCGGCGAGCTCAGCGGCGCCAGGACTTTCGGCGCGGATCTTGCGCATGAGAGCCGCGTGCTCCGCGGTCGCGTTCTCGATGTCGAGCTCGGTCCGGGCGAGCGCGTCCTTCTGGTTGTCGTCGAGCGCGAATGCGACTCGCTTCCGGTCGAGGTCGGCGATGCGGCGCCGCAGCGCCGTTTCCTCCGCTGCAAGCTCTGGCCTCGCTCCATCGAGCGGATTCACCGAGGCGGCACGGAGCGCGTCAAGCAGGCTGCGCGCCCGCGCGCGCTCACTGGCCTCGAGCGCGGCGGCCGCCCATCCGTTGCCTTCGTCTTCGCGGTCGAGCTGCATGAGCAGATCGACATAGAACTCGTAAGGCTCTGCGACCGTCGACAGATATGACGCGCGCAGCGCCTCGCTCGCGATACGGTTGCGTAGCGTCTCGACGATCGCGAGCGACGCCTCGACTCGAGCCTTCGCGGCATGCAGGTCCGCGCGCGCCCGCTCGAGTTTCGCCAGCGACAGGAGCGTGCTCGCTTCGGTCGTCGTATCGAGCGCGCGGCGGCTGAGCTCGAGCGACCGCATCAGTGCAGGCTCGGCATCTGCCAGCCGGCCTGCTTCGACGTAGAGTCGGCCGAGCGCCGACAGCGCTTCGCCTTCCGCGCGAACTTCCTTGACTTCACTCCAGAGCGCAACGGCCTCCACTTCGAGCGCAATCGCCTGTTCGAGCTCGCCGAGTTTTTCGCGCGCGCTCGCAGAGCCGCCGAGAGAGTAGGCCTGCCCGCGCTTGTCGCCGCTCTCGCGTCGAAACCCGAGGGCGCGGGTGAAGTTGTCGAGCGCCAGGTCGTAGCGCGTCGTGGCGAGGTAGACGAGGCCGATCGTGTGGAGCGAGTGCGCCTCGCCTCGCCGGTCGCCGTGCGCACGCCGGATCTCGAGTGCCCGGTTGAAATAGTCGAGTGCACGGTCGTAGTCGCCGAGCCTTCGATAGACGTCGCCGATGTTGTTGAGCGTGGACGCGCGGCTGAGCGGTCGGTCGATCGTGTCCCATACGGCGAGCGCGGCGCCGTAGTACTCGAGCGCTTTCTGCATCTCATCCGACGCCCAGCAGAGGCCACCGATGTTGTGAAGCAGCGACGCTTCTCCCTGGCGGTCGTTGAGCGCGCGCGCGAGCACGAGCGCCTTCTCATTGACCTCGAACGCCTTCTCGTACTCGGCGAGGTAGTTGTAAACGAGGCCGATGCCCTGGAGCGTGAGGATCTCTCCCTCGCGATCTCCGGCATCGCGGCGCGCGACGAGCGCGAGGCCGTACCATTCGAGTGCAGCGCGACGATCGCCCGCGAGATCGTTTGCCCAGCCCAGGCTGTCGAGGATGATCCCCTCGGTCTTTCGGTCGTTGCGGGCGCGGACCAGCAGAAGCGCGCGTTCGTAGGCGGCGATCGCCGCCGTTCGCGCCTCGCCGGTGCGGAGATCCAGGAGGCGGTTGGCCTCGGCGAGCGCCATTTCGGCGACGACTCGAGAGCGCTCCTCGTTGGTCGGGGCTCGCATCGCGGTGAGTGAGACGCCGACGGTGCCGTTGCTTTTCCTCACGGACGCGATCTCGACCCGATAGCTTCCGGCCGTGGCGACGAGCGCCTCGAGCAGTTCGGTATCGGGCGATCGGATCGCATCGGACGAACGGAGAATCGAGCCGTCGGGCGCGAAGAGCGTGACTTGAACGTCGGCGCCGGTCTGGTCGGCCTCGAGCCTCACATAGCTGTCGGCAGGAGCCTCGATCACGAAGGTTGCAGAGGCATCAGGAGAGACTGACGCCGCGAGAGGAGCGCCCTCGCGGAGGGTTGGGGAAGCGGCGAATGCCGTGACGGCCGCAGTCAGGATGTACGTTGCGGTCGTCGTGATGTATGCGAGTCGCCTCATCGATCGCCTTCCAGACTGCTCGATTGTCACACAAATGGCGGGCGATCGGGAGTCCGTTAGGCTGCCTGCGGCAGGGTTATTTGTAACGGGCGAGCAGCGCGCGAACGCGCGGAAGCGCTTCGTCGATCTGCTCGAGCGATGCGGCGCCGATCGACAGGCGCATCCAGCCGTCGTCACGGAAGCGGCCGAAGGCCTGGAATGGCACGACGGCGAAGCCAGCCTCCTCGAGGAGAAGGTGGCGGATCGCGTCGTTCGTCGTGAACTTGGCGCCGCCGTCGCCGCGACCGATCAGGTCGAACCGAGCCGAGAGATAGATCGCGCCCTGCGGCGAGATTGCGTCGCATGGCAGGCCGTCGGCTTTCATATCCATCAGCGCGTCGTAGATGCGATCGAGGCGGGCGCGTACCGCGGGGATCATCTGCGCGTGGTATTCGCGCACCGCGGCGAGGTTGTTGATGAGATGTGCGGCTCCGAGTTGCTCGGCCCGCGGTGCCCACGCGCCGACATGCCCGAGGATGTCCTTCATGCGCGTGGCGATGAGGGGCGGGGCGACCGTCCAACCGACGCGCAGCCCTGTCGCAGCGAACGACTTCGAGATTCCGTCGACGAAGATCGTCCACGCTGCCGATTCGGGGACGAGCTCGGGAGGCGTGTGGTGGCGAGCATCTCCGAACGTGAGGTTCCAGTAGACCTGATCCCACAAAAGGAAGAGCGTTCGCTCGCCCGCGGCGGCGCGACGCCGGTTCTCCTCGGCGATGAGCTCGACGATCTCCCGAAGCTGCTGCTCGCCGAGAACCGTGCCGGTCGGATTGAGCGGGCTGTTCAGCGCGACCATGCGCGCGCTGCGGATGTAAGGGCGAAGCTGCGATGCGGTCGGCAGAAAATTCGTCGACGGCCCCGTCTCGACCTCCACCTTCGTCGCACCGGCCAGGTGGCAGTAGTGATTGTTGTTCCACGAAGGGAGAGGGTAGAGCACTTCGTCACCCGGATCGACGACCGCGCGGTACGCGGCATAGATGATTGGTCTCGCGCCGCTCGCGATCACGACTGCGTCGACGGGATATGCGAGCCCGAGCTCGCGCTCGTACTGGTCGACTACGGCGCGGCGAAGCTCGAGCATGCCGTCGGACGGGGGGTAATTGGTCTGTCCCGCGTGCAACGCGTCGACAACCGCCATCTCGAGCGCCTCGGGGATCCGGAACTCCTTTGGCGCGAAGTCGCCGACCGTCAGGTTGCAGATCGATCTGCCAGAAGCGATCAACGCGCGGATCTCGCCAGCGATCTTGAGGATCTCGGAGCCGATCAACCCGGCCGCGCAGGTGGAGAGACCGAGCTTCTCCGCCGTCGCCGCGTGCGATTCGGAGGGGAAGTACTCCTGAGCTCGAAGGACTTTCATCGTCGTCATGAAGGCGAGAGAATACAACACGATGTACTCTTTCGGCTGGAACATCGAGCCTGGATTACTCATGAGGATTCGTTGCGGAAGTCTCATGAATAATCCAGGCCAGGAGGAAACGAAAATGAAACGGACATCAATCGTTGGAATCGTGGCGCTGACCGTGCTGGCATTGGTTCTGCTCGCGCCGATGGGTGCCGATGGCGCGGAGTTGGCTTCGGTCAAAATCCTCAACAAGAGCGAATGGGACATCCATCACTTCTATCTCTCTCCAGCCGATTCGAATGAGTGGGGTCCCGATCAGCTCGGCGAGGTCGTGCTCGAGTCGGGCTCGTCGTTCACGCTCACGGACATCGAGTGTGACCTCTGGGACATCAAAGTCGTCGACGAAGACGGCGACGAGTGCGAGATTCGCGGAGTTGCGCTTTGCGACGAAGACGCCGTCTGGCGAATCACCGACGACGAGCTCCTCGCCTGCGAAGGCTGGGAGTAGGTAGGGCAGGTCAAACGTCAGAGTATCAAGGCAGGCTGAACGGTCGGCCTTTGGCCTCCGGCTCGCCCTCCTGCCTGCGTTGACCTCTGACCTTTGACCTCGATCCTGCCTTACGCGTTTTCGATCCGTTCGTGGAATGACACGCCGCGCTTTCCGAGCTCGGCGATCATGTGGTCGAAGAGCGAATCATCGGGAGCGACGAGCTCGAGCGGCAGGATGCCGGCGGTGCTGCAGCGGCCGTCTGCGATCGCGCGGGCCATGATGGCGCAAGGGAAGCCCGTCGTGCGCGCCATCGAGGTCCATCCCGTCGCCGGGTCGGTGTGGTCGAGCAGGTCGTGGACGTAGCGCTTGCGTGAACCGTCGTTCGCTTCTCCTTCGACGATGATGCGAAGCACCGTGAGCTCACGCTCGTGCGCGGGACGCCGCCATTTCTCGAAGAGGAGCGATTCGGTGAGGCGGCGCGGCACGACGCTGACGCCGTCGACCTCCACCGGGTCGTTCGAGAAGAGCCCCATCTCGCGGAGCATTCGCATCCGGTCTGCGTGGCCCGGGTAGCGCATCGTCTTCTCTTTCATCATCGGAATCTTCATCGTGCGGATCAGCGTCCGCAGTCCATCGGTGTTGAAAGCCTCGAGCGTTCCGACGCCGGGGAAATCGAGAAGTTCGACCTCCGAGAGGGCTTCCCGTACGACGACTTCACCATGCTCGACGAGCCGGGAAGGGCGCGTGTACTCCTCGATGACATCGGTCGGCGAAAAGACCGACCGGTACTCGAACGGCCAGTAGCGCTCGACGGGGAGGCCTCCAACGTAGATCACCGCGGTGTCGGTGCGCGCGAGCTTCGATGCAGCGCGTCCGATGGCAAGCGCCGAAAGGCCAGGCGAGACGCCGCAGTCGACGATTGCCGTGACTCCTTTTTCCCTGGCCAGGCCGTCGAGCTCGAGCGGATCTTCCGGTGCGAAGGAAATATCGGAGATCGGCTTGCCCGCCGTGATCACGGTGCGGAGCATCGCCTGTCCCATCCAGCCAGGCACGGCGCCGACGACTGCGTCGGCATCGGCGATCGCATCGAGCAACGCCGCCTCTGCCGTGAGATCGGCCTGCCGGAGCTCGATCCGATCGATGCCTTCGAGTTTCGAGAGATTCTTCTGCGACGCGTCGACCGAGCGCACGAGAATGTTGCCATCCGACGCGAGATCGCGAGCCATGATCCCGCCAACAAGTCCACTTCCGAGTACGGTGATCCGTTTCATGCCGCGGATCATAGTGCAGAGGAGAGGAAGGGCAAAGATCCTGGCTAAGTGCCCCGTTCGCTAAATTCGGCTACACAGGCCGTGAGTGCCGAGGCGTCGGATGCGAGGCGTCGCGACGCAGGCGATGCAGGGACATCGCTGAGGAGCGAAAACGATACAGACGGGGTCGCGGCGCCACGGAATGCGTCGTCGAATTTAGCGAACGGGGCACTAAGGGGACGCGACTGCAGACCAATCCGAGTAGCGGAAACGGACCATGCCCGCGGCCCCGCCTTACCAGCGGCCCGGCATCAGCATCCTGGCGATCCGGTCAGGGCGGACGGCGCCGCGCGCCGCCATCCGTTCGTCGGCGGCCCGCACGAGGCTCGCGTTGCCCGACAATTCGCCGCGTCTGCGTCGAGTGACAATCGCGCAGATCTGCATGTCGGCAGCTCGCAGCGCCTCCTCGGCGCGCTGGAGTAGCGAAAGCGTTTCGTCGCGATCGTCCGTGATCGATGAGGCGCTTGCGCGGAGCATCAGGGCGAGCGCGTTTCCCCACGGGGTCTCGTGCTCTTCGATCCTCGAGACATCGCGCATCACCGATCGCGCCGAAGGCGCGTCGCGTTCCCCGGCCGCACGGAGGGCGAGTTTCGCGCGAGCACCAACGAAGCCGAGCTCGATGTCGATGATCTGCGCATTCGTCAGCATCGAGCGTTTCAGTGGAGGGAGTTGCCGGCGATACGCCTCGTACGCGCCGGCCGGATCTCCGTCGTAAAGCCCGATCTCGACGCGCGAGAGCATGTGATGGAAGTGCTGAAGGTGGAACCCGGTGCTCGACCAGCGTCCGATTGCGTCGTCTGCAATCTGGCCGGCTCGTTTCGCGTCGTCGTCCGCGAGGGCGACGAGCCACTCGAGACGGGTCCGGATGTAGGTTTCCGCGAAGAAGTCGCCGCGCTGGCGCGCCTCGTTCAAGAGGGCGGGCACGGCAGCCGACATCTCGCGCCACTCGCCCATCCACATGAGCGCAATGAGCGGATAGAGCTGCGACATGAATCGTTCCCAGAAGACGCCGCTGCAGCGCTCGCGCAGAATCGTCTCCGCGGCGCGCGAAGGGGCGATACTGTCGCGCCAACGCCCCTCGAGCGTTGCCGCCATTCCTTCGATGAGGAGCACGAGCCCCTCGACGTGAGGCTCATCGATGGAGTCGGCGACCCACTTGCTTCTGGAGATCAGGCTCTCGGTACGTTTGCGCCGGGCGGTGCCGTATGCCGCGCAGTAGCCCGCCTCGGTCGCGAGCGCCCTCGCTACGCGATAGGGCTCGCCGGCGTTAAGCGCGAGCAGGAGGTGCTGCGTCTGGAAGTCGGCGCCGCGAACCGTGTCGACGAGGCCGAGTCCGACCGCGGCCGACCAGCACGCGTCGATCTTCGTGAGCTGTAATTGCGATAGTTGCGAAGGATCGCGTTTCGTAAAGCGGAGTCCGCGCAGGCGAACGAGCATTCGCCGCCCGAGGAGTGACGCGACGGCTTGCAGCGGCGTCTCAGCGAACTTCATTCCGAGCCGTCGAAGCACTTGCCGCAGCGTGACGATCCCATCGTCGATGTGTCCGTTCTCGAGAAGGAGCTCGGCAGCGCGACGCTGCAGTTCGATCGATTCCGCGATGCGCGCGCCTTCGCACGCGCCGAGGAATACGATCGCCGCTTCCGCGCCGCGTCCCGCACCGGCCAGCGACTGCCCCAGACGGATCGAAAGGTCCCGCGCGACCACGGGCGTCGGCGCGAGCTCGATCGCGCTTCGAAGGAGGCGAGCGGCGCGGTCGAACGCGAGCGCCTGCATCGCCTGGTCCGCCGCGGCGAGCGTGTACGCGTACGCGGTCCGGCTGTCGCCGGATGCCCGGAAATGTTCCGCGAGCGCCTCGGAGTCGTGCGAGCCCGCCTCACGCATCGCATTCGCGAGCATGAGATGCAACGATCGCTGCCTCTCGGAATCGATCGACGACGCGATCGCGTCGCGGATCTGGTCCTGGTACGTCTCCACGTCGTCGTAGGAGCGGATCCCTTTCGATCGCCCGAGATGGCTCGCGACGAGTAGCGCGAGCGCGCGTGGGAATTCGTCGCCCAGCGCGGCGGCGGTGCGCAGGACATCCTGCGTGACAGGCCTCGCGGCGACGGCGAGGAGATCGAGGAGCAGTCGCGCGCTCTCCGGAAGGCGTGCCGCGCGCCGTCGGATCAAAGTCTCGATCGACAAGGGAGCGTCATCGCGCGGATCGTGTGCGGGCGAGAGGAGGAACCGGACGTGCTCGACGATCGAGATCGGGTGCCCCTGGCTACCCTCGGCGATCACAGCCGCCATCCTCGCTGCCTCGTCGGGGGAGAACCGCGATTCTCCTTCGCTGGAGATCAGGTCGCGCGCGAGCGTCAGAGCCTCGCTCGCCGGAAGCGGGCCGATCTCCAGTCGCGTCGCCGAGAAGAATGGGCTCACTCGGTCATGCGGAAGAAGGAGCCGGCGCAGGGTGGCGACGAACTCGCTCGCGCGCTCCTCCTCGAGGCGGCAGGTGGCGAGCAACATGAGCGGCGGTGCAGCGGGAGGCCGGAGCACTTCGCCGAGCAGCAATGCGCTGTCGGAATCTCCCCACTGGAGGTCGTCGATCACGACGACGAGCACCTTGCGAACCGCGATCCGCGTGAGGATGTGGCGAAGCGAGCCGAAGGCGCGGCGGCGCGATTCCTGCGGATCGGCCGCGATGCTCGAGGTACGCCCCGCGAGTGATTCGAGCTGCGCGATCACCGGGAAGAGGCGCGCCAGATCACCGATGTCGGGAGGCAGGATCGCCGCGAGCTCGCCCTGGGGAAGCGTGCGGAGCCACGCGCTCAATCCGTCGATGAGGTGATCGACCGCCTTGTAAGGCACAGACTCGCGCTCGTAGCAACGGCTCTCGAGCACCACGACGTCGTCGTTCCGGGTGCGTGCCATCTCGACGAAGTGGCGGATCAGCGTCGTCTTGCCCATGCCCGACGAGCCGGCGAGAAAGACGACCGACGTTGCGCCGCGCATCGTGTCGTCGAATGCCTCCGTCATTCTCCGGAGCTCCGCGCCGCGGCCGACGAGCGGATGGCTCGTCGCCGGCTTCGGCCGAGGGATCGAACCTGTCGACCGGCCGCTGAGCGAGAGCGCGCGGAGGATTTCGACTCCGGTGGGTCGCTGTTCGGGATCGATGCGAAGAAGCTCTTCGCAGAGCTCGACGAGATCGCCGGGCGCATGGGGATTGATCAACCGCGGCGAGCGGGGAACGACCGTCTGTTTGTCGATGAGGGCGCGAATTCCTTTCCCGCCGTGAGGAAGGACCCCGGTGAGCGCCTGGTAGAGAAGCACGCCGACGCTGTACCAATCGCTCGCCTCGGTGAGGGAGCGGCCGGCGGCCTGTTCGGGCGACATGTACGCGGGGGTACCGATGAGCGATGCGTTGTCGGCCGAGTGGCCGTGCCGTTCGGTCACGAGTCCGAAATCGAGGATGACGACGCGGCCGCGACGGGAGACGAGGATGTTCGCGGGCTTGATGTCGCGATGGAGTTTGTCTGCTTCGTGCAGCGTGCCGAGCCCGCGCGCAAGCTGGGCGAGCGCCTTCCGTAGGCGGTCAGTATCGAGTGTCGCTGGACGTGGCGCCGGCACCACGGGCGGCGCGTTCGTGCCGGCGTCGGCGAGCAACACCCTGGGCCGGATCTCGGTGGGCGTGCTTTCGTCTTCTGCGGGGCCTGCTGCCGGGGTCAGGTATTCGAGAAAATCGCACCCTTCGACGAACTCCATCGTGAAGAACCAGTGATCGCCATCGCAGAACAGCTCATAGAGGGAGACGAGGTTTGGATGTGCGATGTCGGCGAGGGCACGAAACTCCCCTTTGAACCTCGCGAGCGCTCCGTCCTGTTGCCGGCGGAGCGACTTCAGCGCGACTGCGGTGTCTCGCTCGCGATCGAACGCCTCGTAGACGACGCCGAACGCACCTTCTCCGACGCGACGGCGCACCTCGAACCGTTCGTTACCGGCGAACTCGACATCCGCACGTGACGAGGGAAAGCCCGCTGGCATGTCGGGACATTATACGGACGGGTAAGGCGGAACGGCTCAGCTTGCTCGCTTCCACTTGATCGAGCAGCCGAAGGCTTTCGTCGATTGCCTCTTGACGGTGCCTCCGGCGAGAATCGCATCGAGCGCGTCGCTCATCCCAAGGTGCTTGCGCTCTTCGACCTTCGCGCTGTCGTCGACATAGCCGCGGTAGCGAACCCTGCCCGCGCTGTCGACGATGAAGACGTGTGGCGTGACCCTTGCTCCGTACTTCGAAGCGACGGCGCTGTCGGTGTCCTTGAGGTAGGGGAAGGGAAAGCCTTTCGATGTCGCCCGCGCTCTCATCTTGTCCATCGCCTCCGCGGGGTAGGCGGCGTCGTCGTTCGGGTTGACCGCGTAGAACGTGACTCCCATCGGTGCGTAGTGCTTCGCAAGCTCGATGATTCGCGGCTCGAACGCCTTGGCGTACGGGCATTCATTGCAGGTGAAGACGACCACGGAGAGTTTGTTCTTTTTCGGGTCGAACGAGACGTATTTGCCGTCTGCAGCGTTGAGGAGCGAGAAGGCGGGCGCGTCGGCGCCGATGGCGAGCTCTTCGCCTCCAAAGGCCGGAATGGCGATGGCGATGAGAGCGAGAAGCGCGAGCGTCTGAATCTTCACGGTGTCCTCCGGTGGTGGTTGCGGGCGCAGCGGCCCGTCATTTCGCGCTTCTGTGATCGCCCGTGAGAAACCGGTCGAGCTCCGCGCGGAACCTGGTTGCGTCGATGATGCCCTTGATTCTGCTCAACTCGCGGCCGTTCTCGTCGAAGACGATCGTCACCGGTATCTCGCCGTCGAGATCGAACTCCGACTCGATGTCGGGGACCGATCCGACGTAGAGCGGTGTGGGAAACGAGAGCGAGCGCGACGCGGCGAACGTCTCGACACGACGGCGCGCCTCCTCACGACTCCCTGGAAGCGCGTCGTCCATCGACAACGCGACGAGCGATACGCCACGCTCGCGATACGACTCGTGGATCTTCTGCAGAATGGGCATCTCGGCGACGCACGGCATGCACCAGGTCGCCCAGAAGTTCAACACCCGCACCTTCGAGCTCTGGTCGAACTGTCGAACCACGTCCGCGCGAGAGTCCGCTTCGACGACCGGAGGCTCGGCGAAGTGGGGGGTGGCCGCGATGCTCATCACGGCAGCGAGGATCAGTGCTCGAACGCGTGTCATAGTCCCTGCCCGTAGAATAGGCGGGTGGGCCGCGTGACGCTGTTAACGATTCGGAACGAGCTGTGACTGGACAGGAAAAGCATGTGAAATTCGAGGAACGAGTCGGAGCCGAGAGCCCCGAAGGGGCCCGGCCGGCGCGGCTTCTCTCGCTCGATGCGTTCCGCGGAGCGACCGTCGCGGCGATGCTCCTGGTGAACAATCCAGGCAGCTGGAGCGCGGTTTACGCACCACTCCGTCACGCGGACTGGCATGGCTGGACACCGACCGATCTCATCTTCCCCTTCTTTCTCTTCGTCGTCGGGATCACGACGCACCTATCGCTGCGAGGCGAAAGGACGCGAGGCGCCGGCGACGGCGCGATCGCGGCGAAAGTCGTGAAGCGTGGATCGATCATCGTGCTGCTAGGACTCGCGCTGCACGCGTTTCCGTTCTTCGAGGCGGGGACGATTGCGGGCATCGCCGATCCGACGCTTCTCGAGCGGATCGCCGTGCGCGGGGAAACGTTGCGGATTCCCGGAGTGCTGCAACGGATCGGGATCGTCTACCTGCTGGTTGCGTTCTGGGAGCTCGTCGTCTCGCGCCGTCCGCGCACCGCGCTCGCATCGCGCGGCGAGCTCGCCGCGGTCGCGGCGATTCTGCTCGGATACTGGGCGGCGTTGACGCTGATCCCGGTTCCGGGAACGGGAGCGCGGGGCGCTGACGTGCTCGACCAGCCGTCGGCGACGCTCGCGGCGTGGTCGGATCGTGCCGCATTCGGCAGCGCGCATCTCTATCGCGCGTCGAGGGAATGGGATCCGGAAGGGGCGCTTTCGACGCTACCCGCGACGGTGACGGGCCTGTTAGGCCTGTTCGCGGGGCGGTGGATCGCAGGTGCGGTTGGACTTCGAAAGAAGGTCGCGCAACTCGCCGCATCGGGGATCGCGCTCGCGCTCGCGGGGATCGCGTGGGGCGCCTTCTTTCCGATCAACAAGAACCTCTGGACCAGCTCCTACGTCCTCTTCACCGCCGGTATGGCGGCAGCGGGGCTCGCGGCATTTGCCTGGCTGATCGATCTGAAGGGCTGGCGCGGCGCCGCGCAGCCGTGGGTCGTTCTCGGCGTGAACCCGCTCGTCGCATTCGTCGGATCGGGCGTGATGGCGCGCATTCTCTCCTCGCTCGTCAGAGTCGAGTGGCAAGGACGGCGCGTTCCGTTGCAGAAGGCGCTCTTCGAGTCGACGTTTTCTCCGCTGCTCGCCCCCGAGGCTGCCTCACTCGCGTGGGCGATCGCGTTCGTGGGAGTGTGGATTGCGCTGCTCTGGCCACTTTGGAGGCGCGGGATCTTCGTGAAGATTTGAGCCGCGATGGGCCTAGAGGTAAGGGAAAGAGGCTGAAGTGAGAACGTGGAACGATGAATTTCGAACCCAGAAACCCCCGCCCAGGATGCGTTTCTGGGTTCGACATTCGCCCCGTTCTACGTTCTCACTTCAGAGCTTTCATTCTTAGCATTAGGTCATTGGATCTGATCCTCTCGGCCCGCGCGGGCACTACCCGCTACCGGACTGAGGACGTCTCATTGCACGGCAGGAAGCTCAGGGCCAGATCGTCGCGGCGGGATTCGCGAGTGAAGTCGTCACCTCGACCTCGGCCGCGTCGGTCATCGTGGGGACGCTGCGGCGGAGACGTTGGAAGAAGGTGTCGGCGGAGAGCGAGGGACCCGCGCTCAAGCCGACCCAGCAGTTTCTCCCCGAGGCCTTCGCCGCGAGAAGGCAGTGATCGGCAATGTCGACCACCTCGTTCCAGGTGAAGAGACCAGGGTCGCGAGGGACGAAGGGAAAGACGGCCCAGCCTAACGAACACGAGAGCTGGACCATTCTTCCGTCGAAGGCATCGAAGACCTCCGCGCGGACCGTTTCGATGATGCGGTCGGCGATCCGGGTGGCTTCGGCGCGAGAGCTGCGGCGCGCCACCACGAGAAACTCCTCGCCGCCCCAGCGAACGATCGTGTCGGTCTCCCGGACAGCAGCGGCGAGCGTTCCACAGAACTGGCGGAGGATTGCGTCGCCCACGGTGTGGCCATACGAATCATTGACGTTCTTGAAGAGGTCGATGTCGACGACGAAGAACATGAGGTCGTCGCCGCTGCGCAGCGTGCGTCCGACGCGATCCGCTTCGCGCTGCATCTCCTGATCGAGGAAGCGGCGGTTTCTCGCGCCCGTGAGCGGATCGGTCACGCTCATGTCGGCGAGTGCGGCGTTGGCGATCCCGAGCTCGCGGTTCATCCGCTCGAGGTCACGCGTCCTGCTGCGAACGACGCGTTCGAGGCGTTCCGCGTGTGCACTGATGGTGCGCACGCGGATTCGGTGAATCGTCGCGAGGCCCGCAATTGCAACGCCGATATAGACGAGCATCGCCCACCAGGAGCGCCACGGGGGCGCGACAACGGCGAACTGCAGCTCGAGCGGGCCGGAGACGTTTCCACCGGCATCGCGTCCCCAGACTCGGAACGTATACCGTCCTGGCGGCAGCCCTGTGAATCGCCGCTCCGCGGCGCGGCCCCATTCGCCGGGACTCTTCTCGCTGCCTACGAGCTGCGTTCGGTAGAGCGCTCGGTCGCCTCGGCCCGGATCGAGAAGCCTGTAGGCGAATAGCACATCGCTCTGATCGTGCCGGAGCGCGCGCTTCGCATCGATCGGGAGGTTCGCCTGAAGGGCGCGGGCCTCGGTGAAGGCGATCGTTTTTGGGATCCGGTCGTCGGTTGCGATCGAAGGATCGAAGATCGCGGCGCCGCGCGTCGTCCCGGCCCATACGCGACCCGACGTGTCGATCAGCGACGCCCCGAAGTTGCACTCGTTCCCAGGCAGGCCGTCAGCGGTCGTGAAGCTCTCGATTGTGGCCGACGCGGGAGTCGCAGGAGCGCCTGGAGGGAATGTTAGGCGAACGATCCCGCGGCCCGTGAAGAGCCAGAAGCGTGTCGGGCTCTCACAGCGAACCTGATAGACATTGTCGCCCGGCAGGAGGGCGCCGGTGGCCCGCGAGAGCGTCTGCCATCGGCCCTGGTCATTGCCCGCCTCACGCCAGCTCAGTCCCGTGGCCGTGCCGGCCCAGAGATACGTTTTGCCATCGGGCCCTTCCGCAAGCTGGAGGCTCCGGATGATGCCGGCAGGGAGCCCCGCGTCGCGGTCGATGACGGTGACGCGATGCCCCTCGATTGAGACGAGACCGCGGTTCGTGGCGACCCAGACGCGAAGCGGCTTTCCGTCACGCTCATCGGCAACGAGAGCTTCGACACGTCCGTCGGGAAGCCCTTCGACTGGGGTCCAATCTCCGTTCCCAACGCGAGACCAGAGCCCCGAGCCGTAGGTTCCGGCCCAGAGACGACGGCCTTCAGGGTCAGACGTCTCCATCAACGACACGACCGCTGCGCGGGGGAGCGCAGATGTGGCGCTCTCCTCCGACCAGCGTCCGTCGCGCCGGGTGAGTAGTCCTTCGTTCGTGCCGGCCCAGATCGATGTGCCATCGCGGCTCTGAAGTAGAGCGAAAACGGGGGCGGACGAGAGGGCTCGTTCGTCCACACGGCGCCAGGCGCCACCGTCCAGACTGGCGAGTCCAGCGGTCGTCCCGAGCAGATACTCCGACCCGGTGCCCACGCGCGCCTCGAGAATGCTGACCACCGAGGAGTCGGGAAGGCCCGCGTCGACATCGATCGAGCGCCACGCGGCGACGTCGATCCGGACGACACCGTTCAGCGTTCCGGCAAACAGATGCCGCGTCGGCCCCGTGACGGGATACGGGGCGAATGAAAAGACGAATCCGTTAGGCAAACCTGGGGCGACGGTTGGGGCGCTCCACTGTCCGCCCACGCGGCGAAGCACTCCGGCCCCATCGAGGGCAATCCATGGCGTCGTCTCTCCGCGCGAGTCGTGCGTGAGGGTGATGGCGTTGATCCGCGTTCCGGGGAGCTCGAGCCGGCTCCCGGCGGGCGACGAGACCGCGATACCTCGATCGGTGGCGATCCACGTCGTCCGCGCGCCGTCGGAATCCTCGGTCTCGGCGAAGCCGGCAATGCGCGCGCCAGGTGCGAGCTCGCTCAACAGGCTGTCAGGAAGGCATCGGTTGGCTTCACAGCGAAAGACGGCGCCGTTCGCGCTGCCGGCGAGTAACGACGACGGAGTTGCGTAGAGCGCGGTGATGCTCGTTCCACCGAGCGCGGTGATGCGAGAGACGCGCATCGTACCCGGGTCGATCCGGAAGAGCCCCGAGCTCGAACCGGCCCAGATCGCGGCCCCTAGGCGTGGGCTCGTCGTTTCGGCGAGAGCGAGGACCGTGTCGTGCTCGATCGTGCCATCGGAAACGCTCGCCCACTTGCCATGAAGGAATCGGTGAAGGCCTCCTCCCTCGGTTCCGAACCAGACGGCGCCATCGTGCGAGGGGAGGGCAATGCGTGGCCAGTTGTTCCCGGCCCGCGATGGCATTGACAGAGGAGTCCATTCCGTTCCGTCGAATCGAGCCCCTCCCTCACGCGTCGTGGCCCAGAGCATTCCGTCGGGCGAGAAGCGGAGCGATTCGATCGAGTTCTGTGGGAGGCCGTCATCGTCGGTGAAGATGCGCGCATGCATCGCCGCGATTGCGGTGGGATCGGCAGGAGGCGGGGGCGTGGCGGCCGCTCCTTGCAAGGAAGGTAAGGCCGTCGCGACGACGAACGACAGCGCAGTGAGCGTGTCCGCGACCGGGGCCCGTTTCTTCATCCGAAATCGTCGCGAATGATACCGCGATCGACGATAATTCACCCCACGGCCGATAGACAGGAGATGGACTCGTGACGAACGAAGCGGGCGCGGCGACAGCCGGAGCCTTTCATGGCATGAGCTTCAATCCGGCGACGAGAGACGTGCGCTCGTTCGACCGCGGCGGGCTCGCGGCAGAGCTCGAGGATCACGATGTCTTCTCATGGATCGATCTCCAGGGGCACGACATCGGCGCCCTCAATGACGTTCTCCGGCAAGTCGGAATCGACGTCGTGCTGCTGAGCCACTTCGGCGAAGACGAGATCCTTCCGCGGATCGTCGACCAGTCGGACTGTTACGCCTTCTACCTCTATGAGATCCTGCACCCCGACGCGCACCTCGACACGTCGGCCGGACTTCGCGAGCTCGACGTCGTCCGGATGATCATCGTGATCGGCATCGACTACGTGATCACGTACCACCAGCGGCCCCTCGAGGCAGTCGACTACGTGAAGGAGGAGTGTGCGGAGAACTTCCGCATGTTCGGCAAGTCGCCGGGCTTCATCGCGTTCCTCTTCCTCAGCCGATGCCTCTACGACTACGCGCACCTCAATCTGGCGAACGACAACTATCTCGATTCGCTGCAGGCGCGCGTTCTCAGCGGCAAAGCGGAAGAGCTCGAACAGATGATCGCGATCGCCGGGATGAACATCCTGACGCTCAAGAAGCTGACGGCGAGTCTGCACATCGTGCTCATGCTCATGGTGACGAAGCGGAGCCGCTTCATCAGCGGCGAGGCACGGCAGTCGTTCAGCGAGTTGCTGCAAGGGGTGCAGGCGGTTCGCGGCGCGATCGACTCTTCGCACCATCTTCTCGACGGGCTCGTCGGGAGCTTCCAGGCGAATGCGGCGGCGAGGACGGCGGAGATTGCGCGCGTGCTGACGGTCGTATCGGCGATCATCCTCCCGCTCTCACTCATCGCTGGAATCTATGGGATGAATTTCCAGCACATGCCGGAGCTTCCGGGGCGCTATTCCTACTTCGCGGTGCTCGGCTTCATGGGCGCAATCGCGACCGTGCTGCTCTTCATATTCAAGCGTCTCGGTTGGATCGGCACCGGGAAGTCTCGGTAGAGGCCAACGAAAGGCGAGTCTCCGGCGACTCGCGTACGTTCTACAATGGGCCGCACATGAATACGAATGGCCCCGACCCGTCCGTGGAGAAGGATCGTCTCGATGCGGTGATGAGCTGGGGCGTCCTCGAGCTGGAGGCTGACGAGACGCTCGACGAGATCGTGAAGATCGCGGCGCTTTCATGCAGCGCTCCGGTTGCGATGATTGGATTCGTCGACGCGGAACGGCAGTGGTTCAAGGCGACGCATGGCTGGGCGATCGAATCGATGCCGCGGAGCCTCAGCTTCTGTGAGCGCGCGATTCAGTTGTTCAGCACAGTGATGATCGCCGACACGTTGCGCGATCCCGACTACGCGCGCCACCCGCTCGTCACCGGACCGCCCCATGTCAGGTTCTACGCTGGCGCGCCGCTGATCACGGCCGAAGGGCACGTGCTCGGCACGCTCGCGGTCTTCGACAGCGTGCCTCGCAGCGCGCTCAACCCTACGCAGAAGCGAATCCTCGAGTCACTCGCGAGGGAAGTCGTGGGCGCGCTCGTGATGCGGCGCGACGTCAGCGAACTCGAGCGTCGCGCGCGCGAGACGTCGGACGTCAAGCATGCGCTCGCGGAGACTCAGGAGCGGCTGCAGGACCTGTTCGAGAGCGTCGACGACTTCATCCTCACGATCTCGACCGACGGGCGGCTGATCCATGTCAACCGTGCGTGGCTGGAGGCATTCGAATACTCGCGCGAAGAGGTGCCGCGCGTCTCGCTCTCCGACATCGTGAACCCCGACATGAGGCCGGAGTTCGTCAAGGTGTTCCGCCGCGTCGTCGCGACGGGGCGGGCCGAGACGATCGAGACGGTCTTCCTGACGAATCGCGGCAGACGCCTAACCGTGGAAGGGAAATTGAGCCCGCGAGTCCTCGAGGGACGCACGTCTCTCGTCCGCGTCATCTTCCGCGATGTGAGCGAGCGTAAGCAGTTCGAGGTCGAGCTCGGCAAGGCACGCGACGCGGCACTCGAGTCGTCCCGCCTGAAGAGTCAGTTCCTGACGAACGTCAGCCACGAGATCCGAACGCCAATGAACGCGATCGTCGGCATGCTGCAGCTGCTGCTCGACTCGAAGCTCGACGAAGAGCAGACGGAGTTCGCGCGAACGGCGTTGTCGAGCGCGGACGAGCTCCTGTCGATCATCAACAACATCCTCCAGGTCTCGCGTCTCGAGGCGGGAAGGCTCACGCGCACCCTGAGCGACTTCGACCTGATCAACACCGTCACGTGGATCGTCGAAGTGATGAAGGTCGCGGCGTCGGAGAAGCAGCTCCAGATGACGATGACGCTCGACGAGAATCTCCCCGCGGTCGTCTACGGCGACGTGAGTGCGGTGCGCCAGGTGCTCACCAATCTCCTGAACAACGCGGTGAAGTTCACCGAGCATGGTTCGGTTTTCGTGAGCGTGCGACTCGAGCGCGAGACCGACACGCATCAGATCGTCCGTTTCGAAGTGACTGACTCGGGGATGGGGATTCCGGAGGGCTCGCTCGGCAGGATATTCGACTCATTCACTCAGGCCGACGGCTCGATGACGCGCAAGTATGGAGGAGTCGGGCTTGGCCTCTCGACGTCGAAGCAGCTCGTCGAGCTGATGGGCGGGGTGATGGGTGTCGACAGCAAGGTGCTCGAGGGCTCGACGTTCTGGTTCTCGATTCCGTTCGAGACGAGGCACATCGATGCTGAGCGGTTCGATTTCACCGGAACTCGCGTGCTCGTGCTCGACCAGAGCGAGACGAGCCGGAAGATCGTCGTTCACTATCTCGAGTCAACGCTGCGGATGCGCTGCGACACGGCGACGTCGCCGGTCGACGCGCTGGAGATGATGCGCGCCGAGGCGGCGGTGGGCGACCCGTTCCGTATTGCGATCTTCGACCTGCACATGCCGGCGATGCATGGACTGGCGCTTGCCGAGGCGATCAGAAGTGAGCCGTCGATCGCGACGGTCTCGCTGCTGTCGATGATTTCGCTCGGAGAGCAGGTCGACGACGACCTGTTGCGCGAGGTCGGGATCGCCGCGTACATTCAGAAGCCGGTCGAGCAGGCCGAGCTGCTCGATGCGCTGACGATCGTCATGGCGAAGGAGCTTCGCCCGAAACGCGAGAAGCCGCGCGAGGTAGCAGCTCCGTCAGCGCTTCCCGCGGCGCCCGAGCCGCTACCTTCGGCATTGCCGATGCCGGTTGCGGAGGGCACGACACGCATCCTGCTCGCGGAAGACAACACGCTCAATCAGAAGCTCACGAAGAGCCAGCTGGTCAAGCTCGGTTACGAGGTCGACATCGTCGAGAATGGCGCACAAGTCCTAACCGCGATCCAGGAGCGTCACTACCCTGTGATTCTGATGGATTGTCAGATGCCGGAGATGGACGGATACGAAGCGACGATTCAGCTCCGGAGGCTCGAAGGGGCAGCGCGCCGGATTCGCATCATCGCGATGACGGCACATGCACTCGACGGCGATCGGGAGAAGTGCCTTGCGGCTGGAATGGACGACTACCTCGCGAAGCCCACGCGACAGGAAGACTTGAGAGTCGCGCTGGCGAAGTGGGTGCAGCGCTGACGGCCTTCCGTAGACTCAGCACTCAGCGCCCTTTTTCTCGTACATGATCGCCGCTGCGGTTAGGCCACAGAGAAGCGACAGCACCCAGACCGCGGCGGGGCTCGTGGCGTAGATCCATGTTCCCAGGGCGGGACCGAGCGTGAGGCCGACCGACCACGTGATCGCCCAGAGGCCCATGTAGCGGCCGCGGAGCTCTGGAGGCGCAAGGTCGCTGACGTAGGCTCCGCCGAGCGGCGCGTTCGTCATTTCTCCCATCGTCCAGACGATGACCGAGAGCGCCATGAGCGGTATCGAGAAGGCGACGATGTTGATCGCGAAGCCGACGCCGACCAACGCGTAGCCGAGTGCCATGACGGCGCGAGGTCGCGAGGTTCTTCTCGTCATCGATGCGATCGGCAGCTCGAGCACGATGATCATGAAGCCGTTCAGGGAGACGAGCGCGCCGTAGGTCGCCGCGGAGAAGCCGGCATCGATCACATGAAGCGCGAACGTCGACTCGAACTGAAAGAACGCCATCGCGGAGATCATCGACGCGGCGAGAAACGCGAGAAATCTCCGGTCGGATCTCGCGTGCCGGATCGCCGGGAGCCAGCCCGCATCCTCAGCCGAGCTTCGAAGCCCATGAGGAAGGGCGATGAGCGCGACGATCGCATAGAGCACCGACGTGATCGCGTCGCCGACGAACAGCCATGTGAACGAGTACTTCGCGAGAAATCCCGCCGTTGCAGGTCCGAACGCGAAACCCGCGTTGATCGCAAGCCGGTACGTCGCGAAGGCGATCACGCGGTTCCCGATCGGGGTCAGGTCTCCGAGAAGAGCACTGGCTGCGGGGCGATAGAGCTCCGCCGCGATTCCCGCGAGCGTCGCCAGGGTGACGATCGTCCAATACCGTTCCGCTTGCGAAAGCGCCAGCATCGCGAGCGCGGAACTGAACATCGAGATCGCGATCGAGTTGCGCCGCCCGATGCGGTCGGCGAGCCATCCTCCGATGAGCGACGAGATGCCGTGTCCGACGCCGTACGCGCCGAGCGCAAGCCCACCCGCCGCAGCGCCGTAGCCCTTGCTTCCGAGATAGAGAACGAGGAACGGGTGCACGAATGAGCCGAAGCGATTCAGAAACGTCCCGAAGAACAGGATCCAGGCTTCGCGCGGCAGCGCCCGCAGTTCGGAACGGAGGTCGGACATGGAACGCGCAGAGTAACAGAACGCGAGAAGCGTAAGGCGAGAGGCGAGAGGCGAGAGGAGAGAGGAGAGAGGCGAGAGGAGGCGGGCGGGCGGCGACCGGAACTTCACGGCGAGCATGAAGGCGCGCAAGCGCGCGGCCTCCAAACTTGGCAGCTGCTCCGAGGCGCGACCTGCATCTCTCCTCCCGTCGTCCGCCGCAGCCTCTCCAACTTCGTACTCATTACTGAGGACTCAGCACCGAGGACTCAGGACTGAGGACTCAGGACTGAGCACTCAGGACTCAGGACTGAGCACTAAGGACTAAGGACTAAGGACTCAGGACTAAGGACTCAGGACTCAGCACCGAGGACTCAGGACTCAGGACTGAGCACTCAGGACTCAGGACTGAGCACTAAGGAAGGGCCGCCTCACCGCGACAGTTTCGCATTCACCGTCAGCACGAAGCGGACTTCGACAGGCTCTCCCTCGAGCGTGGCGGGTTTGAACTTCCACTGCTTCACGGCCCGCAGTGCCGCCTCGTCGAGCCCCATCGAAAGTGGCTTGAGCACCTTCGCGCTCTTCACTCTGCCTTGGCGGTCGATGACCGTCTCGATGATCACGATCCCCTGGATTCCCGCTTCTTTTGCCCGCTTCGGGTACGCGATCTCGACCCGCTCCACGACGACGGGAGCCTTGACCGCCCCGCCGACGCGAAGCGTCTCGCCCGCAGCGGCTCGTGCACGTAGCAGTTGGACACTTTCGGTTTGCGACGCGGGAGGTTCGAGTGCCGGCTCCCGATAGACTCCATTGACCTTTTCGTCTTTCGCGGCGACCTCTGCCGGCGCTGCTGCCGTCGCTGGTGCAGACGCGCGGGTGGTGATTCCTTTCTCTTCGGCGAAGGCGTGATCCCTGCCGCCGGAAACCTGAGGCTCCGCCGGCTGTCTGCGCGCATCGTCGGCGTCAGCCAGAGCGACGCCCGCCGACGCGGCGACCTCGTTCTCCGCGACACCTCCGACCACGCCTCCAAGGACGCCGCCCGGCACGCCGCCTGCGACACCACCAATGACGCCGCCTTCGACGCCTCCTTCTGCGCGCCCCTCGACCGTCTGTGCGGCACGTTCATCGCCGCGTGTCTGGCGCGACGGCGGCGGAGGAGGCGGAGGCGCTGGAATCTCGTATGCGAACGTCGACGGCGAGTCGCTCTTTTTCAGCTTCGGCGCCTCTGTGGCCGGCGCCGCTGCGGGCGGTGACGTCGGAGGCGAGAACTCCACCTCGGGCGCCTTGTCTGCCTCGGCGATCCTCGCAGTTTCGCGCTGCTCCGTTTCGTACATGACCATGTAGATGCCGACGCCACCGAGCGTCAGCACGAGGAACGAGGCCGCCACCTGCCACGACATGCCGCGGAGTGCCGTGGACGAAGCGTCGCCTTTCCTGCCGGCAGCCGCATGGTTCGTATATCGAAAGGAAGGCGGGATATCCGCCTTGAGCCGGCGCACCAGGTCGTCGGGAGGTTTGGGAACCTCGCGAAGGCCGAGACGCCTGCGAATGTCGTCCTTCGTCGGCTTCATGACTGTCTGCTCTCCATCATCGCGGCCTCGAGAAGCATGCAGGCTTTTCGCAGCCGCTTTCGAATCGCAACGGCAGTGATTTTCTCCTGCCTCGCGATCTCTGGTATCGGGACCTCTCCCCAGTAATGAGCGGTCACCGTGTACCTCAACTCGTCGGGGAGCGCGAGCACGGCTTCGCGCAGCATCGACGACTCCTCGCTCTTCCCGATCGTGTCTTCGATCGAGGGTGCCGGGTCGTTGACCTCGATCGAGCCCTCGTCGAGCTCGACGTTCCGATCGGGTCGCCGTACGTGATTCAAAAACGTCGTGTAGGCGATCCGGTAAAGCCACGTCGAGAGCTTCGATCTCCCGTCGAACCCGGCGAGGGCTTCCCACGCTTTACGGTAGGTGTCCTGCGTCAGGTCGGCGGCGAGGTCAGCGTCGCCGTGGCACATGCGATAGAGGCTGGCGTAGACGGCAGCATAGGTCAGCTCGACGAGCCGTTCGGCCGCATCGCGGTCTCCGAGCTTCGCCGCGTTGACGAGCCTGGCCTCTCCAAACTCAAAGATCACGCCCGAGAGCTCCCGGACGGTCTGTGCCATTTCCGCATGGCCCATTCTATTCACGTAAGGTTGGACACCGCGAGTGGGTGAAGCGAAACCTCCTGACGTTCCGCGCGCGCGATGGGTGACGGTTCTCCCGGCGACCCGATCGGTTACCATCTGCGCATGGATCCGGAAGGCATGAATCCACCCACCGATACTGCTTGTGACAGGGCGCGAACGCTCCTCGAGGCAGGCGCCGACGTGACGCAGGAGCTCGCGGCCGAGCTCGTCGCCGAGGTCGAATCGCTTCGCGATCAGCTCTCGCTCAGCACCACATTCGAGCAGGCGTATGTCGACGAGATCCAGCGGATGAATGTGTTGGTTCAAGAGCTCGCGGAGTACGTCGAAACGATTGCCGACGCGATGGCGGATTCCCTTGGCTCGGACGAGATCCCGGCGCAACTGAAGCGCCAGGTCGTGAGGCTGATTCTCCAGTCGTCGAAGGCGATGCGCACCTCAGAAAAGCAGTAGTTCCCCGCTTCGAGATCGCCGCGAATGGCTCCGGGCGCTTCAAGTCTGAAGCCGTGCCTCACGGTGCTCCGTCCATTTTCCGCCGACGCAGGTCGCGGTAATGATCTCGTCTCCTGCGCCTAACACGACGGCATCGAGAATCGACTGCTCGTCACAGCCTTCGATCGAAGGGTGCGTGAGGTCGATCGCGGTGAAATCCGCCCAGTAGCCCGGGTAGATTCGTCCCGTCTCGAGACCGAGCGCGCGAGCGCCACCGCGCGTGGCGATCTCGAGGAGTGTCTTCGAGACGCGCCCCGACTCGTCGCGGAAGATCCCGCGCGATTCGGCGCGCACGCGATGCGCGTACTCGAGCGCGCGCATCTCCTCGAGCATCGAGATTCTCCCGTTGCCCGCTGTGCCGAGCGCGAGATGTTCCGAGACGCCGCGGATGCTCTCGGTGTGAATGAGGCCATCGCCGAGGTTGTGCTCGGTGAGGGGCGCGAGGCAGACGTTGCCTCCCGCCGCGAAGAAGCGTGCGAGATCGTCGGGCGTGGCGTGCGTCGCGTGAGCGACCGTTACCCGGCGGTCGATCTTGATCGTGTCCAGGAGCAGCTCGAGTGGTCGCTTGCCGTAGTGCGCGACGCACTGATCCACGTCGTGGCGCTGTTCTTCGGCTGGGACGTGGAACACGAGATCCCGGCGCCTCGTCTCCGCATGGAGCTCGGCGAGCTCGACGAGAGGGACGGTTCGCAGGCCGTACGCGGCGACACCGATCGACTGCGTGCGCGGATCGCGCGCCGCCTCGAGTGCATCGACTTGCCTCCAGAACTGGCCCCGCGAGGGAGACGCAAAGCGCTTCTGGGCGTCGTTGGGAGGGAGTCCGTAGCCGCCGTCGTGCACGTACGCCTCGAGAAGGGCGATGCGGATCCCCGAGGTCGCGGCCGCGCGCAGGATCACCTCGTCGTACGCGTAGTCGACCTCGCCCAACGTGTGATGAAGCAGCTGCACCTCGCCAACCGTCGTGATTCCCGCGGCGCGCATCTCGCGGAACGCGCGGGAAGCGAGGGCATAGAGCGATGTGGAGTCGAGCTCGAGCACGAGGTCGTACATCGCCTCGCGCCAGGTCCAGAGATTCCCGACGCCGACTGGAAACCCTTCGCCGCGACCACGCATGCCGCGCTGGAAACTGAGAGAACGCGCGTTCACGAAACCGGGAAGGAGCGCCTGGCCCGGGAGACGGCGTGTGGCGGGACGTCCCGCGGGGATCAGTTTCTCGATCCGGCCATGGCGGTCGACGACGATCTGGACGTCGCGCTGAAACTGCTCGCCCGTCCAGGTCCACGCGGCTTCGATCACCGACTTCGACGCAGGCATTGACGTCCCCGCACACAGTCCGACGTTCCGGTCTTTCCCTGACGATAAACTCGCGGAGGATCCGGAACAAGTGGCCTTCGTGGTGCTGAAGCCGTTCCACCACGCAGGCTTCTAGCCCGCATTTCTCACAGCCCTTCCGCTGCGACAGCCGATAGCGGTCTGCCTGCTTCGTTGCGCGACGATTTCGCTCCTCGACATAGTGTCAACTATGCCGTCGTCGCGAAATCGCCGCGCGCCTCGCATCCAGGCCGCTCTCGGCCGGCTCGCGACGAAGCGCTGTGAGAAATGCGGGCTAGCCGCCGTCTCGATCCGTGGCACGCGCTGGATTGAAACGCGAATCGAGCGGGTTAGACGAAGCACCGAGGCGATCGTCGTTCCAGCGAAGTCGTCTCCTGTCCGAATCCATGCACGAGGAACGGCACGACGGCCCGCCGAGGCGCAACGCGTTCGATGCGCTCGCGCAGGCCTTACAGGAGCTCGAGAACCGCTACGAGTGCGCTGGCCGCGCCACGGTCGGCGACATTCTCGAGCCGCTCGGCGATCGCGCGGGAGGGCTCGGTGCGGCGCTTTTCGCTCTCCCGTTCCTCGGTCCGATCAGTCTCGGTCCATTGACGACAGTCGCGAGCGTCGTGATCGCACTGATTGGGATCGGCCTTCTGTCGGACCGCGAGGAATCGCCTATTCCACGGCGAATCCGATCGATGACGGTGCCGCGTGCGGCGTATCGGGCACTGCGAGGCGCGCTGCATCGGCTTCCCGAATGGATGCGGCGCGGTCACCACGCGTCTCCGCGATGGCTCCAAGGCTCGAGAGGAAGGCTGGTCTGCGGTGTCGGAATGATCGTTGCTGCCGCGCTGCTCGCGGTGCCGATTCCGTTCATGCCATTGACGAATTCACTTCCCGCGCTCTCGATCATCGGCTTCTCGCTCGGTTGGGCCAACCAGGATGGCCGGCTCGCTCGATTCGGCGTCTCGATGCTCCTCGCTTCGGTCGCGCTCTTCGTCGCGCTCGGCGTCGCCGTGTCGACGATTGGCTTTGCCGCCGTGCGTGCGGCTGTTTCGTTTTGAGACGCGGTCAGACTCCCACGACGAGACACGACAGCGCGGAGATCACCGCCCCGATGGCTACCCCACCAGCGACGTCGCTGGGGTAGTGATGTCCAAGAGCAACGCGAGACCAGAGGACCAGAAGAGCGAAGGCTCCGATCAATGGAAGCAACGAACTGCCGGCCAGCGCGAACGGTACGAGAAACGCGGTCGCGGTAATCGAGTGACCACTCGGCCACGAGTACCGGTCGATCGGGGCGACGCCGATTCCGAGCTCCGGGTCGAACGTCAGCGGCCGTTCGCGGGCGACGAACTGCTTGAGCAACGGATAGAGAGCGAGGCTGACTGCCGTTGCGATTGCGCACGCGAGGATCACCGCGAATGCGCCGCGTCCGTCGGTCAACACCGCCGCGGCCGCGAGAGCAGGATAGGCGAGTCCCTTACCGGCATCGTCGAACGTCTTCGCAGCGGTGATGGTCAAGGGGCGACGTGCGAGCATGATCTCGACCATCGCCGCTTCAATCGGGTCGAGCTTCTGGAAGAACGCTCCGCACGCGTCCCGGATGTGAGTGAGGCTGCTCTCTCGAGTTGCGTTCTGCCAGCATTCCTCGACTTGCGCTCGGATATACGGAACCGAAACGTCATCGAGCTCGTCGAGATCGTGAACGATCTGAGCCTGCCTCATGATCGTACTGTGGACCGGCGGAGGAAAGCCGGCGTGGCGATCGCGCGGGCGCGCGTGAGGAAGCTGCGAAATTCGCATGAAATGCAGCGGCGGCGCGGGGTCGCGGATCGCTCTCCCCGAAGCATGTTCCGAGAGAGCGTTCCGCGAACGGCCGACCGCGGGGCGCTGGCTACATCTTGACGTCTGCTGACGAGATGTCGAACGTGATCATGAATCCGTTGGTTCCTTTGAACTCGAACGGCTTGTCTCCGATACGGTACGCTTCGACTTCGTTGGGCATGAGCACGAAGCCGCTGTTCCGTTGCGCACCCCAGTAGCGGAGATTGCTGATCACGATTGGATCGTTGGTCATTCCCTGGAACCGGTTGAGCGCGACTTCCGCTGTCTTTCCGCCGTCGAGCTTCGCCACCGATCGGTCTTTGCCCGCGGTCCATTCCATCTTCGCGTCTTTCGCGACGGTGAAGGAGCTCCACTTGACCGGGTAGAGCTGGCCGAGGATCGCCATGATCCCCTTCCGCTGCGCCTCGGTGACGGATGGATCGAACGTGAGGACCGCCCAGTCCATCTGGCCTTTCGAGAAGTCGCCGCCGAGATCGCCTGCGATCCAGAACATCGCGCCGGCGAGATTCGTATCTCCGTGATTCCCCTCGTTGACCTTGAACGCGTTGTTGAACTTGCAGAAGTGTTCTTCCGCATGGCCGGCGCCGTGGTGCGCGGCGGGCTCGGTGCTGAAGTAGCACTGACAGAACATGGGACAACTGCATGCCTCGATGATCGAGGCGTTCATCTTCCACGCCGGCTCCTTCGATTCGCCGGCGCCGGCGGAACCGACCGCGATGGCCGCGGCGGCTACGACGAGAACGAGCGCGGACGCGCGAAGCGGGGACTTCCATCTCTGCATGATCTGCTCCTCCTCGTGGGCAAATTCAGGGTGAGTTACTCGGACCGGGACAGGGCTCGTCAGGCCGGCATCGATGCCACCTCCCTTCGTAAACGCGTACACACTCGATCGCGATGAGCGAAGCGATGCGCGCCTGCCGTGGTGGTGCGACTAGTTCGGACGGATGACGTCAATCTATGTCCGCGCGGAGGTTTTGTCCTACGAGACATTCGAAATCCGGGAAATCGGGAGTTGCGAGGTTCCTGGAATGGCGGGTCGGCCGGGCGATGGGCAAGTCCATACTCTCAAACGAGCGAAGTGCACCTCCGTCGAGACGATTCCCCGATTGGAGCGGCAACCCTCCACTCGTCTTCGCTGCTGGGCGTTAGGCTAGCCCGCATTCTTCACCGTCCTTCTGCTGCGACAGCCGATAGCAGCCAGGCCACTCTCGGCTGTCTCGTGACGAAGGGCTGTGAGAAACCGAGCCAGGAACCGAATCGAATCACAGCTGCGCGTTCGCGGCCTCATGCGCGCACGGCGTCTCGCGTCGTCTCGAACGCGAACCTCACGTCGGGAAACGATCCGCGGCCGAAGAATACGTGGCTTGCGAGCGCGCGGAGCGGAGGTAGCGCGGCGAGACGCACGGCGAGGTCGAGCAGGTGCGGTGAAGTGACCGTCGAGAATGCCTTTCGCATCCAGAGGCGCGCGATGAATCGTGCTCGGAATCGGTTCCCATCAAACTGCGGTAGGAGCGACGAGTCGTCGCGCCGGCACGCCTCGACGATGATGCGCGCGGCAGCGGACGAGAGCCGGACGCACGCGTCGAGCCCTCCCGCGGTGAGGGGCGAGACCGCTCCTGCAGCGTCCCCGATCAGCAGGCCGCGCTGCGACGCGATCCGTTGAAGCACGCCGTTGACGGGAATCAGCCCGCCCCGTCGCACGAAGGAGGCGGGGAGGGAGAGGCCGAGATCGGGAGCAACTCTGTCGACGAAGCGATCGAGCGCGGCCGCCGGATCGAATTTCCCCGCCTTGCCAGCGACGCCGACGTGCAGCTCGTCATTGTCACCGGCTGCCCATGCGATGTAGCCGGGCGCGAGAGCGGGCTCGAGATAGCAGTGCAACTCCGGCTCGCCTTCGTTTGCACCTCGGCGATAGACGTTCTCCACGCCGACGAGGAAGTTGTCGTTCACGTCGAGGCCGAGGTCGCGCGCCACGAGTGAGCGTGCTCCGTCGGCGCCGATCACGTAGCGCGCGGTCAGCTCGGTGATCGAGCGATCGACGCGAAGATGGACGAGCGATCCTCCTGTGGCGGGGTGAGTGCCCTCGAACGACGCGGCAGGCAGCCACGTGGCGCCACACTCGACGGCCTGCGCGAGTAGATGGCGGTAAAGCTCGGACATCCTCCCGATTCGAAACTCATCTCGTTCACTCGCCAACGAAAGCGTGGCGCCGCGTGGTCCGTGGAGGTGGACGCGGCGGATCGGCGCACCGAGGAAGGCGTGCGGGAGACGCGTCTCGTCGAAAGTTTTTCGGACGAAGATCCCTGTGGTCTGGACCTTTTCGCCTGGATCGGCCTTTCTGTCGGCGATCGCCACTTGAAGGCCGGCCCTTGCCATCTCCCGCGCACACCAAAGTCCCGCCAGCCCGGCTCCGATCACGACCGCGTCGAAGCGCTCCCTCATCGAGCGACCTCGGCAGTCTGTGCGGGTGTCTTTCCGAAGCGCCGCTGCCGTCGTTCGAATGCCCGCAACGCTTCTTCAAGGTCTTCGGCGGAGAAGTCGGGCCACATTCGGTCGTAGAAGACGAGCTCGGCATAGGCGCACTCCCAGAGCAGAAAGTCGCTCAGGCGGCGCTCGCGGCCGGTGCGAATGAACAAGTCGACGTCTTCGGTCGATGCCTCCGCATGCATTGCGCGCGCGATGGCGCGCGACATCTCGTCGCGCGATCGTGGCACGTCGGAAGCGGCGGCGACGAGGAGGTCGCGCGCGGAGTAGTCGATCGCAATCCGAAGATGCAACCTCGTGCCGCCGCGCGTCGTTTCTTCCGTACGCTCGATCTCGCGGACGAGCCTCGGCGCGAGGCGGTCGCGTCGGCCGATGACGCTCACGCGAACGCCTTCGCGCAGCGCGCGCTCGCGCTCTTCGCGTAGATACACGGTGAATAGCGCGAAGAGGCCACGGACCTCGTCTTCAGGGCGGCGCCAGTTGTCGGAGGAGAAGGCGTAGAGCGTCAACAACGGGACGCCCAGGCGAGCGGCAGCTTCCGTCGCGCGACGAACTGCGACGGCGCCGGCGCGGTGGCCTTCGAGACGTGGGAGTCCGCGCTCGTCTGCCCAGCGGCCGTTGCCGTCCATTACGATCGCGACGTGATGGCAAGTACTTTGTGTTGCAAAGTTGCGTGACATGTTCTCTCCTCCCGTGGGGTGGGGCGGGTGTCATCTCGTCTTCATTGCGTGAATGAGCGCTTCCATGTGAGCGAGGTAGCGCTCGAGCGCTCTGCGACCAGCGTTGGTTAGTCTGTAGTCGGTCTTCGGAACGCGGCCTTCGAACGACTTCTGGCACTCGACGTAGCCGGCGTCTTCGAGTTTTCGCGCGTGGACGCTGAGGTTTCCGTCGCTCGCGCC
>JACPDH010000076.1 GCA_016184115.1 Acidobacteriota bacterium | reverse complement strand
TACCACCATTCGTTCTTTCCCTTGATCGCGGCGATTCCGCTCATCTCTGCCGGCATCTCTTCGTTTCCCATTGCTTCGATGCTGACGATGTCCTGACTGTAGAGAGTGTCGATCGCCTCGATGTTGCGACCTTCTCTGCAGAGCGCGACCAGCTTCTCTCCCACTTGCTTCGTATCCATGCCTGATTCTCCTTTCGTGCTGCGGATGCGCGAATCAGATCAGATTTCGAGGCCGATTTCTTCGGTCTCCACCAATCGTAGAGTGAGTGCGCAGTGTTTTCGAGGGCGTAACACCGAGCTGCCTTCGGGGTGGTCCGCAGGGAAGAGAAGGGGTAAAACTTCTTTCTTCTGCCCGAGGCCCACGAGGATAGAAAAGAGAAGCTTTGACCCTTTCTGCGGACGGAGCCCGAAGAAACCTCGAGAGTCGTCGAGCTACGTTAGGCTCATCGCCTCGCAAAGGCGACGGAGGGTAGCCAGTGGCAAGCCCGCGAAGCGGGTGCCGCCACCGGTTCCCGATCGTGAGATCGAACGCCGATGCGCCTAACGCTCCAACACCGCGGCCCAGTTCGTGACGACGGTGATGGGAGCCGATTGGGATTCCGGAGGAAGGTCCAGCAGGAGCGCGCGCTCGCCGTCCGCGGAGATGTCACCCACGCCGGTGAGCAGCGATCGTGACTTGAAGAGAAGTTGCGGAACGCCAGTCTCGAATCTCGACGCGTCCCCGGTGACTTCGACCGCGTAGAGCTCGCCGGCGCCCGTCCCGTAGAGCAGCTCGCGACCGCCGCGGCTCCACTTCGAAGCGGTGGCGTTCCCCGTTCCGATCACCGACCTCCCTTGCTTCTCCGGGAACGATGTCACCGTCACCTGCACTGTTCCGGTCTCGTCCGAGGTGTAGCTCGCCCATTTCCCGTCGGGCGAGATCTTCAAGCCACTCTCGCTTGCGTCTCCTCGCAGAAACGGAACGGGCTTTCGGTCGCCGCTCAGCGGGAGGAGCCAGATGTCGGGCTTGAGCCGATCGGTCGTGAAACTGTCGAACGCGATGTACTTCCCGTCGGGCGACCAACCAGTCGGGAACTTCGTGGCCTCGGAGGCGAGGAGGAGTTGTTCTTCACCTCCACCGAAGGCCGGTTTCAGATAGAGGTCGGACCAATTGTTCCGTTCGAGATCGCGAGCGAACACAATCGTCCTGCCATCGGGCGACCATCGGGGACTGTATTCGCTCACCGGGGAGAAGGCGAATTTTGACCGCGATCCCCGTTCGAGATCGTAGATCCAAATGTCGAGCGTCCCAACTGCAGGATCCTCCAGCACCGCAGCGAGGTGCTTCCCATCCGGCGACAGCTCGGCCTCGGCCCACAGCTCCGGTCCGCCGAGGGAGGAGATCTTCCTGCCCGAGCGATCGAACCAGGCGAGCGGAACCCTCTGATCCGGTGCGACCGAGGTGTAGACGAGCGTTCCTTCGTCGGACACCGAGAACGTGCCGTGAAAAAAGCCTGCCGTGTAGCGAACCGACGAGGCGACGGGAATCGGATCACCCTCGAGCTTCATCGCGTCAGCGTCGAAGCGTTGCGCAACGATGGCGCCGTCACGCACCCAGAGCAGGTGTCCCGCCGCGTAATGCACGTTCGATCGCGCGTAGAAGAGCAGCTTCCTGGTCTTCCCGTCGATCGAGCCGATGTAAATTGCGTTCTTTTCGCTTCTCGTCCCCGCCGAATGCGCTCCGACGAGATAGAGGAAGTGCTTCTGATCGGGAAGGAAGCTCGCCCATCGATGTGTCGTCTCTCCCGCCGCGGCATCGAGCGAGGTCACGGGCGTTGGCTTGCCGCCCGAATCCGCGACGCGGTGAACGGACGTCACCGAGCTTGGCGAGAAGATGATCACGCCATCGCGACTCCAGGAGCCGCTGCGAGGATTGATCTCGACATCGCAGATCGAGAGCGCTGGCCCGCCATCGGGATCGATCTTCTTGAGCTTGCCATCGGCGAAGAAGGCGATGAAGCGGCTGTCGGGGGACCAGAACGGAAACTGCCCACTCTCCGTTCCGGCGATCGCTTTCGCCTCCAGCGATTCGAGAGGGCGAACCCAGAGTCGGGTGACGCCGTCGTCTCCGGCTGCCGCGAAGGTAACGCGTCTCCCGTCCGGAGAGATCGTCAACGAGCCGCAATCGGAGATCTCGAACCGGAAGGGCGCCCCCGCAGGCGGGTTGATTTGTGTGCGAAGCGTCCGCGGCGGCGGTGCTTTGCGAAGCAGCAGCGCACCCACCGTACTCGCGGCGACCAATGCAACCGCGGCGAGCCCCCAGGCGACGCGCTCGCGCATCTTCCTTCGCGCGACGACCGGCGCGGCGAGCCCAACCTGCGAGCCTCCCTCGGCGATCCACCGAAGCTCGAGCAACAGGTCGTGCGCGGTTTGCCACCGATCGTCGGGATCCTTCGCCATCGCGGTACGGATCACTCGTTCGAGTGCGGGCGGCGCGAGCGGTTGGATCTCGGAGATCGGTTGCGGCTGGCGATCGAGGATCGACGCGATGAGGCTCGCCTTCGTCTTCCCTTCGAAGGCGCGCCTGCCGGTCGTCATCTCATACAGGATCGCGCCGAACGCGAAGATGTCGCTGCGTGCGTCGGCGTCGCTTCCTTCGAGCTGTTCGGGCGCCATGTACTGAAACGTTCCGACGATGGCTCCTTCGGCGGTGAGTGGCTTCTGCTCCGTTGCGCCGTCCATGAGCGACGGGCCCGACGGGTGCGCACCGCTGCCGATGGCAACGGAGGGTTTGGCGAGCCCGAAGTCGAGAAGCTTCGCTCCACCCTTGGTGAGCATGATGTTGCCTGGCTTGAGATCGCGATGAACGATGCCGCCGTGGTGAGCGCGATCGAGCGCGCTCGCGATCTCGGTTCCGATGCGAAGCACCTGTTCGAGCGGCAGCGGACCTCGTGCGAGACGGCTCGCAAGCGACTCACCTTCGCAGTACTCCATGACGAGAAAGCCGAGGCCGTCCTTTTCGCCGACATCGTGCAGCGTGCAGATGTTAGGGTGATTGAACGACGAGATGACGCGCGCCTCGCGCTCGAAGCGGAGCTTGAAGTCGGAGCTCGACGAAAGATGCGACGGCAGCAGCTTGACCGCGACCTGGCGATCGAGGCGCGTATCGCGGGCGCGATAGACTTCGCCCATCCCGCCTGCGCCGATGGGCGCAACGATCTCGTATGGGCCGAGCAGAGTCCCGGCTTCGACAGTCATGCGATGGTGCGAGTATACGCCGACAGCCGGAGGCGATGGAGCCGAGGAGAGACTTCGTGGGAGCCGGCGCCTGAGCAACCACTGCACGTAGAAACGACTCTGTGCTCAGGAGCGTCGTCGGCAGCGGCGAAATCGCCGCCACCGAAACTGCCGACGCCGATGCACCGCTTAACCGCGGGCCCACGGACCGCTAATGCGCGATCATCCTTCGCGCAACGCCACCGACACGGGCAGGCGCGCTGCGCGGATCGCGGGGAAGAGACCGCCGATGACGCCGATGAGGAGCGAGCAGACGATGCCCTCCACGAGCAATCGCGTGTTGACGTCGAAGGCGAACGTCACCTGGCTGAAGCTCTGCCAGTTCAGCGTCGCCGCGCGATATCCGTCGAAGGCCGCCCACGCGAGGAGTGCGCCAACGGTTCCTCCAATCGTCGCCAGAAGCAACGACTCCGTGATGATCGAGATGACGACCGGGGAGCTGCGAAAGCCGAGCGCCTTCAGTGTCGCGATCTCTCGTGCACGACCCGCAACCGCCGTGTACATCGTATTGAGCGCGCCGAAGAGCGCTCCCAACCCCATGAGGCCGGCGACGAGCGTGCCGAGGACTGTGATGAGCAAGTGGAGCGTGCGCGACTGTTCGGCGTAGTACTCCGTCATCCGCTGCACTTTCACGTTGAGCCGTGGATCGGTCGTCAGTGCGTCCTTGAACTCGTCGTAGCTTCCCGCCGAGGCGAGCCGCACGAGCGCCGCCTGATACGACGATCCGCGATGATACGCAGGCTGCAGGACGGCGGCGTCGGTCCAGATCTCCGATTCCTCGAGGCCTCCGTTCGATTCGAACACGCCCGCGATCGTCCACTCGTTCTGGCCGATCTTGATCGTCTTACCCCGCTCGAGCCCCGTGAACTCGATCAGCGCGCCTCGGCCGACGATCACTTCGTTCTTTCCCCACTCGAACATCCGGCCGTCGACGATCTTCACGTTTGACCGAACGCCAAGAACGGGCTTCTCGACGCCACGGAATGGCACGTTCGCATCGGTTCCGGTCGACCGTTTCGGGAGGTTGATCACGACGAAGAGCTCGGGTGAGACGAGCGCGACTCCGTCGGCGCGCGCGACTCCCGGCGCCTCGCCGATCAGCTTCACGTCGTCGCGTACGAGAATGCTCGTCATCTCGCTATCGGCACCGGCACGGAGGACGAGCGCGACGTCTGCCGAGCCGGTCTGCCGCATCGTCCTCGAAATGCCATGGCCGATCGAGAGCACGGCGACGAAGACCGCGACGACTCCGGCAATGCCGACCATCGACGCGAACGCCGATCCCATCCGCTGCGGAATCGTGCGCAGATTGAATCCGGTGAGCGCCACGACCTGTGAGATCCAGTTAAGCATGACTACTCTCTCCTCAGCGCATCGACCGGATTGAGTCGCATCGCCTGGATCGCGGGGACGGCACCGGCCGCGAGCCCGAGCAGGACGACGTAGAGCGCACCCATCACGAGCTCTCCGGGCGGGAAGAAGAAGATCGGGAGCGCCCCGCCGGTCGGATCGCCCGCCGCGACGAGCCTCCACGAGAGCGCCAGGCCAATGGAGCCACCAACGATCGAAATGATGCACGACTCGACGAGCACGAGGCCTAACACCTGCCCATCGGTAAAGCCGACCGCCTTGAGCACGCCGAGCTCCTGAGTCCGCTCGCGCACCGCCTGGGCCATCGTGTTGCCCGCGACGAGCAGGATCGTGAAGAAGACCGCCGTGAGGATGAACGTGATGATCTTGCCGATGTTGCCGGCCTGTTCCGCGAATGCCTTGACGAACGCACCTTCGGTCTCGGTCTTCGTCTCGTATGCCGAGTTCGCAAACGTCTCGTCGACCTTCAGGGCGATCTGTGCGGCGCGCGCGGGATCAGAGACGCGAATGTAGTACCAGCCGACCGCTCCCTCTCCGAAGCTGCGGTTCTCGTCGAAGTAGTCATACCGGAAGAGGAAGAGCGTCGTATCGGTCTCCTCCTCGGCGCCTTCGTAGATCCCGACGATGTCGAACGTCCAGGTGTTGCCACCCGACTTCGGACGCCAGATCGTCGCCTGGATCGGGATCTTGTCTCCGATCTTCCAACCGAACTTGTCCGCGGTCCTCCGCCCGACCACCGCTCCCGTCCGCGTCCTGAGCCAGGCATCCATCTGCGCCGGAGGGAGCCTGAACTCCGGGTACATCGCCATGAATTCTTCCGGCTTCACGGGGAACTGCGGGATGAAATTTCGGGGCTCTTTGTAGATGCCTCCGAACCACGACGCGTGTGTCGCTTCCTTCACGCCGTCGATGCGCTCGATGTCCGCCTCGTAGCTCACGGGGAGCATCTGGATGATCGAGATCTTGTGCCTCACGACGAGCCGGTCCTTGCCGGCGACGTCGACGCCCGCCTCGAATGCTTTCTTGATCGCCGCTAGGTAGCCGAACAGCACGAACGCGACGAGGATCGACAGCACGGTGAGGGCGGTGCGGAGCCGATGCCGTTTGAAATTCGAGACGACGATGCCGGCGAGTCTCATGCCGCCAACTCCGTCGAGAGTTGTCCGTCGAGGAGATAGAGAACGCGGTTCGAGCGCTTCGCCGCGTGCGCATCGTGCGTCACCATGACGATCGTCTTGCCATGCTCGCGGTTGAGCGCCTGGAGAAGATCGAGGATTCCGTCGCCGGTCTTGCGGTCGAGGTCGCCGGTCGGTTCGTCGGCTAGGACCAGCGTCGAGTCGGAGACGATCGCGCGCGCGATCCCGACGCGCTGCTGTTCACCTCCCGAAAGCGTACGCGGCGTGTGCTTCGCGCGGTGCGAGAGGCCGACGATCTCGAGAGCATTCGCGACGTGCCGCTTTCGCTCCGCGTTCGAGAGTGAGGTCAACAGAAGCGGAAGCTCCACGTTTTTCTCGGCCGACAGAACGGGGAGAAGGTTGTAGAACTGGAAGACGAGGCCGACGTGCCTCGCGCGCCAGCCCGCCAGTGCGCGCCCCGCCATCTGGTCGATCCGTTCGCCACCGATCTCGATCGTGCCGCGCGTGGGCTTGTCGAGACCGGCGATCAGATTGAGCAGCGTGCTCTTCCCCGAGCCGGATGGTCCCATCAGCGCGAGAAACTCGCCATTCGGGATCTCGAGGCTCAACTCGTGAAGCACATGAATCTCTTCACTACCTCTCCGAAACGTTTTCTCCACGCCACCGAGGCGAACCAGTGTGTCGTTGCTCATTCTCCCGTCTCCTTCTCGATACGGACCGCGTCGCCTTCGGCGAGCTCCGCGGGGCCGGCGACGACGACCGACTCGCCGGCCGTGAGTCCTCTGACGATCTGCGCACGCGTGCCATCGGCGCCTCCAACTTTCACCGCGCGACGCTCGATCTTTCCATTCTGCACGACGAACACGATGTCCTGTTCGCGATCGCGCCGGAGTGCAGTCTTCGGAATCGAAATGATGACCTCGGGCTTCGCGGCCCCAGCTTCCTCCGCCGCAATGAATGCGACCTTCGCGCCCATGTCGGGGAGAACGCGCGCGTCGCGCTCGTCGAAGCCAATCCTGACCTTGACGGTCGCCTTCTGGCGGTCGGCCGTCGGAATGATCGTAATCACGTGCGCCGCGATCTTCCAGTCGGGATAGGCGTCGAGAACCGCCTCCACCTTTTGTTTCGCGACGACGCGCGTGATGTAGGCCTCGTTGACATCGACTTCGATCTCGAGCGACTCCATGTCGACGATCGTACAGATACCGGTGCGCGTAAAGCCGCCGCCGGCCGAGATCGGCGAGATCATCTCGCCCGGCTGCGCGTTCTTCGAGACGACGATTCCGGCAAATGGCGCGCGGATCAGCGTGTCGTCGAGCTCCTGCTTTCGCAGCACGAGCTGCCGCCCGGCGACATCGAGCTCCTGCTCCTGCACGATGAGCCGCGCCTCCAGCGAGTCGAGCTGCGCGCGCGCGCGATCGAGATCGGAGCGGCTCGCAACTTCCTCCTTCGCGAGCCGCTCGATCCTGTCGTGTTCGAGTTGCGCTTCGTGAATCCGCACACGCGTCTCCTGGAGCGCCTTCGAGGCGGATTCCGCCTGCGATTCGGCGAGCCGGAGCGCCGCGCGCGTCATCGAATCGTCGAGGCGTGCGAGCAGTTGTCCTTCCTGGACTTCGAGCCCCTCTTCGACCAGAACTTCGACGACCTTACCCGTGTACTTCGACGAAACCGTCGCCTGCCGTCTCGCGGTCACGTATCCGCTCGCGTTGAGCAGCGTGATCGCGCCGTCTCCTGCGACTTGCTCGGCGGGTGCGACGCTCACGACGGCGCTCCCCGGCCGCTTGACGAACAATGCGGCGCCCATCGCGGCGAGAAGTACGACGACGACCGCGCTCGCGATCGCGATGGGTCGCGATCGCGACTCCCCCACACCAGCGCGATCGATCTTCAATCCATCCAGCTTGTCTTTGTCCACACTCATTGAATCAACGGCTCCTGTTTCGTGCTCCCTCACCACGGGTTGATGACGCCGGATCTTATCGCGGAACCGCGCGACGACGCAGCGCGCCTCGGCGGCTTCGACGCGCAACACGATGGCAGAGGGAGACGGCGCCGCAGAAGTGCCGAAAGTCATGCTGGCGGGTTCGCGACGGCCCCGTCGGGGTCGATGAGTGGGGGTATGAGTTCGGCCGCGACAGCGGCCATGTCTGATCAGCCCACTGCGTCAGCGGTGGGAAACACCGTGGCAACGAAAACGCGCCGCGGCAGCGGCGCAGGAGGCGTCAGTCAATGCGCGTAGCGCTCACGCGCAACGCATCAGGCGCCGCCGCTGCCGCCGCGCGTAACGAGACTCGCTCGACGCAACCCCGCGCTGACGCGCAGGGCCAATCAGAACGTGGCCGCTCCCGCGGCCGAATGCGTGCTCCGACGAGCGATCACCTCCTTTTTCACGCGTCCCGCCTACACGTCCGAAAATGGCGAGCGCGATCGTTCTCGCCGACGCATACTTCCCCGCATGCAGATGGACGACTCGCAGTGTTATCGCGCAATGCTCAGTCGCGACCGGCGGTTCGACGGACGCTTCTTCACCGGCGTCCGGACGACCGGGATCTACTGCCGCCCCGTTTGTCCCGCGCGCGCACCGAGACGCGAGAACGCGACCTATTTCCCCTGTGCGGCCGCGGCCGAGGAGGCGGGGTTCAGGCCGTGCCTGCGATGCCGTCCGGAGACCGCGCCCGGGACACCTGCGTGGGATGGCTCGTCGACGACGGTCGCACGCGCACTTCGGCTCATCGACGATGGCGCTCTGGACGAGGGAGGCATCGACGCGCTCGCGGGCCGCCTCGGTGTCAGCTCGCGTCACTTGCGCCGTTTGTTCGACGACCATCTCGGCGCCTCACCGATCTCCGTTGCGCTCACGCGCCGCCTCCATTTTGCGCGCCGCCTCCTCAGGGAGACGGCGCTCCCGATGACGGAAGTTGCATTCAGTGCGGGCTTCTCGTCGCTCCGCCGATTCAACGACGCCGCGTTGAAAGCGTGGCGAATCGCGCCGACCGCGGTGCGACGCCGCGAGCCGAGCCGAGCGCGCGGCGCGATCGAGTTGACGCTCGGCTATCGCGAGCCTTTCGACTGGCCGGCGATTCTCGCGTTTCTCCGTGCTCGCGCGATCGCCGGAATCGAAGTCATCGAAGGCGACGTCTATCGGAGGTCGATCCGGTTCGGCGGCACGTCCGGTGTCGTCGAAGTCAGGCCGAGCGGTTCGGCACCCGCACTATGCCTCTCCGCGCCGATCGAATTCGCTCGCGATCTCGGGGCGATCGTCCGGCAGACGCGCCGCCTGTTCGATCTCGACGCCGATCCCGCCGCAATTGGCGACGCGCTCATCCGCGATCCGCGCCTCGCGCGGCTCGTAAGGAAACGCCCAGGACTTCGCGTGCCAGGAGCATGGGATCCGTTCGAGCTCGCGATTCGCGCCATCCTCGGCCAGCAGGTGAGTGTGAAAGGCGCATCGACACTCGCGGCGCGGCTCGTGCGTGCACTCGGTCCCGCTGTCGAAAGCGGCGACCCGCGCCTCGACCGCGTCTTCCCATCCGCCTCGCACGTTGCGAAGGCCGGCCTCGAAGGCGTTGGCCTAACGTCGTCACGCGCCGCAACGATCCGGCGCTTCGCGGAGGCCGTCGCATCGGGGGCGCTGCGGCTCGAGTCGGGAGGATCGCTCGAGGAGGCAGTCGATGCGATGACGTCGATCGAGGGAATCGGTCCCTGGACGGCTCACTACATCGCAATGCGCGCGCTGGGAGAACCCGACGCCTTCCCCGCGAGCGACCTCGGGATTCGCAAGGCGCTCGCGGACAACGGCACGCTGCCAAGCGAGCGACGCGTCGTGGAGCGCGCGGAACCGTGGCGCCCCTGGCGCGCGTATGCATCGATGTGGCTGTGGGGAAGTCTCGGATGATTCCGAGAACTGAGGACGACTGATGGACTACACGACGATGAAAAGCCCCCTTGGCACGATCCTGATCGCGCGGAACGACGCGGGCATCACCGCGATTCAGTTCGAGTCGGAACGGCGCCCGTCGCCTCCTGCAGAATGGAATTGCGACGCTTCGGCGCTCTCCGATGCCGTGGCGCAGTTAAGGGAGTACTTCGCGGGCGAGCGGCGTCGCTTCGAACTGCCACTCGCGCCAGGCGGCACCGACTTCCAACGCGGCGTCTGGAGCGTCCTCGTCGAGATTCCGTACGGCGAGACTCGTTCCTACGGCGAGATCGCTGCGCGGATTGGAGCACCGTCAGCCTCGCGCGCCGTCGGCGCCGCGAACGGCCGGAACCCGATCGCGATCGTGATTCCATGCCACCGCGTGATCGGCACATCCGGAAGCCTGACCGGCTACGCAGGGGGACTCGAGATCAAACGAGCGCTACTCGAGTTGGAGGGACATCAGCCACAGCGAAGCTTCCGCCCATGGGGCCGGAGCTTCGGTTTTCTCCACCCGCCGGAAAACAGAAGCCCTGACCCTCTGGCGCTGCCAACCGGAAAACAGAAGCCCTGACCCTCCGGCTCACAGCACTCGGTCGATCGCGGCGAGGAGCGCCTCGAACGTGTACGGCTTACCGAGAAACCCGACGTGATCGCGCTTGAGCTGCTCTGCCAGGTCGGCCTCGTTGCCGTGACCAGTGGAAAAAACCACGGGAAGATCGGGCCATTGCGCGACGATCTGCGCGAAAACTTCGCGACCATCCATGTCCGGGAGCGTCAAGTCGAGTACGACGACATCGGGGGCAAACTCCTCGACGGATCGGACGACTTCGCCCCCTAGCTCGACGACGCGCACGCTGATTCCCTCCATCTCGAAGAGAAGGCTCAATCCCTCGGCCACCGCGGCTTCATCTTCGACGAGAAGCAAACGCCGGATCCGTCTGCGCCTCTCGCGCGTCGTTTCTTCCGGCGCAGTGACTCCTTCGTCGACACGCGGAATGACGACGTGAAACGCCGTCCCGCCACGTGGATCGTTCTCAGCAAAGATGACTCCAGCGTGCCTGCTTATGATCTGCCGGGCAACCGCCAAACCCAACCCTGTTCCGGAGCGCTTCGTCGAGAAGAGTGGCTCGAAGATCTGTTCCAGCATGTCGGGGGCGATTCCGGCACCCGTGTCCGCCACAGTCAGCCGGACGGAGCGCCCGTGGTCCGGCAACCCGATCGAGACGCTTCGCTCGCGAATCGACGGGGCGAGCGTCAGCGTGATCGCTCCGGCACCCGGGGTGGCGTCGCGGGCGTTGATCACGAGGTTCGTCACGACCTGCTGCAGCTGCGCACTGTCGCAACGCGCGCGGAGACTCTCGTCCGGGAGTACCAGCCTCAACTCGATGTTGCTTCCCGCGACGCCGCGCAGCTCGGGTGCGAGCATCTCGAGCCACTGCGTCAGGTCGACGACCTCGAGACACGGCTCGACCGGTTTCGCGAAGCGAAGAATCTCCTCCGTGACGCGCTTGCCTCGGCTCACGGAGCTCGCAATCTGATCGGTTGCGCTCGCGACGCGCTCATCATCGCCAATCCTCCGGCGAATGACTTCCACGAAAGGCAGAATGCCCATCAGTACATTGTTGAGCTCATGCGCGATCGTCGCGGCAACTCGCCCCAGACTATTGACCCGCCGCGCCTCCTCGAGCCGGTGCTCGATGCGGCGATTCCGCTCCTCCGCCTCGTTGCGAGACGTCACGTCGCGCGCGATCGTCGACACGTACTCGACTTCTCCACCCGGTCCGCGGTGGGCGAGGACGATCTGCGACACAGCAACCACTCCCCCGTCGGCACGCAGGAATGCGGTCTCCCCACTCCATGAGCCATGCTCGATGGCATGTTGAATGTTCGCTCCAGACATGAGCCGATCGGCTTTTTCGGAGTAGCTCTCAGCGGAGCGCTTCGTGGACTCTTCGCCCACGCGCTCATGGCCGAGCATTCGGCGGGCCGCCTCATTGCAGTAAAGGATCTGGCCATCGACGCCTGCGATCGCAACGAAATCGGGAGTCGCCTCGAGGATGGCAACGAGTCTGGCTTGCGCCTCCTCGATTCGCTTGCGCTCCTCGATCTCCGCGATGAGCGCGGCGGTCTGTTTCCGCAGCATCTCTTCCTTGCTGAGGTGATCCATCGCGAAGGAGATGTCATCGGCCATCTCGGCAAGCAGCTCCATCTCCCCTTCGTCGAACGCTCCCGGCTCTGCCGCGTAGAGCACGAAGAGTCCGGCGACCTGGCCGTTCAGTACGAGTGGGAATAGCGCCACGGAGCGATAGCCGCGCTCGAGCGCCGCGGTACGCCACCGCGTCATGCGATCGTCCGAGGCAACATCGTGGCAGACCACCGGCGCGCCCTGCGTGAGCGCGAGCCAGGTCAGCTCACAGTTATTCGGGGCGTCCTTCTTCGCGGTCAGATTGACCTGCGACAGGTAACCATCGTCGATGCCCGCCTTCGCGACCGGGGTCACCTCCTGGCTTTCGGCGTCGAGCACGCCGATCCAGGCGAACCTCAGCAGCCCTTCTTCAACCGCGATCCGGCACGCTTCCTCGAAGAGTCGCTGCCGGTCCCGCACGTGGACGATTGCGGAGTTGATGCCGCTGAGCACCATGTACGTTCGATTCAGGCGAACGATCCGCGCGGTTCTCTCCTCCACCTTCGCCTCGAGGTGCTCGTGCAGGCGCGCCCGCTCGAGCGCGACAGCCAGTTGGTTGCCGACGCCATAGAGGACCTTCAATTCGTCGTCGTTGAAGAGGCCCACTCCCGACCCGACGAGGTTCATCACGCCTAACGTTCTCTCGCCGAGCCAGAGCGGCACGCTCGCGTGATAGAGAAGACCGCGGGTATCTCCTTCGGCCCTCTGCAGCCGCTCGCACTCCAGAATGTTGGTCACCGAGTCGAGATCGCCGGAGAGGAGCCGGCGGCGGCACACGCACTCGCCCTCCAATGCGCCGGCCACATCGAGGGCAGGTGGTTGATTGCGCGCGGCAGCGACACGGAACCCAGACTCTCCTTCCCTCAGGAAGATCCAGCCGGCCTGGACTCCAGGGAGCTCCATTGCCCTCTCCAGTGCCAACTCCGCAACCTCCCGTTCACTCGCCGCCTGGTTGAGGCCGACGGCGATGCGGTACAACCCCTGAAGCACACTGTTGGAGTGCGCGAGCTCTTTCTCCCTCACTCGGAGCTCGTCGTTGAGATGGATCGCCTGCTCGTAGGTCGAGATCAACAGGTCGAGGATCTGCTGACGCTCGGAGGTAATGAAGTGCCTCTGCCCGCCCAGATTGATCTCGAGCCCCACCCGCATCTTCTGGTTCCTGCGGAGCTCCTGGTTCATCAGCAAGTAGCTGATTCGAGACAGCAAGTACTTCTCGTCGTACGGTTTTCGGATGAAGTTGTCCGCTCCGCACTCGAGACCCCGCACCACATCCTCAGCATCCGACAGCGTGGTCACCAGCATGACCGGGAGATGTCTCCACTGTTCGCTCGCTTTGATCGCCCTGCAGAGTCCATATCCATCCAGTTCCGGCATCATGACGTCGCTGAGGACGAGAGTCGGCGTCCACTGATCGAGCAGAGCGAGCGCTTCGCGGCCATTGGAAGCAGCCTTCACTTCAAACCCACGATTCTCGAGCAGATGTCGAAGCTGTGCTGCCTGGGTCGGACTATCTTCGGCGATGAGAATCCGCGCCGTGCCGTTTCCCTTCGTGTCGATGGCCATCAGTGCTCCTCGTCGGATAACTCGTCGAGCTCGTGCGGCGCAAAGCGAGAACAGTAGACGCTCACCAGGGGGAATGCAGCCTCACGTGCAGCATCTCAAGGATCTCGTCTTTTCGCTTCGTTCCCGATTCCGTTCCAGTCCAACGTACCTCGATTGTCCGCCAGGTTCATCAATGCCGCGGCGATCTTTTCGGGCGACAGCACGAGCGTGGCAGCATCGAGCCTGATCGCCTCGCCGGGCATGCCGTGCACAACCGAGCTATCTCGGTCTTGCGCGATCGTCACTGCTCCCATTTCGTTCAAGAGCTTCAGCTCCCTCGCGCCGTCACGTCCCATACCCGTGAGCAGCCCTGCCACGACCTTACCGCCACACACGTCGGCTACCGAACGGAACAGGCAGGACACCGACGGCCGGAGTCCGTTCTCGGGCTCGTCGCTGGCGAGAACGATCGTCTCATCGTGCCCGACCTTCATATGAAGCCCGTCGGGAGCAACGTAGACGTGACCGGCGAGGAGAGGCTCGCCGTGCCTGGCAACGCCAACCGACATCGGGGTCGACTGTGCGAGCCATTCGACGAACCCTTCCGTAAATCCCTGCGTCATGTGCTGCACGATCAGCAGCGGCAGCGGAAAGCTCTTGGGGAGGCCCGCGAGAATCGTTTGCAGTACTGCCGGACCGCCAGTCGATGCGCCGATCGCGACCAGGCGGAACTTCCCCGGCGCCGCCACCCTTCTCGCAATCGAAGGCCGCCTAACCGAATCCTCGGAGGGCAGCCGAGGCCATCGCCTCACCACCTTCACCTCCGACATGAGCTTCACTGTTCTCAGGAGCTCACCAGCGGTCGCTTCGTGATCGGGGTGACCTAAGCCGGCCGGCCGGCGAAGAATCGCGAGTGCACCAGCCTCCATTGCGCGGAATGTCGTCGCAACCTCGTGAGGATCCGTGCTCCCGCTGACGATGACGATCGGCGTCGGCGTCGTCTCCATGATCCGACGAGTCGCTTCCAACCCGTCGAGCTTCGGCATGTGCATGTCCATCGTGATGACATCCGGCCGCAATCGCTCGACCGCGGCGAGTGCGTCCTCGCCATCGCTCGCGGTGCCGACGACCTCCATGTCGGGATCCGATCCGAGAATCTCGACGAGAAACGCGCGCACCACTGCCGAATCTTCGACCACGAGGACTTTGATCATCCGTTTGTCCGTGCGTTCATGAGATCAGTCGGCGAACCACTTCGAGGAGGTTGCTCTGATCGAAACTACTCTTCACGATGTAAGCGTTGGCACCCGCGTCGATCCCACGCTCGCGGTGCTCCCTCGACTCCAGCGCCGTTACCAGGACGACCGGCAACGCCGATAGCTGCTTGTCCGCTCGCACCTTCGCCGTGAGGTCGAAGCCATCCATTCGCGGCATCTCAACGTCGGACACGATGAGGTCGAACGTCCCCGTCTTGAGCGTGGTATATGCGTCGACTCCATCGACCGCGGTGGAGACCGCGTAGCCTGCCGCTTCGAGAACGTTCTTCAATAGCGTCCTGGCGGTAATCGAGTCCTCCACGACAAGTATGGACTGCTTCGGCGCTTCAGCCGCGTTTTCAGTGGCACGCACCACGCGCCGAGGCACTGTGGCGCTGACCGCCGACCGCATCAGGTCGGGCACATTCAGGACCGGCACGACCTCGCCCGAGCCCAATACGGTCGCGCCGGCGATGTTCCTGACCCGTGCGAGTTGGCGCCCGAGCCCCTTGACGAGAACTTCCTGCTCCGCGACGACTTCGTCGACGCGGAAGGCGATTCGGTCGCCGGCCAGCCCCAATACGATCGCGGGGACATTGTCGACCGACTCGCTGCTCGAGCGCGAAAGCTCGAGCACGTCGCTCAGCCACACCAGAGAGAGCGTTTGTCCGCCGACCGCGATCGTCTCGCGGTTCTCCACCGTCAGAACCTCCGTCGCGGGTATCCTCGCCACCCGTTCGACGCTCGCCGCGGGGACGATGAAGAGCTGGTCGCCTGCCCGAACGAGGACGCCCCGAAACGTCGCCAACGTCAGTGGAAGCACGATGCGGACGGTCGTGCCAGCGTCGGGGCGCGACTCGACGGCGATCGTGCCACCGAGGCGATCGACCTTCTCGACGACGATGGAAAGCCCCAGTCCGCGACCGGAGATCTCGGTAATGATGGGGCTCGTGGAGAATCCCGACCGGAAGATGAGCGCCACGATCTCCTGTTCGGCGAGCGCCTCCGCTTCGCTCGCGGACACGAGACCTCGCCTAACGGCAACTGCTTTGACCCTCGCAACGTCGATACCCGCCCCATCATCGGCGATGACGAGCTCGACGTTGCCCTCTCGATGAGAAACCGCGATCGAGAGCGTTCCGTGTGGCGGCTTGTGTCTCTGCACCCGCGCTTCCGGAGTCTCGAATCCATGATCGACGCTGTTCCGGAGAAGATGGTGAAGCGGCGCCTTCATCTCTTCGAGAATGCGGCGATCGATCTCGATCTCGCTCCCCGTGATCGCCAGCTCCACCCGCTTGCCTCGATCGCGCGCGAGCTCGCGGACCAGGCGCGGAAACGCTTCGAATAGCGAGGCGAACGGCAGCAGGTGCATCTCCTTCACATCCTGAAGGAGGCTCTCCACCATCCCGGCAAGCGCTCGTTGATCCTCCTCGGCGGATCGCTCGAGCTTCGTCACGCGACTCTCGACCGCCTTCGAAAAGACGTATTCCGCATCGAGATACTCGAGCAGCTTCGCCAGCTCCGATGAGTGCTTC
>JACPDH010000012.1 GCA_016184115.1 Acidobacteriota bacterium | reverse complement strand
TTGTCTGATCGATTCAGCCAGCTCGGGGGCGAGATCACGCCGACCTTGAAGAACATCCGGAAAGCGATCGCGCAGAAGTATCGGGACGTCATCGAGTCGATGTACTCGGACCAGGATCGCGGCAATCCGTAGTGCCGCGTCACGAAAGGAATCGGATCGATGAAACGTCGAACGCCGCTGGGCATTGCACTTCTTCTCCTCGCTTTCGCGAGTCCCGCCGGCGCTGCAGAAACCGTCGCAGGACTCGTCGAGGCGTTCGAGAACGTGTCGAAGCAAGAGCTCACTCCCTTCTTCGACCAGTCTGTATGGGGAACGGCGATGCCGTAGATGCGGTACCGCGGTCGCCAGGCAGGTTCGATCGAACCCTCACAAATGATCAGGGCTAGGGTCAATAGCCTGAACTTAAGAGGAAGAGGCGGAAGTTAGACCGATGAACGATGAAGTTTGAACCCAGAAAAGGACCCCGGGCGGGGGTTCAGGGTTCAGCATTCATCGTTCTACGCTCTAACTTCAAGACTTTCGTCCCTGAGTTCAGGCTATGGGGCTAGGGTGTGCGATCGCCTGGCACCGATGCGTGTCGCCGATGCGTTCACTCTTCGACCTGTCACACACTACACTAGCGCCATGTCTTACCCGACCTGTCTTTTCTGCAAAATCGTGGGCGGGACGATTCCCGCGACGATCGTTCACCAGGATGACCATGTCATTGCGTTCGAGGACATCAATCCGCAGGCACCGACGCACGTCCTCGTCATTCCGCGGACGCACATCGCGAGCCTCGACACGCTCGGCGACGGCGACCACGAAACAGTGGGGCGCGTCCTCCATCGTGCGGCGGAGATCGCGCGTTCGCGCGGTCTGATGCCAGACGGCTACAGGGTCGTCCTCAACTGTGGTCCGGCCGCGGGGCAGACGGTCTACCACATTCACGCGCACCTACTCGGCGGCCGCGGCTTCGGCTGGCCTCCGGGATGAGGCTGTCAGTTGTTGGTTGTTAGTTGTTGGTTGTTAGTTGTTGATTGTTAGTTGTTGGACATGCATCGCGGTCGAGTGCGATTGGCCGTTTCGCATTCTCTACATTAGTCATTCGGGTTCTCAGTGGTAAGAAACGAATGCAGGAACGACGAGTGATCGTCACCGGGAATCGCTAACAGGCATCGATGAGCGTCTAACAACTAACAACTAACAACTAACAATCACCAGGTACCAGGTACCAGCCACCAACCGTCGCCCCGCAGCCAACTACCCGCCCCTTCGCACGAGGATCCCCAGCTCGCGAATCTGGTAGGCGAGCGCCTGACGTGACAGGCCGAGCTCTTTTGCGGCGCGACTCTGGTTGCCCGCGGTTCCGGCGAGCGTGCGCTCGATGAGATCGCGACGGAAGCTGTTGAGCTCTTCGTTGAACGTCCCGCGCTTCGGTTTCCTCACCGCGCCTTCGCGCAGTCTCGGCGGCAGGTGCTCGATCGTCACGACGCTGCCGTCGCCAGCGAGAGCGTGCGCGGTACGAACCGCGTTCTGCAACTCGCGCACGTTGCCAGGCCAGTCGTGCGAGAGGAGCAGATCCTCGACTTCTTCGGCGAATCTTGCCGCGCCACCGCCGTGAAGCTCGCGTTCCCGCGCGAGGAAGTGCCCGGCGAGAATCAGTATGTCGCCGCCGCGATCGCGAAGGGGCGGCACAGGGATCTCGATCACGGTGATCCGGTAGTAGAGGTCATCGCGGAACGAACCGGCGTCGACCGACTCCTCGAGCCTGCGGTTCGTTGCGGCGATTACACGGACGTCGGCTTTGCGATTCGTCGTCTCGCCGACGCGGCGGAATTCCCCTTCCTGGAGGAAGCGAAGGAGTTTCGCCTGGGCCTGCGGAGCCATTTCGCCGATCTCGTCGAGGAAGAGCGTGCCTCCTGCCGTCGCCTCGATGAGCCCTTCGCGGTCGCGATCGGCGCCGGTGAAGGCACCGCGCGCGCAGCCGAAAAGCTCGGACTCGACGAGATTCTCCGGGAGTGCTGCGCAATTGACGGCGGTGAAGATGCGGTTGCGCCTGGAGGAACGGTCGTGGATCGCCCGCGCGACGAGCTCCTTGCCCGTGCCCGACTCTCCTTCGATGCAAACCGGGACGTCGCGGCTCGCGGCGGGTCCGAGGAGTGCGAGCATTGCCCGAATTGCGGGGGAATTGCCGACGATACCGGGCACCACGCTCTCGCGCGGTTTCTGCGGCATGTCGCGCTCAGAGGCGAGGAGTCTCCGGAGGTTCGCAAGCTCGTGGCGGTCGCGGAACGTGGCGGCGATTGCGCGACGCGATTCAGGCGACCATGCCGACAGCCCCTCGACGTGCAGGAGCGAGTCGGTGCTGACCGCGATCCAATCGTCGGGAAGGCGCGCGGCCACGTCGTCGAGCGCGTCGGCGTCGAGCGACTCGAGTGATCCGATTTCGTTCCATCGGCCCAGGCGATTGCGCGTCGCGAAGCGCCAGCGCGCGTCGCCTAACGAGCCTGGGTTGAAGGGGAGCTCGGCCTGGGTGGCGAGTCGGAGCAGGGCAAGTTCCCGTGACGATGTCGCGGGCGCCGTCGGCGCTGCCAACGGGAGATCGGCGACGGCGAGCTCCCGCGACAGCGCGCCGATCGTCGCATCGAGCCCATCTCCGAGACGCCTCTCGCGCAGCGCAACGCACGAGCGGAGCAACATGAGCCGGTCGGATGCCGTCATCGCCGGAGGCGGCGGGAACGCCCGGCCGCGCAACCGCTCGATTTCCCACAGCGCGAGCTCGTGAACGAATGGGCGATGGAAGCCGCGTGGATCGGCGCGCGACGTGCGCGCAACCGCGAGCAGGTGGCGATCGGTCAGCTCGACGCATTGCGACTCGCCCGAGCTTCGAGGGGATGCGAGAGCTCCTCGGATCCAGGCGACGTCATCGAGGATGATCGCAACCGCTTCACGCATTTCCGGGGAGACCGTCTCCTCCAGAAGCGGTGCGGCATGGCGAGTCGCGCTCTCGAGCTGGAGCATTCCGAGCTCGAGCTGCGCGGTCAGCAGGTCGATCTCGCGAGCGCGGCGTGCGTCTTCCCGCTCGAGATAGAAGCGCCGCAGTCTCTCGATCTTCTGCCTGGCCTGGGGCCACTGGCCGGCGTCGGCACAGAGAAACGCGAGTGTGAAAAGGATGCCGGCCGCGGCGCGGTCCCCCTGCGTTTCTTCGACGACGAGAAGCGCTTCTCGCGCCTGGTGGCGCGCGGCGTCCCAGTCGCCCGCGAGAAAGAGCGCGTAGACGAGATCGAGCTCGGCATCGATGCGGTCGGGAACGCTCGCGGCGCGAGCGGCTGCATCGCGAGCGTAGTTGGCGGCGTCGGCGAGCAGCCCGTTGCTCTCGGCGGCGTACGAAGCGAGGCGGGAAGCGAGGTAGGGAACGGCGGCGAGCGCGGAGGTGTCGGCCGCGGGAGCGCCGTGATCGAGTGCGTGGATCGCGCGCTCGTATGCGAGCAGCGCTCGCTGGCGCGGAGTCGCGGCGAGGGCTTCGCAGCGCGAAAACGACGCTGCGGCCTGGTCGTGACGCCCGCGGAGCCGATGCAATTCGCCCGCAAGAAGGGTTGCATCGAAACGCGGCTCGGTCACGCTCTCGAGGTGTGCGAGTGCCGCTGCATAGTCGCCGAGTCTCCGCTCGATCTGCGCGAGCGCGATCGCTCCATCGACCGGCGCCGCCCCCTCGGCATAGGGCCTTGCGTCGCGGTAGCGGCCGCTGCGGATCAGCGCGTCGGCGACGAGCACACAGGCCCCCGGGCTGCGCGCCAGCGTCACCGCGTCGAATTCGCCTAACGCATCGACGACGCGGTCGGCGTCGAGGCCGTCGATCGCCACGCCCTCGAGGTCTGCCTCATGGGGCGCGCCCGCAGCAATCAGGAGCGCGGTTCGGCGAAGCTTGTCGCCACGACAGGCATCGGCGGCGATGCACGATAGCGATGCACGCGAGCCTTCGGGAAGGAGCGCGAGGAGCCGTCGCCTCGTCTCCTCGCTCTCGAAGACGAGGCGACCCTCCGTGATCGAGCAGATTCCCTCGCGGACGATCGCGTCCGCGGGGAGCGACGCGCCGACGCGCTCGAGCATCCCTTCGACACTTGCGACCTCCGGGTCCGGGCCGAGCAGTGCGACGGCGGCGAGGTACGAGCGCGACGGCTCGAGGAGCCGCGTCGTCGCGGGTGTCCCCGTCAGCTCGGGGACGATACCCTCCTCGAGAAAGGCGGAGAATGCACGGTCGTCCGACGACAGCGTCTCGAACGCGGCGGAAGCCTGACCATGCTCGAGGAGAGCGGCACGCTCATAGAGCCTCGCGAAATCGCGGGCGCGCGCGGCAACGACGAAGCTCGAGGTCGGCGCCGCGACGACAGGTTCGGCGTCGAAAGTCGAAGCTTCGGCGAGCGCTGACGGGACGAGCCATGCGATCGGCTCTCCGGAGCCGAGCAGCAGCCTGACGACCCGCTTCGACGCCGGATCGAACGCGTCCCAAGCTGCGATGGCGACGACCGCGTGGCGGCCGCGAAGCGCGGCCATCGCCTCTTCGGCCGCGGCGCTTTCGCCTTTGCCTGCAGCGCGGGAAGGGATGAGCGCGCCGAGCGCCGACATCGGCTGCAACGGCGATCCTCGCGAACCGTCGAATACGACGACCTCCAGAGGGGAGCCTCCGCGCAGCGCCGCGTATCGCTCGAGCGTAGCGACGGCGCCTGGCTCGTCGCAGAGGACGGTCGCAGGGGAGGCGACGAGGCGGTCGAGCGATTCGGCGCCAGGCGCTTCGATCGCGCCCGTCGCCGCGCGAGCAAACCAACGGCGATCCGCGGCCGTGCCGCGCAGCCGGCGGTGGATCTCCGCGTAGACCGACTCGGGACGGGCCCAGCTCTGGCGGAGTGTCTCCAGGGCAGGCGCGCCGACGCGCGAAGCGAGCGATTCGATCAATGTGATCGGCAATGCGTCGCCGGTCTGTGCGCCTCCTGGTGCCGCGAGCCGAAGGAGCCTAACGTCGCGGCCGCGCCGCTGCACGACGCTCCACTCCGACGGATCGAAAGGGCCGGAGGCGATCGCCGCAAAGCGTGCAAATGCCAAGTATCCGGCGAATTGTCCGACGAGTGAGAGGGCATCGCGCTCTCCCAGTCGGCCGATCGCCCCGAGTGGCGTCGCTCCATCCCGATCGTCGTCGGCAGAGGGATACCAAGGGAGTGCGGAGTGGCGCGTCGTCGCGACCAGCGCGGCGGGCCAGTCGAATCGGTCTTCCGGCACACTTGCGCCCCCGCCTCGGCGGGCGACCGGCCTGCGCATCGTCAAGCGCGGCTCCTTTCACTCGATCGAACGTGTTGATTCTATACGTTCGCAGCCATCCGGGAGTGCGCGGGGTGGTGGAAGTTCGCGTGACGTTTGGCCGAAGCGCGGCTAAGCTTGCATTGTCGGCTACCGGCCAGATACCAACGAGCTCCCGCGGCCCCCGCGAGCGAAGGAGAGTTAGATGAGTTCCAACGTACGCGGACGTTTCTTCGCACGTGCTGTCACGCTGCTTCTCTTCGCCAGTTTCGGTCTCGTCTTCGCTGAGCCGCTTTTCGCGAAACAGAAGTTGAGTCTCGCGCTCACCGGCAAGAGTCGCGCGGAAGTCGACAAGAGCTTCGCCGGGATCATCGCCCACCTGCAGTCGTCGTCCCTCTTCGAGTTCGAGATCGTCCAGTACACGACCTACGAGGAATCGTATGCGGCGCTCAAGTCGAAGAACGTCGACCTCGTCGTCATCGGTGCGGTGAAGTACGTCGAGGCACATCACGAGATTGGTGCGGTACCGATCGTCGCGGAAGGGGGTGCCGTCCGGTCGATGATCATCGTCAGGAAGGACTCACCGCTCAAGTCGGCGAAGGAACTGAAGGGAAAGTCGTTTGCGTTCGGCTACGACGGTTCGACATCGACGCACCTCATCCCGCTGCTGCTCATGTCGAAGAACCTGGTCAAGCAGGCCGATCTTCGCTCGACGCAGTTCGTCGGCGCTGACCAGGAGAAGATTGTTGCGATGGTTCTCGCGGGTGAAGTTGACGCGGGCGGGATCGTGGAGAACATGTTCGACCGGTACAAAGGGAAGGTCCGTGCGCTCGAGACTTCCGATCCCTTCCCCGGCGGCCCGCTCGTCGCGAGGAAGGATATGCCGGCGACCACGATCGAGGCGCTGCGCAAACTCTTCACGTCGTACAAACCGGTCGCTGGCGAGCGGTTCGGGAAAGGTGCGAGCTCCGTGAAAGACAGCGACTTCAACCAGGTCCGCTTCCTCTGCAAAGTCGTCCTCGGCAAGTCGTACATCTGATTCCGGCTCGCGACGCGCCAGCCGCTCGCGGGCTCGCCATGGTGCGCTCCTGCCACGGTGCGCGTCCGCGCTCCACCGCGCCGCGGCTTCGGGCTGCGTGGGGCGCTGGGTGCCGATCGCGCTCTACTCGAGACGGAGCACAGTGTCGTTGGTCCCGTTGTCGGTCGCGGTGGCGTACGGAACGATCGTACCGGAGCCGGAGACGACCTCCACCTTCACCGAGACGCCGCGCAGATCGGGAAACTCGCTATCGCGCGAGTCGCCGACGATCTGCCTCACGATACCGTTGAGTGCGAGATAGCCGTTAGGCGTGAGCGCGAAGTCTTTCACCGCGGTCGCGCCTCCCGCCGCGAGTTGCGTGCCGGTGGCGAAGTAAACGGAGACTCGCGCCGTCGCGGCCTGACCGCTGACCTCGATGAGGCCGATGTTCGTCCGGAAGGTCGCGCCCTGCTTCGACGTAACGGTGGCCGTCGTCGAGTCTTCGAGGCCGCCGAACGTGCGCGACTCGCCGAGCTCGAGCCCAAGTGCCGGTGGGACGGTCGCGACGCCGGTGCCGAACGTCGCTGGATTCCCCTCCGTCTTCGTATACGTACGGCTCGTGACTACGAAGCTGCCATCTTGCGGCTCGACGGAGATCCAGCCGACCGACGTGCCTGCGACGTTGAAGAACGTTGGAACGACGTCCTCGAGCTCCGACGACTGGTTAGGGCCGAGGCTCAGCGATCTCGTGATCGGCCCGGAGCCGGATGGGTAGTACACGAGCCTGATCGACCCCTGACCTCCGCCGGTGCACGTGATCGACAAGTCGGTCCGGAAGTTCGAGTTGTTCGCTCCAGCGACCGCGCCAGCGACCGGGATGATGGACCGCTCCGTGCCGTTGAGCTGGAACTGCCGGCTCCAGTCGGCCACCGCCCAGGTATCGCCACTCAGATCGTCCACCGGAGTCGCATACGCGACGAGCCTGCCACTCGCCGGCGTCACGACGGCGGCGACCGCGCCTGCAGGCACTGCGGCGAAAACCGAGCCGAGGCCAAACGGCGAAATTGCTGGCGGGGTCACCGAGCCGATCTTCGCCCCCGCGGAGTTGTAGAAGTCGATCTGAGCGACGGCTTGTCCTGTACCGCTCATTTCCTGCAGATAGATGTTCGTGTGTGCGGTCGCGTTCTGACGGAGCCCGGTGATCACGAGCTTCTGCCCTGGCGATACGGCGCGGTCGGTACGGAACGTGGGGATCGCAGTGCCGTAGGTTCCGTCCGGGTTCGACTTGTTGAACACGTTCGCCGACGTCGAGAGGCTTCCGAGGCTCTTCGTCCGGAGTTGGATCGTTCCGACCTGTCCGGTCTCTCCGAAGTAGCCGGTGATGACATCGGCAAGGTTCATCGCCTCGGTCGGCGCGAGCGTTGTGTTAGGTCCAGACTTGGACGCCGACGTCGATGAGTAATAGAGGCGCATGTCGCCGACGGTCGCGCCGAGCACGCCGTTGACGATCGAGAGGTCGGAGACGAACTCGCCGACGCTACCGACGACATGCCCGACACCGGGGATCACCACGGCGACCTCCCCTTGAGAGAGCGGCGGAATCGCTCCGGCTGTCGTCGTCGGCTGGCTCGTATCCGTCACGATGACGCCGGCGGCCGACGTCGAGGTCGCCTCCAGTGTCGACTTCGCCGTACCCCCGGAAGTGCCTAACAGATACACAAACGAGAGCATCCCGGAGATGCCGGGGAGCTGGTCGTCGTGTCGGAGCTCGCGCCGGGAGGTGAATCCGACGCTCGCCGTGCCGCCGGGCGCAATCGTGATGAGACCATCGTCGGGAACGAGCCAGGGCGAGTCCGAGATCGGAAATCCCTTGATCGTTGCGCTGCCTGTGTTTGAGAACGTCACGCTGCCGCGTGGGCTGGTGTTCGGCGCTCCGCTGATGTCGACGCGAGGGATGAGCGCGCGCAATCGAGCTTCGCCCGATGGCGGGTTGGCCGCGAGCAACCTGATCGGCACGGCGTAGACCGGTTGTCCATTGACGTTCACGATCGCTTCGCCCTTGTAGAAGCCTTCTGATCGGGAGCCTGCGACGAGCTTGATCCGCTCGCGCACACCCGCCGCGAGCGTGAATGATGTCGGCGACATCGAAAAGAAGTCGCCGTTCTGGCTGAGCTGCACGTTGCCCGGCGCGTTGCCGATGTTCGTGACGAAGAAGTCGTCAACCGCACCTCCCGTGCCGATCCGCTGGAACAGCCCCCGAGGAAGGCCCGAGACGACGATTGCGGGGCCGAAGCGACGCGCCCCGGGAAGCGTGAAGAGATCGGCGTAGAGGAACTCGTTCGTACCTGGAGGAGACTCGAGCAGCGCTACGGTGAGGTAGAACGTCCCCTGCGCCGGCGGATTGAAGCTGAGCGGACCGGTCGAGTAACCGCTGCTGGTCTCGGAGGGTTTGAGGACGAACGGAACATTGGCGCTCGCGACGACGCGGGCTTGAACCGTATCGCCGACCAGGGGCGGCCGGAGCGTCGCCCAGAGCTCGAGCTTCAGGGGGCCACTCGCGGTGCCGCGTCCATTGATGAGCGTGGCGAGTCGGATCGTGGCGGTCTCCGGCGTCAGGTCGACCTCAACCCCGCGCATGAAGAGTTGACTCTCCACACCTTCAGCCGAGGAGCCAGCAGCCGACTCCGGCTCCGCGGGCGCGGGTGATCGCGGAGTGTCAAAGGCGAATGTTGGGGCGGATGCGAGCAGCGCGAGCGCGGCGATCAGTATGGACCGATACATGAAGCTCTCCAGGCGAGGAAACCGCCAACGGTCAGACGAAAGCCAGTGGCGGAACGTTGACATTTGATCAGGGGCCGCTGGTCGCATATAACTCGGCTCGCATGACCGGTATTGCCGTCCAGACACTCGAGAGCTACCTCGCAGATAAACGTGCGCTGGTCGACCGCGCGCTCGACGATTTTCTTCCTCCTGCCGAAACGCCTCCCTCGGTGATTCACGAGGCGATGCGCTACACGGTGATGGCGGGGGGGAAGCGGATCCGCCCGATCCTGGCAGTTGCGGCAGCCGAGGCGTGCGGAGGCGTCGTCGAGCCGCTGCTTCGCCACTTCGCAGCGCTCGAGCTGATCCACACCTATTCGCTCGTGCATGACGACTTGCCAGCGCTCGACAACGACGATCTCCGCCGCGGGCGGAAGACGGCGCATGTCGTCTATGGTGAGGCGATGGCAATCCTCGCGGGCGACGCCCTGCTGACGGAGGCCTTCTCATGGCTAGCCGCGCCGGTCCCGCTCGATCCACGGCGGCAGCTTCTCGCGATCAAGACCGTCGCCATCGCTGTCGATTCGAAGGGGATGATCGGCGGACAGGTCGCTGACATCGAGTCGGAGCGGTCGCAGGGGCGTTCAGATGATCGCGCGAAGCTCGCAGCGAGGCTCGAGTTCATCCATCGAAACAAGACTGGCAGATTGCTCACCGCGTCGGTGCTTCTCGGCGGGATTCTCGGCGGCGCGAGCGACGCGCAGCTCGATGCGCTGCGGGAGTACGGCGAAGCAGCGGGACTGGCGTTCCAGATCGTCGACGACCTCCTCGACCTCGAGGAAACGGCCGAGACGCTCGGCAAGACCGCGGGCAAAGACCTGGCCCAGGGGAAGCTCACGTATCCGTCGCTTCATGGAGTAGACGCGGCTCGGGAGCAGGTCGCTGCACTGCTCGAGATGGCCCGCGCAGCGGCGGACCGCGTCGGGTCCGGGCCTAGCCACCTCGTCGCGATCGCCGACTTCATCTGCCGGCGGCGATCGTGAAATTTGGCGCCAGCCATCAATCTCTGTGAGAATAGTCAATTCCGGCGGGGAGGGACCGTCCGGGACCTCCGGGGGAATCTTTGCGTTGTCGCGCCCGCTTGTGGTGCGAGCCCTGGAGACCGAGACCGAGAAAACCGATGAGCAAGCTACTCGATTCGATTGATTCACCGCATGACCTGAGGAAGCTCGACCGCGCCAGACTGCCGCAAGTTGCGCAGGAGATCCGTGAGCGGATCATCGAGGTCGTCTCGCAGCTTGGCGGGCACTTTGGCGGCAACCTTGGCGTCGTAGAGCTGACCCTGGCGCTTCATTATGTCTTCCAGACACCGCGCGATCAGATCGTCTGGGATACCGGGCACCAGAGCTATCCGCACAAACTGATCACCGGCCGGCGCGACCAATTCCACACGATCCGCCAGCACGACGGCATCTCGGGCTTCTGCAAGCGGGAGGAGTCGATCTACGACGTCTTCAACGCGGGACATGCCTCGACGGCGATCTCCGCGGCGCTCGGCGTGGCTGTTGGGCGCGACTTTCGCAAGGAAGACTACGACGTGGTGGCGATCTTCGGCGACGGCGCCCTCTCGGGCGGCCTCTCGCTCGAAGGGCTCAACCAGGTCGGTCACCTCAAGCGGAAGATGCTCCTCGTCCTGAACGACAACGACATGTCGATCTCGACGAATGTCGGGGCGATCTCGGGCTATCTCAACCAAATCATCAAAGGGCAGCGTTACAACAAGCTCAAGGATCTCGCGCGCGGAGTCATGGAGCGGATCCCGGTCGTCGGCGGGCGCATCCACGAGATCGCAAGCGACGTCGAGGAGACGTTCAAGCATCTCGTCGTGCCGGGCACCCTCTTCGAGGAGCTCGGCGTCCGCTATCTCGGGCCGTTCGACGGGCACGACCTCGATCTGCTGATCGAGACGTTCGAGAAAGCGAAGGCGTACGACGGGCCGGTGCTCGTCCACGTCATCACGAAGAAGGGCAAGGGCTACGTCCCGGCGGAGAACAAGCCGATCTGGTCGCACGGCGTCACGCCATTCGACATCGCGTCGGGTGAAGTGAAGAAGTCGTCGAAGCCGGCGCCACCGAAGTTCCAGGACGTCTTCGCAAAGTCGCTCGGCGAACTGGCAAAGCGAGACGAGAAGATCGTCGCGATCACCGCGGCGATGCCGGAAGGAACGAGTCTCGACAAGTTCGGGAAGGCGTTCCCTGAGCGGATGTTCGACGTCGGGATCGCGGAGGAGCACGCGATCACGTTTGCGGGAGGTATGGCGACGCAGGGGATGAAGCCATGCGCCGCGATCTACTCGACCTTTTTGCAGCGTGCGTTCGACCAGGTCTTCCACGACGTCACGATCATGGATCTCCCGGTCGTATTTGCACTCGACCGCGCTGGCATCGCGGGTGCCGACGGCCCGACGCACCACGGCATCTACGACATGGCCTACCTGCGCCTCTTTCCGAACATGCTCTGCATGGCGCCGAAGGATGAGAACGAACTGCAGCACATGGTCCGCACGGCGTTCGAGACGGGGCATCCGACATCGCTCCGTTATCCTCGTGGTGAGGGCTTCGGCGTGGTGATGGACGGCGAAATGAAAGCGATTCCGATCGGTCGCGGCGAGGTGATCCGTGAAGGCCGCGACAACGTCACGATCTTCGCGATCGGCGTCGAGGCATGGCCTGCCTTCGAGGCCGCGGAGAAGCTCGCGAAGGAAGGCGTCGATGCGACTGTCATCAACGCGCGCTTCATCAAGCCGATCGACGAGGAGCTGGTGCTCCGCTTCTGCCGGCCTGGCGCAAAAGTCATCACAGTCGAGGAGGGCTCGATCGCGGGCGGGTTCGGCAGCGCGGTGATGGAGAAGACGGCTGAGCTCGGCCTCAGTGGCGTGGAGTTCCACAATATCGGGATTCCCGACGTCTACGTTCATCACGGAACGCAGGATGCACTGCGAGCACAGTTCGACCTGCACGCCGAGGGGATTGCGGCGCGCGTGAAGGAGTTCGTCAGAGCGTCCACGAAGATGCCGCTCGTGGCCTCGTAGCCCGAGCGTTCAAGCGTTCGCGATCTCGAACGCCGGCCTTCGCGCCGGCGTTTCGCTTTGGGGCGGGAGGGGACGAAGGAAACGTGAAGAAGCAGAGGCTCGATCTCGTGCTCGTCGAGCGCGGCCTGGCGGCGACGCGAGCGAAGGCACAATCGCTCGTCATGGCACGACGCGTCACGGTCAACGGAATCGCCGTCGACAAAGCCGGTGCAGGCGTCGCGAACGACGACGTCGTCGCACTGGTCGAGCTCGAGCATCCCTGGGTCGGCCGTGGCGGCATGAAGCTCGCGGCGGCGCTCGACAGATTCGCAATCTCACCCGAAGGGCTCGTTTGCGCTGACATCGGAGCGTCGACCGGTGGCTTTACGGATGTGCTGCTGCAACAAGGCGCGAAGAAGGTCTACGCGATCGACGTCGGCTACGGTCAGCTCGATGCGAAGTTACGTGCCGATGCGCGTGTCGTCAACCGCGAGAAGTGCAATGCCCGCTACCTCGACGCGTCTGATTTCGACGACCCGGTCGAGCTCGTGTCGATCGACGTCTCCTTCATCTCTCTCAAGCTCATCCTTCCCGCGGTACTGGAGCTCATCGTGCCGCGCGGACGTGTCATCGCCCTGATCAAGCCGCAGTTCGAAGTGGGCAAGGGCGAAGTGGGCAAGGGAGGCATCGTGCGCGACGACGCGATCCGCGCTGCCGCGGTCGATGGCATCGTCGCGTTCGCAACAGCTTTGGGGTTCGACGTCGAGGGCCTGATCGAGTCACCCATCAAGGGAGCTGAAGGGAATGTCGAGTATCTCGTCAGTCTGGTCGCGCAGGGAGGCGAGGGGCGAGAGGCGTCGGGCGAGGAGTAGACGAGGCGCGGAATGCTTCAGGTGCAGTGCTTGATCGACGGTGATGTGCGCCGCGATTGTGCATCGCCTCTCGCCTTCGTCGCCTAACGCCTCGCTTGCCTACGTCGCTGCATTCGCGGCGCGCTGGCCGAGTGCGCGGTAGCCGATGTCGGTGCGGTAGCGCGCTCCCTGAAAGCGGACGCGGCCGATGTTCGCGTAGATCTTCGCGAGCGCATCCGACAGCGTCGCGGCGCGCGCGCAGACATTCACGACGCGGCCTCCAGTCGTGTAGAGCTTGCCGTCCTTCTTCGCCGTGCCGGCATGAAACACGACGACGGAGTCGTCATCCATCGGATCGACGATGATCTCGTGTCCCTTCGAGCCACCGACCGGATAATCCTTCGTCGTCACGACGACGCACGCAGACGCTTCCTTCTTCCACGTCAGCTTCGTCTCGCCAAGGTTTCTGCGCGCGACGCGTAAGAGCAGCTCGGCGAGGTCGTCTTCAAGCCGGAGGATCTGCGCCTGCGTTTCGGGGTCACCGAAGCGGCAGTTGTACTCGAGAACTTTCGGTCCGTCGGCCGTGAGCATGAGACCGACGAAGAGGCAGCCGCTGTAGGTGCGCCCCTCGTCCGCCATCCCCTGCACTGTCGGGATCACGATCTTCTTCATGATCTCCGCGGCAGCCTCAGCCGGGAGCACGACGGCAGGAGAGTGCGAGCCCATACCACCCGTGTTCGGCCCCTCGTCGCCATCGAACGCCTTCTTGTAGTCCTTTGCGGGCGCGAACGGTACGACCTTCTTTCCGTCGGTCAGTGCCATCACAGAGACTTCTTCGCCGCTGAGGCATTCCTCGACGAGCACGCGACTTCCGGCAGTTCCGAACTTCCGGCTCTCGAAAATCTCGGTGAGGGTTGCAATCGCTTCGTCTCGAGACGAGGGAAGAACGACGCCTTTCCCGCCCGCGAGGCCGTCGGCCTTGATCACACACGGGATTCCGCGCGCATCGACCGCGGCGACTGCTTCGTCGAGCGATCCGCAGATCGTCGCGTCGGCTGTCGGGATTGCGTACTTCTTCATGAACTCTTTGGAGAAGACCTTCGACGCTTCGATCTCGGCAGCGAGGCGAGTTGGCCCGAAGATATGAAGGCCACGCTTCTGAAACTCGTCGACGATCCCGAGGGTGAGAGGGACTTCGGGACCGACCACCGTGAGGTCCATCCGAAGCGACTCGGCGAAGTCGGCGAGCTCGATGATGTCGGTCGCCTCGATGGGGACACACGTCGCGATCGACGCGATGCCGCCGTTCCCGGGGGCCGCGTAGACTTCATTGACCTGCGGAGACTGCCTGAGCTTCCAGCAGATCGCGTGCTCGCGCCCACCCTGACCGACGACCAATACCCTCATTCGTTCCTCTGAGGAAGCAGTTTATCGGATTCTACGGTCTTGCCGATGCCCGGCGCAATGAAATCGGACGCACCTGGTGGCCCGCGGCGGCGATACCGAATCATCCGTTACGGGCCACTGGGGGCGACCGGTGCCAAGTTGCTCCCACTGCGCGTATAACATAGACGGACCGGCTCCGCTCGCCGTATCAGGTGCGATGCTGGCCCGAATGCGCCTGATGAAACCCGACTCTGCCGAACCGCAGGACGACCGACAGCTCGTTGACGCGAGCCGCGCGGGCGATCCGTCAGCTTTCGAGGAGCTCGTGCGGCGGAAGACTGGCAAGGTCTTCGGACTCTGCTGCCGGATCCTTGGCAACCGAGAGGACGCAAAGGACGTCGCTCAGCTCGTGTTCGTGAAGCTCTGGGAAAACCTCGGCAAGTACGACTCGAGCTTCGCGTTCGATACATGGCTTTACCGGATGACCTCAAACGTCGCGATCGACTTCATCCGTAGCCGCCAGTCGCGCGAGGCAACGCAGAGCTCCAGCCTTCGGCTGATCAAGACGAGTGACGAGGCCGCGCAGGGGCATGAGCTTCAGCACAAGGAGATCGAGCAGGTCTTCGAGCAGGTTTCGAGAGGTCTATCGCCGAAGCAGAAGACGGTTTTCGTGATGCACGCGATGGAAGACCTGCAGCTGGCCGAGATCGCGCGGGTGCTCGGGACGAAGGAGTCAACCGTCCGGAACCATCTCTTCAATGCACGGAAGACCATGCAGAAAGAGCTGCGGCGACGCTACCCGGAGTATTCGAGTCTTTGGAAGGAGCGTGAGGCATGAGATGCGATGAGTTCCGCGTGGCATGCCAGCAACCCGAGGAGCTCGGATGCGAGGCTCTCGCGCACATGCGTGCCTGCGAGCCGTGCTTGAACCACGCGATCGCGGCCGATCCCGACTTGATGTTTCGCGGATTGGGCGGCGAGCTCTCGCCCGACGGTGGCACCGACGCGTTCGTCGAAGGCGTCATGCACGAGATCCGATTCCGCAAGGCAGAGCGGATCGTCGACGCGCGTCACCGGTTTGCGACGACTCAGCGCTGGGCGATCGCGGCAGCGGTTGTCGTCGCGGTAGTTTCGGGCGCCATCTTCTGGCCACGCGCCGACCGCGTGATCGTTCCTGGAGCTCCCTCGGCGGTGATCGCTTCGGCCCCCGCCTCACTCGTCGTGCCCGTCTCGTCGAAGCCAGCGATCGAAAGCTACGGCTCGTCGAGCGCGATGATCGTCGAGGTTCCCTTTGAAGAAACGAGCGACTTGAAGGTCGTCATGATCTTTGACGAGTCGCTTCCGGCGGATCTATGAAGCGTATCGTGTTTTTCGTCGTGATCGTGGCCCTGTGCGTCTTTGGCGTCGCTGCCCAGCAAGCTGACGGCAAGGTCGTGGTCCAGACTTACAAGTTCAAGTTCAAGACGGCCGACCGCGCCGCACAGGTGATCCGGCCGCTGCTGAGCTCAGAGGGATCGGTCTCGATTCAGCCCGGCTCGAACACGCTCATCATCAGCGACCGGGCAGCCAACGTCGCGCAGATTACCGGCGCGATCGACGAATATGACGTACCGTCTCGCACATTCAAGCTCGAGATCAGGCTCGTCGCGGCTGGACGCGTAACGGGGGAGCCCCCCGCAGTCCCCGCAGATCTCAAGGAGATCTCGACTAAGCTATCGGGGGTTCTTCGCTTCAACGCGTTCGAGAAGGTCGGCGAGTTGATGGTTGCAGGCCGTGAAGGCGACGCGGTCAAGCGCGACATCGATGGCGGCTATCACGCCGAGCTCACGATCGGCGAGTACGATCCGGTGACCGGCTCGGTTCAGTTGAGCGAGTTCCGTCTAGGCAGGTACCAGCAGACGGCGGCAGGGCGGAAGGAGCTCACAGAGCTGCTCAAGACGACACTCAACCTCAAGGTTGGACAGACACTCGTGCTCGGGGCGTCGAAGTTGCCGGAGAGCAACCGCGCGCTGATGTTGATCGTCGTCGCCCGGCAGTAACGGGACGACGGTAGCGGTGTCTCCACGAGGCGGCCTCCGGGTCGCCTCGATTCGTTTCGGTGGTTGCCCGCGGCTGCGGGGCGAAGTACATTCCGCGGCGTGCCGGCGCCCGGCGTGGCGCGGCAGGAGGAAGCCGGGATGAAGGAACGTCTAGTCGTCGCGCTCGACCGGTCGTCGCGGGACGAGATTCTCGCGCTCGCCAACGCGCTCCATGGAGCCGCAGGCATGCTGAAGATCGGCCTGCAGGCGTATGTGGCGAATGGGCCGTCGATCGTGCGTGCGCTCGTCGATCGTGGGGAGAAGGTGTTCCTCGATCTCAAGTTCCACGACATTCCGAACACGGCGAGCCACGCCGTCGCGGAAGCGCGCAAGCTCGGTGCGTCGATCGTGAACGTACATGCGTCGGGAGGCGCGGCGATGATGCGAGCCTGTCGCGATGCGATGCCACGCGGAGAGGGGTTGCTCCTCGGGGTCACGATTCTCACGAGCCTCGGAGACGACGACCTCGCGGCCGTCGGATACCGCGACGACTCGGAGGCGAGCGTGCTGCGGCTCGCACGTCTGGCTCAGGATGCGGGGCTCGATGGCGTCGTGGCGTCTCCGCGGGAGATTGCCGCGATTCGCAAGGCGTGCGGTTCGGACTTCATCATCATGACGCCTGGGATCCGCGGCGCCGCCGACGAGAGTGACGACCAGAAGCGGACGATGAGTGCGAGCGCGGCGGTGGCGACCGGTGCGAACTACGTGGTGGTTGGCCGGCCGATCACGGAGGCGTCCGATCCGCACGCCGCGGCCGCGGCGGTGTGGGGGTGAGGGAGGCGGTTGTTAGGTGTTGGTTTTTAGTTATTAGAACAGTTGTGTTTTTGATGACGTATATAGCTGACTATTAACATTTACGTTGTGGGTTACTTTTATAAACATCACCGTAATGGTATGTTTATATGGCCACTAGCAACTAATGTCTAATATCTAACAACTAACAACTAACAACTAACAACTAACAACTAACAACTAACAACTCCCTTCCGCGTCCCCAAACGAAAAGCCCCGCGTTGCCGCGGGGCTTTTCGGGTCGATGGGAGGCAGGCTATCTGCGTGCGCCGCGCTTACGGTTCGTGCAGTTCTCGCCAGGGCCAGGGAAGTAGATTTCCTTGGCCCAGAACTGACGGCGATTTCCGAAGATGTCGGTGCCAACGGCACGGAGCAGGTGTGCACCCTGGGGCTCGTTGTCGAGATTGACGTTGAGGTTGAACGAGCGAATCGGACCCGGAGCATTCGTCACGTCGTAACGCTCCTCGCCGAGCGTCGCGAAGCCGAGCGACGCGGCGTCGATGAAGAGCTCGACCGCGGTCATCTTGTGCTTCGAGGTGACTGCGCCAACGAGCTCGGCCCCGCCGCAGGGCAACGCCTGAATGATGTCCCAGGTCACGTACCCCGCCATCTGGTCGCACGATCCCCACTTCTGAGTCCCGCTGACTTCTCCGATCACGTGGACGAACGAGCTCGCGAGAATCGGCGCGAACTTGCGCTCGTCTGGGAAGGTATAACTCACGTTCTCGAAGATGCGGTCGTCTGCGCCCTGATAGAACGGAACGCTGAAGTCGAAGGCATCAAACGCGAGTGTCCGCGCAGGTTTTCCGGTGAGGGGATCCTTCTCGTCGACCAGCGTGATCAGGCGGTTGTCGTCGATGTATGCCTCGGGGTGGAACATCAGAGAGTTCTGGCGGTCCCACATCGACGGAAGCGTGAAGACCGCGAAGAAGTTGAGCCTTGCGAGGGGAGCGGTCGTATAGACGCCGATCAGCGTCTCCTGCCCGACCGCGAGGACCGTCGATCCGTTTGTCGCGAGGAACGACCCAATCGTCGGAATCGCATGGCGGACGATTGGGAAGAACGGGTTCGTCGTCGTGTCCCAGCCGTGCGTTCCGCCGAAGCCGGTCGAGTAGAGGAATCCGTTCACATACTTGACGTCGTTGAAGCCGATGTACTTCGAGTCGGCGATGATCGAGACCTGAAGCGTCGGTGCGGTCAGGTTCGAGATGTTGTAGATATCGATCTGGTTGCGGCAGCGAACTGTACCGTTCGCCTGGCAGGGGAGATCCTGCGCGGGGAAGATCGCGGCCAGCTGATTACCCATCACCGTAAGGCGCCGGTAATGCGGCACCTTCGTGCGCGAGATCAGGATCGGCGCGTTGCCCCCCGCCCGGACGTTGCGAAGGTCGAAGATCTCGAGCCCTTCTTCGCCCGAAACGAACAGGAAGCCGCCCGAATACGTGGTGCCTCCCTCCTCGTCGTGATTGGCCATCGAAGAGATGTAGTCCTCACGCGCCACTTCGACGTTGCCGAGCTGCGTGATGTTCAGCGTCGTGAGTGTTCCTCCGCGCAGAACGTAGACGACCGAACCATTCACGAACGTGCCGTTCGGCGAAAGGAAGAAGGGTGACGCCGGATCCGTCGCACCGACGTACGTCAGCGGACAGTTCGCCTGCAAATGCTCAGCGAAGGCGCCATTGGCCATGAGAGCAAAGGCGAAAACACCCAAGAGGAGAAACCGGAATGCGCGCATATATCCTCCCAAATCACACCCAGATACGCCGGAGACCAGCCGGCGATCCACCTGTTTCCGACAATGAGCTGAAGCGCGTCGTCAACGTGCGCTGCTCGCTCCTCCCACATTCGATAAGAGCGGTTGGTAAACTATGCGCGAAAGACGGTTGATTTGCAAGCGGTTGCCCCCTACCCGGCGATGTGCCCCAGCTCGGATAATTCATGAGAGTGAATGATCCGGGCTCGGGAAGCGGCAGGCCGAAATGTGCTAGATTGAAACATGCTCGACGGTCATGTCCTTGTCCTGAATCGCCTCTATCAGCCGATACAGGTCACGTCGATCCGCCGTGCCATTACCCTCTTTTACAAGGGAGATGCGCGGGCAGTCGATCGTGACTACGTCAGCTATGACTTTGAAAACTGGGCCGACCTTCCCCATCAGCCCGATCAGTCGTTCATCGTCACTCCGACCCGCAATATCGCGATCCCCGACGTGGTCCAGCTCCTGCGCTTCGATCGGATGCCGCGACAGGAGGTGAAGTTCTCCCGCGGGAACATCTACATTCGCGACCGCAATCGCTGTCAGTACTGCGGCAAGCGGTTCTCGACCTCGGAGCTCTCGCTCGACCACGTGATCCCGATCTCTCGCGGAGGAAGGTCGACCTGGGAGAACGTCGTCTGCGCCTGCCTCAACTGCAATGTCCGCAAAGGGAACAAACTCGTCGCCGAGAGCGGGATGGATCTGATTCGCCAGCCGATTCGCCCGAAGTGGCATCCTCTGCATCGCCTCCAGGGCCGCAAGTTCCCGGAGATTTGGAAGAACTTCGTCGACGTCGCCTACTGGAGCGTTGCCCTCGATCAGGACGTATGACGGCCGGTGGCCGGGGTTGACACTCGAGCGTCCGAAGCCGGGCGGGGTACGTGAATGCGACACGTCCGTGCCGGTGAGCGCGTCATCGTCTCTCCGAGCCCGAGCCCGGACGTCACGTTCCACCTCTCCTCCCGCATCGGATTTTTTGCCTCCCGCGCGCCTGTTTGAGGCTCGGCAAGTAACCTCCGCGCCCGCGAGCGCTTGACTCTGAGGATGGCACGACGATGTTCGACAATCTGCAGGACAAAATGGATCGCGTCTTCAAGAGCCTGCGCGGCGAGGCGGTGCTCAATGAGTGGCATATCGATTCCGCGCTCAAGGAGATCCGTGTCGCGCTTCTCGAGGCCGACGTCCACTTCAAGGTCGTCAAGGAGTTCACCGCGAAGGTTCGCGAGCGTGCAGTCGGCCAGGACGTTCTCACCGCCTTTTCTCCCGCGCAGCAGGTCACGAAGATCGTTCGCGACGAACTGCAGGAGCTGCTGGGAGGCAGCCAGGTCGCACTTGCAGTCGTCGGAACCCCCGCGGTCGTGATGATGACCGGCCTCCAGGGCTCGGGAAAGACGACGACATCAGGCAAGCTCGCACTGCACCTCAAGTCACGAGGGAAGAAGCCGCTGCTCGTGCCGTGCGACGTCTACCGCCCCGCCGCGATCGACCAGCTTCGCATCGTAGCACGCGAGACGAAGACGCCGTTTTACGAGATCGGCGAACTGCGCGATCCGATTCGTATCGCCCAGGATGCGTTGAAGGAAGCGCGGACGATGCTGCACGACGTGGTCATTCTCGACACGGCGGGCCGGCTCCACATCGACGAAACGCTGATGGCCGAACTTCAGAGAATCAAAAGTGAAGTCCGTCCGAGCGAGATCCTCTTCGTCGCCGACGCGATGACGGGTCAGGACGCGGTGAAGTCGGCGCGAGAGTTCGACGAACGACTCGGGATCACGGGTATCGTGCTGACCAAGCTCGACGGCGACGCGCGAGGCGGAGCCGCACTCTCGATCAAATCGGTCGTCAACAAACCGGTCAAACTCGTCGGAATGGGGGAGAAGTACGCCGACCTCGAGCTCTTTTACCCCGACCGGATGGCGCAGCGAATTCTCGGCATGGGCGACATGCTCTCGCTCATCGAGAAAGTCGAAGCGGAGGTCGATCGCAAGGAGGCCGAGCGTCTCGCGAGCCGTGTCGCCAAGGACAAGTTCACACTCGAGGATCTCCGCGCGCAGCTCCAGCAAGTGAAGAAGCTCGGGCCGATGTCGCAAGTGATGAAGATGCTTCCCGGGCTTGGCGCCCAGAAGATCCGAGACGAAGACGTCGACGAGACCGCAATCGTCAGGATGCAGGCGATTCTCGACTCGATGACGCGCAAGGAACGCGAGTATCCGCAGATCCTCAACGGAGCCCGGAAAAAGCGGATTGCACGCGGTTCAGGGCGTTCCGTTCAGGAGATCAACCAGCTCCTCAAGCAGTACCTGGCGATGAAGAAGATGATGAAGAGCTTCTCGAAAGGGCTTGGTCCACGGAAGCTTGCGAAGTTCGCGAAAGGGCTACCCCCCGACCTTCTCCGTTGACGGCGTGGCGCGATTCCTGAAATAGTGCCGCTCCCGGCGTGGTTTCTGGTCAATCGACCCCGCCGGAGGAGTTTCGGGACGAAGTTTCTCCGGAAGCGCAACTGGCAGCAGATTCGCAACGATCTCAAGGAGTTCTCAGCATGTTGAAGATTCGTCTACGCCGTTCCGGCTCCACCCACGCGCCGTTCTATCGCGTGGTCGTGTCCGATTCGCGCCTCACGCCGTCTGCAGCGACGGTCGAGCAGGTCGGTCACTACAACCCGACGAAGAACCCGGTCGAAGTCAAACTCGACAAGGCTCGCGTCGAGTACTGGGTGGGCAAAGGGGCGCAGTTGACCCCGACCGTCAAGTCTCTACTCAAGAAGGCCTGATCGAATGAAGGACCTGGTCGAGTTCATCGCGAAGTCGCTCGTCGACCATCCCGAAGAAGTTCGGGTCGACGAGGTGCGGCGCGGTGAAGCGACCGTGGTGGAATTGCGCGTCGCCCCTGATGACCTTGGGAGGGTGATCGGCCGGCAGGGCCGTACGGCCCGCGCGATGCGCAACCTGATCGCCGCCGCGGAGCGCGGCGGTTCGCGCACCATCCTCGACATCCTCGACTGAGCGAGAGGGGAATGCCTCCGCAGAACCCACCCCAGCGGGGGACGGTCGACCTCGACCGCCTCGTACTCCTCGGCGTCGTGCGCCGCGCGCACGGCGTGCGTGGCGAGGCGAGCGTCGAGATGATGACCGACGATCCCGCGCGCCTCGCGGAGATCGACTCGGTCATTCTCGTCTCTCCTGACCGCAGCAAGAGCTTCGTTGCTTGCGTCGTTGCATCGCGTGTCCACAAGGGACGTGCACTGGCCCTCTTCGACACGTTCCACACCCCCGAGGAAGTCGCGCTGCACCGCGACTGGAGCGTCGAGATTACCCAGGACGAGGTCCGCGAGCTCGACGACGACGAATACTTCATTCACGATCTCGTGGGGCTGGAAGTGCGCGACAGCGGCGGTCGCGTCGTCGGCCGCGTTACCGGCGCGCTCGAAGGATCGGCCCAGCTCCTTCTTCAGGTTGCGAGGAGCGCTGGAGGCTCGTTCGAGCTTCCCTTCGCGCAGGCGATCGTCAAGCGCGTCGACATCGATGCCGGAGTTCTCGAAGTCGATCTTCCCGTCGGGCTCGAAACCTTGAACGATCCGGAGCCGCCGAAGCCACGAGCGCGAAAACCGGAGCGGCCGTGAGCGCTACGCATCGCTTCGACGTCGTCACCATCTTCCCGCGGATGTTCGACGCGATCATGGATGAAGGGATCGTCGCGAAAGCGGCGGGAAACGGCATCCTCGAGATCGCGGTTCACGACCTTCGCGACCACGCGCCCGACAAGCACCGGTCGACCGACGACGAAGCGTACGGTGGCGGCGCGGGTATGGTCATGCTCGCCGAGCCGGTCTTCCGCTGCCTCGATCACATCCGGGCGCTACCGGGGCGCGAGGCAGGGCGGCCATGGGTCGTCGAGATGTCGCCGCAGGGGCGGCCGTTCGATCAGGCGGCAGCAGTCGAGTTCGCCGGCCGCGACTGGACCGTGATTCTCTGCGGACGCTACGAGGGATTCGACCAGCGCGTACGAGACGCGGTCGTCGATGAGGAGATCTCGATCGGCGATTTCGTCGTGACGGGCGGAGAGCTGCCTGCGATGATGGTCATCGACGCTGTGAGCCGGATGATCGACGGGGTCGTCGGCAAGCGGAATTCTGTAGAGGCAGATTCGTTCTACGAAGGCCTGCTGGACTACCCCCACTACACCCGCCCTGCGGAGGTAAGGGGGGCGAAGGTTCCCGAAGTGCTTCTTTCGGGGCATTTCGAGAAGATCCGGAGGTGGCGCAAGGAACAGTCGCTGCTCGCGACGCTACGGAAGAGGCCCGACCTTCTCCGTACGGCGCATCTCGACGACGAGGCGCGCACGATTCTCGACGCGCTACGAAAGGCGGAGGGCGACGGCGAAGGGGCGAACCCCTTGCCCCGAGAGCGGAAATAAGGCATCCTAATGCCCCTTTTTTGGAGTTGAGTCAGGAAGGATTTGCATCATGGCTGAAATCATGAAGTTGGTCGAGGCGCAGCAGACGAACCGGGAGATGCCGGACTTCGGTCCCGGCGACACGATTCGGGTCCACGTGAAGGTCAAGGAAGGCGACAAAGAGCGCATCCAGGTCTTCCAGGGAATCGTGATCTCGCGCAGGGGCGGTGGCACGCGCGAGATGTTCACGGTTCGCAAGATCTCGAGCGGCATCGGTGTGGAGCGCATGTTCCCGCTATACTCGCCGACGATCGATAAGATCGAGGTCCAGCGGCATGGACGGATTCGGCGCGCAAAGCTCTACTACCTCCGTAACCTCAAGGGTAAGGCCGCGCGCATCGAAGAGAAGCGCAAGGCGTAACGATTCCACGAGCGGAGGGCGCGATTGCGCCCTCCGCTCGCTTTCCTTTCCCGAGTCTCTTGGTCGCGAGCTCGCGCGTCTCGCCGAAATGAGCGCGCTGGAGCGCGACCTTCGCGCGGACGGGTTCAGAGCGGTCGCAGGGACGGACGAAGTGGGGCGAGGCTGCCTCGCCGGTCCCGTCGTTGCTGCCGCGGTCATCCTGAGACACGAAGCGGTACTTCCGCGGCTCGACGACTCCAAACGCCTCAGCAACATCGATCTTCAATCGGTATGCCGGCGCATTCTCACCTCGGCACGCTCGGTCGCCGTCGGCGTCGTCGATCCGCCGACGATCGATCGCATCAACATCCTCGAAGCGAGCAAGCTTGCGATGCGTCACGCGGTCGAGTCGCTCTCGATCCGCCCCGACGCACTCTTGCTTGACGCCGTCTATCTCGAAAGTCTCATCGTTCCGCAACTATCGATCGTCAAGGGTGATGCGAGAAGTGTCACCATCGCTGCAGCTTCTGTGGTCGCAAAGGTCTACCGTGATTCGCTGATGGAGTCGTATCATGAGATTTACCCGCAGTACGACTTCATCAACAACGTAGGATATGGAACGGCAAAGCACTGCAAGGCCCTCGAGGAGTACGGGCCCTCACCGATTCATCGGCGAGGGTTTCGCGGGGTGATCGATCAGCACAGGCTAGTTGGGTGACGGGAACGGGAGATGGCAGTTCCTCGAGACAAAATAATCGCGAACGCTGAGAAGCTCGTCACGAAGGGAAAGATCGAGCAGGCGATCAAGGAGTACGAGCGCCTGCTCGCTGACAACCCGAATGACGTGAACACGCTGAATCGCATCGGCGACCTCTGGGTGCGCATCAACCGCACCGATGAGGCGGTGAAGGTATTCGGCCAGATCGCCGACCGGTATGCGGTCGACGGCTTCTTCCTCAAGGCGATCGCGATTTACAAGAAGGTCAACAAGCTTGACCCGTCGAACCTGCACGTCTATGGGCAGTTGGCCGAGCTCTATGCGAAGCAAGGGCTCGCGATGGAAGCGAAGGGGCAGTACCAGGTCCTCGCCGATTACTACCAGAAGCACGGGCAGGCCGCGAATGCACTCGCGACGTATCGCAAGATCGCCGAGCTCGACCCTAACTCGCTCAACGTCCACGTTAAGCTCGCCGACCTCTACTCGCAGAACAACCAGACTGCAGACGCGCTTCGCGAGTACGACCGTGTCGGGAAAATGCTACTCAAGCGAGGGCAGATCAACGAGGCGCTCGTCGTTTTCCAGAAGGCGCTCAAGATCGATCCCGCAAACGTCGAGCTCGCCGAGTCTCTCGTCGTAAGCCTCATCGATGCACGCGATTTCGACAACGCGATCTCACTACTGAAGTCGACGCTCGAAGCCAACAAACAGAATCCTCGCCTCGTCGCCCTGCTTGGCAAGACGCTGCTGGGTAAGGGCGACATGGGCGCGGCCAAGAAGGTGCTCGAGCAGGGGCTCGCGGCGAACCCGACCGATCCATCGCTCCGCGAGAGCCTCGCGGAGCTGGCGCTTCGCGAAGGATCGCCCGATGACGCGCTCGCGGTTCTCGGTCCGCTCGCCGAGTCTCTCGCCGCTCGCGGTGACGCAACGGCAGCCGATTACCTGAACAAGATCATTCGAATCGAGCCGTTGCATACGCCGACGCTGGCGCGGCTCGTCGACGTCAACAAGCAGCTTCGCCGCGACACGCACGTCATCTCATCGCTCACGAGCCTCGCTGAGGCACACATCGCGATCAACGAAATGCACGAGGCCGCTGCCGTGCTCGACGAGCTCGTCCGCAAGGAGCCACAGAACGCGCAGCACAAGGAGAAGCTGGCGTTCGTGAAGCGGAAGCTGGGAATGGATCCCGGCACGCCTCCCGCCTCATCTGGACCGACGACGGCGCCGGTGCGCGCGATCGTGGAGCCGGAGCCCGAGGCCTTCGAAGAGGCCGAGGAGCTCTCGTTCACCGAGCCCGCAATCCGGGACGAGCCGTCGATCGAGATCGACGTCGAGGCCGACGCTGAGGAAATCTCCCTCGACATGGAGCCTCCGGGCGACCTCGACTTCGGCCTGCCACCGATGTCCGACCTCGAGATGCCGGGATTCGAGGCGGCCGCCGAAACGCCTTTACTCGTCGACGAGAACCTCGACTTCATCACCGAGCATATGACCGAAGCCGAGGTCTTCGCGAAGTACGGACTCGCGGAGAAGGCAATCGAGCACCTCTCTCTCGTGCTTGGACGCAGCCCGCGTCACGCCGACGCGAATGAGAGATTACTCCGGCTTCATCTCGACGAAGGGCAAAAGCCGCAGGCGATCGAAGTTGCGATTCGGTTGCTCACCGTTCTCCAGGAGGACGGAAACGACGAGGCATTCGATCGCATCTTCAATGACCTGGCAGGGCGCGGCTTCATGGTCGATCCTGGTCCGCCTGTTGCGGTAGAGCTTGCCCCCGCCACGCCGGCGCCAAAGCCGGCAGCCGCGGCGAAACCCGCTCCTGCCCCCGTGGCGAAACCGAAGCCCGCGCCTCCGCCAGTCGTTGTGCCGGAGCCAATCGCCGAGGAGCCGGAAGAGATCACGCTCGACTTTGAGGAGGAGGCCGCGTCGTCGATCGACCTCACTCCTCCGCAAGACGAAGCATCGATCGACTTCGGAGTCGAAGCGCCGGCCGAGGAGCTCTCCGAGATTTCGTTCGACGAAGCGCCGGTCGAGGAGATCTCCTTCGAGGAGACGCCTGCCGAAGCGGAAGAGATCGAGGAGATTTCGTTCGAAGAGCCGAGTCTCGACATGCCGGTGGTTGAGGAGGTATCGGTCCTCGCGCCGGAAGAGCCTGCGATTGCCGAAGAGCCGGCGCTCACGATGGAGCCGGAGCTCGAGGAAATTACTTTCGAAGACGAGCCAGCGGCGCTTGTCCCCGAGCCGGCGATGCCGCAACTCGATGAAACGCCTCTCTCGTTCGAACCGTCGGACGAAGACCTCGGCGAAGTCGACTTCTACATCGAGCAGGAGCTCTATGACGAGGCGCGCACGAAGCTCGACAGCTTGATCGCGCAGTTCCCCGAGAGTGCCGCGGTGCTCGACCGCAAGGGAAAGCTCGACATCGCAACCGCGCCGCCCGAGATCATGGCTCCCCCGCCGCGGCTTGCTCCGCAGTTCTCGGCGAAGGACATCGAGGACGAGTTGCTCGCCGCGATTCCTCTCGACGACGAGGAGATCGAGATCTATCCGCCTGCTGCCTCTACGGCGCCGCCTGCCGCGCAGATTGACGAGACCAATCTCTTTGCCGAAGAGGACGACTTTTTCGACCTCGCGTCGGAGCTCGAAGGTGAGCTCATGCAGGAAGAGGAGAGCGCCTCGCTCGCAGACGAGGAGCAGTCGCTCGAAGATATCTTCCGCGAATTCAAGAAGGGTGTCGAACAGCAGCTGGACAGCGAAGACTACGACACGCACTACAACCTCGGGATCGCCTACAAGGAAATGGGGCTGATCGACGAGGCGATCGGCGAGTTCCAGCTCGCTTCGAAGGATCCGAAACGAATGATCGAGTGTTGCTCGATGCTCGGTCTCTGCTTCCTCGAAAAGGGGATGCCGCAGCTCGCGGTCAAGTGGTACAAGAAGGGGCTCGAATCGCCGGAGATCACCGAGGAAGAGCACCTGGGGCTGCTGTACGATCTCGGATGCGCGCACCTCGAGACCGGCGACATTGCGAATGCGCAGAAGGCGTTCCTCGAGGTCTACGGCGTAAACACCGGCTATCGCGACGTCATCGGCAAGATCAAGCAGATCGAAGAGGCCAAGAAGTAGGTGACCCTCCTCCAGATCCTGGCCATCTCCGGAATCGGAGCGTTGGCGGGGCTCATCGGTGCGATGTTCGGCGTCGGTGGCGGAATCCTCATCGTTCCCGCTCTTGCTGTAGGTTTCGGTGTGCCGATGCACACGGCGATCGTCACGTCGCTCCTCTGCGTGATCGCCACATCGAGCTCCGCAGCGTCGAAGAACATCCGCACGGGTGCGGCGAATGTGCGCCTCGCGATCCTGCTCGAGCCGTGCACCGTGATCGGCGCAATTGCGGGAGGCTTCGTCGCGGGATATCTGCCAGGCTCGACCCTGATGAAGATTTTCGGGATCACGATCATCGCGATGTCGTATCCGATGCTGCGTGGCGTTCCTGACGAGGGGGCTTCGGACGGGGAGAACGGCGATGCGGCCCAAGGACGCTTCAGGCTCCCCGGCGCGTATTTCGACGCCGCGGCAAAGAGCGAGGTCACTTACGAGACACGGCAGCTCCCTGCTCTCGTCGGGGTCTCCACGTTCGCGGGGGTTCTCAGCGGCCTGTTAGGCGTCGGCGGAGGGATCCTCAAGGTCCCGACGATGGCGATCCTCGGCCGCGTTCCGATGAAGGCTGCCGCGGCGACCTCGAATCTGATGATCGGAATCACGGCCGTCGCGAGCGCGCTGATCTACTATGGGCGTGGCGACGTTGCCCCGGCGCTCGCGGCGGCATGTGTTACGGGCGTGTTCGTCGGCTCGCGGACCGGCGTGCACGTGGCCGGCCGGATCCATGGCCACGCACTTCGTCGCGGCTTTGCAGCGTTCATGATCCTCATGGGGGTGCAACTCCTCTTGAAGGCCTATGGCTACTGGTTCCGTTAAGCTCCATCCTGTTGCGTCGCGCCTCCTCGTCGCGGGCGTCGCGGTGAGCTTTGTTTTCCTCATCGCAGGGCTGGCGGGTGAGGCCGCAGGGGGCACGATTGCCGCGAAGCTCGACTGGCGGCAGTTGGCGGCAGCGTCCGACGGGCAGATGCCGTCGCTCCTGCTTCATCTCGGAATCCTGGCCCTCATCGCCACTCCGGTCGCGACGGTGGCGGCGCTGATGGTCGAGTTCGTGAAGTCGCGGGAATCCCTGTTCGCATTGCTTTGCTTGGGTATACTGTTGTTGCTCGTCGTCGGGCTCGTGACCGGCGTCAATTGAAGGGATGCGGCAAATTGAGGTCGCATTCGTATCCTCGGTGAGGGTAACCATGAACCGTTCAATCGAAAACCTTCTGCGATTCGTCAACCTGACGGCCGCGGGGCTCCTTGCGGGCTCCCTCGGCTTCGGCGACTCTCCACTCATGCCGGGCGCCGAGCTCGAGCGCGTTCCCGACTATCCGGACGAAGAGGAGCCCGACCAGCTGCCGCCTTACCTCAACGCGATCGGCCCGATCGCATTGGTGAGTGCGATGGCGCTCGCCGTTGGCGCAGGGAATCGTGGGCGCAGCGGGAAGATGCTCGATGCGGTTGCGGCGGTTGGCCAGGCTGGCGTGCTCGCGACGACGACGTTTCTGACGGTTCCGCTGAACAAGAAGTTCGAGACACTGGCGCCAGTCGACTACCCGCGCTCGATCTCGCACGCGCAGTTGACGCGCACGTTCAACCGCGCGCACGCATGGCGGACAGGGCTCGGAATCGCGGCGTTCGTCTGCGCGGTTGCCTCGACGGCGATGCGCAAGCAGCAACACCAGTAGCGAGGCGAAGACGCGCGGGCACGCACGGTACGGCGTGCCCGAACGAGATCCTAGGGCCGGCAGCGATGCCGGCTCATTCGCTTCATGCACGAGCCGGTCACCGCGAGGCGAAGTGATCGAATCCGCGCGCCGGAAGAGGAGTGCGCTCCCCCGCGCGATCGAGGAGCAGCTCAGGCTCCTTCGTGATCCGTCCAATCGCGTAGACGGGCCGTCCCGTTGCGGCGCTCAACTCAGACTCGCGCGCGTCCGCGGTGAAGAGCAGCGCGAACTCCTCTCCGCCATGAAGCACCGCGTCGTCCACGCTCACGAGCGACGCACCGATCGACGCGAGTCCGGAAAGAGGCGGCAGGCGCTCCCACTCGACGACGGCGCCGCACGATGACGCCTCACAAAGTCTGCCGAGGTCCGTCGAGAGGCCGTCGGACAGATCG
>JACPDH010000018.1 GCA_016184115.1 Acidobacteriota bacterium | reverse complement strand
CGGCGACGCGCCGAGCATCGGGAGCATTGGCGCCACGGTGTCGCTCGACGGTGTGAAGGTGGCGACGGGCGAGCCGGGCTCCGGCTGCGGCGCAGCGGAATCCGCCGCGGTCGCTACATTCGAAGCGGTCGCGGTCGTCGTGGCCGCTTCGCCTGCGACGGGAGCCGCCGGCTCGCTCTTGGCGCAGGCAGCCGCGAATGACGCGGTGAGCGCGATCGCGAGCATGGTTCGTTTTGAGAGTCTCATCGGTTCGAATCTGCCTTTACAAGACATTCTTGCTTCGTTTCCGACGGAAAGAAGGTCCGCGCGGCGGCCGCTATTCCATCAGTCGACTACGGCAACGGCGTCGTCTTCGCGACTGGCGGGGCGGAGCTTCGAGCTCCAGAGAATCTGGGCGACCATCAACAGCATTCCGATGTCTCGCGTGACGACCCACCACATTTCCGCGATCAGCTCGTCGTGCGATTTGTTTGCGGACGTGATGTCGAAGCAGCCGCAGTTGACGGCGTTGTCGCGGCCGAGGTTGATCGAGATGGCGACGATGAAGACGACGAGCATCGCCCCAATGATCGAAGCGGCGGGGCGTCGCCATATGCCGAGAATGAGCGCGACGCCCGCGAGGAGCTCGAGCCACGGCATGACGAGCGCGATCGCGTTGATCGCGAAGCCGGGAACGAGCCGGTAGTTGTAAATCATGTGCGCGAAGCTCGGCGGGTCGAGGAGCTTCGGCAGCGACGCCGCAACGAAGATCGCACCGAGTGCGATCTGCACGCGAACGGTCAGCCAGTCGTCGGTCAGGATCTTTTTGAGGTTGGTCATGTGTTTCCGAATGCGGAATGCGGATTGCGGGATGCGGAATTCAGATGCGGACTCAAAACCGAAAGTGGGACGCTGACTCCCATTCGAATGGTACGGACCGCACGAATCGGCTCATTCATCAATCGACATAGCCATGTCCGAGCGACTGAGCGAATCCCGCCTTCATTCCGCATTTCGCAATTCACATTCCGCATTACTCCACCGCCCCGCCCATCCTTTGCCAAGCCGGGAAGCCGTCCTTGTAGACGAGTACGTTCTCGTAGCCGGCTCCCCAGAGCTTGTCGGCAAGCATGTGCGAGTCCTCGCAGTTGCCGCCCGAACAGTAGACGACGATCGGCTGCTGCTGGTTGGTCACCTCGTCGAAGAAGGCACGGATTCGGTCGTTGATGTCGGCTTCCCAGACCGGCATCGAGCGTGAGCCGGCAATGTGTCCCTGGTTGAAGACGTCGGTCCGGCGCGCATCGATGAAGATCGCCTTCTCGTGCCAGAGCTGCATCGCGTCCGCGTTCGTGATCTCGACGTACGCCACGTCGGGATGCGGCGCGAAGAGCTTCTTCGGCTTCGGCGGCACGGGTACACCAGCCGGGAGCTTCACCTGGGTCGTGGGGGTCGTCGACAGCGCGGGTTGCGGGGGTGTCGCGGTCGATGGCGCGGCTGCCGTCGTAGTCGCGGCAGTCTCGAGTGCCTCGGGGATCGTGGAGATCGCACTCTCGTCCGTGGCGGGGGCGACGGCCGCCGCTGGAGCCGGGTCAGCGACTTTCGCAGGAACTTCGAGCGCGCGAGGGTAGTCGCCAACGGGCGCGAGCTTCCGCTCTCGCGCCGCGACGATATTCGAGGTCGATGCACAGAGCACTGCGAGCACGACGATCGCGGCGCCCTCGGCGAAGAATCTTCGGTCGAACATTCGTACGGTTTCCTTCCGGGACGTTGCTTGCGACGGCCGTCCTCCGTCGAGGCGTCCGGCTCCCTCCATCCGATAAGACTCGATTCGGATTCGGAGGTTTCGAACAGCGACGGCGGCATCGGGATTTCTGGCGTTGGCAGGATTCGGAAAACGTCGACGCGGGGGAGCGCGGTGAGGCTCCCCATTCCCGGGCGCAACACGGGTGGCCGCCTTCAAGGGAGAAATTCGTACCGCCGTTCGTGGTGATGCGGGTCACGGGGGAAGGGTTGGGGAGACACCGGTCCTGACAGGCGTCGCGTTGCACAATGCGCCGTCGCTCCGGAGGATCCGGTGCGCACGAACGACACAGAGGGAGCGAAGCGATGAAGAAGGGCTCGGCGGGACGCGACACGAAGATCATCCATGGAGGACTCGACCCGGCAGCGCACCGAGGCGCAATGTCGGTTCCTATCTACCAGAGCTCGACGTTTGCATTCCCGTCGGCGGAAGAGGGTGCGTCGCGCTTCGCGGGGGAGTCGGCAGGACCGATCTACACCCGGTTAGGCAACCCGACGATCCAGGCGCTGGAGACGTGCGTCGCGGAGCTCGAAGGCGGCTGCGGCGCGGTCGCGACCGCGACTGGCATGGCGGCTGTGAGCACGGTGCTGCTCGCGCTGCTTCGGGGTGGCGACCACGTCGTCATGACTCATCCGGTTTACGGCCCATCGCGCGGGTTGGTCGACAAGTACCTGACGCGCTTCGGCATCGCGGCAACGTACGTCGCTGCGACCGACTCGGTCGGGCTCGCGGATGCCGTCCGGCCCGAGACGAGGATGATCTACATCGAGACGCCGGCGAACCCGACGGTCGACCTGGTCGACATGGAGCTCGCGGCCGCCGCGGCGCGCGGCGCCGGAATTCCACTCGTCGTCGACAACACGTTCGCGGGTCCCATTCTGCAGCGCCCGCTCGAACAGGGAGCCGATATCGTCGTCCACTCCATGACGAAGTCACTCAACGGCCACGCCGACGTCGTGGCAGGGATCGTCGTTGCCCGCGACCCGAAACATCTCGCGGCGATCCGCGACGTGTCGATCACGTTCGGTTGCACGATGGACCCCCACCAGGCGTGGCTCGTGCTGCGAGGTATCCGGACGCTCGGAATGCGAGTCGAGAAGGCGCAACAGAACGCGAGGGCGATCGCCGCGTGGCTCGAGAAGCAGGCGGGAGTTGCCTGGGTCCGCTATCCGGGCCTTGAATCGCATCCGCAGTACGAGCTCGCAATGAGGCAGATGTCGGGGCCCGGCTCGGTGATCGCATTCGAGCTCGACGGTGGAGTCGAGGCGGGCCGGGTGATGATGAACTCGGTCTCGATGATCGCCCTCGCGGTGTCGTTAGGCGGCGTCGAGTCGCTGATCGAGCATCCGGCGTCGATGACGCACAAAGGGATCCCGCTGCATGAGCGGCGCCGACAGGGGATCACTCCGGGACTTGTCCGGCTCGCGGTCGGCTGTGAAGACGTCGGCGACATCCGACTCGACCTCGAGCAGGCGCTGGCGGCGGTCGCGGCGGCGGAGATGGTCGCGAAGTAGCGCGCAGATGGCGACCGCGGAACGGGTGATTCGGCCGGATTAGCGACTGCCGCCGATCAGCAGGAGAGCAGCGCGCGCACGGACGGGGCGTAGCGCTCGCTGACGGGCACTCGTTCCCCCGGGGAGAGGGAAAGCACGAAGCTGCCGTCGCCGGCTCTCTCGATCGAGGTGACGAGCCCTCGGCGGACCATCGAGGTCCGGTGCACGCGGATGAACTCCGCGGGGTCGAGGCGCCGTTCGATAGTCGACATCGTGATCCTGTGAAGGACGGTGCGGCCAGCGAGGTGGAGCTCGACGTAGGGAGGGGCCTGGGGGTCAGACCTCAACTTTAAAGTCGGGGTCAGACCTCAACTTTAAAGTCAACGGGCCGCCAGCTGGCGGCCCGTTGACTTTAAAGTTGAGGTCTGACCCCCAGGCCCCTCCAGGCCGAGGTCAGGTTCACCGCTATGACTTCGTCGCGGGCGCCTTCGCGGGCGGCGGCGTGTCCTTGCCGATCTCGAGCACTTGAGGGAATTTCGGGCGCAGCGCGAGCTGGCCCTTGCGGGTGTACTCGAGCGACTGATCGAGGATGCGCGCCGCTTCCTGAGGGGCATGGAATCCGGTGGAGTTCTCCGCCTCCACGAAGTCGAGCAGGAAGCCCGCCTTACGCTGCGCGATCTGTGCCTCCGTAATCTGCGCTTCGGCGACACCCGCCATCTTCGCTGCCTTGATGTCGTTGATCAGCTCCATGAGGGCGTCCATCGAGCGGTTGCGCATCTCCCAGGTTCGCTCCTGAATCGTCTCGACGCGCGCCTTCATCTCGTCTTCGGACCACTTGTGGCAGGTCTGACAGGCGTTGTTCGTGTTGAGCAGCGGGCTGCGAACGTGGTGGTCGCTGATCTTCAGGCCGCCTACGCGGGTGTAGGGCATGTGGCAGTCGGCGCAGGCGACGCCGCTGCGCGCGTGGATGCCCTGGCTCCACATCTCGAACTCCGGGTGCTGCGCCTTGAGTGCGGGCGCGCCCGTGTCGGCATGCGTCCAGTCTTTGTGCTCCTTGCCGTAACCGGTCGTGTAGTACTCGAGGATCTGGTCGGCCTTCAGGCCATTGGCCCACGGATAGGTGAGACGCTTCTCGGGCCCTTTGAAGTAGTACTCGACGTGGCATTGGCCGCAGACGTACGAGCGCATCTCCGCACGCGTCGCCATTTTGTTGACGTCGTATCCCTTGATCCCCTGCGACTCCTTCAGCGCGGCGATGCCTTCGATGAAGCCTGGGCGGGTGACGCGAAGCGCCATCGTTTCCGGGTCGTGGCAATCGATGCAGGCGATCGGATGCTTGACCAGATCTTTCGCCTCCATGTAAGGCATCGGGTTGATCTTTTCGAAGCCTTTGATGATGTCGCCGTTTCCAGCGTGCTTGTAGGGGAGGTACATCGACCCGTGGCAGTGGAGGCAGGTGCCGGGCTGCTTGAACTCCTGGCGTTCGGTAAAGATCTGGTCCTCGAGCATGTAGGCGTGGCCGCGCTCTTCGCGGAAGTCGTGCGCGAACGCGTACCCGGCCCACATCGTGCGGAGGCGCGGGTCTTCTTCGATCTTCGATTGGGAGACGACGGAGCGTGGGTCCGCATCGGTCGGCGTGCGAGGAATCGCTTCGCTACCGCCGAAGCGTGTGCGGACTTGATCGACGGTCTTCATGTAGCCGTCGTACTGCATCGGGAAGTTCTTACCCCAGATCTCCGGGTCCTCGGTCTCGTCGTCGAGCTCGACGACGCGGAAGAAGGGGTTCTTCGCCTCTTCCTTTTTTTCGAAGATGTTGACGAGAAGTGCCGTGGCGCCTATCGCGAGGATCGCGGTGACGAGCGCGGTGATGAGGAGCGGCTTGAGTACGCTCGGGCTCTTCGTGGTGTCGTTCTGGTCGGTCATGGTCTCACCTTCGTGCTGTGCTCAGTGCTTGTGCCCGACGTCGCGGTGGCAACGGAGGCATGATGTCTGTTCGTCGTGGCCGCCCACGGGATCGATCGCCTGAACGATCGCCGCGTGACATTTGCGGCATGCTTGTTCGGTGACGTCGCGGTTCGACGCTGTAATCTGGATTGGTTCGTGGAAGAGCTCGGTCGTGAAGTAAAAAGAATGCCAGAATCCGTTCTTCGCCTTCGTGTAGTACTTCGGGACGAGGCCGGGTGGTGTATGGCAGTCGTTGCACGTCGCAACCGAGCGATGACTTCCGTGCCGCCACCCGTCGTACTGCTCCGTCATGACGTGGCAGTTCGCGCAGGCGACGGGATCGTTCTGGAGATAGGAGGCTCCCTTCGCGTACGCGAAGGTGTAGCCACCGATGCCGACGGCGACGCCGATGGTGGCGCCGACGACGATCGCGAGAATTTGCGCTCGTTTCATGGTCGCTGTTCCTGTGGCCGTTAGGTCAAAAGGCGCCGTGCGGCCCGGCGTCGGATCCGCGCCGCACGGCAAGGCCTCAGAACTTCGCGGTCATCTCGAGATAGAAGAACTGGGCCGTGTCGCCGTCGTAGATGTTGTCGATCACCGCTCCGCCCTGCGCGTGCGACAGATAGAGCGTCGTCGAGAGGTGACTGTTGAGCTTGTAGTCTACGCTGAGGTCGACGACCGACAGAAGGTTGTCCGCGCCGCCGGACGGGCGCCCTGCGTATCCGAAATTGTCGGATCGGAAGGCGCCGCCGCCCGCGTACCAGAGGTCGGTCGACTTGTTGAGGCCGATGCCGTGGTAATCGCCGCGGATCGTCCACTTCTCGCCCGGCTCGGCGAAGAACTGCACGAACATGTCGGTACTGTTCATCATGTTGTAGATCGGCATGCGGGCGTAGAGGCGCGGCGTAGGCAGCACCTGGAAGAAGGTCTCATGGCGGTCGTCGTTGGGGTCGTCGTCACCGCTGCCGTCGAAGACGCCGACGCGGATCCACGGCTTGCCGGGCAACCCGGTGAAGCGATAGCCGGTCTCGAAGGCGAACGCGGTCGAGAACTGATCGAGCGTGCCCCAGTCGCCGTACTGGAGCGCTCCCCAGAAGAGGATGTCGACCACTCCGTTCTCTCCGGCAGGAACGGCCTGCACCCAGTTGAAGCCAATCGTGCTCAGCGCAATCTTCTCGCGGTCGAGGTTGCGCGCCGCTGCGCTGCGGTTGTCGCTCTTCACTAGGCCGCGATCGTCGTCATAGTAGATTCCGAAGAGGCGCCATTCACCTGGCGTCGCGGTCTCGCGGGTGTAGGCGCCGTACGCGAGGAAGATATCGTCGATCTGGTCGTTGCCGTCGACATCGAAGACTCCTTCTGTCGGGACGGCAGCCATCAGTGTGAAGTTGCTCGTTCCGGTCTCGTGCGCGTACTTCGCGCCGTCAAAGCTTCGCCCGACGTGCGAGAAGCCGAAGTCACCGATGAGGCGCTGCGAGATTCTCATCCGCTTGAGCCACATCAGATTCGCATCGTCGTAGCTTCGCTCCATCCCTTCGCTGAAGATGAAGCGGCCGAGCTTGACCGTACGCCCGTTCCCGAGCCCCTTGAAGTTGACGAAGGCCTGCCTCACAAAGAGCCCTTCAGTACTGTCGCGGTTGGCCTGGTCGTAGTTCGCGCCGAGACCGAGGAGCCCCTGAGGGGGCGGAGCGACGGCGTTCTCCGGAAGGCTCCAGAGAATTGGCATCGCGCCTTCCACGAGCCAGTCGACCGTCTCTCGCTTTTGCCCGGCGTTGACGGTGAGCAGCGATCCAAAGAACGAGTAGTCGGTCTCTCGTGCGGGGGTGTCGAACCAGCTCCAATCCTCGGCGCGAAGCCGCCAGCTCCCGCTGACGTCGACCCTCCCAGGCTCGGTTTCCTGCGCGAGCAGCGAAATCGGAGTCACCGCCAGAAGAACCGCGACGAGCAGAAGACGCTTCAATTTCTGTCCCTCCATGTCATGTCCCTTTCGTTGCAGCGTATTCGATAGGTCGTCGCGTCAGCCCGGAATGACGGAGGTCACGCGCGTGACGCGTGTCACGACAGGTGCGGTAGTCGTGCCTCCGTTTGTGAAACTGCTGACGCATCGCGTGAGGCGGAACTAGCTCCCGCCCTTTGTTTGCAGCGTGATCGTGGATGTTCGAGCGCACGGAATCGTTCGTTTTCCTCGCGCACCATGCGCCTGTGGTTTCGTAGTTGCGACCCATGGGCGTGTTCAGCCAGTCACAAAAACGAGTAGCACTGGTCACACGCGCGACTCTGCGTGGTCTCTATTCTGCATGCATGATCGGTAGAGAGGAACACCGGCGCGCCAGGACGTCGACACGACCGGCAGCATCACCGCCGCGCACGATGAATGCCGTGGAGCTGTTCCGCGCGCTGAGCGCTTTCGTCGAACCGATGCTCCTCAAGGCTGGCGACAAACTTTTCGAAGCAAACGAGCCGGCGGACGGCGTCTACCTGATCCAGCGTGGCAAAGTCCAGCTCACGTACCCGAACGCTGCGGGTGTGGCGGTCACGGAGCGACTCGCGCGAGGCGGTCAGATTCTCGGGCTCGGCCCTCTCTTCGCCGATCGTCCCTGGGGTGCGACAGGCGAAGTGGTTGCTGCGACGCGTGCGGGTTTTGTTCGGAAAGACGCTGTGATGCGCTTTCTCGACGAGCATCCCGAGGGTCGCCTCGCCGTGCTGAGGCTTCTAAGCCAGGATGTCGATCGCTGTCTCGGCCTCATTCGCAACTCGGGGCCGCTCATCTCGAAGGCGTCGTAGGCGCGCGCTCGCACGGACGCGGGTGACGCCTCGCGGGAATGCACCCACGGGCGGTCCCGCCCGCCCGTGACGGTTGTCACGTTACTCCGTGACATTCCTGCTCGCCCCCCGTGCGCTCCTTCCCTAGATTCAGTGACAGGAACGGGGACCGTCGTGCATCGACCTGCCGGCTCCCGGTCGAAGGAAATGGAGCGAGCAATGCCTTCACCGTACAACATCGACGTCCACTACAGCTGTATGGACTGTCTGGACCGGACTGACCGGCCGTTCTGCAATTTGACGAAGAAGACGATGGAGGGGCTCGAGAAGATCAAATTCACGAGCGTCTACCCGCGAGGGGCTCTCCTCTTCGTCGAGGAAGAACAGCCCAGGGGGGTCTTCATCCTTTGCAGCGGGCGCGTGAAGCTCACGACCTCCTCGAGCGAAGGGAAGAAGCTGATTCTCAAGATCGTGCAGCCGGGCGAAGTGCTCGGCCTCAGCTCTGCGATCCTCGGCAAGCCGTACGAGGTATCGGCCGAGACGATCGAGCCATGTCAGGTGAACTTCATCAAGCGTTCCGAGTTCCTCGCATTTCTCAATGAGCACACTGAAGCCTGCTTCCACACGGCAGAGCAGTTGTCGGAGAAGTACCAGATGGCGCAGCGCGAGATTCGCGCGCTGGGACTCTCGTCTTCGACCGGCGAGAAACTCGCAAAGCTGCTGCTTGATTGGTGCGACGAGACGACGAAGACCAACGGCGCATTCCGCCTCAAAGTCGTTCTCACGCACGAGGAGATCGCGCAGATGCTCGGCACGACGCGCGAGACGATCACGCGTCTCCTGAGTGACATGCGCAAGAAGAAGATCATCGACATCAAGGGCTCGACGGTGATGGTCACCGACCATGCGGCGCTCGAAGAGATGGTGTCGATCTAGCGGATTGAGAGTTGACACGGCGAGGTGCGGGCGACCTGCGATCCCATCAGATTCGATCACCCCAGTGACCCACTGATTCGTTCCGCAACCTGATCCCACCCTCCCGAGCCCCGCAGTTTCATCGCGGCGGCCCGCACCTCGCAGCAGTACCTGGAGTCATTTCGGATTTCGAATTTCGGGTTCTTGGAAGCGGGCCTCGATCGAGTCGCCCGCTTTTTGCTTTTGTAGGTGTTTCCGGGGACGGTGGCAGTGCCTGACCCTCCGAATCCGAAATCCGGAATCCGGAATCCGAAATACCACTGCCGGGGCCAGCGTTCTCCCGCACGCTTCGGAAGGCTGGACAGCCGCGCGGGCATCGGTATAATCCGCGCTGCTCCGGGCCTCCCGGTACGCATCCCAGGCCGTTGTAGCTCAGTTGGTAGAGCAGCTGATTCGTAATCAGCAGGTCACCGGTTCAAGTCCGGTCAACGGCTCCAGATTCCAACAAACCACGGCCACCCGATCAGGGTGGCCGTTGAGTTTCCTGGTAACCGAAGACGCAGCTCGCATCGGGGCAAGCCGGTTGCGCCGGAGGGCTCGTGTCCTCGCTCCGATTGCGGACTCTGCGCCGGTCGTGAGGGATCGGCTCAGCGCTGAGCGAGCGGCGCACCCGCGATTCCCGCGGCGACGAGCTCGGTCTGCCACCCCTCAGCTGCCAGCTCTGCCGTGCGCAGTCGCCGCATGACGCTGAACGGGCGCATGACCAGCTCGTCTCGCGTCATCTCGATCTCGCGACCAGGCTCCGCGACCGGAGTCCATCCGCGGTCGGCGAGCACGACTGCGATCGCGCAACCGATCACATCTTCGGCTGCATCGACCCGCTCCTCGGGAGGCACGCCATCCATGTCCAACTTCCTCACGAGCCCCGTCATCGAGCCGATGAGGCTGGAGAGCGACTCGGGGGTCAGGTCTGCGAGTACAGATGCGTTCTTGCTCACCCGTTCTCGCCAGAACGGGAGGAAGACGGTAGTGCCCGCCGCCGACCACGATAGGGGCTTGAGCGATTTCGCAAGCTCTGCGCCACCGAGCACCGCGAGAAGCTCCCGCTCGATGCGCGAGGTGTTCCGGAGGAGCGAAGCGGCCACCGGCTCGTCGGCGGGAGCCGTCCGCTGCTCGAGTTGGCCGAGTGCCGCGAGGCGTTCGCGCAATGGCGGATGGCTGTCGTAGATGTCGGCCTCGCCGTGCTGCAGTTCTTCGTCGGCAATCTTCTCCATCGCCGAGGAGATCGAATCTATGTTGACGAACTGGCGGAACCCGTCGGCGATTGGAGGCCTATAGCCAGCATTAAGTAGCGGGACGATCTCGTTCCGCCAGTAGGAATCGAATGCGGGTGCGGCGCGATGGACGGCGATGAGACCGTTTGCAAGCGCGGCCGGCCCTGCAATTGCGGCGGCGAGTTGATCTGCGGCGAGCTCTTGTCGTCGCGAGATTGCCTGCGTCACGCGAAGGAAGAAGTTGCCGTACCAGAGGAACGGCTTGTGAAGGACGCCGTCACCGAGGCTCTGGATCGTCCTGCCGATCGCCGCGCGAGTCTTGTAGATCCACGGCCCAAGCGAGGTGTCGCCACCATGGAAGTGACCGAACTCATGACCAATGACCGCGGTGAACTCCGAGACTCTCAAAGTCTGGAGCAGCGGCAGGCCGAGTCCCATCACGCGGCGGCTGCCGAAGCCCATGACCCCACCACGCTGGCTTACCCACGCATTCACGTCCGAGACGATGTAAACCTCAGACGGCATCGTTTGCCCCGTACCGCGCGCGACCTGCGTGAGCGTTCGAAACAGCTCCTTCTGCTCGACGGGATCGAGCTTCGGCCCGGGCGCCTCGAACCGGTCGATTCTGGGGAGAATCGCCCAGAGGATCGCCAGGCCGCCGACAACGCATCCGATCGCCAGCTTGATGTGGATCCGCCCTGCGTAGACGACTTCGGCGTAGGGGATGTAGAGCAGTGCGGCCGCGATGCCGATCGCGAGCGCATAGAAGCCAATCATCAATGCGACGGCCGCGAGGGCGCGACCGGCGAGAGAGGGATTCGACGATTGATTCACGCGTGACTCCTTACTGGTTGAGTGCCGCAGCAACAGCCAACGGGCCTCCCAGATTCTGCCATCGATCGGCAGTCGAGTCGCGGAGAAGTTTGGCTCGTTCACCGCAGGGTCAACGCGAGTCGCGAGGAGCCGGCAGGAGCTCTGGAGGTCTGCCCCGCCGGGCTCGCCTAACAACCCCTTCCTGCCGGCTCCTCTCGGAGCAGCGCTCAGCGCCTCGCGGCCCGCCTGCGGTTCCCGTTCTCATCGACGACGAGTGATGGAGTCCCGGCTGGCAGGATCTGGAGCGACTTCAGGAACTCGATCACCTCGGATCGTTCCTCGTCGCTGGATGCGAAGAAGGCGTCGCGGGACGTTCGCGCCTCGCCGCCGTGGTAGTAGATCGCATCGGTAATCGTCGTGAGATCGCCGCGGTGGCCGTAGGGCGCGGTACTGCCGACGTCCCAGAGCTTGCGCGTGATGAAGTCTCCGGTCGGCACACCCCCCTGCACGACTTTCTCGTTGCAGAAGTGGGTGAGCTCGCTGTCGCAAAGGTTGTGACGCTTCAGGTCGGTGTAGGCGCGCACGTAGGCCTTGCCGTCGTGCGAACGCTCGAGCCGAGGCAGCTCGCCCTCGCTCGTTAGGTCGAACGTGACTGAGTGACCGACGTCCGCGGGGCGAAGGTTGCCCGGAGGATTGTACGGGTTAGGCTCGCTGAATACGGGGTTGTCGAGCGTCATTTCGGCGACGTGGCAGCTGCCGCAACCAATTCGCGCGAACGAGCGCTCGCCACGGACGATTGCGCGGGCGCGTGGCCCGTCATTGGGAATGCGCTGTCCCGGAATGTTCAGTGCCGCCTGATAAATCGTCGCCGCTGTGATATCGCCAACGGTCAGTTCATCGCTCACGCCGTCCTGGTCGAAGTCGTGGGAGCCGGTCATCGACTGTCCGAAGCGCTCGACCGACTGCATTCCGTGATGGTGGTTGAAGGCGTTGTTGGAGAACTCGCGGAGCGAGACGACGACGCCCTTCTGGTGGAACGGTCGGATGATGAGGTCAGCGTTGATGCCTTGAACCTGCGTCGTGTCGACGTTCCCGTCCGGCTTGGCTGTGATGCTGCCAAAGGAGACGCCTTTGGCCAGAAGCTCCCGAGTGACGTTCATGGCGGTTGCCTTGGCCTGTTGGATGGCGGCTTCGCGCGTCGTGATCAGCGTCGCCGTCATTTCCCGGGCGAGCATCTCGATCGCTCCGCTGCCCTGCATTCCGAGCGTATTTCGCTCGTTCGAGAAATCGGGACTGACCGATTCAGTGACGGGGTCGAGCGTTTGCGCGAGAACGAAGACGTTCGCGACGATGTCGCCCGCGCCACCGACGACCGGGTCGTTGTGGCAGCCGGCGCACGAGTTTGCGTCGGGAGCGGACGTGCGAATGAACGGTGGCGCGCTACCGGAAACCCGAGGCGCTCCGCCTCCCGTCGTGCCAGGACGACCCTGACCGTCGAAGCGGTTGAACTTCGCGGCGAAGAGTCGCCGGCCGTCGTTCACCAGCTGGCTTAACGGAATCGTCCCGCTTTCGATCTCCTGCTGGCCGAGATGATGCTCGATCGTCGGGCCATCTCCGACCCCTTCGGCCAGTGCCGGGAAAGTTGCGACGAGCATGAAGACGAATGCACAGAGCGAGAAATACAGAGGGGTTCTCCGGTCAAGTAGCAAAGCGCTCCTCCTTCGGTGAAGACACGGTTTTGGAAATGGAAGCGCGGAGTATAGCAGGAAGGCGACCCTTCGAGGCGGCCGCGAGCGCGCGCGAGCTCCAGGGATGCGAAGCTCGAGGGCGACCTCCGGCAGCTCGAGTCGCCTCGCCGCGACGTGGGCGGAAAGCCACGAGCGGGAGCCGGGAAACGACACGCTCAATTTTCGAGGGGCGGCTCCGGCGCGACGACGATAGACTCCGTTCTCGAATGTTCCGGATCGCTCACGTCTCCGACCTTCACGTCCTCTCTCCGCTCGGTTTCGAGTGGCGAAAGGCAATCTTCAACAAGCGGATCACCGGGTACGCCAACCTTCTATTGAAGAGGAAGCGGGTGTTCCGGCGCGACCTGCTCGTCGCCGCGCTCGAGGCGGCCGCGGCCGCGGCCGACCACGTCGTCGTCACAGGCGACATCACGAATCTGTCGCTCGAGAGCGAGTACGAGGAGGCGCGTACCTTGCTCGACGAGGTCGCGCGGCGGGTCGAAGTGACAGTCGTACCGGGCAACCACGATGTCTACCTTCGGACGATTCATCACGAGCGCCGCTTTCCGCATCACTTTGGCACGTTTCTGAAGAGCGATCTGCCGGAGCTCGCGCTCGAGCTGGCTTCGGGGGCGTTTCCATGCATGAAGCTGCGAGGGCCGGCTGCGATCATCGCCCTCTCGAGCGCCGTGCCGCGGCCTCCGTTCGTCGCCGCGGGGCTCGTGGGCGATCCTCAGCTCGCGGCGCTCGGCAAGGCGCTCCGGCATCCGGAAGTTGCCAGACGAACACCCGTCGTGCTGCTTCATCACCCTCCGGTCGATGACCGGCCGACGCGGAAGCAGAAGCGCGACGGCCTCGTCGACGGTGCCGAGCTTCGCGAGACGTTAGGCGCGCTCGCGCGCGGCCTCGTTCTCTTCGGCCATCTTCACATGCGCACACACCGCACGCTGCCGACCTCGACCGGTGCGCTCGACATCGTCTCGTCGAGTGGCGGCGCTCTCGACCACGACGACCCGATGATCCGCTCCGGCTTCAATATGTATGAGATCGACGACGACGGGCGGATTGCGACGATCGAGGCGCACGTGCTCGATGAGACGGGAAAGAGGACGAGACGCGTGGAGATCGGAAAGTCATAGCGACGAAACGCATCACGCTGCAACCTCGGTTTTTGATGGAAAACCGAGGATCGGAATCCGTTGTGTTGCGCCTGAAGGAGGCAGCGACACCACGACTCGGACTTCGTCGTGACTGCGCGGCCACTTGACCTTCCAACGGTGGGAAGCCTTATGTTGTAGCCAGACCGGTAGGACCGGTCGAGAACGACGACAGAGGAGCCCTGAACATGACATCGACCGAAGCCACTCCGACCGCTCGGGTGACCGACCTGGTCTGCGGCATGACGATCGATCCGGCAAAGGCGGCCGGGTCGTCGGTCGTCGGCGACACGACGTATTACTTCTGTTCGAGGATCTGCAAGGAGAAATTCGACGCGGATCCGCCGGCATACGGCGTGGGAACGGCGGCGGGCGCGCCGGGCGACAGAGTGAAGGACCTCGTCTGCGGAATGATGATCGAGCCGGCGAAAGCGGCGGCGACATCGGTGCTCGATGGCGCCACCTATTACTTCTGCATGCCGGGCTGCAAGACGCGCTTCGACGCCGACCCTGGCCCTTACCTTCGCGGGGAGAAGAAGCTCGCGATGCGGTCGGGCAGGCTCGAACACGTGACACATGTCTGTCCGATGGACCCGGAGGTTAGGCAGGAGGGCCCGGGCGCCTGCCCGAAGTGCGGCATGGCGCTCGAGCCGGAAACCGTGACCGCACTACCGACGAAAACGGAGTGGGTCTGCCCGATGCATCCGGAGGTCGTCAGCGACGCGCCGGGCTCGTGCTCGAAGTGCGGCATGGCGCTCGAACCGCGGACGGTGACGCTCGACGAAGCGAATCCCGAGCTCGACGACATGACACGCCGCTTCACGGTGAGTGCGCTCCTCGCCGCGCCGCTCGTGGTGTTCGCGATGCTGCGCCACATACCGGGATCACACGAGCTGCTCGGGCACACGCTCACGGTCTGGGGCTCGTGGATCGAGCTCGCCTTCGCGACACCGGTGGTGCTCTGGGCCGGCTGGCCGCTCTTCGAGCGCGCCTGGGCGTCGCTCGTGAACCGGCACCTCAACATGTTCACGCTCATCGGGGCCGGAGTCTCCGTCGCCTACGCGTACTCGCTCGTTGCGACGGTCGCGCCGGAGATTTTCCCGCCTGCGTTCCGTGACGCGCAGGGGCACGTCGGCGTCTACTTCGAAGCGGCAGCCGCCATCGTCGCGCTGGTCTTGTTAGGGCAGGTGATGGAGCTCCGTGCTCGAAGCCGCACGGGAGCGGCGATCCGCGCGCTGCTCGGGCTCGCTCCGAAGACGGCGCGGCGCGTCGCGGCGGACGGCAGCGAATCCGATGTTCCGCTCGAGCAGGTCCAGTCGGGCGACACACTTCGTGTCCGCCCTGGTGAAAAGATCCCGGTCGACGGCGTCGCGATGAGCGGCTCCTCGAGCGTCGACGAATCGATGGTCACGGGCGAGCCGCTGCCGGTCGAGAAGCAGGCGGGTGACCGCCTCATCGGCGCCACGGTGAATGGAACGGGAACGCTCCTGATGCGCGCTGATAAGGTCGGCGCCGAGACGCTCCTCTCGCAGATCGTCAACATGGTGGCGCAGGCACAGAGGAGCCGCGCTCCGATCCAGAAACTCGCCGATACCGTATCGGGCTGGTTCGTGCCGGCGGTGATGGCGGCGGCGGTGATCACGTTTGCGATCTGGGCCATGCTGGGCCCCGACCCTCGTCTCGCGTACGCGTTAGTGAACGCAGTCGCGGTCCTCATCATCGCGTGCCCCTGCGCCCTGGGGCTGGCCACTCCGATGTCGGTGATGGTCGCGGCGGGGAAGGGAGCGACGGCAGGCGTGCTCTTCCGCGACGCCGAAGCGATCGAAGTTCTTCGCAACGTCGACACGCTCGTCGTCGACAAGACGGGGACGTTGACGTTAGGGAAGCCCAGACTCGCGGCGGTCGTTACCGACGGCGTCGACGAGAATGAGCTGCTGATGCTCGCCGCGAGCGTCGAGGCGGCGAGCGAGCACCCTCTCGCCGCGGCGATCATCGACGGCGCACTCGAGCGAGGTGTAGTCGTCCGCCCGGTCGACGACTTCGCGTCGGTGACGGGCAAGGGAATCCGAGGCACGGTCGACGGTACTCCCGTCGCGTTGGGGAACGCGGCGATGCTCGCGGCGCTCGGAATCGACGCGACAACGCTCGACGCGCGTGCGGAAGAGATGCGCGGCGAGGGGCAGACGGTGATGTTCGTCGTAGTGAACGGGAAGGTCGCCGGCCTCGTCGGCGTCGCGGACCCCGTGAAGGAGACGACGGAGAATGCGATCCGTGAGCTCCATGCCGAAGGATTGCGCATCGTGATGCTGACCGGCGACAGCCGGACGACGGCGGCCGCCGTCGCGAATCGGCTGGGCATCGACGAAGTGATCGCCGAGGTGCTGCCTCCGGATAAGGCGGACGCGATCAAGCGACTGCAGAGCGAGGGGCGCATCGTCGCGATGGCCGGGGACGGGATCAACGACGCGCCGGCGCTCGCACAGGCTCAGGTCGGCATCGCGATGGGGACCGGAACGGACGTGGCGATGGAGAGTGCCGGGGTGACTCTGGTGAAGGGGGATCTTCGCGGGATCGTGCGTGCGCGCCGCCTCAGCGAGGCGACGATGCGAAACATCCGGCAGAATCTCTTCTTCGCATTCGTCTACAATGCGTTAGGCGTGCCGCTGGCGGCGGGTGTGCTCTATCCCGTGTTTGGAGTTCTCCTCAGCCCGATGATCGCGGCCGCGGCGATGAGCTTTAGCTCGGTGTCAGTCATTACGAATGCGCTGAGGCTGAAGAATGCGCGTATCTGAGGGGGGAGGCGGGCCAACGGCCAGAAGGCATAGCAGGCAAGACGCGTTGAGCGCGTCTATGGCTTCGTAGCGCCGGCGTCCCGCCGGCCGTCGCGCGGGCGTCTCGCATCCCCGCTGAGCTTGCCGCGGCAACGGCGAAAGGGTTGCGCGGTTCGGCGCGCCTTGGCAGGTAAGGGACCATTCAGCGTTGGAATCACGACATGTCGGAAGGGAATCGCGAGGTCGCGGCGCGAAGCTCGATCGACGACGTGATCGAGGTGTACAAGCGGGACGTCGATCGAACGTTGCTGCGTGAGAACCTCAGAAAGAGTCCAACCGAGCGGCTCGAAGCGCTTCAGGCGCGACAGAGATTCGGAGAGGAGCTCGCGCGCGCGGAACGAGAGGCTCGCCATCGGCGTGGTTGACTTCGAAGGGCTGGTGCGTACGCTCTGCGACGGTGGCATCGACTTCATCATCGTGGGCGGTGTCGCTGCGACTGCGCATGGATCGGCCAGGCTCACGAGCGATCTGGATGTCGTCTACTCGCGCGATCGTGAAAACCTCAACCGTCTCGTGAAGGCGGTCGCCCCGCTCGAGCCATACCTGCGAGGCGCGCCTCCCGGACTACCATTCCGTACGTGCGTTCTTCGCAATCCGCTGCAGAGCGTTCCAACGTAGTCCGACTCAGCTGTCTTCTGGGCTATGACCTTTGGCCTTTGGCCTGCCTTTCATGCAGCGCGAGATCGTCGAGGATCGGGCACTCGGGGCGATCGTCGCCATGGCAGTGCGCGGCGAGGTTCTCGAGCGTTCGCTTCATCGCTGCCATCTCCTCGATCTTCGTCGTGAGCTCCTTCACGTGCTCGAGCGCGATCTTCCGCACGTCGCGGCTCGGGCGCCTGTGCAGCCAGAGCCCCAGCAACTCGTGAATCTGTTTCATCGAAAAGCCGAGATCGCGGGCGCGCCTGACGAACTGCAGTGTGTGTACTGCGTTTTGTGAATAGACGCGATAGTTGGAGAAGGTCCGTTCGGCCGGGGGAAGCAGGCCGATCGACTCGTAGTGGCGAATCATCTTCGCGCTGACCCCCGATGCTTCGGAAGCCTGGCCAATGTTGAAGAGCCCCTGTGCGCGCACATCGCTCGTTTCGAGGGTCGGTCTGGGTGTTCTTCGCATTCCTGACTCCGTCGTCGACAGGCGAATGATGCATCTCTCCACGGTGGGAATGTCAACGCGGCACCGATCCGTCCCCCTCCGACCGATGCCATATGGGTCTAAGATCGCGTTCGTGACGAAATTCATTGCCGACGCAAAGACCGAGCTGCTCGCTGCGCTCGCGGCACGATTTCCCGAATCGAGCAAGACGACGCTGCGCCAGATGCTTCAACAGGGGCGGGTGAGAGTCAACGGTGCGATCGAAAAGGTCGCGCGTCGCGAGCTCGTGCCGGGAGACCGAATCGAGATCGGGAGACACTCGCAGCTTCCGGGGATCTCCGGAGCGCTGTCGATTCTCTACGAGGACGACGACATCATCGTCGTGATCAAGAGTGCAGGATTGCTATCGGTTGCATCAAAGCTCGAGACCGAGCAGACGGCGGAGGAGTACATCAATACCTACCTGCGCGCGGGCGTCAGCGAACGCGTTCATGTCATCCATCGTCTCGATCTCAACACGTCGGGAACGATGATGTTCGCGAAGAGCCCGCTCGCTCGCGACGTGCTGAAAAAGACGTTCGCCGAGCACGACATCGACCGAGTCTACGTCGCGATCGTGGAGGGCGGTCCTCCCACCGACGAGGGAACGATACGATCCTATCTTCGTGAAGACGAGCGCACGCTCGAGGTGCGCACGGTGGGCCCGCACGATCGCGGAAAGCTCGCGATCACGCATTACAAGGTCGTCGACCGGGGAAAGTATTATTCGATGCTCGAGGTGACGCTCGAGACGGGACGACGGAACCAAATCCGCGCGCAGTTCGCGTCGAAGGGATTCCCGATCGCGGGCGATGCGCGCTTTGGCGCGAAGAGCGACCCGATTGGCCGCCTCGCGCTTCACGCGCGAACACTCGGGTTCGCGCACCCGCGCACCGGGAAGAAGCTGCTTTTCAACGCGCCGCTCCCCGATGGCTTTCATCCGTTGCCGACGGCGTTTAGCTCCGGTAGTCGGCGTTGAGCGATACGTAGTCGTGCCCCAGGTCACACGACATGAGGACCGCCTTGCCAGGTCCGGTTCCCAGCGAGAGAAGAACGGGGACACGCTCGCGGGATACGACTTTTGCGGCGTCCTTTTCCGCGTACGCGCAGGGCTGCCCACTCGCCACGAGCGTGATCGCGCCTAACTGCAGCGACACCTGCTTCGGGTTGAATCGCGCGCCGCTGCGCCCGGCGGCGGCGAGGATGCGCCCCCAGTTCGGGTCGCCGCCATGGAGCGCGGTCTTGACGAGCGGCGAGGTCGCGATCGCGTGCGCGGCGAGCTTCGCGTCGCGGTCGCTCCGTGCGCCGGTGACCTCGATTTCCATCACGCGGGTGGCGCCTTCGCCGTCGCGAACGATCATCCAGGCGAGCTCGCGGCAGACCTGTTGCAGCGCCTTGACGAACGCAGCGCTCTCCGTACCGCCTTTCATCGCCGGGCCTCCCGCTGCACCCGAAGCCATGAGCAGGACGGTGTCATTCGTCGACGTGTCGCCGTCGACCGAGATCGCGTTGAAGCTCGTCGACGCCGCCTCTACGAGCGCCTGCTTCAGAAACGCGGGCGTCGCCGGAGCGTCGGTCGTGATGAACGAGAGCATCGTCGCCATGTTCGGGTGAATCATGCCGGCACCTTTCGCGATGCCGACGATGCGCGCGCGTCCGCCGTTCCACGGGAAGCTCGCCTGCGCGACCTTCGGTCCGACGTCGGTCGTGAGGATGGCGTGCGACGCTGCTTCGATGCCACCCGAGGAGAGGCGTGCTATGGCGTCGGGAAGGAACGCGCGGATTTTCGCGTCGGGCAGTAGCACACCGATCACGCCTGTCGAGGCGATCTGAATCTCGTCGTTCGTGCAGCCGAGGAGCTCGGCCGCGCGCGCCTGAACGCGCTTCGCCGCGGCGTGGCCTTCCTTTCCGGTGACCGCGTTCGCGCAGCCAGCGTTCACGACGACGGCCTTCAAGCGCCCTCCGCTTGCACGGAGCGACGCCTTCGAGATCGTGACGGGAGCCGCGACGATGCGATTCGTCGTGAAGATTGCCGCGGCGTTCGCCCCCTTCTCGGCGACGATGAGCGCGAGGTCGGGACGCTTCTTGCGGATCCCCGACCGGATCCCCGAGGCCGTGAAGCCCTTTGGCAGTTTCATCGCCGGCTCTCCTTCGCTATCAGAGTAGCGAGCGCGTTCGCGCGCTTCGCGGCGGCCACGGCCGCGCTCCGTACTCGTTTCGGAGACGTGCCGCCAATGCTCTTTTTTGCCGCAACCGAGCGCGCCGGGTCGAGCGCGTGCAGGTCGGCGGCGGTGATGCCGCCGCCTGGGCCGAGCTGCTTCAGCGTCGTCTTCTTCGCGATCGCCTCGGCGATCCGCCGGCCGACGATCTCGTGCGCCTCGCGGAAGGCGATCCCGCGGGCCGCGAGCGCGTCGGCAACGGCGGTCGCGAGGAGTAGGTCGCTCGATGCCGCTGCGAGCATCCGGTCGCGGTTCAACGTCAGGCCTGCGACGAGCGCCTCGAGCGCCGGAAGTGCGGCGGCGAGCGTCTCGCGCATCCGGAAGAGCGGCTCCTTGTCGAGTTGCAGATCCTTGTCGTAGGCGAGCGGCAGCCCCTTGAGGAGCGCGAGGAAGCCGGTGGTCTCGCCGATCGCCCGTCCCGCGTGGCCGCGGACGAGCTCGAGGACATCGGGGTTCTTCTTCTGCGGCATGCGCGACGAGCCGGTCGCCATCGCGTCGGGGAGCTCGACGTAGGCGGCCTCGTCCGAGGAGAAGAAGATCAGGTCTTCGGCGAGCCTCGAGAGATGCCCCAGCAGGAGCGTCGAGGCGTAGAGGTAGTCGGCGGCAAAGTCGCGGTCGGAGACGGCGTCGAGCGAGTTTGCGGAAGGGCGTGCGAAGCCGAGCGCGGAGGCGAGCGCCTCGCGATCGATCTCGACGGGCGAGCCCGCGAGGGCTCCGCTGCCTAACGGGCACTCGTCGCCCCGGCCGTACGCGGAGAGAAGGCGGTCGGCGTCGCGGAAGAGCATCTCGACGTAGGCGAGGCACCAGTGGCCGAAGGTCACCGGCTCTGCCTGCTTGAGATGCGTGTATCCGGGCATCGGCGTGGCGGCCTCGCGCTTTGCGAGCGCGACGAGCGTGGCGGCGAGCGGCGCGAGAAGAGAGACTGCCTCGAGCGCCGCGTCGGCAAGCCAGAGTCGCAGGTCGGTTGCGACCTGGTCGTTACGCGAGCGGCCGGTGTGGAGCTTTTTCGCGAGTGCACCGACCTTTTGGGAGAGCGCCGACTCGACGAATGAGTGGACGTCTTCGTGGGCGTCGAGAGGGAGCGTCTTCCCGCTCGTCTCGTCGAGGAGCTCTCGCAGCGCGCGGACGACGCGCCGCTCCTCGCGCTGCGAGAGCACTCCCGCCTTGCCGAGCGCTTCGGCCCAGGCGATCGACCCGGCGATGTCCTGCTCGAGCAGGCGCCAGTCGAATCGGAACGAGTCGTTGAACGCGCGAAGGCGAGCGTCCGCCGCGGTCGCGAAACGGGAGCCCCACATGTTGGTGCGGGTCGTGGTCGATCGTTGGGCTTTTTGTTTCATCGTGCTCGTTCGTTTGCCTGCTGTCTGTGTGTGCGTTTGTAATCGTTTCCGTGTCGGGAAGTTAGAACGTAGAACGATGAATTGAGAACCCAGAAATGGGGTGCGGCGCCGACTTCTTTCTGGGTTCTCGATTCATCGTTCTACGTTCTAACTTCCCGACAATCGTTCGTCGGGTAATTCCCGGGGAGGGACACGACGCGCGCGCGCCCCCGCCCGAACAGATCTACTCGTTGACCGCCACCTTCCCGACTCCCATCGGCGACAATCGCTTCCGCCCTCGCGTCTGCAGCCCGAAGAGGCGGATGAAGCCGGCGGAGTCGCGCGCGTCGTAGCCGGTCATATCGAATGACGCGAGGTTCTGCGAGTAGAGCGAGTGCGCCGACTTTCGCGCGACGACGCTGCAGTTCCCCTTGAACAGCTTGACGGTGACATCGCCGGCCGTCATGGCCGAGATCGTTTCGGAGAACGCCTCGAGCGCCTCGCGCAAGGGCGAGAACCACTGGCCGAAGTAGACGAGCTCGGCGTAGCGCGTCGCGATCCGCTCCTTTTCGTGCGCCGACTCGCGGTCGAGTGTGAGCGACTCGAGCGCTTTCAGCGCTTCGACGAGGATCGTTCCCCCAGGCGTCTCGTAGACGCCGCGCGACTTGATGCCGACGAGCCGGTTCTCGACGATGTCGGCGCGGCCGATTCCGTGCCGCCCGCCGATGGCGTTGAGCGTCTTCACGAGCGCGGCGGGAGAAAGCTCGATCCCATCGACAGCGACAGGGAAGCCGTGCTCGAACGAGATCGTGACCTTTTCCGAGGCGTCGGGCGCGTTCTCGGGGCTTCGTGTCAGCTGGAACATCGATTCGACCGGCTCGAACGATGGATCCTCGAGCGGCCCACCTTCGTGCGAAAGGTGCCAGAGGTTTCGATCGCGCGAGTAAGGGTCCTTCTTCGTGACCGGCACAGGGATGCCGCGCGCAGTCGCGTAGTCGATTGCGTCTTCGCGGGAGACGATGTCCCATTCGCGCCACGGGGCGATGATGCCGAGCTCTGGTGCAAGCGCCTGGTAGGCAAGCTCGAAGCGGACCTGGTCGTTCCCCTTGCCAGTGCAGCCGTGTGCCAGGCCGTCGCAACCGGTTGCGAGCGCGATCTCCACCTGCTTCCGCGCGATGAGCGGCCGAGCGGACGAGGTGCCTAACAGGTAGTCGCGCTCGTAAACAGCACCGGCGCGCAGCACCGGAAAGAGGTATTCCGCGGCGAACTCTTCGACCGCGTCGACGAGGTAGAACTCCTTCGCGCCCGTCGCGAGCGCCTTCTCTTCGAGATGCGCCGTCTCTTCGGCCTGGCCGACGTCGACGGCGACCGCGACGACCTCGCATCCGTAGTTCTCCCGCAGCCACGGGATGATGATCGAGGTGTCGAGGCCGCCGGAGTAGGCGAGAGCGACCTTCTTGTACGTCTTCTTCATGGGGTGGTCTCCTTTGTCACGAATTGGAACTTGATGTGTTCTCCAGCGCTTTCACCAGCGCTTTCACGAACTCCTGAAGCGCCTTCTTCGGAACGATGTAAGGCGGCAGGAGCCGAATGACCTTGTCGCGCGCGGTGCCGACGACGAAGCCTTCGGCGAGGAGCGCCTTCATCACCGGCGTCGCGGGGCGGTCGAGCTCGATGCCCCACATGAGCCCCATGCCGCGCACGTCGAGAATTCCGTGTTTGCCAGCGAGCGGAGCGAGCTCGCTTTCGAGCCAGGCGCCGAGCGCTTCGATCTTTGCGAGAAGCCGCTCTTCCTCGATCGCCGCGAGCAGCGCGACCCCGAGGCGGCAGGCGACCGGGTTGCCGCCGAACGTCGTGCCATGGTGCCCAGGCTTCACGAGGTCTTCGACTCGCGGTCCGACGAGCACGGCGCCGAGCGGCAGCCCGCCACCTAACGGCTTCGCCAGCGTCACCATGTCGGGGACGATGCCCGCATGTTCGAAGGCGAAGAGTTTGCCGGTCCGGCCAAGGCCGCACTGGATCTCGTCGCAGACGAGTAGCGCACCGTGCCGATCGGCGAGGACGCTCGCGGTCTGCATGAACTTCGAAGAGAGGGGGATGATCCCTCCTTCGCCCATGATCGGCTCGAGGAAGATCGCCGAGGTCTCACCATCGACAGCCTTTTCGAGCGCCTCGGTGTCGTTAGGCGGCACGAAGACGACGTCGCCCGAAACGAGCGGTGCGAACGGTGTTCTGTACGCTTCGTGGCCCGTGAGCGAGAGGCTTCCGAAGGTGCGGCCGTGAAAGCTCTCCTCGATCGCGACGACCTTCGATCGCCCCGGGTTCCGGAGCCGCGCGAACTTGAGCGCCGCCTCGTTCGCCTCGGTGCCGCTGTTGCAGAAAAAGGCGCGCGCAAGGCCCGAGCCTGCGACGAGCCGCTCCGCGAGGATTCCCTGCCACGGGTGGAAGAAGAGGTTCGAAACGTGGAGAAGCCCTTCCGACGCCTCACGCAGTGCGCGGAGGATCGCCGGGTGGCGATAGCCGAGCGCGTTTACGGCGATGCCAGAGAGGAGATCCCAGTAGATCTTCCCTTCGGCGTCGGCGAGGCGCGCTCCCTTCCCCTCACGCGGATGGAACGGTGTCCGGGCGTAGGTTCCGAGAACGTAGGAGCTCTCGCGGAGCTCGACTCCAGCGGGTGATTCGTCATGCAGCAACAAGGCGCGTACCTCCCATACCGACGTTGAGCGCGTTTTCGTGACCGGCGGGGCCGGCGATGACGACTTCGCCGACGCCACCATGGATGGCTTCGAGGCAGGAACGGAGCTTGGGGACGATTCCTCCCGAGACGACTCGGTACTCGAGGAGTTGCTCCGCGCAAGCGGCCGAGATCGACTCAATGACCTGGCCCTTGTCGTCGAGGAGCCCCGGCACGTCGGTGAGAAAGAGCAGGCGCTTCGCACCGAGCGCGACGGCGATCGCTGCCGCTGCGGCGTCGGCGTTGACGTTCAGCATCGTCGAGTCGGGTCCGAGGGCGACCGAGGCGACGACGGGAAGCACGCCGCGAGCGGCAATCGCCTCGATGAGCGCGGGATTTGCGCTTGTCACCCGGCCGACGTGGCCGAGCTCGACGCCGTCGATCGGAGGGTGAGGCTCCGCCTCGAGCGTCGCGGCGTCAGGGCCCGAGATGCCGGCCGACGGTGTGCCTAACGACGTCAGTTCCGCGACGAGCAATTTGTTTACCGTGCCACTGAGGACCGAGACGACGACGTCGAGTGTCGCGTCGTCGGTGATCCGGAGGCCGGCGTGCGTCCGCTTCGGGATGCCGAGCTTCGCGAGCGTCGCGTCGATCCGCTTGCCGCCGCCGTGAACGACGACGAGATTCTCTCCCGATGCGGTCGCAGCGCTGATCGCGGCGAGGGCGCGGGAGCGCATCGCCACGTTCTCCAGGAGACTTCCGCCGAGTTTCACGACCGTCCAGCTTTTCATGCGAGCCCCTCCGTTTCGCCGAGCCCGAAGGCCCGGTTGAAGTTCTGGACCGCCTGCGATGCGGCGCCTTTCAACAAGTTGTCGATCACCGAGACGACGACCGCGCTCCGACCGCCAGCGAGGAGCGTGAAGCCGATCTCGCAGCGTGGCGTGCCAACGACATCCTTGAGCGACGGGAGCCTGCCGGCCGGATGGACGTGGACGAACGGCGCATCGGCGTAGGCGCTGGCAAAGAGCCAGGCGACATCTTCGGCCGTCGTCTCCTCCTCGAAGTTGAGGTAGATCGTCGAGAGGATGCCCCGTGGCACGGGGAGCAGATGCGGGACGAAGATGACGTTCGGCTCGCCATGCTCGAGCCACGCGGCGATCTCCGGCTCGTGGCGGTGCGTGCCGACGCCGTAGGCCTTGAAGTTGCCTGCGAGCTCGGTGAATGAATATTCAGCTTCGGCCCGCTTGCCGGCCCCCGACACGCCGCTTTTCGCGTCACAGACGATCGTCGTCCCTTCTGCGAGTAACGGTCGGAGCGGCCGCGTGGCGAGGAGAATTGAAGTCGGATAGCAGCCTGGGTTCGCAACGAGCTTGGCGCCCGCGAGCGAGCCGTTGCACCACTCGGTGAGGCCGTAGACGGCTTCGCCGAGGAGCGCAGGTGCCGGATGCTCGAAGCCGTATTTCACCGGGTAGAGCGAGGCATCGCGAAGGCGGAACGATCCGGAGAGATCGATGACCGTCGTCCCGCCCGCGAGAAGCGCCGGCACGGCCTCCGCGGAGAGCTCGTTAGGCGTCGCGAGGAAGACGACATCGGGCTTCGTGGCGAGAATCGCGTCGATGGAAAAGGGAGCGACGACGGGACCGGGAACGCCGCGGAGCGAGGGATGGAGCGACGCGAACGGCGCGCCGGCGGATGAACCGCCGGAGAAGGCGCCAACGACCTCGGCGGACGGATGCCGCGCGAGAATCGCCGCGAGCTCGGAGCCCGAGTAGCCGGTTGCGCCTGCGATGGAAACACGAATTGTCATGACTTTTTCCTCCCTGGACACTCGATGGTGAGAAGACGAACCGAGCGGCCGTGCGCTAGGTTCGTGTGCGCCTGCGTGAAGGCGCCGGGGAGGTGAGCGCGCGGACGCGACGCTCGAAGGCGTGCGCGGCGCTGGTGGAGGTCATGGCGACGAAGACGGTGTCGTCGCCGCCGAGGGTGCCTGCAACGTCGGGGAGGTCGGCCTCGTCGATCGCGCGGGCCACGGGCTGCGCCTGGGCGGGCGGGGTCCGGAGCACGACTATCGTCCCGCTCAGCGTCGCCGTGAGGACGAGCCCGTGGATCGTGGAGTCGAGCTTGTCTTCCCGGCGCTCTTTGGGCGCGAGCAGTGCCGCGGTGAGGGTCTCGGCAATCGCGTAGCCATCAGGCGTCTTGACCACGCCGAGCTCGCGCAGGTCGCGGGAGAGGGTCGGCTGCGCGACACGGATCCCCCGCTTCGCGAGTTTCGCGAGGAGCTCCTCCTGGGAGGAGACGACACCATTCCGGATGACCCGGATGATTTCGTCGCGTCTCTGAGGCGAGGTCGTCATGTCGAACGCGTAGATAGCATGAATATTCGATAGATGCAATAAATATTCATACAACAGGAGGCGAGCAGGGGTGAGCGACAGCGACCGCCGGCCGTTGCGTCGAAACGGAACGGCTTCGTCACGATGCGGAAGAGCCAGGGAGTGGCAGCGGCCTTGGCCACGATGCGGAAGAGCTGTGTACCGATAACGGCGTCGGGCCGTTGCGGGGCGACAGGGGGCGCCTTCGCGACTATCCTTCGCCGCGCTTCTCCTCGAGCTCGCTCCAGCGCGTGTAGAGACGGTCGACCGTGGCCTGAGCGTCCGCGACGGCATTCCAGCGCTTTTGAAGCTCGACGGCGTCGCTCGCGATCGCCGGAACCTCGGCGTCCGCCTTACGCATTGCGAGAGCTTCTTCGGCCTTCGTCACGACCGCTTCCATTCCGTCCAGCTCCATCTGCTCGGCATAAGTCAGCTTCTTCGCGCGGGAGCGTTCGGGCTGTTGCTTTGCTGCCTGCTGCGCCTCCGGCGTGCGTGCCTCGCGTCGCGACGCTTCCCACTGCGCGTAGTCGGCAAAGAGGCCGCAAGCTCCGCGCCCATCGAGCGCCAGGATCGACGTCGAGACGCGGTCGAGCATGTAGCGGTCGTGGGTCACGAGCACGAGTGCGCCGGGGAACTCGACGAGCGACTCTTCGAGCACGTCGAGCGTCGCGATGTCGAGATCGTTCGTCGGTTCGTCGAGAACGAGGAGGTCGGCGGGATCGAGCATCAACTGCGCGAGCGCGACGCGCGCCTTCTCGCCTCCCGAAAGGCTTCCGACCTTCGTGTCGGGCTGTTCGCCGCGGAAGAGGAAGCGTTTTGCCCACGAAGCGACGTGGAGCGAGCGATCCTGGAACACCACCGAGTCTCCCTCAGGGGCGAGCGCTCGGCGGAGAGGCAGCTCCGGGTCTAGGCTCTGCCGGTTCTGCTCGAAGTAGACGACGCGCAACCTCTCGGCGCGCCCCGCCTCACCGGCGTCCGGCGCGAGCTCACCGACGATCGTCCGCAGGAGCGTGGTCTTGCCGGAGCCGTTAGGGCCGAGAACGCCGAGGCGCGCTCCGGGGGTGAGCAGCAGATCGAGACCTCGAAAGATCTCGCGCCCTCCGAGCGACTTTCCGAGACCTTTGCACCACCAGAGGCGTTTCGTCTGCCTTTCGGAGGCGGTGAAATCGATCTTGGCCGACTGCGTCCGTGTCCGTGCGCGGCTCTCCTCGAGCTCGTCGATCAGTCCCTCGGCGTTCTGAATGCGCGCCTTCGCCTTTGTCGTTCGTGCCTTCGGGCCGTGCCGTAGCCATTCCATCTCGCGCCTAACGAGATTCGCGAGCGTTTCCTGGTACGCGGCCTGACCTCGCAGCAGATCGTCGCGCTTTTCGAGGAAGACGCTGTAGCTTCCCGAGGCCTCGAAGATGCCCTCGGGGTAGGCGGGGTTCAGCTCCATCATCCGGCGCGTGACGTTCTCGAGGAAGTAGCGGTCGTGGCTGACCACGACGAACGCTTCGGGCTCGTTCTTCAGGAACGCTTCGAGCCAGAGGATCCCTTCGACGTCGAGGTGGTTCGTCGGTTCATCGAGGAGGAGAACATCGGGCGTCAGAGCGACCTCGCGTGCGATTGCGAGACGCTTACGCCAGCCTCCTGAAAGCGCATCGGTCTTCTGCTCGCGATCGGTGAAGCCGACTTTGCCCAGTGCGACGGCAACGCGCGAGGCGCGATCGTAGTCATCGAGCGTCGGATCGTCCGCGAGCGCGTCGAGCAGAACCTCTTCAACTGTGCGACCCGGCGCAAAGACGGGATCCTGCGGCACGTAGCCGACGCGGATGCCGCGCCGCACGACGCGCGTCCCGGAATCGGGAGGCTCAGTTCCCGCGAGGATGCGAAGGAGTGTCGATTTGCCCGACCCGTTCGGACCGATCAGCCCGACGTGGTCTCCGTCGAACAGCGCGAAGGAGACCTTCTCGAAAATCGTACGCGCACCGATCACGCGCGCGACATCTTCGCAGCTGAGGAGTACCGACCGGCTCATTGGGGGGGCGTTATCGCAGAACGCAGCTCAAAGGTCAAAGGTCGAAGATCGAAGGTCAAAGGTCGCCTGCTGTGACCTTCGCCCTATGACCTGAAGTTCAATCGAACGCGCCCGTGTCGTTCGCCGATTTTTGCGTGTATGGATCCTGATGGTAGGTCTTGACGGCGCCGGTCTGTGTGTCCGTGACCGTGAGGGTGAACTCGACGTCGGTGAGTGAGGCGTAGAAGACCCACCACTTGTTGTTGACAGGACGGCCGTCGAGCACCTTCACGAAGATCTGCGGGTCGGTCTGGTTCGACGCGATGACAGGGAAGGCGAAGTAGCCGAAGACGTTCGTCGACGACATCACGTAGCCGCTGTCGGTCTTGCCGGTTCGTGGGTCCTTCGCCGCGAGCGTGATCTTGAATCGGTTCGACTGCGCGCAGATGACCGACGATGACGCGACGCACGGGTCGGTCGACGCAGGCGGTTCGAGCCACTCTTCAATCGACGGGAAGGTGACGGAGAAGCGGCCATCGACTGCCGAAACCGGCTCGTAGTCGCAAGGGTTCGAGGTGTCCGTGCCGCACTTGCCAAAGAGTTGACCGAGAATCTGCGCCGAGGCGTTCGTCATCGGGCTGCCCGAGCTCCCCCCGGTCGTTCCGCCCGATTCGCCTTTCGAATAGAGAAACGAGTTGAGCGGGAGGTTCGTGCAGACGCCAACCGGTGGAACCGGCTGATACGTCGAGGTCGAGAGGCGCTGTGGTCCCCCTTGCGGATGGGCGACGCGGTAGAAGGTCATCCCGCTCGAGACCGCGGCACTGCTCGAGCTCCATCCCAGGAAGCTGCGCGAGCCAGGCGGCGACTGCTGGAGCTGGAGAAAGGTGAAGTCGGATGACGCGCTGGAGGCGAGCAGCGTCGATCCGAGACTTCGCGGGAGCGAGGACAGCGGTGGAGCGGCTCCGCCGCAGGCGCTCGGCCTGTAGTCCCAATACGCTTCGAGGCTCGTTGCGCTTGCCTGGCTGTCGAGGCAGTGGTTTGCCGTCAGCATGTAAGGCTCGAACTCGCCGGTCGAGGGGACGTTCACGAGCGACCCGGTACAGAGATAGAACGAGCCGTTCTTCTGGAACGAGAGACGCGCCGCGGCGCGACTCAGGTTATCGATGAGCGATGCATTCTCGGTTGCGCATGCGACGTCGATGAAACATTCGGTCCCTTCAGGGGTGCCGGAGAGCTCGGGGCGCGCGTCGGAGGCAGGGAGCTCGAGATGGGCGATTGCGTCGATCGAGAGATCGAGCGGAGCTGTTGCTCCTGCAAAGCGCACTTCGAAATAGATCGTCGGAGCGTGCACAGTGTTCGTCCAGAAATCGTCGCCGGCTGGGGCTATCGAACGCACCAGCTCGTTCGTGTATGGACCGTGCACTTCGCCCTCTTCGGCGTACACGAACGCTTTCGCGCCGGCGGGAATCAGGAATCGATCGAAATGAATGCGCATCGCGTCTGCCGCGGCCGAGTCGATCGCGAGGGTCCAGCTGATCGAGCCATCGCTCTCACGGCGGAGGAGGCCTCCTCCGGCGGAGCGCTTCGCTCCTGCTGCCGCCTCGAGCGCAAGGCTGTCGATTCGCGGCGCGTGCGTCAGGTTGCGGACGAGGCCGACTCGAAGCGGGCCCCCAGGCGTCTGCTCGGTGAGTGTCGCGAGCTCTCCGCTGCTAAGGGGGCCTACGTGATGGCGATCGAGCGGCGTGAGGTCGTGCACGGCCATCGCGAGGTCGTCGATCTGCGCCCGCGTTGCTTCTGCGGCCGGCCACAGGCGGACCGCGACGTCCGATGACGAAGGCGAAGCCGCCAGCGCAGGCAGCGACAGTGACAGCGAAAGCGCGACGGTAAAGAGTCTCTGTTTGAGCATTTCGTAATTCCTTGGGGGCCGTCGAACGGCTGCAGTCTCATCGGGTCACGCACGGCCTGGCCGTGGACGCGTGTGTCGCGACTCGTGACGTGAAACGCGCGGAACGGCCGGTGCATTGCCGAAGGGGGCGAGAGCGTCCGAATTCGTCGCTTCGAGCGGCGGATTGCGGTGCCTGAGTGCGAAAGCCACGGGGAGCGTGACTCCCGTCACCCCGCGTGCGCCCGCCCTGGCCGACGGCGAGTGAGTGACGCTTTCTTCTCCGGTGCGTCGCGTCGTCGCGGCGCGGGAAGCGCAAACGTAGCATCCGTGCAGACGGCATCGAAGGGAGGCGCTCACGATGAAGGTCCGCCCGAGAGATTTTCCGAGGGAGGACAGCGCTCGCGCGTCGAGCGCGGCATCGATCCTCGCGCGAGATGCGCTCCCCGCGCTTCTCGCGGCACTCCGCACGCGTGGATATCAGCTCGTCGGCCCGACGTTGCGCGACGGCGCGATCGCAATCGATCGAATCGACGGCGAGTCCGACCTGCCGATTGGATGGACCGAAGAGCAGGACGGAGGGCGCTATCGCCTTCGTCGCCGCGAAGACGTGGCGGTGTTTGGCTACACGGTCGGGCCCTGGTCATGGAAGACGTTCCTCGTTCCGCCGGAGACGAAGCTGGTGACGGCGAAGCGGGACGCGGGCGGGGCGTTCACGGTCGACGCCGGCCTTGCCGAAGAGCCGAAGTACGCCTTCATCGGCGTTCGCTCGTGCGAGTTGAGGGCGATCCAGGTGCAAGACCGTGTCTTCCTCGAAGGGCCGTACGTCGACCGGGGATACAGACTGCGGCGGGAGGCGGCGTTCATCGTCGCGGTGAACTGCACCCAGGCGGCGCCGACCTGCTTCTGCGTGTCAATGCGGACGGGACCGCACCACGAGACGGGCTACGACCTGGTGCTCACGGAGATCATGGAAGGGCAGCGGCACGAGTTTCTCGTCGACGCGGGAACGGAGCGAGGGCGGGAGCTGATCGACGAGCTGGCGCTCCGTCCGGCGATGATCGCTGACGTGGAGGGTGCCGAGGCGGCGATCGATCGTGCCGTGGCGCAGAACGGGCGCAAGGTCGTGACGGACGGAATGCGCGAGCTTCTCTATCGGAGCTACGAGGACCCCCGATGGGACGACGTAGCGAAGCGCTGCATGTCGTGCGGCAACTGCACGATGGTCTGCCCGACATGCTTCTGCACGACGGTCGAGGACGCGGCCGATCTCGCGGGTAAGGAAGCGACGCGGACGCGAAAGTGGGACTCGTGCCACACGCTCGAGTTCTCGTACATCCATGGGGGAAGTCTTCGGCCTAACGCGCGATCGCGTTACCGTCAATGGATGACTCACAAACTTGCAACGTGGATCGACCAGTTCGGCGTCGCCGGCTGCGTCGGGTGCGGGCGCTGCATCACCTGGTGCCCAGCCGGCATCGACATCACCGAGGAGCTCGCGGCGATCCGCCGGAGCGAGGAGGCGCGACATGGAGGGCATTGAGAAGCTCCTGAAGGAGCATCCGTTCTTCGAGGGGATCGACGCGGCAGATCTCGCGACGATTGCCGGATGCGGCGCGAATGTGCGCTTCGAAGTGGGGGAGTTCATCTGTCGTGAAGGGGAGGAGGCGAACTGCTTCTATGCGATCCGCGCGGGGCGGGTCGCACTCGAGCTCAGCGCCGGGAACGGCGACATCGTCATCCAGACGCTCGATCAGAACGACATCTTCGGCTGGTCGTGGTTGATTCCCCCCTACCGGTGGGCCTTTGACGCGCGCGCTGTCGAGGTCGTGCGCGCAGTTCGCTTCGATTGCAGCTGCCTGCGCGCGAAGTGCGACGGCGATCCGCGCATGGGCTACGACTTCATGAAACGTTTTGCGAAGGTCATCGTCGACCGCCTCGAGGCGATGCGGCTTCAGATCCTGGACATGTATGGAAAGCCAACTGTTGGAGTCTGAACAGACGTCGCTCGCCGACCCGATGGCGACGCGTCCTTTCCGCGTGGCGAAGAACCAGCGTGAGATCGATGGCACGCACACGATCGAGTTGCGACCGGCCGACGGCGACGGCTTTCGTTTCGCGCCGGGGCAGTTCACGATGATGTACGCCTTCGGCATCGGTGAAGTGCCGATCTCGATCAGCGGCGATCCGGCGCGGGCGGGAACGCTCGAGCAGACGATTCGGAGCGTCGGCGCGGTGTCGGCCGCGCTCTGCAAAGTGCGTCGAGACGACACGGTCGGCATTCGTGGCCCGTTCGGCACGCCGTGGCCGGTCGTACCCGCGGTGGGCAACGACGTCATGCTCATCGCCGGTGGCATCGGCCTTGCGCCGCTTCGCCCGGCGATCTATCACCTGCTCCGCAACCGCGCGCGGTACGGAAAGATCTCGATCCTCTACGGCACGCGCCAGCCGGCAGACATCCTTTTCCGGAGCGAGCTCGAGTCGTGGCGCGGGCGCTTCGACCTCGAGGTTCTCGTCACCGTCGACTCGGCGGGGCGCGATTGGCGCGCGCCGGTCGGCCCGGTGACGACGCTGATCCCGCGCGCCGCGGTACGCGAAGGAATCGCCATGGTCTGCGGCCCCGAGATCATGATGCGGTTCACCGTGCAGACGCTCCTCGACCGCGGTTTCGATGCCGACCAGATCTTCTTGTCGATGGAGCGGAACATGAAGTGCGGCATCGGCTTCTGCGGTCACTGTCAGATGGGTCCGGCGTTCGTCTGTAAAGACGGCCCGGTGTTCGCCTATCCCGACATCGAGAAGCTGATGAGAGTCAGGGGGATCTGATGCGCACCGTGAAGAAACCGAGCGTTGCGGTTTGGAAGTTCGCATCGTGCGACGGTTGCCAGCTGTCACTCCTCGACTGCGAGGACGAGCTTCTTGCCGTCGCTGGCGCGATCCGGATCGCGTACTTCCCTGAGGCGACGCGAGCCATGGCCGACGGGCCCTACGACCTTTCGCTGGTCGAGGGATCGGTGACGACGTACCACGACGCGCAGCGGATTCAGCAGATCCGCAATCAGTCGAAACTTCTGATCTCGATCGGCGCCTGCGCCACGGCTGGCGGAATCCAATCTCTCCGCAACTTTGCCGACGTGCGCGAGTACACCTCGGCGGTCTACGCGCGTCCCGAGTACATCGAGACGCTCGCGCGCTCCAGCGCGATCGCCGACCACGTGAAGGTCGACTTCGAACTGCGCGGCTGTCCGATCAGCAAGCACCAGCTGCTCGAGGTCGTCGGCGCCTTCCTTCATGGGCGCAAGCCGCAGATTCCGAGCTATAGCGTCTGCCTCGAGTGCAAGCGCCGCGGCACGGTCTGCGTCCTCGTTGCGCGAGGCGAGGCATGCCTCGGGCCTGTCACGCAGGCGGGCTGTAACGCGCTCTGTCCCGCATACGACCGAGGGTGCTTCGGCTGCTACGGCCCGGCGGAATCGGTCAACGCTCCCGCCCTCAGCCGGCGCCTCGCCGAGGCGGGGCTCGGTGTCGACGCGCGGATGCGCCTCTTCCGCTCGTTCAACGCGGCGGCCGAGCCGTTCCGCCGCGAGAGTGAGGCACTCGAGCAGGGGAGGTGACCGGTGGCAGCAAAAACGTTGAACATCGACGTCGAGACGCTCGCGCGCGTGGAGGGTGAAGGCGCGTTGATGCTTCGCGTGAAGGGAAACAAGGTTGCGGAGGCGAAGCTCCGAATCTACGAACCGCCTCGCTTCTTCGAGGCGTTTCTCCGCGGCAGGGCGTGGACGGAGGCGCCCGACATCACTGCGCGGATCTGCGGCATCTGCCCGGTTGCTTATCAGATGAGCTCGGTGCACGCGATGGAGCAGGTCGCCGGGGTGAAGGTGACGGGGCAGCTGCGTGCGCTTCGACGGCTGCTCTATTGCGGTGAGTGGATCGAGTCGCACGCGCTCCACATCTTCATGCTGCACGCCCCCGACTTCCTGGGCTACGACGATGCCATCGCGATGGCGGCCGATCACCCGGAGCTCGTGCAGCGCGCGCTCGCCGTGAAGAAGACGGGAAACGACATCGTGAACGTCGTCGGTGGGCGCGAGATCCATCCAATCAATGTGAGGATTGGAGGCTTCTATCGCACGCCGGCGCGAGCCGAGCTCGCGCCGCTCCTCGAGCGGCTCAAGACGGCTCGAGACGAGGCGATCGGCTTCGTGAAGTTCGTCGCGACGCTGCCGATGCAGGAGCTCGAGTTCGATTACGAATTCGTCGCGCTCCGTCACCCTGACGAGTACCCGCTCAACGAGGGAAACATCGTGTCGAGCAAGGGAATCGACATCCCGGTGATCGATTACGAATCGGTATTTCAGGAGCAGCACGTCGCGCACTCGAATGCGCTTCACTCCGTCGTGCGCGATCGTGGCAATTACCACACCGGTCCGCTTGCGCGATACAGCCTCAATTTCGACCGACTCTCGCCGGTGGCGCAGCAGGCGGCGATCGAAGCGGGACTCGGACCGGTCTGCAGGAATCCGTTTCAGAGCATCGTCGTCCGTGCGGTGGAGTTGCTATACGCGTGCGACGAGGCGGTCCGGATCATCGAACAGTACGAAAGACCCGAGCGCCCGGCGGTCGACGTGCAGCCAAGGGTCGGGACCGGCGCGGGGTGCACGGAAGCGCCGCGTGGGATCCTCTACCACCGATACAGAATCGACGAGCACGGGAAGATCATGGAGGCGAAGATCGTGCCTCCGACGGCGCAGAACCTCTCGACGATCGAGGACGATTTGCGACGCTTTGCCGAGTCACATCTCGAGTTGAGCCAGAACGACATGGCGATGCGTTGCGAGCAGACGATCAGGAACTACGATCCCTGCATCTCGTGCGCGACACATTTCCTGCGGCTCGAGGTCGAGCGCGAGGACTGACCGCATGCTGGTTGTCGGCGTCGGGAACGACCTGCGGGGCGACGACGCCGTCGGCCTCGCGGTGGCGCGTCGGGTGAAGGAGTCGGGGTGCGGCGCCTGCGTGGCGATGCTGGTTGGCGATGCCGCCGATCTCGTCGAGTTGATGCGCGGCGAAGATGGCGTCGCGATCGTCGACGCCGTGGCGGCGTCGGGGTGCGCCGGAAGAGTCCACCGGATCGATGCGAGCATCGGCTGGACGGGACCGCGCCAGCCCGAGGGATCGACGCACGCGTTAGGCGTCGCCGAGGCGATCGCGCTCGCGAGGACGCTCGGCTATCTGCCGGCGCGCGTCGTCGTCTTCGGCATCGAGGGCGTGCGATTCGCGGTCGGCGACGAAATGTCCCGCGAAGTGCGGGAAGCGGGAGAAGCCGTCGTGAACGAAGTCATGAAGGAAGTGGCCTCCAGCGCTTCCCGCGCTTGACCTGAAGTGCGGCCTCGAGCAGTCGAACTGACAATCCGCGATGTAATTCGTTCATCCTTCGTCCCCTCAGCCGACGCGTAGATGTCGTATTCGCGGTCCCGTCGTCGCTGGCACATCGATTGCTCCTCCAAAAGGCGCGGAGGAGGTGTCATGGTCACGAATCTTGGATGGATCACGGATTGGCGGGGGCTCCCGTCACTATGCCTTGCAGTGGCGCTTGTGGTGGCGTTCGGATGCTCCAAAGGCGACAGCCGAAGCAGCTCAGATGCGACCGGACGGAGCCTTGCGGAGCAAAAGGAGTCCGTCGAGCCAGTCGTGCGACGGATGGTCGTACCCGAGGGGACGAAGATCGGCGTCAGGCTGACGTCCACGGTTTCGAGCCAGACGAGCCGGCCTGGTGACCGGGTCGCGGGCGTCGTGACGGAACCGGTCATCATCGGCACGACCTCCGTGATCACGGCGGGATCCATTGTGCGTGGTGAAGTTACGGTCGCCCACCCGCTGCCGAAGATAGGAGGGCGGGCAAGTCTCGCCTTCTCGCTCGATCAGCTGGAGACACCTGATGGACGCGTGTATCCGATCGCCGCGATGTTCGCGCGGACCGGACCGAGCGAGACGGCGAAGGATACGGCGACGATCGTCGCGGGCGTGGTGATCGGCGCGGTGGCCGGGCATCAGGTCGACGACGATCCGGGACGAGCTATCGGTGGGCTGGCAGGCGGTGGCATCGGCACCGCGATCGCCGCGTCGACCGAGGGGACGACGATCGTCCTTCCTCCCGGCACGCAGCTGCGCCTGACCATGCGGATGCCGGTTCCCGTCGACGTGCGCGTATGACGGGGCTGCACGGAGAGGACGCGCTCGCCGGAGCTGTCAGAATCATCGGACAGTTTCGATTTGCTCCCGGCTCGGACGAGCTGTTGCCGGCGTCGCGCGCCCTGCTCGATCGCTACGCGATGTGGCTCGCGCGGGTTACTGCGGGAGAGCGCTTCTACATCGAGACCGCGAGGCACGGTGGTGATGCGGCCATTTCCGGGGAGCGCGGCCGGCCTCTTGGCCTAACGATAGCCGAGGCGGTTAGGCGATATCTCTGCACGAAGCTGGCGGTTCCGATGGACCGCGCGGAGATCGTCGCGACCGGCGCAGGCATCCGCGCTGCGGTGAGCGGCGACCATCAAAGGCACGCGAGGAGTCGCGTCGTTGTTCTCGTGCTGCGATGATGCCGGGAGCGCTCGCAAGACCCGATCGCTACAATTCCTCGAGGAACCGTGCGAAGTTTTCGTTGAAGAGCGCTCCGGCGCGGCGCGCGCGGATCGTCTTGACGACGTCGGGTCCGGGGGCGCCGAGCTTGTGCATGATCAGCCCGGCGACGAGCGCGGAGCGATTGAAGCCCATGCCGCAGTGGGAGAGAACCCGGTGGCCCGATGTGATCAACGACGCGCCGAGGTCGCCGATTGCGTGCAGCTTGGCGAGGTTAGGCAACTCTTCGTCGTGGATCGGAAAATAGAGGTAGAGGATCGAGTTGGGAAGTGTCGGCACTCCGTGGTCGAGATCGCCCTCGAGGTCGATCACGACATTGACCTTCCGGTCGTGGATCGGCTCCCAGCCGCGGATCGCTGGTGAAATGAAGAGGTGGCCGCTATCGTCGAGTTGGAAGAGTGTCGTCGTTCGATAAGCGTCGAGCTCGCTCACGCGTGCCTCCCTCGCCCGGACAATTCATGAGACTTCTGCTGCGGAGCGCGATAGCCGCATGTCTACGGCGTTGCGCTCGGTTCGGCTCCTCGACGTAGTGTACGACTACGCCGTCGTCGCCGAACGGTCGCGCGCCTTGTATCCATGTACCTCTCACGCTCCTCGCAACGAAGCTTCATGAATAGTCGGGGCTCGGCGGGTTGAACTGCGTTGTCGTTTGGTGAATGATGCGTCGGCTCACCCCAAGCATCGGTCACGAGCGAACTTCAGGCAAGACGATCTTGAAATACGCACTGATTTCTTTCCTCAATGCACGTCCGCTCTGGTGGGGTCTCACCCACGCCCCCGAGGCGGATGAGCAGTTTCAATTCGCTTCGCCGGCGCGATGCGCCGATCTCATCGCCGGAGGGAGCGCTGCCCTCGCACTCATTCCCGCGATCGAGATGCTGCGGATTCCGGGCGTCGTCGCGATGCCGGAGATCTGCATCGCCTCGCGCACCGAAGTCCGCAGCGTGCTGCTCGTCTCGAAAGTCCCCCTCGATGCGGTCCGGAGCGTCGCGCTCGACCCGAGCTCGCGCACGTCGGTGACACTGGCGCGAATCCTCCTCGGCGAGCGCCTCGGGCCGGAAGCCTACGCTGACGTGAAGTTCGACGCCGTCGAGGCGTCCGAGTTGTTGCGACTCGAGGGGCATGACGCTGCAGTCGTCATCGGCGATCGGGCACTCCAGGTCTCGCAGGAGCTCCCGGCGTCGGCGAGGTATCGCTACGATCTCGTTTCGGAGTGGAATGCGCTCTTCGACGAGCCGTTCGTGTTCGCACTCTGGGCGGGGAGCAGAGCCGCGATCGACGCCGGCCTGGGTGGCAGGAGCCCGGAGCAACTCGTCGCGCGGCTTGTCGAAAGCCGCGAATTCGGCCTTTCTCAGGTCGAGATGATCGCGCGGGAGGCGTCGAGCGAGCTGGCGCTGCCATTCAACGAGCTTCTCGAATATTTCCGCTCCGCGTTGCATTACGACTTCGGCAGGCGGGAGCGGTCGGCGCTTGCACGCTTTTACGCGCTCGCCGCAAAATACCGGCTCATCGACGAGGGACGAAGGATCGAATGGCTGATCGAGCCGAAGTAGACGCTATCCTCCGCAAGGCAATCGCGGGAAACCGGATCACCGACCAGGAAGCTCTGACGCTTCTGCGTGACGGCGAACTGCTCGAGCTCGGAGCCGCGGCCAACGCGATCCGCAATCGTTTCAACGACCCGAAGGTCGTGACCTATATCGTCGATCGCAACATCAACTACACGAACGTCTGCGTCTACAAGTGCAAATTCTGCGCGTTCTACCGGAAGCCAGGCGATCCGGAAGGCTACCTTCTTTCGAAGGAGGAGCTGCGGCAGAAGATCCAGGAGACGATCGACCTCGGCGGAACGGGCGTGCTGCTGCAGGGCGGTGTTCATCCCGATCTGCCGCTCGAATACTACGAAGACGTGCTCCGCTGGATGCGCGACGAGTTCCCCGATGTTCACCGGCATGCGTTTTCGGCCCCTGAGATTCTCTTCATCGCGCGCATCACCAGGAAGCCACTACGCGAGGTGATGGAGAGGCTGATCGCGGCAGGGTTGCAGTCGGTCCCGGGAGGAGGCGCGGAGATTCTCGTCGACAGCGTCCGGATCGATTCGCTCTCGTATCCGAAGGCGTCGACGAAGGGATGGCTCGATGTGCATCGCGTGGCTCACGAGCTGGGGCTCAGGACCACGGCGACGATGATGTTCGGTATGGGAGAGACGCTGGAAGACCGTGTCGAGCACCTTCGTGTCGTGCGCGAGCTGCAGGATGAGACGAAGGGGTTCACCGCGTTCATCGGCTGGACCTTCCAGAACGAGAACACGGAGATGACCCAGATCCCGCCGGAGAGCGGCTACGAATATCTCAGAACGCAGGCAGTCTCGAGGATCTACCTCGACAACATTCGTGCGATCCAATCGTCGTGGGTGACGCAGGGGCTCGGCATCGGACAGCTTGCGCTCGAGTTTGGCGCGAACGACATGGGCTCGATCATGATCGAGGAGAACGTGGTCGCCGCCGCCGGGGCGAGGAACCACGTCACGACCGACGAGATGAAGCGGCTGATCCGCGCGGCGGGCTACGAGCCGGTGCAGCGGCTGACGCTCTACCAGGGATTCGTGGACGAGGCGACGCACGAGAGGGTAGGGAGAGAGGCTGGGGCGGTTCGGGCCGTCTGAGCGGTGGATCGATCTGAAAATACTGAAGTTAGAACGATGAAGTTAGAACGATGAATCCAGAAAGCAGGCGTTCCCCATTTCTGGATTCATCGTTCTAACTTCATCGTTCTAACTTCCACACAATCGCTTGAGTTGTGTCGAATCTCTACGGCCGGAATAATCGCTCATCTCCTAAACTTACCAAGCGTTTGCGGGCCCGGCGCCTCCGGGTGTTTCTAACAATCTGCCTACTCCTTGGGCCCCCGAAGGGGGCTCCGCTAGGCCAGAAGGAGGTCTCATGAGGACTTACGAAGTCCTGTCAGTCGTTTCCCCCCAACTCAGCGAGACGGAGATCACCGATCTTCTGACGGAGTTTCGCGGTGTCGCCGAAAAGAGCGGCGCGAAGCTCGTCAGTGAAGATTCGTGGGGACGCCGTCGTCTTGCCTATCCGATCGAGAAGGTGACGGAAGGCCATTACCACCTCTGGGTCTTCGAGGCGGGTTCGGATGAACTGTCCGAGCTCGACCGCAAGATGAAGAACTCGGACAAGGTGATGCGCCACATCATCGTTCGTGTCGATCTGATGGCGAAGCGGGCCGCGAAGCTCGCCGCACGCAACCCGAAGAAGGTTCGCGTTCCGGTGCAGCCTGCTGCCGCCGTAGTGGCGGCGCCCGTTGCCGAGCCGGTGGCAGTCGCGCCGGTCGTCGTCGAGGAGGCTGCGGCTGAGCCCGCGGCCGAATAACGAGGGAGGAGCGAGAACATGTCGAACACATCACCTGGCTCAGGACCCCGTCGCGGCGGACCCGGCGGCGATCGCGGCGGCGCGCACGGCGGCAAGAAGAAGTTCTTCTATCGTCGCAAGAGAGTCTGCAAGTTCTGTGTCGAGAAGCTCGAGTACATCGACTTCAAGGACATCAAGCTACTGCAGCAGTTCATCCCCGAGCGTGGCAAGATTCTGCCCCGCCGCATTTCGGGAACCTGCTCGCTGCATCAGCGAAAACTCCAGATCGCGATCAAGCGCGCCCGCACGATGGCGCTGATCCCGTTCTCGACGGACTGATCGGACGATGGACGGCGCCGACACCGGGGCCCCTGGGCCGGTGGAGATGCGCGCGCCGGGTCGCTTCCGATCGACGATCGGGATCGCGGTCCACGCGCTGCTCGTCTCACTGACGGTGCTCCCGCCGCTCACCCTGCTCGTTCCGGCGATCGTGCTCAGCGCGGTCTTCCGCTACGGGCAGAGGGCGGCGAGGCTCGTCCTCGTCGTGACGGTCACCGTGATGCTCCTTGGCTCCCTCGCAGGAGGGGGCGAGGCGTCGCAGACGGGCTTCACCGCTGCGGCCCTCCTGGTCTTTCAAATAGGATTTCCCGCGCTGCTGCTCGCGCAGCACGCGGAACGGCGGATCCCGTCGGGGCCGGCGTTCCTGGCGACGTTCGGAATGGCGTTGCTCGGAGTCGTCGTCGTCGAGGCGATCATGCGAATCGCGTGGGGTTACTCGCCCTACGCCGGCTTCGTCGCAGAAGCCGGTTCGGTCTTTGATCAGGCAATCGCGATGAATGCGCAGCTCCCGAAGGAGTATCTCGGGATGATGCGCAGCGTCGGCGACGTGATCGTCGCCTCGTTCCTCCCCGCGGTCATCACGGCAAACACGGCGATGATGTTTCTCATCGGCGTTGTGATGATCCCGAGGTTGAAGCGGGACGACCCTGAGGCGGGGCAGTACAAGTTCCGCTTCTTCGCGCTCCCCGACTGGGTGCTCGTCGCCTTCATCGTCTCGGGCCTCTCTCCGTTCGCGGAGGGAGATCTCAAGATGGCGGGGCTCAACGTACTCGCGATCGTCGCCTTGCTCTACTGGGTGCAGGGCCTTGCGGTGGTGCGGATGCTGATGTCGAGGAGCCCGGTCGGCTTTCTCGCCTCGGCGCCCGCCTTCGTGCTGCTCGGCCTCGTGTCATTCAACCTGGTCGGCATGGCGGTCCTGTTTCTCACTGGTTTATTCGACAGCTTTTTCGATTTTCGGAACTTGAAGCGAAAGGAAGACTCCGATGAAAGTGATCTTGACGGATGAGGTTCGGGGCCTCGGCGGACGCGGCGAAGTCGTCAGCGTCAAGGACGGGTATGCCCGGAATTACCTGATTCCGAAGGCGCTCGCGCGCGAAGCCACGCCTGGCAACCTGAAGGCGGCCGAGCACGAGCGGAAGAAGTGGGCGGCTCTCAACGCCAAAGAAAAGGACGCGGCACAGCTCGCTGCCGACAAGATGAAGGAGCTGAAGCTCGTGGTGACCAAGCGCGCCGGAGACGAAGGGGTTCTCTTCGGCTCGGTGACGGCGAGTGAGATCGCCGACCTGCTTGCGGCCCAGGGGCTCGACATCGACAAGCGGAGGATCGACATCGATCACCCGATCAAGGCGCTCGGCACGCACGAGGTGGAAGTTCGCTTCCACCGCGAGGTGAGCGCGAAGGTGACGGTCGAGGTTCACGCGCTCGGCGCTGACGAGCAGAAGTAACTCGCTACGAATCGAGTAGCGAAACATTTTTACGGCGGCCGCACTGCGGCCGCCGTATTCTTTGGTGCGCAATGAGTGACGAACGTTTCATCGAGCAGCCTCCCGCGGGTCTCGAAGGATGGCGCGCAGTCTGGCGCGACGACCGCCGATACCCACCACGCCCGGGTCTGGTCGCGCGCCTGCTACGGAAGCTCGCGGCGATTCTCCTCCGCGCGTCGGGCGAGCCGGTGCGCCAGCGCGACTTCAACCTCGCGATCCTCGAACTGATCACCGACCTCCGGACCGACCTCAAAGGAGTCGAGACGAATCTCGCCCGCGATCTCCAGGCGCACGTCGCCCGAATGGAGGAGCTCGTTCCGATCGCGGTGAGGCGGGGAGACGCTCTCGTTGCAGCCGTCGACCGGAAGATCGAGGGAGTCTCCGCGCGCCTTCGTGATCTCGCCAATCCGCCGGCCGGGGAGCCAGTCGCGATCGCCGCCCGGGCCGACTTCGTCTACCGTCGTCTGGAGGAGGCACTCCGAGGCAGCGAGGCGGATGTCCGTGAGGCGGCGAGGCATTACCTCCCCTACCTGAAGGAGGGTGCGCCTGTCGTCGACATCGGTTGCGGACGAGGCGAGCTTCTGTCGCTTTGCCGCGACGAGGCGATCGCCGCGAAGGGATTCGACACCAACGAGCGATCGGTCGCCGACCTGTTGGCGAAGGGACTCGACGCGTCGGTCGGCGCGATCCCGGGCTGCCTCAACGGATTCGAGAACGGCTCGATCGGTACGCTCGTCGCGATGCACGTCGTCGAGCATCTTCCGGCCGGCATGCTCTTTGCGCTGTACACGGAGGCCGCGAGGGTGATCCGCGCAGGAGGGCACTTCGTCATCGAGACGCCTAACGCCGCGTCGGTCGTGGTCAGTGCGACGGAGCTATGGAAGGATCCGACGCATCTCGGCCCGCGCCATCTCGCTTCGCTCGTCACGCTCGGAAGGGAAGCGGGCTTCGACGTTGCCGAAGCGACAACGGGGGCGCCATTTCCCGAAAGCGATACGATTCAGGTTGCGAGCGACGCGTCACGCGAGATTCGCCAGCTGGTCACGTGTCTGAACCAGATCCTCTACGGCGACCAGAACCTGAGGGTCGTATTGAGGCGGCGTTAGGGCCGGGGTCGTTCGTGGCGGAGGCCTCCGGCCTCCGCGCAACGGCCGGAGGCCGTTGCCACGATGAGCCTGGGCTTCTCACTGCCTGGTTCGGGAATCGTCCAGCACCTGAACGTCGATCGTGAGCTCATTCGGCGGTGGCGGCGGCACGTGATGCGGAACGAGGCCGAGGATGAGCCCGGCGATGAATCCGCCGATGTGCGCGGCGTTGTCGATGCCTGGCATCGTGAACCCGATGATGATGTTGATCCCTGCCCACATCGCGAGTTGTCTCGCCAGCGCGCCGCTCCACTCCTTGCGGCTCCATTGCGGCGATCGCCTGAGCGCGACGATCAGCGCGCCGATGATGCCGAATATCGCTCCGCTTGCGCCGACGCCGGGCGTGTTAGGCGGGATGAAAATCGAGCTGACGAGCGAGGCGGCGAGCCCGGAGATGAAGTAGGTGAGAAGAAACCGCGTGGAGCCGAACAGCGTTTCGAAAATCCCACCGATCTGCAGGAGCGCCCACATGTTGAGCAGCAGGTGGATGAAGCCGCCGTGCAGAAACATCGCTGCGAGAAGGCGCCAGTAGTCACCTCGCTCGATGACTCCTCTCACGATCGCGCCCATCTGTTCGAGAACCTGCATGTCGCGGAGCGCGCCAGCAAGGAGCTCGAGCACGAAGACGAAGAGGATTGCGGCGAGAAGCGCAGCAGTGACCGGTGTTTTCCAGAAGTTCAACGGCCCCGCCTCTCGATCATCTCAGAGACTTTTCGCATGAGAAAGTGCGCCGTGCCGGGTGCGAGCTCCTTGAAGCGCATATAGAGCCCCGCCGGCCACGGGACGATGATTCTCGCCTTGCCTCCGCGGACGGCGCGCATCACCGCGCGCGCGACGCGCTCGGGAGGTACCGCAAGGATGAGCCGCTCGGCCGCCGGTGACTTCTCGCGCATCGCAGTGTCGAAGAACTCGGTGTCGGTCGTGCCTGGGCAGACGAGGGAGACCCGAATGCCGCGCGCGATCACTTCGCTTCTCAGTGCCTCGCTGAATCCGACGAGAGCAAATTTGGTCGCGCAGTACGCGCCCATTCCCGCGAAACCCATGATCCCGACGATCGACGCCACGTTCACGATCGCGCCGCATCCTCGCGCGATCATCCCCGGCAAGGCAGCTTGTGTGCAGTTCACCGCGCCGAGGTAGTTCGTGTCCATCATCGAACGGATGTCGTCGGGGCGAGCGTCGGCGATCGTATCGAAGATCGCGAACCCGGCGTTGTTGACGAGGATTTCAGGCGGCCCGAACCTGTCGTTCGTTTGGCGGACCAGCGCGACGCAGTCTTCACGGATCCGGACGTCGGTCCGGATCGCGACCGCCTCGGCGCCCTCCGCGCGACACATCGCGACGGTCGCCTCGAGTTTGTCGGCCCTGCGGGCCGCGACGACGACCCGGCTGCCTGCTCTCGCGAGCGCAACTGCCGTCGAGGCGCCGATGCCGCTCGACGCCCCGGTGACGATCGCGATACGCCCTTTGGGATCCATTTTCGACCTGTTCCTCGCGACTTCCGCGGCGATCTGGCGCGCCACGGAGGCGTGCGCATGATACGCGACCGAAACGTGCCGCAAAAGCGCTGGTGGCGCGGCGTGATGCGACGTTGACTTCGAAAAACGGCCGAAACTATACTCGCGCCCGGGTTTGCACCGCGCTACCCGGGTTTGCACTGCGCGAGCCCTGTCCTCACTCCCATCGACCCCCTGGAGGCTTCCATGCCCTTCGAAGAAGTCAAGACAATCTGGATGAACGGGCGGCTTGTCGATTTCGCCGATGCCCGAATCCACATCCTCTCCCATGTCATTCACTACGGATCCGGCGTCTTCGAGGGAGTCCGCTGCTACAAGACGAAGCAGGGCTCCGCGATCTTCCGGCTTCGCGAGCACACACGCCGCATTTTTGACAGCGCGAAAATCTACCGCATGGCGATTCCGTACACGCCTGAAGAGTTCAATCAGGCATGCATCGACACCGTTCTGGCCAATGGATTCGAGAGCTGCTATCTCCGCCCGCTCGTCTATCGCGGTTTCCATTCGCTTGGTGTCTTTCCCGGCAACTGCCCGGTCGACGTCTGCATCGCCGCATGGGAGTGGGGGAAGTACCTCGGTAAAGAAGCGCTCGAGCAGGGCGTCGACGTGCGCGTCGCGTCGTGGGAGCGCATGGCGCCTAACACATTCCCCGCGATGGCGAAGGCGACCGGCAATTACCTCAACTCGCAGCTGATCCGCCTCGAGGCGGACGCGGATGGCTACTCAGAAGGAATCGCGCTCGACGTTCGTGGTTACGTCAGCGAGGGCTCGGGCGAGAACATCTTCATCGTCCGTAACGACATCATCTACACGCCGACGCTCGGAGCCTCGGTGCTGCCTGGCATCACGCGCGACTCGATCCTGACGATCGCCAAAGATCTTGGCTTCAAGGTGATCGAACAGGACATCCCGCGCGAGTTTCTCTACGTTGCCGACGAAGTGTTCTTCACCGGCACTGCGGCGGAAGTCACGCCGATCCGCTCGATTGACCGCATCACGATTGGCGCAGGCCGTCGCGGCCCCGTCACCGAAAAGATCCAGAAGGCCTTCTTCGACTACATCACCGGTGAGGTCGAGGACCGATACCACTGGCTGACACCCGTCGTTCCGGCGAAGAAGGTGGCGTTGGCGGCGACGTAAGGCAGGTCAAAGGTCATAGGTCAGAGGTCAAAGCAGGCGGAGGGGCGGTGAGCCCCTCCGCCTTTTTTGGGGACGAGAGGCGAAAGCAGGCGAACGACAGCCCTCAGGCTGTGAGCCAGAGTAGATAGCGGATTGCGTCCCTTCGTCGCGTAGCGACGACGTATCGTAGCCCCCGGTGACCGAGCCCCGCGAAGCGGGGACGAGGGAACCGGGGGAAGCGAGGCGGGAGAATCCTCCCCGCCGCGTAGCGGCGGAAGATCCGGCGCCGCTACGCGGCGCGACAATTTTCGTCGACGTGTTCCCCCCGGTAGCATCGCCTGCTTCGCGGGCTCGCCACCGGGGGCTAACGTATGTCGTCGCTACGCGACGGAACACCAGGTGCCTGCCTTTGACCTATGACCTTTCTTCTGCCTCACAGAATCACCCCCCTCTGCTTCAGCGACACGAACTTGTTCAATCCGATGATCAGGTGATCGACGACTTCGATGCCGAGGAGCTTGCCGGCCTCGACCATCTGGCGGGTGAAGAGGAGGTCGTCTCCGGACGGAGAGGGGTCGCCGGAGGGGTGGTTGTGGAAGATGACGACGGAGACGGCGCCTTCGTCGAGAGCGATGCGAAGGATGTCTCGCGTCGAAACGGTCGTGGCGTTGACGGTGCCGACGTAGATCTCGCGCTCGCGGATGGGGCGGTTTTTCGCATCGAGGAAGACGGCGCCGAGCCGCTCCTGGTCGTAGTGGCCGTAGCGGTGAACGAGGCTTCGGGCGATGCCGATCGGGTCGCGCACGGGGTCGCGATCGCCATCGGTGTGTGCGGCGAGACGGCGGCCTAACTCGAACGCGGCAGCGAGGCGGGCGGCCTTCGCCGCACCGACGCCACGCTCGCGTCGCGCGAGGCTCCAGTCGCGCCGTGACATTCGTACGAGCCCGTCGCCGAGCAGGGAGCGAGCGACGTCGATCGCACTCGCGCCCGCCGTGCCGGATCCGAGCAGGAGCGCCACGAGCTCCGCGTCGGAGAGTGTCTGGGGTCCGTGACGGAAGAGTCGCTCGCGTGGCCGCTCGTCGAGGGGAAGGTCGGCAATCCTCAGCGGCATGATGCGAGCCTCCGGGCGAGTGCTTCGAGAACGGCGCGCGTTGCCGCCGTCGCCGACGATCGGATCGACGACGAGAATGCGCCGCTCAGCGGCGTTTCGTCGGGGTTGATCTCGATCGTCATCCCGCCTCGCACGAGCGAGACGAGCCCCGCCGCAGGGTAGACCGTCCCTGACGTTCCGATGACCAGCATCACATCGGCGGCGGAGGCTTCCGACATCGCGTCGGCGATCAGATCGATCGGTTCGCCGAACCAGACGACATCGGGTCGAAGCAGAGATCCGCACGTGCAACGTGGCGGCAGCTCGGCCGGAGAATCGGGAAACTCGCGCCTTGTCCCTTCGCGGATGCAGCGCGCGCGAAACATGTTGCCGTGGATCTCGAGGAGCCGTCGCGACCCGGCGCGGCGATGGAGACCGTCGACATTCTGGGTAACGAGCGAGTACCCACACGCCCCCTCGACCTCACGTTCGAACCATGCGAGTGCCGCGTGTGCGTCGTTCGGCTGCGCAGCGCGGATCAGGTCGCGCCGCCACTCGTACCATTGCCAGACGAGCAGTGGATCGCGCGCGAACGCCTCAGGCGTCGCCAGCTCTTCGGGCCGGAAGTCCTTCCAGAGCCCTCCTGCGCCGCGGAACGTCGGGACGCCGCTCTCGGCGGACACACCTGCTCCGGTTAATACGACGACGCGCTCGGGCGCGTCGATTCCTTCGATGTCCTCAATGACACGTTCAAGTTCGTTCATCTCTCGTGGTCAGAGGAGAGAGGGAGGGGAGCACGCGGGAGAGATGGTACCTCGGCGAGGCGAAATCTTGCATTGAGAATTGAGAGGTGGCGGCTGAACGGGCGCCACCCATTCAGCCGCCACCTCTCAATTCTCAATGCTTCATTCTCAATTCGACGCGTTCAGCGTCGGAATGTTCTCCGGGAACGTCACGATGTAGGCTTCCTTGCGGAGATTCTCGACGTAGGCCTTGTAGTCGCGCTGGAAGGTCTCTTCACTCGCATCCTTGCGAAGCTGTTCCTTCACCGCTTCGAAACCGGGGAGCTCAGCGTCCATTCGTTTCTCGATCTTGAGAATGTGGTAGCCGAACTGCGTCGTAATCGGACCGACGACGTCACCCGTATTCGCCGTGAAGATGGCCTTGTCGAGCTCCGCGATCAGCTCACCCTTCTTTACCTCGCCGAGAAGTCCTCCGTCGGCTTTGGTGGCTGCGTCGGAAAACTGGGATGCCAGTTTCGCGAAGTCGGAGCCGGCGCGGGCCTGCTTGCCGAGCTCGTCCGCCATTCCCTGCTTCTCTACGGCGACGAGGCCCGTCGCTCCTTCGGGAATCGTCACGACGATCTCGCGTATCTCGGCGCGTTCGGGGAGGCGATACTGCTCCTTTTCGCGCTCATATCGTGCCTTGAGCTCTTTGTCGGTGAGCTCGGCGCGCGAGCGAAGCTCTCGACCAAAGACCTTGTTCGTCAGCAGCGTCTCGCGAAGGCGCGCCTCCATCTGCGTTTTGGTGAGACCAGCTTCCTTCAGCGAGGCCTCGAACGCGTCGTCGCTGCTGATTCCATACTGCGCCTTGAGGCGGTTGACCGCTTCCTTCAGTTCGGGCTCGCTGATTGTGATGTTGAGCCGGTCGGCCCGGTCCTTGATCACGAGCTCTTCGACCATCTCGTCGAGAAGCCCGTCATAGGTCCGCTTTTTGCGCGCCGCGGCCTCGTCCGGAGTTGCGGATGCGCGATCGATCTCGATGTAGGCCGCGCGCATCCGGTCGCTGTACTGCGTACGGGTGATGATTCGGTCGCCGACGCGGGCAACGATCGCTTCCACCACTTCGGCAGAGGCCGAGACGGTGAACAGGGTGAGGGTGGCCGCGAGGAGAAATCTGTTCTTTGTCATTTTCAAGATCCTGACCGGCCCGTCTCCGGGCGGATTTTCGTTGTTCCGGACGGATCCGCAAACACGCGCGGGGCGGCTCTTATTCGTTCGCGACGCGCGGATAGATACCGGTATAGGGGAACGGAACCCGTTTGGTCAGAATGGTTACCGGGAACTGCTTCATGGCGCCCCGCAGGGTCTCGGTGACTTTCTTGTCGAGATTCTCGGCTTCGAGGCGGATGCGAATCGTCTCCTTGACGTCTTCATAGGCGATCGAGCCCGCGGCTGAGCGCTCTACGACTTTGAAGATCAGGAACACGTTATCGCTTGCGACGACGCCGCTGAACTGGCCGGGATTGAGGGGAAAGATTGCCTGCTCGAAGATGGGGGGAAGCTGGCCGCGAGCGATGAAGCCAATCTCACCTCCCCGGCTGGCATTCGGAGCGGTGGAGTGTTTCTTCGAGAGCTCCTCGAAGTCGGCACCGGCGCGCAACTCGGAGAGGATCTTGTTCGCAGTCGCCTCGTCACGAACCAGAATCTGGCGGACGCGTGCTTGCTCTTCCTGCCGGAACTCTCCTTGATGCTCCGCGTAGAACTTCCGAACCTCTTCGTCTCCCGGTCTCTCGACCGTTGTCGTGAGCTCTGCCATGAGCCGTACGCGCCGCAGCTCGTCTCGCTTTTCAGTCAAGGTCGAGCCAGGGTCTTTTCGCACGGCCTCGGTGACCTTCTCCGCGTCGACGTCGAGATTCCGGGCCGCGGCGTACTCCGAAAGGAGAAGCTCATTCACGTACTGGTCGAGCAGCGGGCTTGCGGCGACTGGAGCAATCTGCGCGAGCTCGGTGCCGGTGTTGCGCTTCAAGTAGTGCTTGAAGTCTTCCACGCTGACCATGCGGGTCCCGACCCGAGCGATCACGCCAGGCGGCACCTTGTCGACCTTCTCACGACACGCTCCTCCCGTGACGATCACGACGATCGCGGCGGCGAGGATGGAGAGTGTGCGAGTGGGTTTCAGGGCCGGCTTCCGAGGCGATTTCAGTCGGAGGGAGTTTACATCAGGAGGATTTGGGATTTCGAATTCCGCAATCGCGCTACGCCGCTTCGAGCCGCCCGAGGACATCGCCGATGCTGCCTATGAGCGCGGTCCCACTCTCGGTCGTTGCGAAGGAGAGCACGCCGCTTGGAGAGAACTTCGCCTGTGGCATTTCGCTGAGCAGGAGCAGGAGCCGGTTCGGGTCGATTCTCGCGCTGCTCATGAACTTCAGCGCAATCTGGCGCCCTTCGCGCGCAACGCTTTGCACGCCGATCGCCTGAGCGCGCAGTTTGAGCCGCACGAAGTCGAGTAGGCGATCGACGTCTTCGGGGATCGCGCCGAAGCGGTCGCGCATCTCGCCGCGGATGTCGCCCAGGCGCGCTTCGTCTTTCGCCGAGGCGATCTTCTTGTAGAACATCATCCGGAGATTCTCGTCGGCGACGTAGTCTCGCGGGATGTAAATGTTAAGGCCGAGACTCATCGAGGTCTCGACGACTTCTTCGATCGGCTCGCCGCGCAGTTCGGCGATCGCTTCTTCGAGCAGCTTCGTGTACATCTCGAATCCGACTGCCGCGATTTGCCCTGACTGCTCCCCACCGAGGATGTTGCCCGAGCCGCGGATCTCGAGATCGCGCGCCGCGATGCGGAAGCCGGCGCCGAGATCGGCGAACTCCTGGATCGCCGCGAGACGCTTGCGCGCGTCGCCGGAGAGTGCCTTTTCGGAAGGGACGAGGAGGTAGCAGAAGGCGAGACGGTCGGAGCGGCCGACGCGCCCGCGCAGCTGGTAGAGCTGTGAGAGGCCGAAGCGTTCCGCGTGCGCGATCAGCATCGTGTTGCACGCCGGAATGTCGATCCCGTTCTCGATGATCGTCGTCGCGAGCAGGACGTCGTGCTTGCGCTCTATGAACGCCATCATCGAGCGCTCGAGCTCCTTCTCGTCCATCTGTCCGTGGCCGACGACGACGCGGAGACCGGGGATCAGCGTCTCGAGGTAGTGCTTCATCTCGAAGATCGTGTCGACGCGGTTATGGACGAAGAAGACTTGGCCGCCGCGTGCGAGCTCGAACTGGATCGCCTCGCTGATCAACTCGTCGTTCCACGAGACGATCGCGGTCTGAATTGCGAGGCGGTCTTTCGGCGGTGTCTCGATGACGCTGATGTCACGGATCCCGGTGAGCGACATGTTGAGGGTGCGCGGGATCGGCGTCGCGGACATGGAGAGAACGTCGACTGACTTTTTGAACGACTTGAGCCGCTCCTTCTGTGCGACACCGAAGCGCTGCTCCTCGTCGACGACGAGGAGGCCGAGTTCGCGCCATTCGATGTCCTTCGAGAGGAGGCGGTGCGTTCCGACGAGGATGTCGATCTCGCCCACGGCGATCTTTGCGGCGATCTCCTTCTGTTCTTTCGGCGAGCGGAAGCGCGACATCAATTCGATCTGGACGGGGAACGACGCGAAGCGCCGGAGGAAGGTGCGGTAGTGCTGGTAGGCGAGGATCGTCGTTGGCGCGAGCACGGCGACTTGACGGCCGTCCATCGCCGCTTTGAATGCGGCGCGCATCGCGACCTCGGTCTTGCCGTATCCGACGTCGCCGCAGAGGAGGCGGTCCATCGGCTTCCGCGACTCCATGTCGTTCTTCACGTCGTCGATCGCCGCCTGCTGGTCGTCGGTCTCGTCGAACTCGAAGGCGTCCTCGAACTCCTTTTGCCAAGGCGTGTCGGACGCGAACGCGTGGCCTCCGATCATGCGGCGCGTCGCATAGAGCTTGAGAAGCTCGTCCGCCATGTTGCGCATTGCCTTCTTCACGGAGGCCTTGGTGCGCGCCCAGCTCGTTCCGCCTAACTTATCGAGCTTCGGTGGCGCGTCGGCGCCGCCCGAGTATTTCTGGACGAGGTGGAGGCTCTCCATCGGCAACAGCAGCTTGCCTTTCGACGAGTACTCGATCTCCATCACTTCGCGCTCCGCTTCACCGAAGGGGATGCGCTGGAGGCCGCGAAAGACGCCGACTCCGTGGTCGACGTGCACGACGAAGTCGCCGATCTTGAGGTCGCGCAGATCGGAGAGAAACGCGTCGCTCGTCCGGCGCTTCGGAGCCGCCTTGCGGTGCGTGGGCGGATCGAAGAGGTCCCATTCGGAAATCACCGCGAGCTTCGCGGAGTCGAAGACGAAGCCTGCCGGGAGGGCGCCGCCGGTCACCGCAAGCGCGTCTCCCGGTGTCGCCGGATCGTCTTCGTATGGAATCGAGAATTCACGCAGCAGGCGCTCCGCCTTCTCGCGTCCCCCTCGGGTCGTGATGAAGAGGACGGGGCGGAGCCCCGACTCGCGCGCCTTTGCGAGCTCGCCGGCGAGCTCGCCGAGCCGGTTCACGAAGCGCGGCGTTTCGGTGGCGCGCACGCGAATCTCCTCGCGGCCGGAGGCGCTCGAATGCAAGGACGAAAGTGCGAGCGGCGCGGAGCCGATCCACGAGTGGACGGCGTCGGGGGGAGTCAGGAGCCGATCGGGTGCATAGACGGCGCGCCCTTGCGCGGCGGCGGCCTCGTACTCCGAGCGGAGCATCTGGTCGTACTTGTCGAGCGAGCCTTCGATCTCGCCCGGTTCCATCGGCACGACGAGCCAATCGCCGTGTGAGGCGAGAAACTCCGACAGCGAGACGCTCCCCGCGGCGAGGTGCGCGAGAGACTCGATTCCGGGGAACCGACCCGTCTCCTGCAGGCGATCGATTTTCTCCGCGAGGTCGCGCTTGTAAAGCGGTTCGTTGAAGTCGACCGAGAGTCGCCGGGCGAGCGCGTCGCGCGTCTTCTTCGAGAGGTCGAAGTGGAAGAGCGGATCGATCGAGACCGACGCGACGGCGTCGCCCGATCGCTGCGTGTCGCTCTCGAACCACCGGATCGACTCGATCGTGTCGCCGAAGAGCTCGACGCGTACGGGGCGCTCGTAATTCGGCGGGAAGAGGTCGATGATCCCGCCGCGTGCTGCGAAGTCTCCGACTTCGCCGACCAGATCGGTACGCGTGAAGCCGTTCTCGACGAGGTTCTGCGTGAACGCGCGCGGGTCGATCTCGCTTCCGGCTTCGAGTTGCAGCACGCGCGAAGCTAGCGCATCCGCGGCGGGAACTCGGTTGTAGAGCGCGCGCGCCGGGACGACGAGGACATCGACCTCGCCGGCGACGAGACTCGCGAGCGCGCGTATCTCGTCGCGCTGCACCGCGAGCGACGGGTCGACGTCCTGGTACGGCGAGAGCGACGGCGCCGGATAGACGACCACGCGCTCGCCTCGCTCGTGAAAGAGCCGGAGCGAGTGCTCGAGCTCGGTAAGGCGGGCATCGGACGGGACGACGACCACAAGGCGCCGTCCCGTCGCCTCAGCGAGCGTGGCGAGCAGCAACGCGCGTGCCTCGGGTGAGGCGTTCGTGACGTTGACGCGCCCGGTGTCGAGTTGCGAGAGGACGGCCGCCACTTCGCGCGTCTTCGCGACGCTGCGACGGATCTGCCGGATCAGCTCGGGGTTGCGTTCCACGGCTCAGGACCCTCGACGGGTCGGATCGACGATCTCGACGAACGGGAAGCGGCGAAAATCCATGTCGCGCGTACAGATGCGACGGATGCCGTGCTCGCGCATGAGGACTGCAGTGTGCGCGTCGTGCATCAGGTTCCCGCCGAGCTGGGGCACCTCGGCGAACACCTGCCCCGCAATCTCGGCGTGGCTCTCGGTTGGGACCAGAACGTCCAGCCCCGGTGCGGCGAGAAGTGCCGAGACGAACTGCCACGCTGCCTTTACGCCCCACGGCTTGCGCATCACGCGTGGATGCGTGGTCACGCGGAGAAACTCGTAGACGACCGGCCAGGTTGTGTACCAGGCTCCGGCTTGCGCGCGCTGGCGTTCGAGCCATGTCCGGCACGCGTCGTGGAACTCCGAGTCGGCATTCGCCGCGTCGATCAGTACGTTCGTGTCGACCAGTAGCATCAGCGCTCTTCCATGGCGTGGTAGAGCGCGTCGCGATCCGCCACGTCGACGAGAGGTCTACCGCCGCGAAACGTGGGCAGCCGAGGCAGTTCCTCACGTGTCTTCCGCGATCGAAAGAGCATGCGCAGAGCCGTCTCGACGAGCTCCGACATGGTTCGCCCCTGCCGGGCCGACTCGCGCTTGAGCTGCGCCATGACCGTGTCGTCGATGTTGAGTGTCGTCTTCATATGGAAAACCATACGGATGGTATGGCGATATGTCAAGCTGCGGCAGCGCGCCGGAGCATCATCCAAAGTACGCCACGAGCATCGAGGTTCCTGATACGGCACAGCACATCTCGAGCAAACGCGTGCAGGCGGCGGTGGGTGTGCCGGGGATGGGCGGAAAACGACGTTCACGAGCGGGTCGGTTCGACTGTGGACGGATCGGGATGCGAGGAAGGGCGTGTCGACTGCCGCCGATCCAACTCACGGATGGTCTCGGCCACTCGGGAGGTTGGGATGGCACCCCTCTCGAGCTGGGCTTTCATCTTGTGCAGGAGCTGATCGCGCACGTCGAGCCCCAGTTCTCGGGGAGTCAGGATCACGAGCGGAATCGAGCGCGTCGAGGGGTCGCCCTGGATTCTTGCAGCCACTTCGAAGGGATTGACCTCGGGCATCATGAGGTCGAGCACGATCAACGCTGGATGCACGCTGCTCGCGAGGCGGACTCCCGCGTCACCACTTCCGGTGCAGATGACTTCGTATCCCGCCTCGCCGAGCGTGGATTTCAAGACTTGTTGCACGCTGGCGTCGTCGTCGATGACGAGGATGGTCTCGCTCCGCTTGCCGTCGGCGGGGAGCAGCTCGCGGATTCTGGCCAACAGCATCGTATGGTCGAGTGGTTTTTCGAACTGCTCGTCCGCGCCTAACGCGACGCCGAGCTCGCGGTCTCCGAATGCAGAGATGATCACCACTGGAACCTTCGAGCAGGTTGGGTCACTCTTCAGTTGCCGCAGGACTTCCCAGCCGTCGACTCCCGGAAGCAGGAGATCGAGCGTGATCGTCGAGGGGCAAATGTCGCGCGCGAGCCGCAAGACCTCTTCGCCCCTGCGCGTCGAGACAGTTCTGAACCCGGCTGCCTCGAGGTTCTCTCGGAGCGAGGCTGCGAATTCCGCGTCATCTTCGACGATCAGAATGGTGTGCGGCTTGCCCGCCTGAGCAGCGACTGTGACCTCGTCGGAGATGGAGTCGTGGAGCAGGATCTCCGTGACCATGCTCGGAATGACCACCCGGAACGTGCTTCCGACACCAACCTGCGATTCCACGGAGACCCGTCCGCCCTGAATCTCCGCCAGCTTCCGGACGATTGCAAGGCCGAGCCCCGTCCCTTCCGATTTCGCTCCCGTGGCGGTCTGGCGGAACTCCTCGAAGATCAGCTGCTGGAGAGCCAAGGGGATTCCCGGACCGTGGTCGGTGACCGAGACTTCGACGCTGTCGGCGCCGAGCGGCGAAGCGTTTCCAGCGAGCAACCGCACGCCGATCTCGATCTTCGATCCGTCAGGAGAGAACTTGATCGCATTCGACAGGAGGTTGTAGAGGATCTGTTTGAGTTTCGCGGCGTCGATTCGCTGCTCGGGGAGGTCCGGAGCAACGTTCGACATGAGCTCGATTCTCCTGCGCGACGCGATTGCCTCGAGCATGCTTGTGACACCGTCCACGAGCTCGGACATGACGACATCGTCGACATGGACCTCCATCTTTCCCTCTTCGATCTTCGACAGGTCGAGAAGGTTGTTGATGAGGTTGAGCAGGTGACGACCGCTCTCGAGAACGTTCTGGATGAACCCCATCTCGCGGGCGGAGGCGCGTTCGCCCAATCTCGTCGTCAGAATCTCGGAGAAGCCAATGATCGAATTGAGCGGCGTCCGCAACTCGTGGCTCATGGTCGTGAAGAAGCGGGTTTTCGTTTCGTCTGCCGCGATGATCTTTTCATTCGCTCGTTCGAGCTCGTTCGCGTGCTCCTCGAGGCGGTGTGAATACTCGGCGAGCTGCGCTGTGCGAGCCGCGACGACGCCTTCGAGCTCGCGGTTGCGGACGACGATCGCACGCGTTCGCAGTTTGTGCATCGCCAGAATGAGGATAGCGCCGAGCAGCACCGCGATCGATCTCGCCCACCAGGTTTGCCAGAACGGCGGAAGGACCACGAATGCAAACCGGGCAGGCTCTCCGCTCCATGAGCCATCGCCCGAACGCCCACGAACGAGAAACCTGTACTCACCTGCGCTGAGATTCGTGTATTCCTTGAACGGTGTCATGGATTCGTCCGACCACGCCTGCTCGAAGCCTTCGAGCCGATGCTGGTAACGAATCTGTTCACCACCAGCGAAGCGAAGAGCGCGGAAGTCGAAGCGGATGTCGTTGCGATCATGCGGAAGAGGCGGCAAGGCGTCGTTCAACCACTGGACCGGTTCTTTCACCTCGGCCGTGCTGAACAACGAAGGCAACCGCGGTCCGCCACGGACTGAAACCTGGACGATATCCACCTGGGGCGGCGACGGCGCCTTTCGTTCGAACGCCGGGCGGTAGACGGTAGCACCGCGAGAGAAACCGAGCCAGAGGTTCCCAGCCCGATCGAACGCGATTCCGTTCATTGTGCTGCTGGCGTTATCAGCGAGACCATCCGTTGTCTCGTAGTGCTCCAGGACCATGTTAGGCGCATCGTCTCGGTCCGCCCGTGACGGATCGATCAGGTAGACCCCTCGATTCGTCCCAAGCCACAGTCGTCCCGATTGGTCCTCCGCGATCGCCTGCACGGTATCTGCAAGAATGCCGCTTCTCGCGCCGAAGCTAATGAAGGCCTTCTCCTCCACCGCCGCGTCGCGGTACCTCGCCAGGCCGCCTCCCCGCGTACCTACCCATACGCTTCCATCGCGCGCGGCGTAAAGAGCGGCAATGCCGTCGCTCCGGAGGCCATCATTCTTGCCGTACACCTTGATCGTCCCACGATCGAGGACGGCGAGTCCCTGCGCCTGGGCGCCGAACCACATTCGGCCCTTCTTATCTTCGGCGATGGCGTAGATATTCTTTGCAGGAAGGCCGTCCGCAGGAGTGTAGTTCTTGAACTGTGGCCGCGGTCCCAGCGAATCCGCAGCGATCATCGACACTCCGCCACCCGTTCCCAGCCAGAGGTTTCCGTGAGCGTCCTCGTGCAGATCGAGAATGTAGTCGTCGACCATGCCGTGTCGTGTCGTGAAGGTCCGGCATCCGATGGTCTCCGAGTAGAGACAGAGACCGAGGGAGGTGCCGATCCACAGCCTCCCGCCGCGGTCGCGTCGGATGTCCCACACTTCATTCGATGGAAGGACTCCATCTCCGCGAAGATGCGTCCATTCGGGGTTGCTCGTCTGGCCGTCGAAACGAAGGCGGGATACGCCGCGGAAGGTGCCAAACCAGACCGAATCATCGACGTCCGGAAAAACAGCGTAGACGGTGTTGTTGACCAGCCCTTCCTTCTCTGTGAACGACGCGAACTTCTCGTCCACGAGCTCGCTGATGCCGTAGTTCAACCCGAACCAGAGGTGTCCGTCGCGGTCCTCCATGAGGCTGAGAACCGAATCCTCCTGCAGTCCGTTCTCCCGTGTGATCTGCCGACAACTGTCGAGCGAGGGGAGGCTGCAAATCGTGATTCCGCGGTCGTAGGTGCCGATCACCAGCTCCCCCTGCCGACTGACTAGCAAGTTGAGCACGTCGCCGCTCGATAGACCATGACTGCGATCGTAGTTGGCGAATGAGTGACCATCGTAGCGAGAGATGCCCGCGCCTCGCGTGCCGATGTAGATGTTGCCTTCGCGATCCTCGGCGAATGCACGGATCGTGTCGTGCGGAAGCCCGTCGGCCTTGGTGAAAATGCGAAGGTCGCTCAAGCGCCCGTTTGGTTCGCAGGTGGCGACTGCAATACCGGAGTTGCGCGTGCTGATCCAGAGACGACCCCGAGAGTCCGCGAACACCCTGAAGACATCGTCGTCGGGCAGTCCGTCCCGCCCGGTGTAGGTGCGGAACCGTCCTTCCACGAATGCGCTCAAGCCTCCTTCCTGCGTCGCAAACCAGACCGTGCCAAAGCGATCGATCGCGCCACTGGAGATCCGCCCGGCACCGATGCCCGAGTCCCTTCCGTACTGGGTGAATCGACGACCGTCGAAGACCGTGACTCCTTCGTTGGCCCCGAACCAGAGTCTTCCCTGCTCATCGGAGAGAATGACTTTGATCGACTGGTCCTCGAGCCCATCGGCTTGAGAGAACGTCGTGAATCCCACGCCGTCGTAGCGACTGAGCCCTCCGGGCGATCCGGTCCACACGTACCCTTTGGCATCCTGGTGGAGGGCGAAGATCTGTGCCGCCGGAAGCCCTTCCTCAGGCGTGAAGTTCCGGATGTGATAACGCTGCGCAGTTGCGCCCTGTGCTGACAGAATCGCGAGCGTCAGCCACAGTGCGCCGCGGCGCCAGCCCTTCGATCGGGGACGAACCGGATCGGGTGGCATGTGGTGAAATGATAGACGATCGCGACGGACGAAGACGAGAGAACCGGGACGCCGCAAGATTGCTCACGCGGGGAGAGTAATGACTATTCCGAAGCGCGTGGGTGCGAAGGCGAAAGGTGATAGATGAAGGTAGCACGATGAATGATGAATGATGAATCCAGAAAAGAACCAGACACTCCCGGCTTCCTTTCTGGGTTCATCATTCATCGTTCATCGTTCTAACTTCATCCGCTCGAGTAGGATGCCCGCGCATTACCTGCTGCAGCTTGCCAGATTCGCCCTCCCCGTAGATGCGCCGGTACTCGTGCCGGTTACGCAGCACGATCTTCACGTAGAGCCGTGTCTCGGCATACGGGATCGTCTCGATGAAGCGGTCGATGTCGGCGCCCATCGGTCGTCGCTCGTTCCAGCGCCTAACCGCAGCCTCGCCGGCGTTGTATGACGCGACCGCGAGCACCTCGTTTCCCTCGAAGCGCCGGAGGAGCCCTCGCAACTCGATCGTGCCGATGTCGATGTTGATTGCAGGATCGAATAGCTCCTCGCGCGCGATCGCGCGCGGAGCTCCCTCGGATGACGCGATTCGCGTCGCCTCGGCGGGCATGATCTGCATCATTCCGACTGCGCCGGCGCCGGAGACGACGCCAGGCTCGAACGCGCTCTCCTGGCGAACGATCGCGGCCACGAGCCATGGGTCAATCTCGCGTCGTGCCGAGGATGTCGTGATCGCTTCCCACTTCGCTCGCGGGTAGAGAAGTTGCCAGAAGCGGGGAGGGACGCCACTCGCTCCGTGGCGCGCTACGTCGCGGAAGCCGGCGAGAAGAATCTGGATCGCGCGGTTTGCGTCGCCGCTTCGCGCGAGCGCGTCGGCGTGACGGTACGCGACGGCCAGGTCGGACGTGTATGCCTGTGCGAGCGAGGCCCACTCGCGCGCTGCGTCGCCATGCAGGCCGATGGCGGCAAGCTCCGCCGCGCGTGCGGCGCGCTCGTCACCGAGTCGCGGGCTCGTCGCGATGTCGGGGAATGGCGGCGCGTCGTCGATCGACGCGCCGGGCGGCGCGGGAAGCGACGCGATCGCGCGGGCGCGCCAGGTGAAGTAGTCGTAAGGCCGTTCGCGGACGAGGCGCGCGAACACTTCGTCGCGCCCAGCAACATCCCCGCGTTCTTCGAGCAGTTTACCCTTCCAGAAAAGCGCGTTCGCGGTGTACGCCGCGTCAGGCCAGGCGCGCAGATAGCGGTCGAGCGACGCGAGCGCTCGTTCGTCGGCGCCCGCAAGCAGGAGCTGCCACGCCTCTTCCCAGAGGTGCTCGCCGTCGGCTCCGGGCACGCCACGTCCGACGAGCGCACCGAAGATCGCGGCAGCCTCTTCGTGGTCGCCCGTCGTCGTCGCGTGGTAGCGGGCGAGCAGCTCGCGCGCCTCGGCGTCGGCTTGCGCGGAAGGAGGTTTTCGGATCGTCGCCTTGACGAGCTGCAGAAACTCCTTGTCGCGGTCGAGTCTCCAGTAGGCGCGGGCGCGAAGCATCCGAAGCTCGGAAACGTAGGGCGACTTCGGATCGATGCGCAGCATCAGAACGTCGTCGTAGCGCCGTAGACGGAAGAGCAGCCGCGCGGTGGTGATGCGGATCCTTTCGGCGGCTGGCCCCTTTGGATTGCGCCCGCGGAGAATACGGATGAGCTCGAGCCCTTCGTCGGCGTGCCCCGCTTGCGCGAACCGTTCGGCGAGCGACGCGAGCTGGGATACGGTCATCGCGTCGAAAGGCGACGGAAGCCCTTCGGGGTGGAGAACGCGGGCGAAGGTCTGCTCGAAGTGCCGGCCCCGAGGGTAGCTCTCCACGAGATGGCGGCGCACGCGAAGCGCAAGGCCTGGCTTGTGCAGCGCATCGAGGTCGCTCGCGAGTGCGACGAGGTGCGACTCGGTGAACGTGTCGAGGGGAACGCCGAGCGCCGCGTCGAGGAGCCTGGTCGCGGCAAAGGGATCGCCATTCCGGAGCGCGAGGGTCGGTGCGATCAGTCTCGCTTCGACCGAAGCTCCGCTCTCAGGGTGCGAATCGATGACGCGTCGCGCCGCTTCGAGCGCGCCTCGGGAGTCACCCGCTGCGTCGCGCGCCCTCGCGAGCTCGACGAGCAGTTTCGGTGCGAGGAGCGGAGACTCGGCGGCCGCGCTCTCGAGTAAGGGAATCGCGCCGCGTACGTCGGCTGACTCGACGCGGTGAAGGGCGGAGAGTGCGCGTGCGTGCCGAGCGGTCGTTGCGTCGGACGACCGGGCGAGGTGCTGCAGTGCCCCGTCATAGCGCTCGGCGTCGGCTCGCAGCAAGAGCGCCTCACCGACCGTTGACGGCAGGCTTTCCGCTCGCGGCGGAGCCGATGGGTGCGGAGGCGCAGGAGCCGGCTGAGGGCTCCTGCAGGCGAACGCGATCGCCGCGAAGGCGAGAAGGATGGAGCGTACCGTGCGCATCGTGTCGTCAGCGGGTCGCTTTGATCAACGATCCTTCTGCAGATACGAATCCGCGGCGCTCGAAGTACCGCGCGAGTTTGCAGTCCTGTTCCACCCGGAGCTCCGTCGCACCCGCATCCGCGGCGATCGTTGCAGCCTCGGCGAGCAGCATCCGGCCGATTCCGAGCCGCCGTAGGTCGGGTGGAACGAAGATCCGCGAGATCGTCATCGCGTCGCGGTCGCGTCGCCAGGTGAGGTAGGCGACGCTGCTTCCCGCGAGACGCCCCACGAGGCCATTTGCAGCGCGAACGTCCTCTTCGATCGGCTCTTCAGACGCGGAGTGAAGTGCTTCGAGTGTACCGAAATCGGATGCGTCCATTGCACGCACGAAAAGCCGCTGACCCTTCATCGAGAACAGAGTGTAGACGCAGCGGCACCGGAGAGCGCGATTTCGTGAGTTCTGCTAGAATCCGGTTCGCTCGTCGGGCGGGCGTAGCTCAGTTGGTAGAGTAGGAGCTTCCCAAGCTCTTGGTCGCGGGTTCGAATCCCGTCGCCCGCTCCAGATTTTCGTCCCCGAGCCGAGACTTCAGCACTCAATGTCCCAGTCCCTCACG
>JACPDH010000017.1 GCA_016184115.1 Acidobacteriota bacterium | reverse complement strand
GGCGATGACGCCCGGGTTGCGCGCGTCGTCTTCCTTGATGTTGAAGACGATCTTCATGAGGTCCGAACCGATGTCGGCGATCTTCGTGAAGATGCCGCCGGCGATACGGAGCGCCGCAGCACCGAGCGACTCACCGATTGCGAAACCGATGAAGCAGGGGCCGGCATACTCGCCCGGAACGAAGAGCAGGATCGCGAGCATCATGACGAGCTCGGTCGCGATCAGCAGCATGCCGATCGACATGCCCGCCTTCAGAGGAATCGCGTAGGTCGGGAACGGCTTGCCGCCGAGCGATGCAAACGCGCTACGCGAGTTGGCGAACGTATTGATCCGGATACCGAACCATGCAACGCCGTAGCTGCCTCCGATACCGAGCAGCGAGAAGGCGATGATCATGGCGACCTGGTTGATCGCGAAGTGGCGCAGCCACCAGAAGTAGACCACGACGATGACCGCGATGAACCCCCAGAGCATCATGATGAACTTGCCCTGCGTGACGAGGTACGTCTTGCAGGTCTCGTAGATCAGCTCCGAGATCTCGCGCATCGATTTGTGCACCGGCAGGTTCTTGAGCTGCGTGTACATCACGAGGCCGAAGAGCATGCCGAGAAGGCAGACGAAGAGTCCGCCGAGCAGCAGGTTGTGGCCGGTCATTCCAAAGAACGACGCGACGGTCGAGTCGTTCAAATCCGGCAGAACAAGCTCCGCCTCGCTCGCCGCGGCGGGAATGGCACCCACAAACATCACGACGGTTGCGAAGAGGAGCGCGAAACCGGTCGTCCCGGCAAAGCGCTTGAACCACGAATTCATGAATCCCTCCAGAGTCGTCCCACGGAGCGGGACCGATTTCGTTACCCTGTTCTGCTTCGAAGTCGGACGCCGATTCCGAAGCGGTCTCCCTTGAGCGGTAAGAGGTTGTGCGACTCGGTCCCAGCCCGCGGAAAACGCGCGCGGACGAACCCCGCCCGGGGTCCCGGCCGAATGGCGGGCGGATGATAGCAGAAGCAGGCCAAAGGCCATAGATGAAAGGCCAAAGCAGGCGGAGAAGCGCCCGTGGTCGAAACAGCGGAGGGGCGGCGTCCACTGTGCCGTCCTCGGCGGCGCTTCGCGCCACTCCGGACACCGAAAGCTCCGGCTACGCGCGAGAATCCGGCAGTTCACGTCGCGATGTTGGGGCCCCTCGGAGCGGCGGGTTCCAGTCCGCCGCGTCACCGGGGTCGCGACACATCGCTCTGTGACGGCGCGCATCTGCGCAAGTTCTTGGCCTCTGCTATTTGCAGAGATGCAAGTCCGAGAGGTTCCCTCCATGAAACTCACCAGCCCTGCATTCTCTGAAGGCACGACGATCCCGATGGAGTACACCTGCGAGGGGGGGGCGATACCTCCGCTCGTCTTTTCGAAGATCCCGAGTGGGGCAAGGACGCTCGCGCTCGTCGTCGATGACCCAGGCGCGCCGGATGGTGCCCACGACTTCTTCGTTGTCTGGAACATCCCTGCGACGGTGTCAGGCATCGCCGGGGGAAAGGCGCTCGACGCGGTTGTGGGTCGCAACTCCTGGAAGAAGAACACCTGGGGGTCAGGCCCCTGCTCACGTGAGCGGGAGCGTTGCTACGTCTTCCGACTCTACGCGCTCGATATCGAGCTCGAGCTGACGCGCGAAGCGACGCGGGCCGATCTCGAGGAGGCGATGGACGATCACGTTCTCGCCGAGATCGAGCTCGAAGGGCACTGCGATCGGGCGCATTGCTGAACCATTCGGCACGTCGTCGTTAGCGAGCGGCTCGTGCATCCGGTCCCTTATAATCCCGGAACCGTCGCATGCCGTCGCGATCTGCACAATCGCAGTCGCTCGGGCGTCTGTTCGAGCTTCTGAATCTCCTTGCCGAACGCCGGCCCAGGGTCGACGGTCTGCCGCCGACGCTGACCGCGGCTGCCTGGCGCGGTGACCTGGAGTCAGTCGACTTGTTCCTCGCGCAGGGAGCGCGGCTCGACGAAGAATCGATCGGTTGCAGTTCGCCTCTCGCTGGGGCGATTCGCTCGGGTCGTGCCGATGTCGTCGCGCGCCTCCTCGAGGCGGGGGCGAGGCCCGACTCGCGCGGCGCCGCGGATATGGCGGCATCACGTGGCCGGATCGACTTACTCGAGCAGTTGTTCGACGCCGGCCTCGATCCGACGAGTGCATGCGCGCGCAACGCGGTCGTCTCCGCAGCCATCGTCGGTCAGGCGACGGCGATGCGGGCTCTTGCGGCTCGTGGGGTGCAGGCGAACCCTGTCGACGTGAACTTTGCCGCTGGACTCTCTGAGTCGAACGGTCACGCCGCGATCGCCGCCTTCCTCCGCGGCACGCTGGCCAGCCTCGATGGCGTGCGCGACGCGGAGCCGGCCCAGTTGATTATTCCGAGGGAGCGCCTTCCCCGTGACGAAGACGCGTGGCCGGACGATCGACTCGAACGTGACGCGATCGAGATCGTCCTTTCCGGCACGATCGACAGCGAGCTGTCATCGACGGATGACCGAGGACTTTCTCCGCTCGCTGCGGCGGTAGACGCACGTTCAGTCTCGATGGTGAAGGCTCTTCTCGACCGCGGTGCGAATCCACACTGGAGCGGCGGGAGGAGCATCGACGGTCGAGAGCAGGCGTACGACGCGCCGGTTGTGATGGCGGCCGCGGACGGCCTCGTGCCGGTCGTCGAGCTGCTTGCTGGCAACGCACGCGCCGCGGATCGCGGAGACGCGCTCGCGCGGGCGTGCGGGTTCGGCGATCCCTCCAGCGTCGAAGCGCTCCTGCGCGCGGGAGCCGACCCGTCATTCGTCACGGAAGGCGGTGAATCGCCGCTCTCCAAGGCACGCGGTCCGCACCGCGACACGATTCGCAAGCTCGTGCGCGAGGAGTTGAAACGCCGCGGCGTCTCACCGGGACCCGCACTCGCCAACGAAGGCGCAAAACCTCGGAAGCGTGGGGGAGCGCTGCGGGGAGTGAGCGAATTCGTTCAGTCGCAGGTGGAGCTCAACCCGGACTGGTGCGTGCTCGCGATTCGTGCTCCGATCGAGCTCGTTACTCCGCGCCTAACGGAGCTTCTGGGCGCCGAGGCGGCTGAGCTCGACGTGGCTCGCCGCGGGGTCTTCGACGTGGCCGCAGGCGCGTTCGTGCTCCAGGTCCTCGGACAACCGTGGACGATCGAGCTTCACTCCATGGGCTTTCATCACGTGGGACGATTCGAGCTCGACGATCGACGCGTCGCGCTCGTGTCGCAGGCCCTTTCGTGTGAGGCAGTCCGCTGCGCCGGCTCGGATGCCTCGGGCACGTTCACCGTCTCGCGTTACGAGCGCGGGGCACTTTCCGAGGTGGTGGAGTTCACGTTCGAAGGCGACCCGTACGCCGGAGACGCGGAGGACGAGCGGGTCGTGCCCGCCAGCGCGCGGAACCTCATTCCGGCCGATCAGTGGTTTGCCGCGCGCGAGCTCTTCCTCCCGGGATGCCGGATCGATCCGTCGGGAGCCGGCCCGCGCCTCATGCTGTCGCGTGTCGATCCCGCCGCGATCGGACGGGTCGACGTTCTCATTCTCGAACGATGAGATTCTTGGAAAGGAGTCGACGATGAAAATCACCAGCTCTGCGTTCTCGGAGGGCGCGACGATTCCGAAGACGTACACATGTGACGGCGGCGACGTGATCCCGCCGCTCGAGTTCTCGAGCGTACCGCTCGAGGCGAAGACACTCGCGCTGGTCGTCGACGATCCCGACGCTCCGGTCGGCACCTGGGACCACTGGGTCGTCTGGAACATCCCTGCGACGTGCCGTGGAGTCGCCGAGGGAGTCGCCCCCGAAGGGGTCGCCGGGCGCAACAGCTGGAAGAGGAATGGCTGGGGCGGTCCATGCCCACCTGACCGCGAACATCGCTACTTCTTCAAGCTCTACGCTCTCGACTCCGTGCTGGAGCTCGCCCGCGACGCGACGAAAGCCGATCTCGAGCGCGTGATGAGCGGCCACGTCCTCGCCGAGTGCCAGCTCATGGGCCGGTACGACCGGAAGCGATAGCGAATCGTCGGCCGTTCCGCGTCGCGCCGGGAGTTAGGTCATATCGGCGGAGTGCTCAAGTCTCGTCCCCATTGGCGATCTCTACCTTGTCGATTCGCCAGATGTCGCGGCAGTAGTCGCGGATCGAGCGATCGGAGGAGAAGATCCCGGTGCGCGCGACGTTGAGAATCGAGGCGCGGGCCCAGCGATCGGTGTCGCGAAATGCACCATCGACGTCGTCCTGGCAGTCGACATACGAGCGGTAGTCGGCGAGTAGCAGGAACGGATCGTGGTCGAGGAGGTTGTCGACGATCGGCCGGAAGAGGGCGCGATCGCCGCCGGAAAACGTGCCGTGGGCGATCGCATCAATCGCGTCGCAGAGCTCGCTGTCGGTTTCGTAAACGAATTGGGGTCTGTAACCGGTCCGGCGAAGCCGCTGCACTTCGTCGACGTTGAGGCCGAAGAGAAAGAAGTTCTCCGCGCCCACCGCCTCACGGATCTCGACGTTTGCGCCGTCGAGTGTGCCTATCGTCAGCGCGCCGTTCATCGCGAACTTCATGTTGCCCGTGCCCGACGCTTCTTTCCCCGCGGTCGAGATCTGCTCGGAGAGATCTGCGCCCGGAAAGATCCGCTGGCTGTGTTTCACGTTGTAGTCGGGGATGAAGACGACCTTCAGTTTGTCGCGCGTCGCCGGGTCGTTGTTGACGACGCTGGCGACCGCGTGAATGAGCTTGATGATCCGCTTCGCCATGATGTAGCCGGGTGCCGCCTTACCGGCGAAGATGACCGTTCGGGGCGGGACGTCGAGCGCCGGGTCGCGCTTGAGGCGAAGGTAACGCGTGATGACGTGCAGAACGTTGAGGTGCTGCCTCTTGTACTCGTGGAACCGTTTGACCTGGATATCGAAGAGGCTTGCGGGGTCGACGGTGACTCCCGTTCGTCGTGCGATCTCCGACGCGAGGGCTTCCTTGTTTGCACGCTTAACGCGCCGCCATTCTTCGCGGAATCCTGCGTCATCGGCGAACGGCTCGAGCGCACGGATTGCGATGAGGTCGTGCGTCCACTCGTCGCCGATCGAGTCCGACACGAGTTTCGCCTGTCGAGGGTTGATCAGCATCACGAACCTGCGCGGCGTCACTCCGTTCGTCACGTTCCTGATCTTCCCGGGCCAGAGCGAGTCGAAATCGCGCAACAGGTCGCGACGCAACAGGTCGGTATGAAGCGCTGCGACGCCGTTGATCGCGTAGCTTCCGACGCATGCGAGATTCGCCATCCTCACCTTGCGCTCTCCGGAGTCGTCGATCAGCGACATACGCTGCACGAGCTCCTCGTCGTTCGGCCTCGCGGAGCGCACCTCGTCGAGGAAGCGACGGTTGATCTCGTAGACGATCTCGAGATGGCGTGGAAGAACGCTTCCGAAGAGCTCCACCGGCCAGGTCTCGAGCGCCTCGGGGAGCAGCGTGTGGTTGGTGTACGCGAACGTCCGGCGTGTGATCTCCCACGCCGCTTCCCACGCCACATTCTCTTCGTCGACGAGAATCCTCATCAGCTCTGCGACCGCGAGTGCCGGGTGCGTGTCGTTGAGCTGTGCCGTGTACTTCTCATGGAACCGCGAAAGGTCGGACACCGTTTGCCGGTAGATCCTGATCATGTCGCGAAGCGAGCACGAGACGAAGAAGTACTGCTGCTCGAGACGGAGCCGTTTTCCTGCGAGTGCCGTGTCGTTCGGATAGAGAACCTTACTGATCGTCTCCGAGGCGACCTTCTCTTCGACGGCACCGTAGTAGTCGCCGACGTTGAACGCCTCGAAATCGAACGAGTCCGTCGCCTCCGCGCTCCAGAGCCGAAGCAGGTTCGCCGTGTCGACGCGATGGCCGAGAATCGGAGTGTCGTAGGCGACGCCCTTCACGATCCGACCGGGAAGCCATCGCACGCGGCGGTGGCCATCGGCGTCGGTGTAGCCGTCGGTGCGTCCACCGAAGCCGACCTCGTACGCGATCTCGGGACGCGCGATCTCCCACGGGTTCCCGAGGCGCAGCCACTTGTCCGAGACCTCGACCTGCCATCCGTCGCGAATGGTCTGGTCGAAGATCCCGAACTCGTACCGGATGCCGTAGCCGATCGAAGGGATCTCCAGCGACGCGAGCGAATCGAGATAACAGGCTGCGAGACGGCCTAACCCACCGTTCCCGAGGCCAGGCTCTTCTTCCTGTTCGAGGAGCGCGTCGAGATCGAGGCCGAGCTCCGTCATCGCTTGCCGCGCGGGCTCCATCATGCCGAGATTGACGAGGTTGACGCCGAGGTGCGGACCGAGAAGGAACTCGGCGGAGAGATAGCAGACGGTGCGGACGCGACGACGATAGTAGGTCTCGGATGTGCGCACCCAGCGGTCGAGCAACCGATCGCGAACGCTCAGGGCCAGAGCGAGGTACTTGTCGTTGAGCGTCGCGGCGGCGGGGAATCGGCCGAGAGAGTAAAAAAGATTGTCGTGGAATGCTTTCTTCCACGCCTCGACATCCGTGCCCCGGCGGGATGGTTTGGAAGAAGTACTGGAGCGAGGTTCGGAATCAGTGCTCATGGCGGTCTCCGTGACGGTGTGGTGAGGCGCCCGAGTCGTCGACGTTCTCGCCCAAACTATACCCCCGCACGTGGCGGGCGGTGCGAAGCCCGTATGCAGGAGCCTGGCGCCGCCTGCCGGCGGCATCGGGCGGGCCAGGCGCTCGCAAACACGAGGCCTGGTGCGATCCGCCTTACGGTTTGGGCGTCGGCTCCGCGATCGGCAGCCGCATCTTTGCGGGATCGAGATCGTAGGTCCATGGAAGCCCCGCGTTCTTCCATCCGTTCTTGAGCCGTTTTCCGTGATTCGGGCTCGCAGGATCGTCAACGAGGTCGCCCTCCACGCCTTCGACGATGTTGTAGACCTGCTTGTAGCCTGCCGCCGCCAGTGCGTCGACCGCTTTCGCGCTACGCCCGCCCGAGCGGCAGATCACGAGCAGCGTGTCGGATGGCTTGAATGTCGCCGTCGCCTGCTTCAGAAACTCAGGATTCGGTTTCATCGGGAGCTTCTTGCCGCTCGAATCCCACGCGTAGCTCTGGAGCGCGAGCGGGATGTTCCACGCCATCGTCGGATGGCCGACGAAGAGGTATTCGTCGGGAGTGCGGACGTCGAGGATCTTCACATGCTCCGCGTCGGCCTTCCACTTCTCAAAGGCCTCCGCCGGCGTGAGGTAGAGACCGAGCGAGGTCTGCATTTCCTTTGGAACGGTGCTGCCGGCAGACGGCGGCGCGCCCTGCGCGTGCAACAAGGAGCATAAAGCGATGCCGGCGAGAATCATGATCGACTTGAAGTTCATCACGACGTGTCCTTTCGAGATCTGCTGATCGGCGCTCCCGGCTACGTGGCCGTTGCGGGCGGTTGGTCTTGCTTGCGAGTCCAGGCTGAGACGAATCATCCGGGTAACGTGCGCGACTTGGTGGCGACGACGAGCAACTGCTCGCTCGCGAGCATCGCGGGCGAGAGCATCCAGCGACGAAGGTCACGTTCGCCACGCCGATGCGCTTCCGACGTTACTCGCTCCCTCGTTCCCAATTGCGTCGCGAGCCAGAAGAGCGGGTACGCGAGCAGCAGCCACGCGTGCCTCACTTTGAAATTCGTGAAGTTGATCGCACGAATCTCGAGACCGGCCTGGTATAGCAGCGTATGGAAGAAGGGGAAGTCGACCGGATTGATGTGGTAGGCGTACAGATCGTCCGGCGAGAGATCCCAGCCGACACGACGCCGGATCAGCTTGTGCGTTCCTGTGAGAAAGAAGTCGAGCCGCGAATGAAGGCGCGCGATGTTCGGCGTGCTCATGACAAAGTGGCCTCCAGGACGCAGGACCCGGCCGATCTCGCGGATGATCGGGATGAAGCTCTCGAGATGCTCGATCACCTCACTCAGGATGACGAGATCGAACGACTGCGACTCGTACGGAATCGGCTTCATCAGATCGACTCCGTCGTCGATCTGGAGTCCACCGGTGAAGAGTGGTGTCGTCTGTTGCGTCAACTTGTAGTCGTCGCTCCGATAGTGAGTTCCCCGAGCAGTGCATCCATCCTTCACAATCGCTGAGAGAATCTCTCCTCGCCCGCAGCTCAGATCGAGTACTGAGAGGTTCGGGTAACCCGGCAGTTTCCGGATCGAATCGAGGATGGCTGAGGCGACGAAGTCTTGTGGCATCGAGTTCTCGCAGTTCTTCGGGCTGATGGCGGTGCGTGGTGCCGTCCGCGGCGCCATTCAATCACGACTTGCGATCATTCCGGATTGAGTACTCCTTCGACGTAGCGTGATGAGTCGAGATAGATGCGTGCCGCACTGCGGACGTTTTCCGATGTGATGCGAGAGAGGCGCGTTTCGATATCCAGAATCAGCGTCGGGTCATCACCGAAGCGGAGCGACTCGAGGAGCCGGCCTGCCCAATAGCCGTTCTCGCGCAGTGCGAGCTCGTGCTGCCGCTTCCAGTTCTCCCTGACCTTCGCGAGCCACTGCTCGCCGATCCCCTCGGACTGGACCTTCGCAATTTCATCGAAGAGAGCCTTCCGAAGTGAAGCGACATTCTCCGGGGCGCAGCCGAAACTCACGCCGAAGCTGTACTCCTCGCGTGGGCGACGGATCAGCCCACCCCACACGGCTGCGCCGTAGACGCCACCCATGTCCTCACGGAGGACTTCGCGAAGGCGGATGTTCATGACGTCGGAGAGGAGCTGCGCGTCGATTGCGCCTTCACGCGTCCAGGCGGCCGGGCCATGGAACGTGAGGAACACGGAGCTCTTCGGCTCCGTCCCCTTCTTCGTTTCGATCGACGTCACGCCTTCGGGCTTGCGCACGCCGATGTCGAGCCAGCGTTCGCTGCGGCCTGTCGACGGGAGCCCGCCGAGCCAGCGCTCAATGAGGGGCTTCGCGCTCGCGAGGTCGACGTTGCCGACGATGACGACGACCATGTCGCCCAGATTGGTGAAGCGGGATCGGTAGAAGGCCATCGCGGTCGCGGGATCGACGATGGCAACGTCTTCCGGAGTGAGCGGCCTGCGGCGCGCGTGGTTCTGCGCCAGCGTTCCTTCCATGTCCTCCCAGAACGACGACTCCGGATCGAGTCTGCGGTTCTTCACTTGCTCGGTCACCTGCTGCTTCCACGATGCGATCGCGTCGTGGTCGCTGCGGGGAGCGGTCGCCGAAAGCCAGATGAGCTGGAGCATCGTCTCGAAGTCGTCCTTCGATGAGCGGCCGCGGATTCCTTCCTCGAGCTCGCCGATCCAGGCACTCCCTGACGCGAGTCTTCCCGCCATGGCTTTGCCGAGCGCAACCTCGTCGAGATCGCCGGCGCCGCTCACCCCCGCGAGGGCGGAGGCGAAGCGCGCACTCGGCCACTCGGCATCAGTCGCGAGCGACGTGCCGCCAGGAGAGAATCCCGTCAGCACGATCTCGTCATTCTGAAAGTCGGTCGGCTTGAGCACGATGCGGATGCCATTCGAGAGCGTCCACTCGGTGAGCCGGAGGATCTCATTGGTCGTCGTCGCGACGACGTGCCCTCCAGCGGGTGGGTGCTTCACGAGCGGACCTTCGGGTGCCGCGTCGTGCCACGCGGTGAGTGGTCTCGTGCCCGCGGCGCTGACCACCGACGCGATCGCTTCGATCTCTGGGAGCGGAGTCTTCGACGGCCCGCTCATTAGCACGACGCGATCGCTCTCCCCCTGCCACGCCGACGCCATCGCGTTCATCTCTTCGAGGGAGATCTCGGGGAGGAACCGCTCGTTGAGAGCGAGCTCAACTTCGACACCGGGCATCGCTTCGTGTTCGAGGAAGTTGCGGAGGATCTCTTCAGCAAGGCTGGTCGATTCGACCTTTTCACGCTCGACGACGGCGCTCTGCAAACCTCGGAGGGTTGACTTCTTGACGCGTTCGAGCTCGCCCGCGGAGAAACCGTGTTGCGCGACGCGCGATGTTTCTTCGAGAACCAGGCGCAGCGCTTCGAGCGCATTGCCTTCCTTTGCGATCGCGCCGCGCCCGAAGTTGTCGACCGTGCGCGTGATCTCGCCGGTGTACGACCATGCACCGAGAATCGGGACGTCGGGCCGTTGGCGAATCTCGGCGAATCGCGCTCCCATCATTCGGTGAAAGAGCCCCTCGGCCACGATGCGCCGGTAGTCGCCGATCGTCGTCTCGGCGCGATGAGGCATCCTCGTGTCGATGCTGACGACCGTCGACGGCATCTCGGCATCGGTCTCCACGCTGTAAAGCGTCATCGCGTGAGGCGGAATCCCGTACTCGAGGCGTGGACGCGGGTTGGGAGGGGGCTCGAGCGACGCGAACGTTTCGCGGATCTGCCGCTCCATCGATGCGGCGTCGAAGTCGCCGACGGCGATGACCGCCATGAGGTCGGGGCGATACCAGTCGCGATAGAAGCGCGCGAACGCTTCGCGCTGAGCGGACTTGAGGATTTCCGGTTTGCCGATCGGAAGTCGTTCGGCATAGCGCGACTCGTGGAAGATGACGGGGCTCTGCTTGTCGAAGATTCGTTCGCCGGCGCCTCGTCCAAGGCGCCACTCTTCGAGGACGACTCCGCGCTCCTTGTCGATCTCGACGGGGTCGAACGTGATCGAATGCCCCCACTCGTGGAGGATGTCGAGACCCGTCGCCACGAGCTTCGGATCGTCCGTTGGAACCGCGAGTGTGTAAACCGTCTCGTCGAAGTCGGTGTAGGCGTTCAGATCGGCTCCGAAGTCCATGCCGATCGACTCGATGTAGTCGACGATCGCTTGCTTCGGGTACTTCTCGGTGCCGTTGAAGGCCATGTGCTCCACGAAGTGGGCGATCCCCTGCTGATCGTCATCCTCGAGCGTCGAGCCGGCGTTGACCGCGAGCCAGAGCTGCGCGCGCTTTTCGGGTCTCCTGTGAGGGAGTATGTAGTACGTTAGGCCGTTCTCGAGCTTTCCGATGGTGATTCGCGGGTCGGTTGGCGGCGCCGCATCGAGCGGCAGGGCGGCGGAGCTCGCGACGGGAGACTGCGGGGGTGGTGCGGTGCGTGGCGCCGTGGGAACGGTCGTCGCGCACGATGCGATGGCGAGTGCGAGAACGAGTGCGGCGAATGACCCGGCGAGCCTCGTGGTTTTCGTAAATCGGGGGGTGTTGTGTTGACGCGACCGCATCGCGGGGCCTCCTCGTGTTGACTGCGCGGGAAGTGTAGCGCGGAGGCCCCGGAGGAGCTGTGACCTTCCGGTGGAAAGAGGGGTGACCGGCGCAGGCAGGTGGATCTCGATGGATCGTAGGGGCGACGCATCGCGTCGCCCCTACGTCTCTCGTTTGCCTCGTTTCGCCATGTCGTCCGAAGGGAGACGCCCTCGCTCCGCGAGCGCACGGCGGAGAATGAACTCAATCTGCGCGTTGAGGCTTCGAAGCTCGTCGTCGGCCCACTTCTGCAGTGCGTCGTGCACGCGCGGGTCGATTCGAAGCAGGAATGCCTTGCGCTCGGCCATGACAGAGTCCTAGTTGTAAAGCGTCCCGGTATTGACGACAGGCTGCGTGTGGCGGTCGCTGCAGAGTACGACGAGAAGGTTGCTCACCATTGCGGCCCTTCGTTCGTCGTCGAGCTCGACGACCTTCTTCTCGTTGAGCAGTTCGAGTGCGTGCTCGACCATCCCAACCGCTCCCTCGACGATCTTGGAGCGCGCCGCGACGACCGCGCTCGCCTGCTGGCGCTGGAGCATGGCGGCCGCGATCTCGGCGGCGTACGCGAGGTGGCTGATGCGGGCTTCGAGAACTTCGACGCCCGCCTGTGCGAGCCGATCCTGAATCTCGACCTTGAGCTTTGACGAAACTTCGGATGTGTGGCCGACGAGCGATCCCTCGCCATCGGAATACGTGTCATAGGCGTAGCCCGATGCCAGATTGCGGAGCGCCGATTCGCTCTGTACGTGAACGAAGTTCTCGTAGTTGTCGACCTGGAACATCGCCTCGGCGGAGTCGATGACGCGCCAGACGACGACTGACGCGATCTCGATCGGGTTGCCGCGGTTGTCGTTGACTTTGAGCTTCGCCGTTTCGAAGTTGCGGACTCGGAGCGAGATTCGATGCTTCGAATAGAACGGGTTGGCCCAGCGAAGGCCAGGCTCCTTCGCCGTGCCGCGGTAGGAGCCGAACAGCTGGAGCACCATGCCCTCGTTCGGCCCGACGGTGAAGAACCCGAAGAGGCAGATGAGAAGAACGACGGCGGGCAGAAGGGTGAGGAGCCCAAGCAGATTCTCGCCTTCCTGAAGAAGGTTCACGGCAACGACGATGTCGCCGATGAGCAAAAGCGGAAAGACGAACGCGAGGACGATTCCATTGGCAGGGCGACGGGTGATTTCTTTGATCATAACGTGCACCTCCGTGCGATCACTATGATATCACATCGATAGCGCATGAAAAATTCCACGAGGGGCGAGAGGTGGGAGGCGAGGGGCGAGACACTGGGCAGGCAATCGATTGGAAGCGAGGGAGAGACGAGAAGCCGGGCTGGGGCGCGGGCGCGGGCGCGTTTCCCGGAGAGGCATGCAGCAGACACTTGCGCTTGTGGAATCAGCGAACCGTCGCGCGAATTGTCTCAGCACTCAGCACTCAGCACTCAGCACTCAGCACTCAGCACTCAGCACTCAGCACTCAGCACTCAGCACTCAGCGCTCAGCGCTCAGCACTCAGCACTCAGCACTCAGGACTCAGGACTGAGGACTGAGCCCTAACTGGCTCCGATGTGGTCCGCGAATTCGTCCCACTCGTTCTCATTCCACCACTCGCGCTCGACGCCACCGCAGCGCGGACCGTAGGCAGGGCACATCATGCACCCGTCGCCGCGAACCGAGTCGGGCTCCATCGGCGGATAGGCTGCGACGAGATCCTGGCCGCCGCGCATTGCATCGCGCTCGCGCTCGTCGGGCTCGCGGCAGGGAAGCTCGCGAATCCCGTTCTGGCGCAACCTCTCTTCGCTTTCGGGAAGGAGTACCGAATTTTCGGCGTCGATGTGACCCCAGAGCTCGTGCGAATAGCGCTTCGCGAGCTCGGCGAGCAGGGCGACGTCGCCTTCGCCCGACGCGTTACGAGCAAGGATCGTCTCGATGTCGTCGAGGATCGCGGCCATCCGGCGGTGATCGTCGAGAATCACGGCGATCGGGCCGCGTTCGGCAGGAAGCCCGGCGTCTCGTACGAGCGCGGGAAAGAGCACCGACTCCTCGCGCTCGTGGTGAAACGAGCCGGCGTAGACGCGGAAGAAGGTCATGAAGCGCTTCCCGTCGGTCACTGGAGCGGAACCGGCGGCCGCCGCGCTGGCCCAGGTCCGGAGCGAGCCGACGACGTTCTCGATGAGAATGTGCTCGCGCTGAAGGGTGTCGATGAGCTCCACGGTGTGAAATCGTACCTTCCGAGCCGCCGGATCCGTGTGACGGGAGTCATTCGCCGTGCTTTGGTGGTTTGCGGTGACCCGAGAAGTACCAGTACTTCTTCACGAACTCGTCCTGTTCGACTCGGCCGCGAAGCAGCTGGGTTCCGAGCCGGAACATTTCCGTGAAGTAGTGCCAGTCGCCGTGCTCGTCGAACTTGCGCGTCGAAGCGATCGCCTTGACGGGTCGAAGGCGAGTCAGCGACTGCCCCCGCTGCCGTCCCAGCCGCCTCAGGTCGAGCAGGAATTGAACGTCCTCGCCGAAGTGGTGACGCGGTTGGTAGCCGCCAACCGACTCGAAATCGGCACGTCGGCAGAAGACGACGCCGGTGTCCATCTTCATCACGATGACCATCGGGACCATGACCATCCACGTGAGGATCAGCCCGAGGGACCAGCGCTCGAGCCAGACTCCGGTCGCTCCCGCGACGAAGCGGCCACTTCCGATCGCCGTGTCGATCGCGTTGAAGGTCTCCACGTGAATCCGCATGTCGGCGTCGACGAAGGCGAGGATCTCTCCTCGCGCCGCCGCGGCGCCGCCATTGCGCACCGCGGCGATGTTCCTCGGTTCGACGACGACGACCCGGCATTTCCGCTCCACGGCGATCGCCGCCGTCCGATCGGTCGAACCGTTGTCGGCCACGATCACTTCGATCGCGTCTGCGCCGGAACGAAAGCGTGTGCGCGCAGCGTCGACCGTGTCGAGAAGTCGCGGGAGGAAATGCTCCTCGTTGTACGCGGGGATGACGAGAGAGATTCGAGGGGTGGACATTCGCGTGTGCTGACAGCGTACTCCTGTGCGGGGAGAGGCCGGGTGGTGGATCGGGATCGTTCACAAGGGGGACGAAAGGCCGGGCCCGGGCGCGGGAGCGTTCACGTTCACGAGAGGAAACGTCCGATCCCGATCCGGAGCCCGGCAGCTGCTTTGGAACCTCGTGAACTCGCCCGGGCCCGCGCCCGAGCCCGGCTTTTGACGCTTCTCGTGAACCTTCTGGCTCCCGCGCCCCGACCCCGCTCCACATTCCGCCTTCCGCATTCCCCCGCTCTGCCTCACCCGTCACTCCGACATGTGACGGATCGCATCTCCCCGATGGTCGCCCCCGCCAAAGAATCAACCCGACGCGCGAGTCCGATGGGCGGAGCCGCGCGGGCAGCAGTCCAACGGAGCATTCCATGATCGAAATGACACTCTACGGGCGCGGCGGGCAGGGCGGCGTAACCCTGGCGAAACTCGTTGCGACGGCCTACTTCCTGCGTGGCAAGGATGCGCAGGCCTTTGGCGTCTATGCGGCCGAGCGCGCCGGCGCCCCGATCCAGGCTTTCATCCGGGTCGACGATGTCGAGATCAAGAACCACAACCAGATCCGGGAGCCCGATCACGTGATCGTGATCGACCCGACCTTGATCGGACCGAGTGTGGTTGCGGGGTTGAAGCCTAACGGGTGGCTGATCCTCAACACGCCAGTCCCTGCCGCAGAATGGACCGAGCTCTTCCCGGGTCGCAAAGTAGCAGCGATTGACGCCACTGGCATCGCAGTCGAGCATGGTCTCGGAACTCGCGCGGTACCGATCGTCAACACGACGATGATTGGCGCGATTGCGAAGATATTCGATCTTTCGCTCGACGAGATCCGGGCGACGTTTGCAGAACTGAAGTTTGGTGGTGCGAACGTCACCGCCGCGGAGGAAGCCTACGAAGCGGTCACGATGGCAGCGCTTCCAGGCGAGCGCGTCGCACCGGCTCAGGTTCCGCTCTCCGCGCGGATCGCGGGCATTCTCGATCCCGACGTTGGGGGCGCTCCGAAGATTCGCACTGGCTCGTGGGCCACTCGCAGGCCAACGCGCCGAACGCTCACGCCTCCGTGCAATCACAGTTGTCCGGCAGGCAACGACGTCCAGGCGTTCGTCGAGGCGATGGGCAAACGAGATTACAGCGAAGCGCTTGCGATCATCCTCGAGACGAGCCCACTCCCTGGTATCTGCGGCCGCGTCTGCCCGGCTCCCTGCATGGAGGCGTGCAATCGCAATGACTGGGATGAGGGAATCAACGTGCGGGAGCTCGAGCGCTACGCGTCGGATCACGGCACGTGGCCTGTCGCCACCCGGCCGGCGCGTCGCGAGCGCATCGCCGTCGTTGGCTCCGGCCCTGCCGGTCTTTCCGCCGCCTACCAGCTCGCAAAACTCGGATACCCGGTGACGATGTTCGAGGGCGCGCACGAGCTCGGCGGCGTGCTTCGCAATGGCATCCCTGACTACAGGTTGCCGAAGGACGTGCTCGACCGCGAGATTGCCTGGATCCTCGATCACGGGGTCAACGTCTTTACCGACGAATTCATCGATCGCAAAGCGTTGCTCAGACTCACGAACCAGTTCTCCGCGCTCTTTGTTGCGACGGGGCTCCAGGCATCGCGAGGCATGAAGCTCGGTGCGGTCGAGCCGGGTGACGTCGAGCAGGGTATCGACTTCCTCGACGCAGTCCACGCGCACGACGCGCAGGTTGCAGGGTTGCGCGTCGTGGTCGTCGGAGGAGGCAACACCGCGATCGATGCAGCACGCTCGGCATTACGTCTTGGCGCTGCGAGTGTCCGGATCGTTTACCGCCGAAGCCGGCTCGAAATGCCAGCGATTGCCGAAGAGATCGACGCCGCGATCGACGAGGGGATCACGCTCAACGAGCTGATGCTTCCGATTCGATACGACCGCGTCGACGGCGTCGGCAAGCTCACGGTCACCAGGATGAAGCTCGGCGAGCCCGATGCGAGCGGACGCCGCCAGCCGATCATCGACGACGCTCCCGACGCTCAGTTCGCGATCGAGTGCGACAAAGTGATCCTCGCACTCGGCCAGTCGGCTGACTTGTCGATCATCGGTGAAGGGGCCGAGATCCGCGAGAATGGCAAGCTACTCGGCCTCGCCGGCGCGCCGGTTTTTGTCGGCGGAGACTTCGGGACGAGCGAAGGCACGGTCACGGCGGCGATCGGCAGCGGCCGTCGCGCCGCGCTTCACATCCACCAGACGATCGCGGGCGAAGACCTCTTCCCGTGCGAGCCCGCTCCCGTAGCGGGGCGTGAGGTCATTCATCAGCACCTTTTCGCGCACGCACCGAGGGAGCAGACGTCGGTCCTTCCGCGCGAGCTGCGCGTCGGGACCTTCGTCGAAGTTCACGGCGGCCTCGAAGATTACCCCGGGCACGACGCTGCGGTACTCGAAGCGCAGCGCTGCTTCAGTTGCGGCGTCTGCAATCGATGTGATCGCTGCCTCGAGCACTGCCCGGAAGGGATTCTTCTGCGCGATCGCGATGGATACCGGTTCAACTACGACTACTGCAAAGGCTGCGGCCTTTGCGCGACACAGTGCCCGCGCGGAGTCGTGGTGATGGCGGAGCTTTAGGACGCGGTGAATCGCGGGGGCACATTCCGATGTGCCGTTGCGGCGCGACGCGCCGCGAACGTACTGAGGAGTGAATGAGAGTAAGGCCGCCTTCGGCGGCGCGCCGTCACGGAGTGCCGGCGCCACGACAGGGAGAAGACGATGGCACGTACTCTGGTAACAGGAAACTACGCCGCGGGTCACGCCCTCGCGCGAGCCGGTGAGGCGAATCGTGCGGCGCGCGGCTGCGCTGCCGGCGCCTACCCGATCACGCCGCAGACGGAGATCATCGAGTACCTGCGCGCGTTCGACTTCACGAAAGGTCGCATCGTCCCGGTGGAGTCGGAGCACAGCGCGATGGCGGTCTGCATCGGCGCCTCACTCAATGGCGCGCGATCGTTTACCGCGAGCTCCTCGAACGGCCTCGCCTACATGGTCGAGAATGTCTACGCTGCCGGCTACTACCGCCTGCCGATCGTGATGATGCGCGACGCCGCATGGATGCAGTTCTACACCGAATCGCACCAGGATCTCGTCGACACGATCCTCCTCTCGTTCCGCGTCGCCGAGGATCCTCGCGTCCTCCTGCCGGCGATCGTCGCGCAGGACGGATTCGTCACCTCGCACACGCAGATGGTTGCCGACCTTCCGGAGCAGGAGCTCGTCGATCGCTATCTGCCTCACTGCAGCGTCCCGCACCGACTCGACCATGCGCGTCCCGCGACAGTCGGCAACATGGTGTGGCCGCGCGAGACGGAGCACCATCGCAAGCAGATTCAGGAAGCGATGGAAACGGTCCCGGCGGTTTACGCGGAAGCGGTCGACGAGTTCGAACGGGTGTTCGGTCGCAGGCCTGGCGGCCTCCTCGAGACCGAGCAGACGGAGGATGCCGAGACGATCTTCATCGCCGTGAATACGATGGCCTCGACGTTGCGCCACGTCGTCAAGGAACGGCGCGCGCGTGGAGAGAAAGTTGGCATGATCAAGCTCAAGGCGTTCCGTCCCTTCCCGCGAGCGGAGCTGATTCGTGCGATCGGCGGGGCGAAGAAGGTCGGCGTGCTCGACCGGAACCACTCGCCCGGTTCTGGCGGTGTGTTCTGGAATGAAGTCGCCGTGACGCTCCAGGGACGCGACGTCCTCGTGCAGGACTACCTCGTCGGTCTCGGAGGCGGCGACGTCACTCCAAACACGATCGGGGGCATTGTCGATGACCTGACCCTGCGAACGGTTTCGTCCGAGCCTGTTTGGAAAGAGGTGACCGCATGACCTGCGAAATGCCTGTAACTTCGCGCCCCGATCCGTTGCTGCGGCCGGGAAACACGAACTGTGCCGGTTGTGGAATGTCGATCGGCCTGCAATGGCTCGACGAAGCGCTCGGAGTGAACCGGCCTTACTTAGTCATTCCAGCTTGTTGCGGGATCGTAACCGCCGGCGCGTTCCCGACGAGTGGATACGGCGTGCCGACCGCGGCGTCGACCTTTGCCTCGGCGCCAGCGATCGCGACCGGTGTCTCGATCGTCAACGAGATGAATGGCGAGACGCACCCGACGGTTTGCTGGGCGGGCGACGGCGGAACGTACGACATCGGCATGGCGACGATCTCCGCCGCGGCCGAGCGCAACGAAGACATCATCTATGTCTGCTACGACAACGAGATCTACGGGAACACCGGGGGACAGCGCTCGAGCGCGACGCCGGCGGGCGCCGTGACGAGCACGACGCCTGGCGGGAAGGCCGAGCGGAAGAAGGACATGATGGCGATCATGGCCGCGCACCGCATCCCCTATGCGGCGACCCTCTC
>JACPDH010000075.1 GCA_016184115.1 Acidobacteriota bacterium | reverse complement strand
TACGCACAGCACGACGCATCGAGCACGGTGCTGTGGCGCCGTCCGGAATCGCTGACGATCGACGTGTCGGAGGAAGTGGAAGAAGGCGAGTCGATCGAAGCGGGGCTGACGCTGTTGCTGAAGCCGGTGACGATCGACCGGCACATTCGAGAACGAGGGAAGCCTGCCGCTGGAGATGAATCGTCTGCGCGGGCGGCTGCAGCTCAACCTCAAGGGAGGAGCAGGAATCGCGGCCGAGTACGCGTACGACGAGTACGACGAGACGGTCACGGACCTTTCCGACTACACGGCGGCTCGCTACGGGCTCTACCTCACCTGGAAGCAATAAGCAGCACACAACGCGACACAGATACACGACAGCGCCCGGGGCAACCCGGGCGCTGTCGCTTCAGTGTAAGAGGAGATAGCTTCGGTATCCTCTAGCCCCTAGCCCCAGTCCCTAGCTCCTAGCCCCAAGCCCCTAGCCCCTCGCCCCTAGCCTCTAGTCCCAACGGTGATCTCTTCAGGGAACAACCCTTGAAGTTAGAACGTAGAACGATGAATTCAGAACCCAGAAAGGGCCCCACCGGCTACGTTTTCTGGGTTCTCAATTCATCGTTCTACGTTCTAACTTCGGCCTCTTTCTCATCAAGCTAAAGCCATTGAGTCCCTAGCCCCTAGCCTCTAGTCCCAACGGTGATCTCTTCAGGGAACAACCCTTGAAGTTAGAACGTAGAACGATGAATTCAGAACCCAGAAAGGGCCCCACGGCTACGTTTTCTGGGTTCTCAATTCATCGTTCATCGTTCTAACTTCGGCCTCTTTCTCGCAGGGATAGCGCATTGAGCCCCTAACCCCTAGCCCCTAGTCCCTAACCTCCGGCTCCAAGCTCCCACCTTCCAGCGCCGAATCCGAGATTCTGGAATCGGACTGCCTGACTGCGCGCGATTCGGGGTCGACGACAGGTGCTTGCCGTTCTGCAGCCCAACGAGCCTCACGACCGCGGGTTCTCACTGCGGTAACATTCCCCTCCAGATGTCGTCTCCCCGTTCTTGCGTTGTTCGGCACTTCGCAATCGCGCTTTGTCTCGCGCTCGTTGCGCTGCCCTTACTTCCGACCGAGCGACGCGATCCGACGTTCCGGCTGATCACGCGCTACAACCTCATGGAAGCGAAGGAAGCGGGGACGCAGGCTTTCGCGATTGCGGAGGACAGGCGCGGAGTCCTCTTCTTCGGAAACATCGGAGGAGTCGTCGAGTTCGACGGTGTCTGGTGGCGGCTGATCGAGCTACGCAACGATTCACCCGCCTTCGTGCTGGCGTCTGTTCCCGACGGACGGATCGCCGTCGGAGGCATGGACGAGATCGGCTTCCTCGAGACGGATGCGACGGGCGCGACGCGATACCGGTCGCTCATCCCGGCCCTGCCCGAGGGCTCGCGCGAAACAGGCGAGAGCCTCTACGTCTTTGCGTCGAGCGATGGAATGGTCTTCATCACGACGAAGTACGTGATCGTATGGCGCGCAGCGGGTATCCAGATCATCCGGCAGCTTGACGACACGATCCTGCCGCCGCGTTGCTTTCTCGTGAACGGCGTCGTCTGGATGGCGTTCCCCGATGGCCTGTGGCGGATCAACGCAAACACAACGGAGCGTGTGCCGGGAGGCGAGACGTTCAAGGATCGTCGTGTGAGGCTGATCCTTCCGTGGAGCAACGGCAGGTACCTCGTTGCCGTCCGCGACGAGGGGCTTCAACTCTTCGACGGGACGGCGAGCCACCCATTCGCCCCTGCAGTCTCCGAGCTTGCCAATCGATTCGTCGTGATGACAGGCGTTCGCCTCGCCGACGGGAGGTATGCGATCGTGACGCTCCAGGGGGGCGTGATCGTGATGACGCCCGATGGAGAGATCGACGAAGTGATCGACTCGTCGACCGGCCTTTCGGACCAGGACATCGGCGACGCGATGGTCAGCTCGGATGGCGCGCTCTGGCTCGCGATGGACAGCAGCGTTGCGCGGATCGAGGCATCCTCGGCACTGACGGTCGTCGATGCGCGAGGAGGGTTGCGCGGAACGCCGGTCGCAATCGTCCGGCACCGCGACGCCCTGTACGCTGGGACGACGAGCGGGCTGTACAAGCTCGTGCGCCCTACCGGATGGCTGTCGGGCGACCTCGTACCGCGGCGAATCGCGTTTCCTTTGGGCAAGAAGGTTCGCTCGGCATGGGCATTCGTCTCCGTTGGGCAAGACCTGCTCATCGGCACGGGAGACGGTGTTCACGTGATCCACGGCGACGGCGAGCCGGTGCGTCTCGAAGGTACGAAGGATGAGCTCGTCTACAGCCTAACGCTTTCGACGGCAAACCCCGATCTGGTCTGGGTAGGGCTCCGTGACGGACTCGGAATCGTAAGGCGCAATGGCGATGAATGGCAGTGGCAGGGGCTCGTCGAGGGCGCGCCAGGCAACATCCGAACGATGATCGAAGAATCGGCCGGCACGCTCTGGGCCGGAACCAGCTACGACGGCATTGCGCGAATCGACCTCACCGGGGAATCGGGGGCGTTGCCGATCGCGCGCGTCCGGACCTTTGGGCGCGTCGAATCGAGCGTATACCGGCTGGCGGGCCGCATCGTCTTCACGACTGACGAGAAACGCATTCTTGCGCTCGACCAGAAGAGTGGAACGCTTTCTCCCGATCCGGTGCTCGGCAATCTCGGGAACGATTCGATTCCCTACGCGCTCGCGGATGACCTCGAGGGGAACGTCTGGATGAACACGCAGCCGGTCGGTGTGGGACGCCGCCAGTCGCGCGGCTCCTATGAATTCGACGACCGGATCCTCATGAATATGCCTGGGCGCGACATCCAGACAATCTACATCGAGCCTGACGGTGCGGTCTGGTTCGGAACCGAGACGGGGCTCGTCCGCTACGACTCCAGAATTCCTCGACAGCCCGATTCGCCGCGCGCGCCGCTGATCCGGCGCGTCGTGGTGAACGGCGCGCCGATCGTCGCTCCCGAAGGGAGCGTCGAAATCGCGGCAGGAGCGCGACGCGTCCGGTTCGAGGCCGCCTCGGTCTCCTACGAACCGGGTGTTCAGTACCAATACAAGCTCGCCCCGATCGAGTCGGCGTGGAGCCCGTGGACGAACGAGCCAGTCACGGAGTTCACGAACCTGTGGGAAGGCGACTACACGCTGAGTGTGAGAACGCGAAGTCCTCGCGGCGATCTGAGTCGCGAACAGCGATGGACCTTCCGCGTCCTGCCTCCCTGGTATAGGACGACGTGGGCTCTCGCCTGTTGGATCGTTTCGGCTCTCGGCGTTCTCGTCGGCTTGCCGATCGCCCGGAACCGATCGCTTCGCAAGCGCGCGCGCCTTCTCGAAGAGCAGGTTGCGGAGAAGACGCGAGAGCTCTCGCATACGGTCGAGCAGCTCCGCGTCGCAAACGACAAGCTCGAGGTGTTGTCGCTCGAAGATCCGTTGACCGGGATTCCAAACCGTCGGCGCTTCGCGGCGTCATACGAAACGGAGTGGAAGCGTGCGCGTCGCTCGAAGCGGCCGCTCTGTTTCGTGCTGATCGATCTCGACCACTTCAAGTCGCTCAATGACACGCGAGGACACCCGGTGGGTGACGAGGCGCTGAGGCAGATCGCCGGCTTTCTGCAGAGAAGCCTGAGGCGCACCGGCGACCATGTCGCGCGATATGGCGGCGAGGAGTTTGCGATCATCCTCCCCGACACTGACGTCGCAGGGGGCGTGCATTTTGCCGAACAGTTGCGCGCGGGAATCGAGAGGCTCGCGATCCCGAACGAAGGCTCGCCGTTCCGATACGTCACGGCGAGTTTCGGCGTCGCTGCGGTACTGCCCGACGACGAGACCGATCCCGAGGCCCTCATCGCGGCCGCGGACACCGCGCTCTATCGCGCCAAAGGCGACGGGCGGAATCTCGTGCGCGTGGCGACATAGTGCTGTTTCAACGTAATCGCACGTGACATCGCACGGCCGCCTTTCTAGGACTCTATGACGCTCCAGGAAACCGCAATGAGTGATTCCGAACGGACGACCTCGGCCGGCAACGACACGTCAGCGATCGCCGCCGCTACTGAGGTTAGGCCTCGGCGCGATCTCGGATCGAGCCTCCTCATCGGGATCTGCTGTCTGATGATTTACAACTCCAATTCGCGGGCGATCAGTGCCGGCGACACCTTCGCGGCGCGCTACCTGCCCTTCGCGATCTGGCGCGACCACACCGTCACGCTCGACTCGATTGCATCGGTCACCGCGCAGGGGCGAGGCGCCCGTGCGTTCTGGATGGTGAAGGTGGGCGACGGGCACACGATCTCGCTCTATCCCGTTGTTCTGCCCTTGCTCATCGCGCCTCTCTACCTTCCGGCCATTGCATATCTGCAACTGCAAGGTTGGACGGACGCGCGGATGGATCACGTCGCGCAGCTAATGGAGAAGTTCTCCGCTTCGCTCCTGGCGGCGCTCTCCGCGGCGCTTCTCTACCTGCTCCTTCGCCGTCGAGCGGCGCCACCCGTCGCATTGCTGCTCACTGTCGCATACGCATTCGGTACGACGACGTGGGTCATCAGCAGTCAGGCGCTCTGGCAGCATGGCATGGCAGAGCTGCTGATCGTCGGCGCGCTGCTGCTCCTGACAGGGCCCTGTACCACGCGAAGCGCGCTGGCTGCGGGGCTGTTGCTCGGGCTCATTCCGGCGAACCGGCCGCCCGATCTAATCCTCGGCGCCGCTCTCGGAGCGTACGGGTTGTTCTGGGCGGCGCGCCGCGCGCCGCTCGTCGTCGTGGCCGCAGCGACTCCGTTGAGCGTCGTGCTTTGGTACAACCTCCGGTTTGCCGGCCACTTCGCAGGCGCCTACGGCCTGATGGGGAGGCCCGCCTTCCTTGACTACGATCTGCTCCCTGGCCTCGCTGGATTGATGGTCAGTCCGGCGCGGGGGCTCATGGTCTTCTCTCCCTTCTTTTTGTTTCTCGTCCTTGCATGGCGTCGCCTGCCCCGCGAAGGGAGTGACCGCGGCCTCGCGTTGGCGTTGACCGCAGGCGTCGTCGTACAGATCCTGCTTTATGCGAAGTCGGACTGGCGTTCCGGCGCCTCGTGGGGGCCTCGCTTCCTGACCGACATGCAGCCCATGCTCATCTGGTTGCTGGTGCCGGTCGTCAACTCGATGCGCAGGTTAGGCCGCTTACTCTTCGTGCTCGCGGTTGCCGTGGCCGTTACCCTCGAGGCGATTGGGGCCTTCTGGTACACCGATGAGGCGGATGCTGCCCTGTTCACGGTTCCGCGCGGCCCACACCAGTTCGACCCCGCGTGGGAATGGGAGAACGCACCCTTCGTCTCGTCGTTGCGAAAGGGGCTCGCGCCAGCCGACCTGTTTGTGCCGATGCGCGGGAAGTTCGACGCAATCTTGGCCGACCATCGTCCGACCTCGGAAGTCGCCGCCGGGGAGGAAGTCGACGCCGCCGGTTGGGCGCTCGCAGACCACGCGTCACCTTTGCAAGTTGCCGTCTTCGTCGATGGCGGACGGCCGCTCGCCACGCGCGAGTTCTTCGTGCGTGACGATGTTCGCGACGCTCTCCACGAGGCCAGCCCGTCGGGTTGGCGCATTCCAATCGACACGTCATCGCTCGCGCCGGGCGAGCACCAGGTCACGGCCTGGGCATGGGCGTCGCCGAGGGGCACGGCCCGCTACCTGGGCGAGCAGACGATGACGGTGCGCTCGCGAGCTTCAAGCGTCCCGTCGAAACAACCAGCCGCAGTGGTGCCGCAGAGAGGAGGTGACGAGCTCTCGAGCGCATTCAGTAAGGCTGCTGCTCGAATTCGAGAGCACCAGCAGGCGCCTGGATACTGGTTCACCTCGCACACGGTGGAGACTCGATTCCAGAATCCTCACGCGGAGATGAATACGTTCCTTACGGCGTTGCTGGTTGATCTGCTCGATCCTCTCGCTTCCGCCGCCGGTCTGGACGACAGCGTACAGCGCGCGCGCAGGCACCTCACCGAACAGATCGAGCCGGGCGGGTTAGTGCGCTATCACGGGTTGCCAGACAACCGAAGCGTGATCGGCAAGCTGGGCTGCGCGATTACGCCAGACACCGACGACACCGCTCTCGTCTGGCGAGTTGCTCCGGGACCGGATCGCCGGCAACTCGCCTCCGCACTCGCGACGATCGGGCAGTATCGCACCACCGAGGGACTCTATCGGACCTGGCTGGCGCCAAGAGAGCGCTTCCACTGCATCGACCCGGGGAGCGACGCGAACCCGCCCGACATCGCCATCCAGATGCACTTGATGATCCTCCTGGCAGAAGAGCGGCCGCGAGAAGCCGGCGCCCTCTGTGAGGCGGTACGATCGGTGATCGACGAGGACCGGATCTGGGTCTACTATCGGAAGGCACCCCTCGTTCCGATTTTACGCCTAACCGATCTTCGGCGCATCGGTTGCGCGGTGGAATTGCCGGAATCACGGATGCGTGCGAGCGTACCGGGCCAGGAGATATGGGTCGAGGTCGCGCAAATGCTGGCAAACGCGAAGGGGAATGACGCGCGCGCGCGGGAGTTGATGCGGGACATCGCGAGGGACGACTTCGCGCTCCTGAAGACGAATCCGCCTCTCCTTTACCATAACGATCTCACGGCGTCCGTCTCCAGATACTATTGGTCGGAGGACGCCGGCTACGCACTTTGGCTGAGGCTCCATCACCAGCATGCAAACCACGCTCATCCCCTCGATCTCTCTCTCACGCGGCACTAGGGCCTCCGCGTTCCGGTACCTCTCCTGGGTGCGGTTGCAGGACATCGTCGTACTCCAGGGCTCGCCGCTGCTCGGCGCCGTTGCGGCGATCGGCTTCCCGGCAGCGGAGGAGGTGCGGCCGCTCGCGATTCTCATCGTGGCCAATGCCCTCCTGGTCGCGCACATCTTCATGCTGAACGACTGGGCCGGATTGAGCGCCGATCTCGCCGACCCTAACAAGGTTCGCGACGTATACACGGCGAGAGGAATCGGTCAGGTGGAGGTCGGAGCGCTGACGGCGGGCGCGCTGGTTTTGAGTCTCGCTCTATTCGCCTACCTCGGAGTCACTCCATTCGTCCTGGCGTTGGCCATTGCGAGTCTCAGTGCGCTCTACTCCCTTCCGAAGCACGGCTGGAAGGGGCGGCCGCTCCTGAGCTCGTGCGCCCACCTCGTCGGCGGCGTCTTTCATTTCCTAGTCGGCTATGCCCTGGGAGGCGCGATCGACGTTCGCGGTGTTGCCACCGGCTGTTTCTTCGCGCTCATCTTTGCGGCCGGGCATCTGACGCAAGAGGTTCGCGACTACCAGGGGGATTCTGTCAACGGCACGAGAACCAACGCGGTGACCTTCGGGAGGCGACCGACGTTTGCGGCGAGCCTGGTCTTGTTCACGATGGCTCACGCGCTTCTCCTACTGCTGGCGCTCGTCGGGATTCTGCCCCGTGCGCTCGCGCTGCTCGTCGCGCTCTATCCGATTCAACTCCGCTGGTCGCTGCAGGCGCTGTCCGAGGGGCTCACGTTTGCGAGTGTGGTCCGTCTGCGCGCGCGTTACCGCATGCTGTATGCGGTCATTGGTGTGGCGATGATCGGCGGGCTCGCCGCGCTTTGAAACGGTGGGCGCGGGAAGGCGCTCGTCCCTCGTCACCGATAGAGACCGATAGGGCCGGAGCTTCTGTCTTCTGTTTGAGGCAGAGAACAGAGGCTGTGTCCCGCGATCGCTTCGACTCCGTGAGGCTCGCGATCGCCGGTGCGATCGATGGACGCCGCTTCTGGGCTGGGATCTTTCTGGGTGGATCGCGATAGAATCCCGACTCCGATTCCCAGGACAACGCTGCGGCAGACGCCGCTGCACTTCAGAAAGGTAGAACCCGGAATGCGCAAGCTCGCTCTCACAGTCTTCATCCTCGCTCTCACGCTTCCCCTCGCGGCCCAGATCGAAACGCCGCAGGCGAGTCAGTCCGCGTCGGTGACGCAGACTATCGGCACCACGAAGATCACGGTCGAGTATCACAGGCCCGGCGTGAAGGGGCGCCAGATCTGGGGAGGGCTCGTTCCCTACGCGACGCCATGGCGCATGGGGGCGAACGAGGCGACGACGCTGACAGTCTCCGACGCGGTGAAGATCGAGGGCAAGGAGCTTGCAGCAGGGAAGTACTCCTTCTTCGCGATCCCCGGAAACGAGACGTGGACACTCATCCTCAACAAGGACCCGGAGCAGTGGGGAGCGTACGGCTACGACCAGGCGAAGGACGCGCTCCGCGTCGAGGTGAAGCCCACCGCGGCGCCTCACACGGAGTGGATGCGCTTCACGATCGATCCGGCGAGCCCGACGTCGGCGATCGTCACGCTGAACTGGGAGAAGCTCGCGGTTTCGATGAAGGTCGACGTCGACGTGAAGTCGATCGTCTGGACGGATGTCGACAAGACGCTCGCGTCGAGTTACGGGAGCGCCGCGGGCTGGGCGCTCGAGAGCGGCGAGCGGCTGGACGAGGGTCTCGCCTGGATCGACAAGTCGATCGCGATCAGCGGCGAGAACATCTTCAACCTCTGGACCAGGGCGCGGATCCTTCACAAGATGGGGCGCGCAAAGGATGCGGTTCCCGTCATGGAGAAATCGCTTTCGATGGCCGAAGGCAAAGTGCCTGCCGATTTCTGGGCGATCCTGACGGGAACGATGCAGTCGATCAAGAAGGACGTGAAGTAGCGACGTGTTAGGTTGATCGAGGCTCCGCGTCTCCGGCGAGCCGATGTGCTCGGGGGGGGCGCGGTGCCTCGTTGGCGTCCGGAGATTGTGGTTCAGCGCAGCTTCGCGCGTTCCCGACGCCGGTGCCCCTGGCGTCACACCCTTCGTCTCGTCTCGGGGCCCGTTGAAAGCCGACGCCATGCGCAAGTCTTCGGCACCTTCCCGCGTCGAGAGAGTGGACAGGGTTTTTCCTGCCGCGCGCCTCGGAGGAGCCAGGGGCCGGGGCTTCTGTTTTTGGTTCGAGCCAGAAAACAGAAGGTGCGACCCCGGGACCGCGTGCGCCCCCACAGGACGTGGCGATCCAGCCCGCGAGCGCGAATCAGAATGCCTGTCGCACGGGTAGACCGGCAACGGCGTGAAAGAAACGAAAAACGGCCACCTCGACGGTGGCCGTGAATCTTTCATTTCGATTGGTTGCGGGGGCAGGATTTGAACCTGCGACCTTTGGGTTATGAGCCCAACGAGCTACCAGACTGCTCCACCCCGCGACACGTACCGGTCTCGCTTCGCAGCGAGGAAGCGCGATTATTCACACCACCTCGCGCGGAGTCAAGTAACGGAGCGGGCAGGGGGGATATTTCGAAAAATGGGTGGGTAGTCAAAGGTCATAGGTCATAGCAGGCAACCGAATGGTCGCCGCGGAAGTTCCGCGGGAGTTCGACTCGGAGCTGCTCGATCAAGAAACGCAAAACGGGCGAGAGCCTGCGCCCTCGCCCGTCGAGATGTTGCCAGATTGAGAATCAGCCCTGATAGCGGGCGTCGCCGAATCCGAGCATCGGGATGAATATGAAGCCGAGCAGCGCAATGCCGATTCCATACGCTGCGCTCTTGCCGAATTTCTCCGCGAGCGCGATCGAGACGATGATTGCGACGACGAGGTTCACGACCGGAATGAGCATCAGCACGATCCACCAGATGGGCTTTCCGACGATCTCCAGCATCACGATGAAGTTGTAGATTGGAACGATCGCCGCCCAGCCCGGTTTCCCTGCCTTCACGAACACCTTCCACAGCCCGGCGATTACCGCCACGACGACGACGGCCCAGACGAGGAACATGACCATCCCGCAGCCGGCTGCAAGCAGACCACCACCACCGCCGCCGTAATCTTCCTGCAAACCGATCCAGGGGAGAGACGCAAGTGTAAGCATTCCCGACCTCCGTTTGGTTGTTTGGTTGTGAAAGACGTTGCGAGTGTAGGCCACGATCCCCCGGTCTCACGACCGTGCTCCCCCGGTCTCACGACCGGGGGCTAAGATCGGCTGTCGCTACGCGACACGAGATGTCGCTACGCGACACGGGATGGAGCTACGCGACACGGGATGGAGCTACGCGACACGGGATGGAGCTACGCGACACGGGATGGAGCTACGCGACACGAGATGGAGCTGCGCGACACGGGATGGAGCTACGCGACACGGTATGGAGCTACGCGACACGGGATGGAGCTACGCGACACGGTATGGAGCTACGCGACACGGGAAAGCATGCGATCGATCGCTTCGATTGGGAGGCGCTGCAACGCCGGAACGATGCGATGCAACGGCAACTGGTTTTGCCGCGTAGCGGCGAACGAGTTTAGCCCCCGGTGGCCGGCCGGGTTTTCGGCCGGCCACCGGGGGGCGAGCGCGCCAAACGAGAATCCCGCCGCGTAGCGGCGGTAGATCAAGCCCAAAGAAACGCCGGATCGTATTCGATGCGGTGCGCCTCGAGCAGCTTCACGTACTCCTCCGCGAATGTCCGCTTTCGATGGTGCGCTTCCTGCGCCTCGATATATCGAACCACCGATGGCCACGCGGACCGACTCACGCTGAATGCGCCGTATCCACGTTGCCATTCAAAGCTCCGGCGTGAGGGAGCGGTGTCGCGAATCCAGTTCGTCGATCCGACCTTCAGCCGCTTGACGACATCGGCCAGCGCGAGACGCGCGGGGATCACGATCAATCCGTGTGTGTGATCGGCGACGCCGCCGATCGAGACCGGGATGCAACCGATCGATTTTGCGATGCCACCAAGGTATGCATGGACACGCGGGCGTATTTCGTCATCGATGGTGCGTTTGCGGTCTTTCGTGGCGAAGACCAGGTGGATGGCGTTTGATGTGTACGTATGCACGGTGTTCAACCGTGCGCAAGCCCCGCAGCGATTGTACCTCGGCGTTCCAGCGCCGCTACGCGGCGCGAATGAAATCTTTACGAAGCGACCCCCGGTCTTCGACCGGGGGCTAAGGTTGGCCGTCGCTACGCGACGCCGGAGCGGCACGACGCCGGAGCGATGAGACGTCGGAATGAAGCGACGTGGCGGTCGATCCTGGCTCCGGTGTGCCGAGCCCGGAAGGCCGGCGACCTAGGGTCGCTGCGATTCGATCGCAACTTTCCCGGCATTTTTTTCTTCTCTGCGGAGTTTCCCGCCCCAGAGAAGGAGGATTCACACAATGTACGATGAACGTCTCGTCGCGCCGATGCGCGCGGAGCTCAGCAGCGTCGGAGTCGAGGAAACCCGCACGGCAGCCGAGGTCGACGCGGTACTCGGAACGAAGAAGGGGACGGTGCTCGTGGTGGTGAATTCGGTCTGCGGTTGCGCAGCGGGGAATGCTCGCCCCGCGGTCCGCATGGCGGCCGCACACGCGGTGCAGCCCGACCGGAAGATCACCGTGTTCGCCGGCAACGACAAGGATGCGACGATGCGCGCGCGAGAGTATTTCACTGGTTATCGCCCCTCCTCGCCGGCGATCGCGCTGTTGCGCGACGGCAACGTCGTGAAGATGTGGGAGCGCCACCAGATCGAGGGTCGCGAAGCGCATGACATCGCGCGCGAAATGGTGGAAGCGTTCGACAAGTACTGCGTCGCTGTAGCGCAGTAATCGTTCCCGATTCGAGATTCGCAACGCGGCCCCGGTCATGCCGGGGCCGCGCTGCATTTCCGCGCTACACTCCGGTCGTGAACGCGCTCGAGACCGAACGCCTCCGCCTTCGACCGCTCGACGCGGACGATGCACCGTTCATCCTCGAGCTGCTCAACGAGCCATCGTGGATTCGCTTCATCGGCGACCGCGGCGTGCGCACGCTCGACGACGCCCGGCGCTATATCGCGGAAGGCCCCGCCGCGATGTACGCGCTCCACGGCCTCGGCCTGCTCCTCGTCGAGACGAAGGAAGGGTGCGAGTCCCTCGGCATCTGCGGGCTCATTCGCCGCGCCGCGCTTCCTGACGTCGACATCGGTTTTGCCTTTCTCCCGCGCCACTGGGGAAAGGGCTTCGCGTTCGAGGCGGCCGAGGCGACGATCGCTCACGCGCGCCACGACCTTGGACTGCCTCGGCTGCTCGCGATTACGTCACTCGACAACGACAGCTCGATCAGGCTGCTCGAGAAGCTCGGCATGGAATACGTCCGAACGCTTCGACTGCCGGGTGAAGACGAGGACCTGAAGCTCTTCGCGATCGAGCTCGACGAAGGACGCGCGAGTCGTTGCGACGCTAGTTAGGCGTCACGCTTGCGTCCGGCTCGCCTCGGATGACGCCGACTGTGGCGCGCGCGGTCGTCTTGTTGCCGAGCGCGTCGGTCCCTTCGATGAGGAGCTCCGCCTTGACTGCACCGAGAAGGCGCTCATCGGGCACATCGTGCTTCTGGCTGAATGAGTAATGAATCGCGTCGCCCCCGCGAACTTTCGTCGCGAATCCGCGTCGCTCGATCTCGTCCGCGTTCATCGTTCTTCCGGCGATCCGGAGGCCGCCGAAGGCAAGCACCTCAGCGGAGACTCGGTCGATCGAGACGTCGCTGCCACCCGCCTCGCGGATCTCGAGCTCGAAGTCGAATCGAAACTTTTCTCCCTCGAGCGGCGTCGCGACGATCGGGTTTGGTGTGACGCGGACGGTGAGGCGCCCGGGCGACGGAGGAGCCTGCGGCGCCGTGGCGCAGGCCGTCGCGAGTGTCGCGACGGCGAGCGCCATCGATACGAGCGTCGATTGCGTGGAGCTCACTTCGCTCCGCCCGACAAAGTGATCACACCGCAGGCGATGCGCCCACCGGCGTCGCCCGTCGGCTGCGTGGTCAGGTCGTCGCGTTTCGCGTGGAGGATCAGGCCTCGGCCGATCACGTTGTCGATCGCTCCATCGCGGAGCGAGACGCCTCCCATGACCAGTTCGGTCTTCACGATGCCGCTCGCGGGGGCGATGACGTTTCCGAAGTCGCCCGCGTGGTGCGCGATGTCGTTCGGTCCGGCGTGCTGCGTCGAATGCGGGTTGAAGTGCGAGCCGGCCGAGGTGCCATCGGGCGCACTGCAGTCGCCCTTTTCGTGCACGTGAAAGCCGTGAACGCCTTCGGGTACGCCGCTGAGGTCGAGCTTGACCATGACGACGCCTGCCGTGCGTTCCGTGAACGTGACGGTGCCGTGCACCTTCGAATCGCTTCGCGGCTCCATGACGGCGGTGGCGGTGACGGGTGTCCAGGTCGCGCACGCGGTCGCGCCCAGGAACAGCACTGCAATCATCAGGTTCCTCATCGTGCCTCCAGCTTCGGTCTCAGGATGATTGTGACTTCGCTGCCTTCGGCCGGAAGTGACTCGGGCCGTGCGGCGTAGATTACCCCCTCGCGCTCGTAGTCGCGAATGGTGCGGGAGTGGTTCGAGACTGCGCCTCCTGGACAAGAGTAAAGGCAGACGATGCACCCCGAGTGGAAGGTCTCTTGCCACTTCTCGTGTCCACCGTAGCGGAAGTCGAGCTCGGGCGACTGAGCTCCTTGCTGCTTCAAGAGCGAACTGAGCGGCACAGGGGGGTGCCGATCCCACGTGACGAGCACGTCGATCGGCGTTCCCTCGACTCGTTTGTCCGGCTCGACGCTTTCCGGGTTTGCGCGCTCGGTCCAGGTCTCGACGGTCAGGTTCTCGCCCCGAGTGGCGCCGAGCGAGTCGAGCGCGACGCGAACGTCGTGATCACTCGCAAGGGCGCGGAAGAGGGCCCATCGCGACGCCTTACCGTCCTTCCACACGACGGCGTGGTGTCCCTTCACGCCGAACCACCGCTCCATCGCGTCGGGCTGCACGATTGCCTGGATGCGCACTTCGCCCTTCGCGCGGTCGATTGCGAGCGGAGGTGGAGCAGCCGCGAGCGGAAGCGAGGCGGCAAGGACAAGGGCAGCGATGACGGAGTGCACACGATGGGAAACGTCTCGTCGGCCGCGAACGATTTCGCGAGCGTCTCCGGATGCCGCCCGGGAGCGACTGAACCAGCACGACGAACGCGGAGTGCGAAACGCGAAACGCGTAACCCGGAACGCGGAATGCGAAACGCGGAATGCGAAACGCGGAATGCGAAACGCGGAATGCGGAACGCAAAGAGGATTCCGGTACGGCCGGATTCTGCGCTCATCGATCTGAATTCAACGTTCTGAATTCAGCATTCAGCATTCGTTGTGTTCCACAGGCATGCCCGTGCCCCCGAATGTCAGGCGCGATACAATCCCTCGCCGCGGAGGCGAGCGTGCGCGATCTCTATCCCGAAATCGAACCATTCGACAGCGGTTTCCTTCAGGTGTCCTCGATCCACACGATCTACTACGAGCAGGTGGGCAACCCGGCCGGCAAGAAAGTCGTGTTCTTCCACGGAGGTCCGGGAGGAGGCCTCGATGCCGACTATCGGCGCTACTTCGATCCTGCGAAGTGGCACGTGATCCTGTTCGATCAGCGTGGTTGCGGGCGGAGCACGCCTCACGCGGAGTTGCGCGAGAACACGACGTGGGACCTCGTGGCCGACGCGGAGCGGATCCGCGAGACGCTCGGCATCGAGAAGTGGTTCGTCTTCGGCGGTAGCTGGGGCTCGACGCTGGCGCTGGCGTACGCCGAAACGCATCCCGAACGATGCCTTGGCCTGGTCCTTCGCGGGATCTTCCTCCTTCGGCGGAAAGAGCTCCTCTGGTTTTACCAGGAAGGCGCAAGCGCGATTTTCCCCGACCTCTGGGAAGAGTATCTCCGGCCGATCCCCGAGGTCGAGCGGGGTGAAATGATGAGCGCGTACTACCGTCGCCTGACGTCTCCCGACGCCTCAGTGAGAAACGAAGCTGCCAAGGCGTGGTCGGTGTGGGAAGGGGCGACGAGCAAGCTCTACTTCGACCCCGAGTCGGTCGAGAAATTCGGGGGAGATGAATTCGCGCTCGCGTTCGCGCGGATCGAGTGTCACTACTTCGTCCACGGTGCGTTTCTCCGAAGCGATACGCAACTGCTCGACGACGTTGGAAAGATCGCGCACCTGCCGGTCGTGATCGTGCAGGGACGCTACGATGTCGTCTGCCCGGCGATGAGTGCGTGGGCGCTTCACAAAGCGTGGCCCGGCTCGAAGCTAGTCATCGTTCCCGATGCCGGGCACAGCATGAAGGAAAAGGGAATTCTCTCCGCGTTAGTGGAAGCGACGGACGAATTGGGATCGTAGCGCCGACGCTGCGAGAACTTTGGCCTTCCGTTCCCGTTTCGTGTGACCCGCGGCCTGTACAGCTCAGGGCGCCGAGGATAGACTTCCGGCCGATTTTTTGCGTACGGCGCACTCCGCGCCGGCCCCACCTCAGTAGACCGATGGAGACGAACTCAATGCGTCAATTCACTACTCTCATCGCGAGCGCGCTCTGCGGCGCGGCTCTGATTTCCTGTTCCTCGACGACACCTCAGTCCTCGGTGTCTGCAACGCCGGCGGCGCCCGAGCCTGTAGCCGCTGCCAAGCCATCCAACCCGCTGCTAGCCAACTGGGCCGGTCCGTACGGCGGCATACCCGCGTGGGACAAAGTCGTCATCGCTGATTTCAAGCCGGCGCTCGAGATCGCGATGGAGGAGAACCTCTCCGCGGTCGACGCGATCGCGAAGAATCGGGCCCAGGCGAGCTTCGAGAACACGATCGCTGCGCTCGAGAAGTCGTCGAGGACGATCGATCGGGTCGGGACTTACTTCGGGGTCTGGAGCAACAACATGAACAGCCCCGAGTTCCAGGCGGTCGAGACGGAGATGGCTCCGGTGCTCGCGGCGTTCGGCGACAAGATCACGCAGAACGAGGCACTCTTCCGCCGCATTGAAGCGGTCTACAACTCCCCGGAGAAGGCGACGCTCACTCCCGAACAGCAGCGGCTCACCTGGGTCTACTACACGAACTTCGTCCGATCGGGTGCTCGGCTCGACGCGAAGGCGAAGGCGCGGATGTCGGAGATCAATCAGGAGCTCGCCGGCCTCTACACCACCTTCGGACAGAACGTCCTCGCCGACGAACAGGGGCGCTACCTCACGATCGACAGTGAGGCGGATCTCGCGGGGCTTCCTCAGTCGCTGCGCGATGCCGCCTCAGCCGCCGCGGAGCGCAAGAAGCTGACGGGCAAATGGGTGATCACGAACACCCGCTCGTCGGTCGATCCGTTTCTAACCTACTCGGATCGCCGCGACCTTCGCGAGAAGGCATGGCGGATGTTCATCATGCGAGGCGACAACGGCGACGAGCACGACAACAACGCGCTCATTCCGCAGATCCTCGCGCTGCGCGCTGAGCGCGCGAAGCTCCTCGGCTTCGAGACGCATGCGCACTGGCGACTCGAGAATGCGATGGCGAAGAACCCCGAGCGTGCGATGCAGCTGATGGAGCAGGTCTGGAAGCCTGCCATCGGCCGCGTAGCCGAAGAGGTCGCCGACATGCAGAAGGTGGCCGACAGCGAAGGTGCGAAGATCGCGATCGAGCCGTGGGATTACCGCTACTACGCCGAGAAAGTCCGCAAGGCGAAGTACGACCTCGACCAGAACGATGTGAAGCAGTACATGCAGCTCGAGCAGATGCGCGAAGCGATGTTCTGGGTCGCGGGCGAGCTCTTCAACTTCAAATTCACTCCCATTGCGAATGTGCCGGTCTACCATCCGGACGTCCGCGTCTGGGAGGTCAACGACAAGACGACGGGCCGCCACATCGGTGTCTGGTACTTCGATCCGTTCGCGCGTGAAGGCAAGCGGTCGGGCGCGTGGATGAATGCGTACCGGAACCAGGAGCGCTTCGACGGAGAGGTCACGACGATCGTTTCGAACAACTCGAACTTCGTGAAAGGCAAGCCGGACGAGCCGGTGCTGATCTCGTGGGACGACGCCTCGACGCTTTTCCACGAGTTCGGCCACGCGCTTCACGGCCTGTCGTCGAACGTCAACTATCCATCGCTCTCGGGAACGTCCGTTGCGCGCGACTATGTCGAGTTCCCGTCGCAGCTCCTCGAGCATTGGCTGCCGACTCCCGAAGTGCTGAACAAGTTCGCACTTCACTACAAGACCAGCGAACCGATCCCGCAGGCGCTCGTCGACCGCATCGAGAAGGCGTCGACGTTCAACGAAGGGTTCGCGACGACCGAGTACCTCGCGAGTGCGCTGATCGACATGAAGATGCACCTCGCGGGCTCGACGCCAATCGACTCGAAGTCGTTCGAGAAGGAGACGCTCGACGCACTCGGCATGCCGAAACAGATCGTGATGCGCCACCGGCCGACGCAGTTCCTTCACGTGTTCTCGGGAGACGGCTACTCGGCGGGTTACTACAGCTATCTCTGGTCCGACACGCTTACCGCGGACGCATTCGAGGCGTTCGAAGAAGGGAAGGGCCCGTACGACAAGGAAGTCGCGAAGCGGCTGACCGACCACGTCTTCTCGATTGGCAACACGGTCGATCCTGCCGATGGTTATCGCGCCTTCCGTGGCCGCGACCCGAAGATCGATGCCCTGATGAGGAAGAGGGGATTCGGCAAATAGAGGTCATAGGTCGTACGGCAGGTTGAAGGTCAAAGGTCAAAGCAGGCGGGGCAGGCCAGAGACCAGACGGCAGGTCAAAGGTCAAAGCAGGCAGAGGCAGGCCTAACTCCAGTGAAGGCAATTGCGATTCGAAGCTGACCGACAGCCAGGCGTAACGATCCAGAAGTGTTGTGTGAGGCGCAACAGAAACGGGGAGGCGATTTCGCCTCCCCGTTCGCGTTTGAAGATTGATTTTCCGTTCGCCGCGTCGGCCGCCAACCTCCGGCCCGGCTTTGCCTGCTTCGACTCGTAACCTCTAACCTGCCGTTTGCCCTGCCTTTGCCTGCTTCGACCTTTGACCTTTGACCTTAAACCTGCCCCTACACGTCGCTCGTCATGATGAAGATCGGCTGGCGATGGAAGTCGTAGATTGGACGGAGGCGCTCGGCGTTGTAGTAGCGTGACACGTCGACGACCTTCTTGCGGCCGGTAACGACGTCGATGGGGACGTTGTCGTAGACGCCGTTGCGAACGTTGACGAGTCTGCCCGAAACGTTGCGGAGGACGAGGTCGAGCGCGAGGTTCCCGTATGCCATCGGGACGATCGAGTCGAGCGCGTCGGGTTCGCCGGAGCGGACGACGTAGCCAAGGCGCTGATTCACGACGTTGACGCGACGCCCATCGTTGAACTTGGCGGAGAGGTCCTTGAGGCGTGCGGAGACTTTGTCACCGATTCCGCCGAGCTTCTTGTGGCCGAACTGGTCCGACTCCTCTCCTTCGAACGACATTTCCGAGTCGCGCATCGTCGCTCCCTCGGAAACGAGGACGACGCTGTAGTGGCTCGGGTGGCGCTTGCGGTCGTAGACCATCAGCTCCGCGAGTTGATCGATGTCGAACGGCGATTCCGGAATGAGGCAGCGGTCGGCGGCTCCCGCCATCGTGGGCAACAGCGCGGTAAAGCCGGCGTAACGGCCGAAGACCTCGATCACGAGGAAGCGCTCGTGGGAGCCCGCGGTCGTGCGGAGCTGGTGCGCGAGCTCGATCGTGCGGGTGACACAGGTCGAGAAGCCAATGCAGTAGTCGGTTCCCGGGACGTCGTTATCCATCGTCTTCGGGATCGCGACGACGTTGACCTTTTCCTCGTGGAGGCGTTTTGCGTAGCTGAGTGTATCGTCGCCGCCGATCGGGATGAGATAGTCGATGCCGAGCCACTCGATGTTCTTGAGAACGTCGGGAGTGATGTCGTTGATCGCGTCGGTGTACTTGTCCCGGAGGTGAGGCGGAACGACCGCGACGGGCAGGTGCGACGGTCGCGTGCGCGAGGTGTGCAGGAATGTGCCGCCCGTCCTTCCGGCGCGATTGACGATGTCCTCCGAGAGGACCTGGAAGTTGTCCGAGTTGTCCGCGTCGTTGTCGCGAACGAGGTCGGTGATCCCGGCCCAGCCGCGCCGGATGCCGATGACCCTGTAGCCTTCTCGCAGCGCGCGAATCGTGATCGCCCGGATCGCGGGATTGAGCCCCGGTACGTCACCTCCGCCGGTCAGGATTCCAATGGTGCCTTTCACGGTTGATTCCCCTTTCTGTCAGAGGAGGCGATCCCGAAGGCAATGCGGCGTGCAGGCAGCGTACCGAGAGCCCGGGCGGGAGCGTTGCGCTCCTCTCTGTTGCGAAGACGAGCCTACCAGAGTCGACGGGGGAGGGATTGTGAGGAATCGGGCGCTTTGACGTGACGGAGGTCGCGGTCTCTCAGGGCGTCACTCCCGTCGCGATCGGCGCCACTCGGCGGCGAGCCATGACACCGCGCTGTCTTCATCGTCAAATGCGCGCAGGTTTCTCCCGGTCAGCCGGTTGAGAGGCAAGAGGATCTGCCGGAGATAGTCGAGCCCGACCACCGCTCCGGCCACGACGTAGGGGCGGTTTCCGCGCACGTACGCCTTGATCGCCGACGTGATCTCTCTGTTGTACGAGACGCCGTGCACGAGAGTGAGGGTGAGGACGGAGTGCTCGGGCTGCTCCTTGATGATCGCAGCCGCGGCGTTCACACGTGCGAGCAGCGCTTGCTCCCCAGCGCCGCGAAAATCGATTCTGAGGATGCGGACGCCATCGCGCGGAACGAATCGCACGGGCGCGTCGTCAGTGTCTGCCGCGGCAGGGGCGGGCCGCTGCTGCGATGCGAGCCAGTCGAGCGCGGCGTCCTCGTCGTCAAACGCTTTCAAGTTGCGATTGGCGAGGCGATTCGCGATCGGAATCACGGCCGTGAGGTGATCAAGGCCAACGACTGCACTCGCACACGCCCAGGGGCCGTTCCCGTCGATGTGGGTGAGAAGCAGTTGATTCGACTCGCTGCCGAACTCATAGCCGTGCATGCGCGTCAGCATCAGGAGCGAGCCTTGGGGCTGCTTCCGGATCACCTCCTCGGACTCCTTCAGGATCGCGCAGAGCTGTGAAGCGCTCGCGCCCGCGTAGTCGAGTACGAGGATATTCGCGCCACGATGAGTGACGAACCTCGGGGTGTCCATTCGATTGTCCTGGCGCCCTCATTGTACGGGAGCGAGCGCCCTCGGGGAGCGGTCGACTTGCGAGGCGGCGTTGCTCAGCGGAGAGCGATCGTGCCGAGGAGGAGCGAGGCTCCGTTACCGGCCACGAGGTCGATGTTCACGATCACGTCGATGAAAGAGCCGTCGTGCTTCTTCACGCGGAGCGGATAGTGAGTGATCGTCTTCTGCTCGCGGAGCGTGGAGAGCATCCGTTCGCGGTCAGCGCGCGTCGGGTGGAGCTCCCACGATGTGCCCTTCAGGATGTCGTCCTTCGCTTCGTACCCGAAGAGCGCCGCAAAGGCGTCGTTGACTTCGAGGATGCGGCCGTCAGTCGTCGTCCAGAATGCTCCGACGATGTTTCGATCGAAGAGAAGGCGGAAGCGTGCTTCGGAGAGCGCCTTCGCCTCGTAGATCGAGGCGTGTGCAACCGAGGCGGCGACGAAGCCGGCGAGAAGCTGCATCGAGTAGGCGTCGAGATCGGAAAAATGGTGAGGCCGGGTCGAGACGACCTTGAGCACGCCAATCGCCTCGTCGTGATGAAGCAGCGGAACGACGATGATCGATCGCGAACCGGTGACGCTCGTAATCTCGTGGTTCACGCGCGGGTCCCCTTCGACGTCGTCGGAGCGGAGCATCGTCCGTTGCCGGATACAGAGTCCCGAGAGGCTTCCTTCGACGTCGAAGAGCGTACCGACGTGCGGCGCGAGCGATCCCGCTGCCGTCTGGTAGAGGATCTCGTCGTCACGAAGCGACTCCACCACGGCTCCATCGGCGCCGGTCAGGGCGATCACTTCCGTCACGACGATATGACGGATCTTCTCGAGGTCGAGATCCGCGGAAGCGATCGCTCCCTGCGTCTCCACGATCGCCGCGAGACGAGCTGCGAGGTCGAGTTGCGAGGGCATTCGAGTTGTGGAGACAGGATACTCCCGCCCCGTGCGCTTCGCTCAGAAAAGCGGTCCAGCCGTCGCCTGCGCGCGCGGAGAATGTGGTGTGCTCTCAGGTCGGCGCTCTCGCCTCTCCGTGCCCCGAGTGGCGGCGCGAAAGTCCTTCGCCCTGTGACGCAATTCACCGGCCCGGAAGGGTGCGCGTCGATACAATGCGCCCCATGGAACAGCTTCCGAGCTTCGAGATTGCGCAACTCGGCGAGTCTCGCCACGTCTCGCCGCTTGCTGACTACGGATTCATCCGCGAGGACGATCGGATCCTCTACCACACCGAGCTTCGCGACGTTAAGGCGTGCATCGACGCCGGGAAGGAGCCGCCGACGTTCGAGCGCGCAGGAGCACGCTCGCGGATCTACTTCGATCCGCGTCAGGTGAAGGCCGGGATCGTGACGTGTGGAGGGCTCTGCCCGGGTCTCAACGATGTCATCCGCGCGATCGTGCTCAGTCTCTACCATCACTACGGAGTGCGTGAGATTCTCGGGTTCCAGTACGGCTTCGAAGGGCTCGTCGGGCGCTACTGGCACGAACCGATCCAGTTAGGCCCGGAGCGCGTCTCGGGCATCAGGGGACGCGGTGGCTCGATCCTCAGGTCGTCGCGAGGGCCTCAGGATCCGAAGGAGATCGTCGAGACGCTCGTCCGGCTCAAGATCAACATGCTCTTCACCGTCGGAGGCGACGGGACGCTCAAAGGAGCAAGAGCGATCGCGGAAGAGGCGAAGCGGCGAGGGCACGAAGTTGCCGTCGTCGGCATTCCGAAGACGATCGACAACGACATCCTTTTCGTGGAGCGCTCGTTCGGATTCGTCACAGCTTCGTCCGAAGCGCGCAGAGTGATCTCCGCGGCGCACGTCGAGGCGACTGGCGCGCGCAACGGTGTCGGTCTCGTCAAGCTCATGGGGCGCGAGTCGGGTTTCATCGCGGTCAATGCGACGCTTGCGAGCGGCGACCCGAATTACTGTCTTATCCCCGAGGTCAGCTTCCGGCTGGAGGCGTTGCTCGACTCGCTCGAGAAGCGGCTGGAGCATCGCGGCCATGCGGTGATCGTCGCTGCCGAGGGGGCGGGGCAGGATTTGCTCGAAACGGCGACCGGCACGGACGCCTCGGGGAATCGTAAGTTAGGCGACATCGGCGTATTCCTGCGCGACGCGATTCGCGATCACTTCGCGAAGCGAGGAATGGAGCTGAACCTGAAGTACATCGATCCGAGCTACACCATCCGGTCGCTTCCCGCCGAGGCGAGTGACGCCGCGTTCTGCATGCTGCTCGGCCAGAACGCGGTGCATGCAGCGATGGCGGGAAAGACGAATGTCGTGATCAGTTCCTGGCACGGGGAGTTCACGCTCGTGCCGATCGACGCGGCGGTGACACGCCGTCAGAAGGTCGATCCGAACAGCTGGCTCTGGGGCAGCGTACTCAGCTCGACGGGACAGGGGGGACTGGAGTAGGGGGCGATCAGGCGAATGCGCGAGCTCTAAGCTGAAGTTAGAACGTTGAACGATGAAGTGGAAATCCAGAAATGCCTCGCGTCTTCCATTCTGGGTTCTCACTTCATCGTTCACCGTTCTAACTTCAAGCAGTCGGTCCGCTCAAATCGTTTCGTCGGGTGGCACGAGGTCGCGAGTCAAGGGTGGGGCGGTTTTGCGTGATCGTCGTTTCGCCCTGCGCTTCCTTCCCTCGTGCTGAGGTTGCGAGGTGCGGCGCGCGAGGGCGACGACGTGCTCGACGACGCGCGCGAGCGGTTCCGGGACGCCACGCGAGCCGTCGCGCGCGATCGCTTCGATCGCGGCGATCGCGAGGAACGGTTTCGAGCTCTTGCGGATCGCGCGGTCGATCACGTTGGCCGGTCGCTCCCATGCAGCTCGCGAGAACCCCGCCGTTCCGCGATAGACGTCGGCGTAGCCGTAGTTCCAGAGGCAGTTCTCGATATCGGTCTCGGCGAGTTGGGTGAGCCTCTCGCTGTCTGGCTCGTGACGCATCAGGCCGCGCGTGGTGGCCGCGTAGACGCGGCCGGCGCGATCGCCGTCGGCGAGCACGTGCCACTCGATCCCTAACGCCTGCGCCAGACGGACGAGCGGAGCGATGCCGCACTGCGCGAACTCGACGCAGGCGACTCCCTCCGTGCCGAAATCGTATCCGCAAAGATGGGCGAGCTCGGGGAGCAGCCAGAACTCGGTTTCGCCCTCGACGAGCAGCCAGGCGCGCGCGAAGAAAGCGAGTCCGCGTCGTGCGCGGACGTGGTAGCGGACCCGCCGGAGCTGTTCGACCGTGAGGGCTTCGGGCGCGATCGAGTGAACGACCACCCGCTCGTCCTGCCTCACGAGTCGCCGGACGGAGTGGAGCGGAACGACGCTCAGTAGTTCGCTCGAGTTCGTCGTAAGAATTCGCTGAAACCGCATCGACTCGAAGAGGCCCCAGAGCGATGCGAGCGTCGTTGGATGCAGGTGAGCCTCGGGGTCCTCCACCAGCAGCACCGGGCTGGCCTGCGGATCGACGACTCCGCGTACGCCCGAATCGAAGATCGCTCCAATCAGGATCAACGCTCCCAACCTCTGCGCCGCCGACCCGGGTCGCCCTCGCTGCCAGACCCTGACTGGAATTCTCAGTCCCTCTTCCGTTAGGCGTCTCTCTCGCCGTCGTTCGGTCGCCGGCGCGGGGGTGATGATCCGCTGTGCGGCGTCGCGTGCGACCCGCAGGGCGTCGTCGAGCCGCTTGCGCGCATGCGAGCCTTCGGGAAGCGCATCGGTCTCGGTGAGGCGGCCATAGTGTGCCTCGATCGTTCGCTCGAGCGCGCCGGCCTCGCCGTTCGTCCCGTTCTCGTTATCGGGGAAGAGATAGGTCAGATTGCTTCTCAGCGTGACGACGGGAACGAGCTCGCGAAGTCTGCGAAGAATTTCCGGAGAGCGGGCCGAGGCGATCGGGTGCCCGTCACTGCCACGCATCGACCAGGTCGTCTCGATCGTTTCCGATCCGGTGAGGCGCGCCGTGACTTCGAGCTCGATGACGCGGCTTCCGTCGTGGCGCGTCACGATCGCTGGCAGCAGCGCGGTGGCGTGTGGCGCGTCCCATCGCCCTTCGGCGCTCTCACCGATCGTGAGGCGAAACCGGATCGGTTCGACTGCCGGCCCTGCGTTGCGATGGAAATCGTCTTCGTCGAAGGCGAAGGTGCCGCTTGCGGCGCGTCCATGCCCGAGGCAGATGAGCAGTGCATCGAACACGCTCGTCTTTCCGCTGCCGTTTTCGCCGATCAGGACGGTCGTGTGATCGAAGTCGACCGCGATCCGGTCGAACGTGCGGAAACGCTCGATCTCCAGCCGCTGGAGCTGCACGGAACAATGATAGTCCTTAGTCCTCAGTCTTTAGTCCTGAGTGCTTAGTGCTTAGTCCTCAGTCCTTAGTCCTGAGTCCTGAGTCCTGAGTGCTTAGTCCTTAGTCCTGAGTGGTGAGTGGTAAGTCCTGAGTCCTCAGTCCTGGGCACGGAGAAGGGAGAGCTCTGTACTCATTACTCCACTTGCCGCCCGATGGCGGTCTCGCCCGTCCCACTCTGTTCTCCGTTCTCAGCACTCCTTACTCCGTACTCAGGACTCAGGACTAAGGACTGAGGACTAAGGACTGAGGACTCAGGACTCAGGACTCAGGACTGAGGACTCAGAACTGAGGACTAAGGACTAAGGACTGAGGACTCAGGACTAAGGACTGAGGACTCAGCGCAGTCTTACCCCCTTGCCCATGCCAGGAACTTCGTGAGCTTCGCCTTCGTCCCCGGCGTCAGCTTGGTGCGCATGTACGCATCACCGAGGGAGCGGCCGATCTCGGAGAGTGTGGGGTAGGCGTGAATGGTGTTCGAGAGCTTGTCGAGCGTGAGGCCCCACTTCTTCGCGAGAACGATCTCGGCGAGCAGGTCTCCGGCGTGATGGTGGACGATCGTCGCGCCGAGGATCTTCCCCTTGCGATCGGCGACGACCTTCGCGAAGTAGCCGTCCCACTCGCCGTCGCAGACGGCGCGGTCGTTCGTCTTGAACTCCGCGCGGAAGACGTTGTGGGGAATCCGTAAAGGTCGTCCAGGGGAGGTTGCCGTAGTCGATCGCGGACGTTCCGGGGAAGAGCGTGTTGCGCACGATCACACGTCCCTGGTAGCCGGCCCAGTGGGTGAAGAGGAAGCCTCCAGCGACGTCGCCGATTGCCCAGACGTTCGGAATGCTCGTGCGGCAGCGGTCGTCGGTCTTGATCCCTTTCTCATCGAAGGCGATGCCGGCGCCTTCGAGGTTCAGCCCTTCGATGTTAGGCCGCCGGCCGGTCGCCACGAGAATCTCGTCGACTGCGATCTCGGTCGTCGACTTGTCGAGCTTGCTCTGAACCGTCACGACCTTCTTCCCGTCTCGCAACTCGACTTTGGTCGCACGGGAGTTGTCGACGATTGCGATCCCCTCATTCTTCAGCTTCCGAACCAGGACGTCGACGATGTCGGCGTCCTCCTTCGGGCAGATGTGTGGTGTGGACGATACGATCGTGACCTTCGAGCCGAGGCGGGAAAACGACTGGCCGATCTCGGTTCCGATCGGGCCTCCTCCCATCACCATGAGCGAACCGGGGAGCTTCTCGACGTCGAACACGCTCTCGTTGGTGAGGTAGCCCGCCTCCTTCAGCCCAGGCACTTCGTTGATGCGGGCGCGCGATCCAGTCGCGATGACGATGTGTTTCGCTCGCAGCACTTTTCCGGTGTCACCGACCTCCACCTCGTTTGCGGACCGGAGGCGTCCGCCGCCGAGGAAGACCTCGACGCCGAGTCCCTCGAATCGTTCGACCGAGTCGTGCGGCGCGATGTGCGCCTGACAGGAGCGGACATAGTCCATGATCGCCTTCGCGTCCTGCGGTCCCGGGTCGGTCACGTTTCCGACGCCGTATCGGTGCGCTTCACGGACCTGCTGCACCGCTTTCGCCGCGCGAATGAGCGCCTTCGACGGGACGCAGCCGTAATTGAGGCAGTCGCCTCCCATCTTGTGCTTCTCGAGGAGCGCGACTTTGCCCCCCAGGCCCGCGACTCCCGCGGCGACGGTTAGGCCGCCCGATCCCGCTCCGATGACGACGACGTTGTATGTGGTCATGCGATCCTCCGCGAATGCAAAGCTGCCGCGGCCACGCCGGCCTCCGGCACGTTCGTTACCCGTCTGGCCAGTCGATGAATCGAGCGCTGGCCGCCTGTCTCGTTGTTGATGGTCCGATTCTACATTCCTGGCTGTCGCGATCAACGTACGAGCGATACGATTGCATGCATGAGGTTGCGAACGATCGAGCTCCGGACGAGCGCGCGCATGGAAGTGCGGCTGATCACCGCGGACGTGGAGACGGCTCTTTCCGAAATCGGCTTTGTCGAGGGGCTCTGCACGATCCTCGTCCCGCATACAACGGCGGCGATCTCGATCAACGAGAACGCCGACCCCGACGTGCGGCTCGACGTCACGCGTGCGCTCGCGGCGCTCGTGCCCGACGTTCCGTTCCATCATGCCGAAGGAAACGCCGACGCCCATCTCCTCTCGACGCTGATCGGTGTTTCCCTGACTGTGCCGTATCGGGGACGATTGCTTCTGGGGAGGTGGCAGGGGATCTACTTCGTCGAGCTCGACGGGCCTAGGGCGCGCGAAGTGCAGGTCTGGGTGCCGTAGTGCCTGGGCGAGCCGCCGACGCGGTAGTACCGACGATCGCGGGCCGACAGGCGGAGGTACGGTTCGCCCCGAGCGCAGACCGCTCCACTATCGGTCGATTCGTCACGATCGGTCCCGGCACAGGTAGAATCGGATCGATACCGTCATGGCCATGCCTGCGAGAGTCGAGGTCCCGATGCTGCGCGTCGTCGTCGAGCGCGAGGGCCGCGTACTCGACGACCGCCTCTTCTCGCGCACGACGATCTCGATCGGGAGGCTTCCGGAGAACGACGTCGTCATCGACGACGCGCAGGTGTCGGCACGCCACCTCGTCGTGCGCAACGATCCCGACAGCGGTTTCCGTGTGTTCGATCAGAGCTCGAATGGCACGTATTGGGAGGGCGGACGTATCTCGACGCTTCGGTTCGAACGCGAGACGGTGCTTCGCCTTGCGGCCTACCATGTGACGCTGATTCCGGTGCTCCGGAGTGGCACGGAACAGTTGGGAGCGCCAGGGATCGACCTGTTCGCGCGAACGGCAATCGATAAGCCGCTTCCCGCCGACGAGGATGCGCAGGAGACGGCCGAGCACCAAAGCCTTCAGTCTCCGCTGGTCGAGCTTCCTCCCGCGGAATTGCGCGCCATTTCGAACGACGGCGAGCTGCGCTCGCTTGTCTTTCGCGGACGAGCGCTGGTTGGTCGCGCCCCGGAATGTGATCTCAGGCTCGGCGCACCCGACATCTCGCGGCAGCATGCCCTCATCACTTCGGGCCCATCGAGCTACGTGATTCGCCGGCTGTCGCAGAAGAACCCGCTTCAGGTCAACGAGCACGAACTCGCAAGCGGCGACAGCATGACGCTGAGAGACGGCGACGTGATCCGGATCTGCGACGAGGAGGTCGTCTTTCTCTGTCCCGCGACGCAGTCGCTCGAGCGCGGGACGACGATGCCCGGCGAGGCGTCGCCGAACTTCGACCTTGCAGTATCCCCGCGCGGCTGCTTCAATCCGCGCGTGGCGGCGGTCGACGTCATCGGCTTTCTCGGCGTCAAGACGTTCCCGAAGTTCGAGGATCAACTCAGACACCAGCTGCGCTCGGCGCGACTTCTGCTGATCGATCTCGGCTATCTCATCGGGATTGACCGGGAAGGGCTTGCGTCGCTGGGAAGGATGATCTCGGAAGCCGACAGGGTCGGCGTGAAGGTGCAGTTGATTCGCGTGACGCCGAGGATCGCGGACCTTTTGTCGTATTCGGAGTTGAGGCATTTGCTGACGAATTTCATCTCGAGAACGGAGGAGACCGCGGTCCGGCGCCTGCTGGGCTGACGAAACGACGCGTGGCGTTCTTCTGCATCAACTGCAAGTCGGCGATCGAAGCGACCTTCAAGGCCTGCCCATTCTGTGGGGAGCCGATCACCGATTTTCTACGTCGTTATCTCGAGGAGCCGATCGACGGGAAGTACCAGATCATTTCGCGCCTGGGTGTCGGTGGGATGGGTGAGGTGTACAAGGTTCTCCACATTCACCTGAACCAGATCCGCGTAATCAAGTTGATGCGCCCCGCAATCGCGGGAGAGGAGAATGCGCACGAGCGGTTCATCCGCGAGGCACGGCTCGCCACCCGAATCCAGCATCCCAACGTTGCGACGCTGTTCGATTTCTCTACGCTCGGCGATGGCTCGTATTACATGGTGTGGGAGTTCATCGAAGGGACGAATCTTGCGGAGATCATCCGTGCGAGCGGCAGCCTCTCGCCGCGCTACGCGGCACGCCTTTCGTCCCAGGCATTGATGGGGCTCGACGCGATTCACAAGGTAGGCATCGTGCACCGCGACGTCAGTCCCGAGAACATGATGATCACCCGCGACGAGGATGGCGAAGAGCGGGTCAAGATCATCGACCTCGGCATTGCGAAGCAATGGGGCGATACGACCGAGGACAAGACGAAGACGGGGATGTTCGTTGGCAAGTGGAAGTACTGCTCGCCTGAGCACCTCGGGATGTTGAAGAAGGGCGAGCGGATCGACGGCCGAGCCGACCTCTATTCGTATGGCGTCGTGATGTACGAGATGCTCTGCGGCGTTCCGCCGTTCGTCGCGGACACTCCGCACCGCTATTTGATGATGCATGCGTCGGAGAGCCCGCGCCGCTTCCACGAGCTGGACGAAGGAACGAACATCACGGCCCAGCTCGAGGCGGCGGTCTTTCGCGCGCTCGAGAAGGATCGCGACAAGCGCTTCGCAACGGCGCGCGAGTTCGCGCGCGCCCTCGACCAGCTCATCCCTTCGCTCGACGATGAAGCGCGGGTGCCGGCCGCCGTTCCCTACTCCGACGAACCGACTGCGGAGCGCGCCCTCTCCCGCGGCGTCCCCGGTTCGATGCAGGAGACGGCGACTCGCGCAGGAAAGAAGTCGATCACCGAGGAGTCGCCGCTGCCGAGCGACGAGGAGCAGAAGGCGGCGTACGAACGACTGACGCAGCAGCAGAAGCTGCCGCGCAGCGTGTTGCGTGCCGAAATTACCCCGACGTTACCGAATCAGGAACTGATTCCGACCATCATGTCGGGCGAGCGGCTCGTCCCGCACCCGGGAACGCTCGAGCTCGAGGTGCATCCAGCGGCCGATGAGGACGCAGCGAAGCCGTCGAAGCCGTATGTGTGGATTGTCGCTGCCGCGATCGTGATCGTCCTCGTCGTCGTGGGAGTGCTCGTTTCCCGGCGCGATACGACCGTGCCCACGCCAGCAACCGAAACGACTGCGACGGCGGAGGCGACACCAGGAGGTGAGCTCACTGTCGTTGCGCCGGCACGAATCGGGCTTCACGCCTACCCGTGGGGCGAGCTTTCCGGCGTGAAGAATCTCTCGAGTGGAGAGAACGTCGAGCTCGCGGAGAAGCTCGTGACCCCGGCGTCACTCGAGCTCCCGCCTGGTAAGTATGAGTTGACGATGAAGGGTCCTGATGGCAAGCCGCTCGTCCAGAGCCTGGAATTGACGGCAGGCGAAGTCGAGCTCGTGACGTTCCAGTTCCGCAAGGCGGCGGTGGATGAGTACCCCGATTTCGGAGGAAAGCGTTGAACGTCCGCGCCCTCACAGTCGTGCTTCTTCTCCTCGGAGGCCTTCCGGCGTTTTCGGCGACGGACGAAGGGTGGGGCGACATCTACGAGAAAGCGCAAGCGGCGGCAGACCGGCGCGACTGGCCGGTGACGCGCGACCTGATGCAGAAGGCGATCGCGATCAAGGCTGCCGAGCAGAATCCCGCGGTCTACAAGAAGAAGTCGTTCGTCTACGTGCCGCACTTCTGGCTCGGCATCGCACTTTTTCATCTCGGCGACGTCGATGGCGCAGCGCGGGAGTTCGCCACCTCCGAATCGCAGGGCGTGATCAGGAACACGATGTACTTCGCACAGCTCAACGGCTGGAAGTCGAAAGTGCAGGAGGAGAAGGTCAAGCGCGCCCAACGCGCGGCATCCGACGTCCGCAATGCTGCCGACACTGCGATCGCCGATGCGACGATCAAGCAGGGCGAGGCGATGATGGTGCCGGGCGGCGACCGCTCCGACGACTTCCAGAAGGGGCGGAAGTTCCTCGACGAAGCGATTCGCGGTTATGACAAGGCGGGGACGGATCAGGCCGCATACAAGAAGGTTGCGGAGAACGCGGATCGCGCGAAGGCGCTGTTCGAGTCGGCGGCAAAGTCGGCGAAGGCGGCGCAGCAGCGTCCCGTGACGCGCCCGGCTGTGACGCCGCCAAAGCCCGACCCTGCGAAACTCGCGGAGGAACAGAAGCAGAAGGATCTCGCCGAAGGGCGGGTGACGGTCTCGGCAAAGCTCGACGCCCTCGACGCGAAGCTCAATGAGGCGGAAGAAGGATTCAAGAACGACCGGTCACTCCAGAGTTACGTGCAGAATGCGCGCGCGCAGGCCGAACAGTGGAGCGCGCTGCTGGCCGCGGCCGCCGAACCGTCGGACGTTCAGAAGGTCGGGCAGTCGGTTGCCATGGCGGAGGAACAGCTGAATCAGAAGCTCGCAATGGCGCGGGCGGCGAAGGCACAGCCCGAGGATGTCGAGATGCCGTCGGCTACCTCCGCCGCGGCGATCGAGGAGATCCGGCGCGACCTTCGCCGCGCCTGGGGAGCATTCGCCGCCGGCACATTGACCGAATGCGAATCGATCACGACGGCGCTGATCAGCAGCAAGCGCGGCACCGACGAGGCCTATGCGATCCGTGGGATCGCGCGTTACACAGAAGCCATGACAAAGAGTGACGAGGGGATGCTCGACAAGGCGACCTCCGACTTTGCGACTGCGCTCAGACTCAATCCGAAGCTCCGCTTCGATCGGAATCACCTCTCACCGAAGCTCGTCGACTACTTCGACGAGATCCGAAAGAGCCGGCCGCGCTGACGGTGCGGCCCGCATTCGGCCGCTTCACACTCCTCCCTTCCCGCGATCTTCGTGAGCCGCTCCGCCCAGCGGCCGACGCGTGACGAACGTTAGGGTTCTGTCTGTGAATTGGGGCGAAATTGCCCCGAATTCACGGACGGAACACTCGTCGGATGCGAAGCCTCCCCCTCGTTCGCCGCTTAGCAAATTCTTACGATGCATTTAGCTCCAAATGAGAAACCGCGCCCGGCCGCGGGCCGTAAGTTGCTCGCGAACCAACGAAGGAGACTTTCGATGAGAAACCGGATTGCGCTGTTTTCGATCTTCGTAGTGATGGCTGCCTTCTCCCTGTTCGGAGAGGCCAGGAACCAGAAGGAACGCGTCGAGCGTGGCAAGTACCTCGTGAGCACGATGGGCTGCAACGATTGCCACACGCCTCTCACGATGGGTGCGAATGGTCCCGAGCCCGACATGTCGCGGATGCTCACCGGACATCCCGAGTCGCTCGTGATGCCGCCGCCGCCGTCACTTCCCGAAGGCCCATGGAGCACTGTCGTCGCGGCGACGAACACGGCCTGGGCCGGCCCCTGGGGTGTGAGCTTTACGGCAAACCTGACCCCTGATCCCGAGACGGGCCTTGGCAACTGGACCGAGAAGCAGTTCATCGACACGATGCGAACGGGGCGTCACCTCGGCATCGGCCGCCCGATCCTGCCGCCGATGCCTTACTTCATGATCGGTGCGGCGCACGACGATGAGATCAAGGCGATCTTCGCGTATTTGAAGTCGCTTCCGCCGGTGAAGAACAAAGTGCCGCAGCCGATTGAGCCGGTTGCCGCGAAGTAGGCCGTTCGCCGGGCAGTGGCGCGTCATGCGGCGCCGCTGCCCAGGATGCGAACAACGATCAGAACGCGAAACCGGAGAGGGACTGACACCGTGAGCAACCAATCGAACTTCATTGCAGCAGCGCTGATTCTCGCCGTGGCGCTCCACGCAGGGGTCGTTGGCGCTGAGGGAACTGGTCTGCCCGCCGCGGTGCGCGCTCCCGAGCGGCTCTCAGAGACGGGGCTCTACCGCGACATCTCGAACGGGACGATCGCGCCTCGCAATCTTTCGTTCGAGCCACAGTACCCGCTCTGGACCGACGGGGCCGACAAGGCGCGGTGGATCAGGCTTCCCGACGGGGCGACGATCGACGTTCGCAACACGGACGGCTGGGTCTTTCCGGTCGGCACGAAGCTCTGGAAGGAGTTCGCGTTTGGCGGGAAGAAGGTCGAGACGCGCATGCTCTGGCGCGCGCGTGCCGACCAGTGGGTGTTTGCGTCGTACGTCTGGAACGACGCGCAGGACGAGGCGTATCTCGCTCCCGAAGTTGGAATTCGGAATCACGCGGAGATCGGCGGTGGGGCCCGCTACTCGATTCCGAGCCAGGCGGAGTGCCGCTCGTGTCATGAGTCGGGCGGAACCCCGGTGCTCGGGTTCAACGCGTTGCAGCTCTCGGACGAGCGCGATCTGCTCGCTCCGCATCAGAAGCCGCTGAAGGCGACGTCGCTGACGATCAGCAGGCTCGAAAGGTTCGGATTGCTTTACCCTCGCCGCCCCGACCTCGTCGAGAATCCGCCGCGAATCGAGGCTCGCTCTCCGCGCGAGCGCGCGGTGCTCGGCTACCTCTCGGCGAACTGCGGAAGCTGCCACAACTCGCGCGGGCCTCTCGCGGGGCTCGGGCTCTTCCTGCAGCACGAGATCGGCCTGAGCTCGATGGGCGTCGATCCGGCGCTCGCCACTTCAGTCGACGTAGCGGGGCAGTTCGTCGTTCCCGGAACGAGTCGCGACGGTTCACGGCGCGTCGCCCCCGGTGCTCCGCAGGCGAGCGCGCTCGTCTACCGGATGAGCTCGCGTCGCCCGTCGTCACAGATGCCTCCGCTCGGTACGGGCGTCGTCGATGCCAAGGCGGTGGAACTGATTCGCGCCTGGATCGCCGAGGATCTCGGAGCGAAGTGATCAGTGCGCGTGCTTGCCGCGCCTGCGCGGCGCGAATGGATCGTCCGCTCCGGCGGCGCAATCGGGGCAGCCGAGCACGTCGCGCAGGAAGATCTCGAGCAGGTCGTCCGAGATCGGCGAAAGCGAGCCGACGAACCCGCCGCGCCGCTCGATCTCCCGCTTCATCGCCTCGATCCGTGCTTTCTGCTGAGCGTTTCCCATGATTGTTCCTCCTGACACCGAGGTTCCCTCGGTCCGTGAGGAATGGCAAGTTCTCTACCGCGAGTAGCATGGAGAGGCGGAAGCGGGGCTGCGCGCGCCGGCGCTCCACGAACCGTAGAGGGTTCCAGTCGAACACTTAGTGCCCCGTTCGCTAAATTCCGCTACGCAGGCCGTGAGTGCCGAGGCGTCGGATGCGAGGCGTCGCGACGCAGGCGATGCAGGGACATCGCTAAGGAGCGACAACGAAAAAGACGGCGTCGCGGCGCCACGGAATGCGTCGTCGAATTTAGCGAACGGGGCACTTAGGCCGGCGTCGAGGTAGCGAAGCTCACAAGGCGTGAGGCCGACGTGGGATAGAGTGTCGCCGATGACCGCTCCGCGCGGCGCCCAGCCCCCGCAGTTTCTGGTCGACGTTCTTCGCGAGCGCGACATCACGTTTCGCGAATACGTCGAGCTCTGCCTCTACCATCCGGGCGAGGGGTACTACACGGGGGGTAGCGGATCGCGACTTCGTCATTCCGACTACATCACGTCGCCGGCGATCTCTCCGCTGTTCGGCTGGGCGTTAGGCCGCCTGGCGCGCGAGGTCGCCCAGCACGCGAAGGACGAGACCGTTGCGATCGTCGACGTCGGATGTGGCGATGGCGCGCTCATTGGCTCGATCGCCGCGTCGTGTGGCGTGGGACCACGCTACATTGGGATCGACAGGAGCCTCTCGTTCGTTCCGGCATCGCTGCGCGATGGAAACCGGATCACCTTCAGTACTTCGCTCGACGCGATTCCCCCCGACGCGCTGACGTTCGTCGTCTCCAACGAGCTGTTCGACGCCATTCCGTACTCGCGCGTCGTCCGGCGCACGGACGGTTTGCGCGAGCTTGGTGTCACTCTGGCTGATGGGCGGCTCGAGTGGTGCGAGCTCGCCGCGCCTTCCGAGCTCGACGACTATTTCGTCCGCCATGGCGTCGAGTTGCGCGTCGGTCAGTTCGCCGACGTCACTCCTCGCTGGGGAGCGGCCTACGGTGAGCTCTGCGAACGCATCGCCCGCGGACTCGTCGTCACATTCGACTTACCGTGGGCACGAAGTCCATCGCGATCTGTTCGCCGATCCGGGCCGCCAGGATCTGACGGCGCACGTCAATTTCGACGATCTCGAGCGCGCAGGGGCCGATCGCGGCTTTTCGACGCTCGCCTTCACCCGCCAGGCACGATTCCTCCTGTCGATTGGAATTACTGAGCACCCGCTCTTTTCTCCTTTAGAGGAAGTCGATCTCGTCAAGGCACTCCAGACGCAGGTCGAGCGGGAAAATGCCCGCCGGCTGGTGCTTCCCGATGGGATCGGAGACGAAATCAGGGTGCTCGTACAGGGGAAGGGAGTCCCTGGCGAGGGGTGGAGCTTCCAGAGATTCAAAATTTGATTCCGAAAGTGATGTGATGTCCGTCAATGGTGTGACGGTTTCCTCTGAATAGAATCTGCGCGGAGTTGGGGCCTTGGCAAATTACTCGATACTCCTCATCGCATTTCTCATCGTTCTGTCGGTACCGGTACTGACGATCTTTCTGATTGCCCCGCTCGTGCGCGCGAGCCGGCCGTCGAAGGTCAAGCTCGAGCCGTACGAGTGCGGCGTCGAGCCGGCGTCGGTGGCATTCGATCACCGATTCTCGGTCCGTTACTTCCTTGTCGCGGTGCTGTTCATCATCTTCGACGTCGAAACGATCTTCCTGTTTCCCTGGGCGATTCGCCTGGAGCAGCTCGGATGGTTTGGCGCAATCGAGATGGCGATCTTCATCGCGATCCTCCTCGTCGGTTACTTCTACGCATGGAAGAGAAAGGTTCTCACATGGGTCTGATGGAGAACCGTTTCGAGCCGAACGTCCTCACGACGTCGGTCGACAAGATCTTCAATTGGGCGCGGAAGTCGTCAATCTGGCCGATGCAGTTTGGCCTTGCGTGCTGCGCAATCGAGATGATGGCGGTACTCGATCCGCGCTACGACATGGCGCGCTTCGGCGCTGAAGTCTTCCGTGCGACTCCGCGCCAGGCCGATCTGATGATCGTCGCTGGTACGGTGACCGAGAAGATGGCTCCGATCGTCAAACGCCTCTACGACCAGATGCCCGATCCGAAATGGGTTCTGGCGATGGGCTCCTGTGCAACCTGCGGCGGTCCATACGATACCTACGCGGTCACCCAGGGCGTCGACAGAGTCATCCCGGTCGATGTCTACGTTCCAGGCTGCCCGCCACGCCCCGAGGCGCTGCTATGGGGGCTAATGGAGCTCCAGAAGAAGATCGACAAGATGCATGTGATCCGTAAGGGCGGAGCGGCGTACGATTTCGCACGGCAGCAACTTGCTGCGTCCGAGCGGCCCGCGCACACCGGTCCGGCGCTCCGCGCCGAACAGGCGGCGCAGATCGCGGCCGCGTCCTCTGACGAGAAGACGAAAGCCTGAGGCGAACGATGGCCGACGAACAGGAACAAAAACCTGCTGCGAAACCTGCGCCCGCGCCGGCGGCGCCTCTGGCGAGGACGAAGGACGAGGTCCTTGCTGACCCGATCGTCGCGCCGGTGACATCGGCGATGGCCGGCGCGTTTCTCCATGCAAAGGAGCAGGTCGGCGAGATATCGCTCTATGTAACACCCGACGCGATCGTCGAAGTCTGCCGCGCGTTCAAGGCGCATGGCTTCACCTATCTCGTCGACCTCTGCGGCGTTGACTATTCGACGTTCCCGGGTCATGCGGGCGAGCGATTTTGCGTCAACTACCTTCTCTACTCGTTCAAACAGAACGTGCGGATCCGCCTCAAGCTCTTCGTCGCGGAGGGCGTGAGTGTTCGTTCCGTGACCGGCGTCTGGAAGACGGCGAATTGGCACGAGCGCGAGACATTCGACATGTTCGGCATCCCGTTCACCGGACACCCGAACCTCGAGCGGATCCTGATGTGGGAAGGGTTCAACGGCCATCCGCTCCGGAAGGACTTCCCGATCCGCGGCATTGATACCGGGGCGCGGATCTACCCGGAAGTGTTCCCGCCTGGCGGCGGCCCGATGCCTGGCTCGACAGGCAAGGCACATGGCGACGTCAACATCTGGAAAGGCCCCGCGGTTCCGTTGGGTCGCTCGCCGAAAGGCGAGGTACCGGAAACGAAGCAGGTCGAAGCGCCGCAGGGCGGTGACGAGGGGAAGGCGGACGCCTGACGGCGCGCCGCGCATCGGAAGGACTCATGACGCAGACGATGCTCAATCTCCACGAGATGGAGATCAGTTTCGGGCCGCAGCACCCCTCGACGCACGGGGTCTTGCGGGTCATGGTGAAGATCGACGGCGAGCGGATCGTCGACGCGAAGCCGATCATCGGCTATCTCCACCGCGGTACCGAGAAGCTCTTCGAAGCGATGAACTATCCGCAGTGCGTACCGCACACCGATCGGATGGATTACGTCGCCTCGGCAACGAACAACCAGGGCTTCGTCGGCGCGGTCGAGAAGCTGCTCGGCCTAACGGAGCAGATCCCGCGCCGCGCGAAGATCATCCGCGTGATGCTCGCCGAGCTTCAGCGCATCTCGTCGCACCTGCTCTGGCTCGCGACCCACGCGATCGACCTTGGCGCGATGACTCCCTTCTTCTACACCTTCCGCGAGCGCGAGCTGATTCTCGATCTTTTCGAGGATTACTGCGGCGCGCGTCTGACGCTGAACTGCATGCGGATCGGCGGCCAGGCGGACGACATCGACGCGGCGTGGATTCAGAAGCTGAACGACTTCCTCGGCATCTTCGACGCGGCGCTCGACGAGTACGAATCGCTGTTGACGATGAACCGAATCTGGCGCAAGAGGACGATCGGAATCGGCGTCATTGCGCCCGATGACGCGATCGACTGGGGCCTCACGGGGCCGCCTCTGCGCGGCTCGGGGATCGAGTGGGACATCCGCCGCGCGTTCCCGTACGAGGTCTACTCCGAGCTCAAGTTCGAGATTCCCGTCGGCCGCAACGGCGACACGTACGATCGCTACCTCTGCCGGATGGAAGAGATGCGGCAGTCGAAGAAGATTCTCGAGCAGTGCATCTCGATGATTGCCGAGACGAAGGAAGGCGATCTGAAGGCGAAGGTCTCCCGCGTAATCCGTCCGCCGGAGGGTGAGGCGTACTTCTCGGTCGAGTGCCCGAAAGGGGAGCTCGGCTACTACATCATCAGCGACGGCAAGAACCAGAACGCGTATCGCTGCCATGTGCGGCCTCCGTCGTTCGTCAACCTCTCGGCGCTCCCTGACCTCGTGAAGGGTCACCTCGTCGCCGACATGGTCGCCGTCATCGGGACGATCGACATCGTCCTCGGGGAGGTCGACCGATGAGCGCGACGCTCCCGGTTGTCGCATCGCTATTCGGCTCGATCCCTGAGCCGATGGTCCAGTGGGTCGTCTGGCCGACGATCAAGTTCGTGATCGCGTTCGCGATCATCATGGGGATCGTCGCGTTCACGACGCTGGTCGAGCGCAGAGTGCTCGGCTTCATGCAGGCGCGGCTCGGCCCTAACCGCGTCGGTCCGCAGGGGATCCTGCAGTTCGTCGCGGATCCGATCAAGCTTCTCCTCAAGGAAGACATCGTCCCGGCCGGGGCGCAGAAGGCGGCGTACTTCATCGCGCCAATGCTGCCGATCATCCCGGCGTTCCTCGTCTTCTGCCTGATCCCGTTTGGCCCTCCGCCGACGTTCGCGATCACCGACGTCAACGTCGGCCTGCTCCTCATTCTCGCGCTCACGTCGACCGGCGTCTACGGAATCATCCTCGGTGGGTGGGCATCGAACAATAAGTTCTCTTTGTTAGGCGGGTTGCGATCCGCTGCGCAGATGGTCTCCTACGAAGTGCCGTTCGGCCTCTCGATCGTCGGCGTGCTGATGCTCTCGGGGAGCCTGAGTCTCGTCGAGATCGTTCACCGGCAGGAGCTCGGCGTCTGGAACGTGCTGCCTCAGCTCGTCGGATGCTTCATTTTCCTCGTGGCGATGACGGCGGAAGTGAACCGTGCGCCGTTCGACCTTCCGGAGGCGGAGTCGGAGCTCGTCGCCGGATTCCACACCGAGTACTCGGGGATGAAGTTCGCCTTCTTCTTCCTCGCCGAGTACGCGTCGATGCTCGTCAACGCCTGCCTCATCGTCATCCTCTTCTTCGGTGGCTGGACGCTGGCCATCGCCGGCAAGGGGCTGACGACGGAGACGATGCAGACGATGGGATGGCTCGGGCTTTCTCTCGGCTTCCTGATCTTCGCGGCCAAGGTCGCGTTCTTCATGATTCTCTACATCTGGTTCCGCGGAACCTTCCCGCGCTACCGCTTCGACCAGCTGATGGAGCTGGGGTGGAAGTGGATGATCCCGCTCGCGCTCGTGAACATCGTCGTGACGGGCATCGTGATCCTGCTGGTACGGAACGGAGGGGCGTAATGCTGGTCGAAGCGCCAAAGACAACGTGGACCGATCGAATCCTCCTGATCGATCTGTTCGTCGGGCTGCGGACGACGTTCCGCGAGCTCTTCTTCCGGAAGAAGGTGACGGTCGAGTATCCGGAGCACAGGCTCCCGACGGCCGACAAGTTCCGCGGCATGTTCCGCTTCTCGTACGAGCGCTGCATCGCGTGCAAGATCTGCGCGATGTCGTGCCCGATCGACATCATCTACATCGATGTCGGCGAGGAGACGAAGGAAGTCGACGGCAAGAAGAAGAAGATCAAGGTTCTCGAGCGGTACGACATCGACGTGAAGCGTTGCATGTTCTGCGGTCTTTGCGAGGAATCATGCCCGACGAAGCCGAAGTCGATCTGGCTGACGACGGGGACGTATGAACTGACGTCGTACGACCGCAACGAGCTCTACATGAACATGCAGCAGCTCGAGTATTGGGAAGGGCGGCCGGAGTACGCGACGCTCGAAGAGATCGCGGAAGAGCAGGGGATCTCCGACAAGAAGAAGCTTCCGGCAGGAGGGGGAACGAAGTGACCGACCCGCTGATGCTGACAGGCGTATCGCTGGCGCTCTTCGTGATCGTCGGCGCGATCGCCGTAGCGAGCTCGATTCTCGTGGTGTCGATGCGCAACCCGGTGCACTCGGCGCTCTTTCTGCTTCTCACGTTTCTCTGCGTGGCGATCCTCTTCGTGTCGATGGGCGCGGAGTTCGTCGGCGCGGTCCAGGTGCTCGTCTACGCGGGCGGCATCATGGTCCTTTTCCTCTTCGTCGTCATGCTGATCAACGTGAAGGCGCTGCCGAAGGAGAAGGTGTTCACCGCGACGTCGATGATGGGCGTGCTGATGGGCGTCCTGCTCTTCATCATCCTCGCGATCATCCTCGCGTCCGGAACGTGGGCACCCGCTGTGAATGCGCCTGAGAATCTCAGGACGGCGGTTGTGGTGAAGACGACGCCGGTTGTCGATGCAGGCGGTGCCACGATTCAGACCGAGACGGTGACCCGCGATGTCGTGGGGAACGCCGAGGCGGTCGGGATGGCGCTTTACCGCGACTACCTCGTTCCATTCGAAGTTGCGTCGCTCTTCCTGCTCGTCGCAATGGTCGGCGCGATCGTCATCGGCAAGCGGGAGCTCGACGCATCCGAGGAAGAGGCGATCCCCGAGTTCATCGCGAAGAAGGTGAGCGACGAAGATCGCCTCAAGGAGGTGACCGGTGCCTAGCACGACGGCATTCCTGCTGCTCAGCGCGCTGATCTTCACGGTCGGCCTGGTCGGCGTTACGGTGCGCCGCAACATGATCACGGTGCTGATGAGCCTCGAGCTGATGCTCAACGCAGTCAACATCAATCTCGTCGCTTTCTCGCAGCGGTTCTCGTCGCTCGAAGGGCACGTCTTTCCCGTCTTCATCATCTGCATCGCGGCGGGCGAGGCTGCAGTCGGTCTCGCGATCATCATCCAGCTCTACAGACTCAAGAGCACGGTGAACGTCGACGAGGTCACGGAGCTCAACGGTTGAGAAGAGGCCGGTGCTCCCGGAGCGCCGGAGACACGGTAAGAACGAATGGCGATCGGTGAATATCTCTGGCTCGTTCCGCTGCTCCCGCTGGTCGGGGCGGCGATCAACGGCTTCCGCGCGGCGTACGCGAAAGGTGAGAAGAGCAAGACGCTGACCAACGGTGTCGCGTTAGGCTCCACGCTCCTCTCCGCGATCATCGCGTCCTTCGCGGCGTGGCGCTACGGCCTCGCGAAGGTTCCATACGAAGTCGTCTACTGGGACTGGATCCCCGCGGGGCTCGGCAATGTCGCGGGAGGACTGCTCGGCAACTTCAATGTCGAGCTCGGCCTCCAGATCGACTCGCTCTCCATCACGATGATGATGGTGGTGACCTGGATCGGATTCCTGATCCACGTGTATGCCACCGGGTACATGGGGCACGAGAAGGGCTACACGCGCTTTTTCGCCTACCTGAACCTCTTCATGTTCATGATGCTGTTGCTGGTGCTCGGCAACAACTATGTCGTCATGTTCGTTGGGTGGGAAGGCGTCGGGCTCTGCTCGTACCTGCTGATCGGGTTCTACTACGACAAGACGTTCGCGGCCGACGCCGGCAAGAAGGCGTTCATCACGAACCGGATCGGCGACTTCGGCTTCCTCCTTGGGATCTTCCTCCTCTTCAACTGGTTTGGGACGGCGGACTACACGAAGGTCTTCGCGCTTGCCGCGCACGACCCGTTGCGATTCGAGGGTGTCGCGACTCTGCTTTGTCTCTGTCTGTTCGTCGGAGCGTGCGGGAAGTCGGCGCAGTTCCCGCTCTACGTCTGGCTGCCTGACGCGATGGCGGGCCCGACTCCGGTCTCTGCGTTGATTCATGCGGCGACGATGGTCACCGCGGGCGTCTACATGGTCGTCCGCTCGAATGTGCTCTTCCGGTTGTCGCCGGAGGCGATGCTCGTCGTCGCGTGCGTCGGCGCCTTCACCGCGATCTTTGCGGCGACGATTGGTCTCGCGCAGAACGACATCAAGAAGGTGCTGGCCTACTCCACGGTCTCGCAGCTCGGCTACATGTTCCTCGCGGCGGGCGTCGGAGCCTATACGGCGGCTATCTTCCATCTGATGACGCACGCCTTCTTCAAGGCGTGTCTCTTCCTCGGGGCGGGCTCGGTCATCCACGGATGCTCGGGCGAACAGGACATGCGGAAGATGGGGGGGCTTGGCAAATACATGCCGCGGACCCACGTCACGATGGGAATTGCGACGGTCGCGATTGCGGGTATCCCGCCGCTCGCGGGCTTCTTCTCGAAGGACGAGATTCTCGCGAGCGCGTTCTTCAAGCGCTTCGAGACGTTAGGCGAGCCCTGGAGCTGGTTTCCACTCGTACTCTTTGGCGTCGGAATGCTCGCGGCGATGTGCACCGCGTTCTACATGTTCCGCCTCTACTTCATGACCTTCGTGGGCGAGTATCGTGGTGCGGCGGAGGCTGGGCACGGCGCGCATGCCGGGCATGACGCGCATGGCCATGACGATCACAGCCAGGGCCACGCGGATGATCACGGCCATTACGGCGGCGCGCCGCACGAGTCGCCCTGGTCGATGACGGGCGTTCTCTGGATCCTGGCCGTCGGCTCGATCCTCGCGGGGCTCGTCGGTTTCCCGCTCGCTTTGATTGGGAAGCATCAGCCGACGTACTTCCAGAGCTGGCTCGAGCCGATCCTGCTGCCGATCGGCGGTCACGCGTTCCACTTCCACGAGGCCGAGCTCACGATGGAAGTGATTCTCATCGCGGCCTCGGTGGCGGTGGCAGTGATTGGAATTGTGATCGCCTACTTCTTCTACAAGGCCGATCCGTCGTGGTCGAAGCCGAAGCAACTCGCGGCTGGGGCCCCGAAGCTGTACGACGTGCTCCTGAACAAGTACTACGTCGACGAAATCTACGGCGCCACGGTCATTCGCGGGACGATCGTTCTGAGTCTGATCCTGAAGTGGATCGACACGAACATCGTCGACGGCGCGGTGAATGGCGTGAGACATGTGACGGTCCTGATATTTGGACATGGCTCGAATCTCGTCGACAAGTACGTCGTCGACGGCGCGGTGAACGGCGTGGCATCTGGCGCGAAAGGGAGCTCCACACTCCTTCGCAGGATGCAGACGGGCGTGGTGCAGAACTACGCGCTCGTCATGGGAGCGGGAGTCGTGCTCCTGGCGGTCGTGTACCTCGCGTTCGAAGTTCTCGGGAAGATGCAGGGATAGGGGAATCCGATGCAGAACATTCTGTCGATCATCACCTACTGGCCGCTCGTCGGCGCGCTGCTCATTCTGTTCTTCGTGAACAAAGAGAGCAGCCGCGCGATCAAGACGATCGCGACCTTCTTCACCGGGAGCACGTTCCTGATCTCGCTCGTGCTCTGGTTCCGGTACGACCGCTCCTCGGACGCTCCGATCTTCCAGTTCGTCGAGCGCTTCAGCTGGATCCCATCGATCGGCGTCGATTACTTCTTCGGGATCGACGGCATCGCGATGCTCTTGATCGTGCTGACGACGCTGTTGTCGTTCATCGCGATCTATTGCTCGTTCACGGCGATCGAGCAGCGACAGAAGGAGTACTACGTGCTCCTTCTGATGCTCGAGACGGGCATGATCGGCGTCTTCTGCGCGCTCGACTTCTTCCTCTTCTACGTTTTCTGGGAAGTCATGCTCGTGCCGATGTACTTCCTGATCGGCGTCTGGGGCGGACCGAGGAAGCTCTACGCCGCGATCAAATTCTTCCTCTACACCCTCGCTGGATCGGTGCTGATGTTGCTCGCGATCCTCGCGCTCTACTTCTACAACACGAGCGGAATCCCGTTCCTCGGAATCGCCGGACTCGGCAACGCGCCGACGTTCGACATCCTGAAGTTCCACGAGATCGGGCACTCGATTCCGCCGGAGATGCAGTTCTGGCTCTTCCTCGGATTCTTCTTTGCGTTCGCGATCAAGGTGCCGATGTTCCCGTTCCACACCTGGCTGCCTGATGCGCACGTCGAGGCGCCGACCGCGGGATCCGTGATCCTCGCCGCGGTTCTGCTGAAGATGGGAACGTACGGCTTCGTCCGCTTCGCGCTTCCGATCCTTCCCGATGCGACGACGTCGTCGCGAATCATGATTCCCGTGGTCGTCCTGTCGATCGTCGGCATCGTCTACGGCGCGCTCGTGGCGATGGTGCAGCCCGACATGAAGAAGCTGGTCGCATACTCGTCGGTCTCGCACCTCGGCTTCGTCATGCTCGGCATGTTCGCGCTCAACCCGATGGGGCTGCAGGGCTCGGTTCTGCAGATGATCAACCACGGAATCTCGACCGGCGGACTCTTCCTGCTCGTCGGCATCGTCTACGAGCGGCGGCATACGCGGATGATCGCGGAGTACGGCGGCATCGCGAAGGTGATGCCGGTCTACGCCTTCTTCTTCCTCGTCACGACGCTCTCGTCGATCGGATTGCCGACGCTGAACGGATTCATCGGCGAGTTCGCGATTCTGCTCGGCGTGGCGAATGTGAGCATGGTCTGGGCGGCGTTCGCGGCGCTCGGCATCGTTCTCGGCGCGGCCTACATGCTCTGGCTCTACCAGCGCGTGTTCTGGGGACCGCTCGACAATCCGAAGAACAATGAGCTCAAAGATCTCAGCCTGCGCGAGCAGTGGACGCTCATCCCGCTCGTCGTCTGCATGTTCTGGATCGGCATCTACCCGAAGCCCTTCTTCGACATCATGGAGGAGCCGGTCAACTACATCGTGAAGAAGGTCGAGCCTAACTACTTCGAGAAGGCTGGCATCCAGTACGTCGAGCCCCCGCTGATGGAAGGACACGAGCAGCCCGCGGAGCACGCCGAGTTGCACGCGGTCGAGGGCGCGCGATGACCTGGGCCGACCTGCTGTTCCTCCTTCCCGAGATCGTTCTCTCGATCGGCGGCTGCCTGCTGCTGCTGGCCCCCGTGATCGGTGGGCGGAACAACGGTGTCGCAGCGAAGTGGTCAATGCTCCTCCTCCTCGTTGCGACGGCCGCGGCAATCTACGTGGCGGCGGGGGCGGGGATCCCGAGCCTGGCGCTCGGCACGCTGTTCGTCGCCGACCCGTTCGCCGTCTTCTTCAAACTCCTGTTCGTCGTCGTCATCGCGATGATCACGTTGCTTTCGGCCGAGTTTCTCGAGGATGGCCGCTACTCGGCGTGGGAGTACTACTCGCTGATGGCGTTCGCACTCTGCGGCATGATGTTCATGGCCTCGGGGACGCACCTCATCTCGATTTATGTCGGACTCGAGCTGCTATCGCTCGCGAGCTATATCCTCGCGGGCTATTACAAGAACGAGACGCGCTCGACCGAGGCGGCGATGAAGTACTTCGTCCTCGGCGCGACGAGCTCGGGGATTCTGCTGTACGGCATGTCGCTGATCTACGGTGCTTGCGGTTCGCTCCATCTCGAGGCGATCTCGCAGGCGGTCGCGACGATGGCGGGAAACCAGGCGCTGATCATTGGCGTGATGCTGCTTGGTGCGGGTCTTTGCTTCAAGGTCGCCGCCGTTCCGTTCCACGTGTGGACTCCCGATGTCTACACCGGCGCGCCGACACCGGTGACCGCGTTCCTTTCGACCGCGTCGAAGGTGGCCGCGTTCGCAATCTTCGCGCGCATCTTCTATATGGGGCTTCATAGCCTGGAGCCCGACTGGAACAGCATCATCGCCACCGTCGCGGCGCTTTCGATGATCGTGGGCAATCTCGCGGCCGTGACGCAGACCAACGTCAAGCGGATGCTCGCCTACTCGTCGATCGCGCACGCCGGATACGCCTTGCTCGGCGTCCTCGCGATGAGTGAGATCGGCCTTCAGGGAGTGCTGATCTACATGCTGGTGTATGCCTTCGCGAACATCGGCACGTGGGCGATGGTCATGCTGCTCCGCCGGCGCGAATATGCAGGAGAGAATGTCGACGACTTCGACGGGCTGCACAAGTCGGCGCCCCTCTATGCCTTCGCGATGGTCGTCTTCCTCCTGTCTCTTGGCGGTATCCCGCCGACCGCTGGATTCATCGGGAAGTACTACTTGTTCGCCGCGGCGATCTCGGCTGGATACGCCTGGCTCGCGGTCATCGCGGTTCTGATGTCGGCCGTGTCGATGTTCTATTACTTTCGTCTCGTCGTCGCGATGTACCTGAAGGATGGTGCCGCGGCGGACGTAATCCCGAGTCGGCAGGTGCGGTTCATCGTGATCGTCTGCCTCATCGCGACTCTGACTCTCGGCATACTCCCCGAGCGGATGATCCGCGGCGCGGCGAGGTCGATCGCGCCAATCGTCAACCTCGCATCGCGGTAGACTTACCCTCGAGATGGATGATCCCGGGAAGGTTGCGCCTCCGCGGCGCAACCGATACGGCGCACTCGCCGAGGCGTCGTCGCTCGGCTTCATGTTCCCGATCGCGATCGGGCTCGGGTACCTGTGGGGGCATTGGATGGACGGCCTCTTCGGGACGACTCCATGGCTGACCTGGATCTTCACCGTCTTCGGACTGATTGCCGCATTCATGAACCTCTTCCGGCTTGCCGCGAAAGCGGACGAAGAGGAGAAGCGGGCGGCGGGTAAGGACGGTACGTGAGCGGAACGCGCGACTCTGGGGAGAGACGACGGTAGTGTCGTCGAGGCAGTTGGAACAGCGTTGTGGCCGCGCATGCCAATGTGCGGTGGTCGCGCGGAGCGCGGGATCGGGCTGTGCTGAGGCGCGGATGAATGGACCGCGGCGGGGTGGAATCCGCCGCAACGATGGCCCTGACCACGTCGGGAATTCGGTCGCGCGTCCCATCGGATATGATCCCCGCCGTGAACGCGGATCCATCGGAATCGAGTCGGCTCGGGACCATAGCGGGTCCACCCGCGGGGCTCCTTCGGAGGCTTCGAATCGAGGCGCTCGGATGCTATGTCGTGTTCGGCGCGGGAGCCCTGATTTTCGAGGGTTTTTGGGGTTTTCTCGGGTTGACTTGCAGTGCCCTCGTCGTTATGATCGGCCACCTCTGGCTGGAGAGGATCGTTGATCGTCTGCTCCAACCGGCGCCCGGGATCAGCCCATGGAGCCTCGGGATTCAGGTGTTCGTTCGACTGGTCGCCATGGGGGCCGCTCTCGGAGTCGCAATTTACGTCGCCAGGTTTTCCCCGGTCAGCGTGATCCTCGGATTTTCGGTCATCGTTGGCGCGGTGATGGTCGAGGCTGTCTACTCGCTCGTGAGACCTGGCGCTGCGGAATGAACTGAATGGAACACGAGTCCTCGATACTCTACGGGCCTGTCAATGCGATTGCCGAGCAATTCGGCGTTCATGTCCCTGATCATGTGGTCATGGCGCTGCTCGTGCTCGCGTTGAGCTCGATCATCTTCCCTCTCGCCGCGCGCAACTTCAGCAAAGACGCGCCGGGCGGGTTCCAGCACTTTCTCGAGTTCATCGTAGGCGGGCTCAAGGGGCTGCTCGAAGAAGTCGTGGGGCACGGCGCGAGCGCGAAGTACCTCTACATCATCGGAGCCTTCGCGACATTCATCTTCATCTCGAACATCTTCGGGCTCTTCTTCTTTCTGCAGCCTCCGACTGGAAACCCGAACACGACGTTCGCACTGTCGATCACGGCGTTTCTCTATTTCAACGTGCAGGGGCTTCGTAAGCACGGGCTCATCCACTACCTCAAGAGCTTCTGCGGGCCGCTCTGGTGGCTTGCGCCACTGATGTTTCCGATCGAGATGATCGGTAACTTCGCCCGCGTTCTCTCGCTGGGCATGCGTCTTTTCGGCAATATCTTCGGCGAGCACACGGCGACCGGGATCTTCATGGGGATGCTTCCCTTCGTGGTTCCCTGGCCGATGATGGGACTCGGGATCTTCGGTGCCACGCTCCAGGCGTTCGTCTTCATCATGATGACGATGGTCTACATCGGCGGCGCCGTCGCTGAAGAACACTAGAACAAAGGTTGAACTGAATCGTTTCGCGCAGTTCTCGAAATCAAATAGGGAGGAATCCGCAGTGAAGAATATGAAACTCGTCCTGATGACGGTCGTGGTGCTTTTCATGGCGACGTCGATGTTTGCGGCTGATGCTGAGGTCGGCGGCGTGAAGTGGGGAGCTCTCTCCGCGGCGCTCGTTCTCGGTGTTGCGGCGGCGGCCGGCGCAATCGGCCAGGGTCGCGCGATCTCGGCCGCTTGCGAAGGCATCGCCCGTAACCCTGGCGCGGCCGGCGCGATCCGTCTCGCGATGATCATCGGTCTCGCGCTGATCGAGTCGCTGGTCATCTACGCGCTCGTCATCGCGTTCATGATCCACAAGTTCTGATCCCGTTTCGGAGGTTTTGAAGGGCCCGGCGCGTTGAGGCGCCGGGCCTTTTTCATTTATTGAGGGGATGTGCGAGGATTTCCCGGTCCCGCCGCTCAACGCAAGTAGGAGCCGCCATTGACGTCGATTGTAACGCCCGCCAGATAGTCCGAAAGAGGCGAGGCGAGAAAGAGAATCGCCTTTGCGACGTCGTCAGGGGTTGCGACTCGTCCGAGAGGAATCTCGGCTTCGATTCGCTCGCGGAATCGCTCGAGATCGTGCGCCGAAGTCTCGGTCTCGACGTAACCTGGGGCGACGCAGGTCGCGATGATTCCCTGCTTCGCGTGGGTTCGTGCGAGCGACTTCGTCAGGTTCATCAGTCCCGCCTTCGACGCCCCGTAGTCGGGGAACTCGAGCTCGCCTCGGAAGCCGGAACGCGACGCGACGTTGATGATCTTTCCGCCACCTTGGCGTTTCATCCAGGGGATCACGAGAAACGCCGCATTCGCGGCGCCGAAGAGATTCACGTCAATCGTGCGACGCCAACCTCGTTGCCAGGCATCGTAGTCAGTCCCATCGAACGGGTTGATCGCGTGGATCGCGGTATTGTTGTTGATCGCGTGGATCGCGGTATTGTTGACGAGAATGTCGATGCGTCCGAAACGGCCGATCGTCTCGTCGACCATGCGCCTCACATCATCGGGAGATCCGGCATCCGCACGGATCGCGAGGGCCCGCTCTGCGCCTATCGCTTCCACGACTTCATCTGCGGCGTCTTTCCTTGAAACGTAGGTGAATGCGATGCGCGAGCCACATTCGGCGAGCAGCAGGGCTGCGCTGCGACCGATACCCCGCGATCCTCCGGTGATCAGTGCCACGCGGGCGCTCAGGTCGATCTTCATGCCGAGTCTCCTTCGTCCACGCCGTCGCGCGTGGCAGACGATATCAGAGCGGAGGGGACACGTCGCGTTTGGGGGAATGAAGGAGACGAGCCGGTCGCCGGCCGACGCTCGCGCCGCGAGGCTGAAACGTCCCCTTCACGTTGCACGCGGGCAGCGAGGCGACGTTCTCCGAACGTCGAAATGCGCTGATGTGGCGGGGGAGGGGTGTCTCGCGAACGAAGCGAGGTGAAGGCAAGCGCAGCTAGCGCTGCGAGGCTCGCTTGCGAAGCGCTTCGAGTGCCGTCTCGAGCGTCGTCGCACCATTGATCTTCAGAGAGCCCGATGTAGCCCATCGGCCTCTGCAAAGCTCGGCATAATTGACCGTCTCACCGTTGTGTGCGTAGATCGTGATCGTTCCGCTGATGACGTTCGGACGAATTGCCTTGAGCGCGGCGTTCGTGTCGGGAACCTTGATCGGCGAGGGATCAAACTCGCCACGCGTCACGCCGGTCGGGATGGTGAGGACGCCTTCCTTTTCGTCGGTGACGGGCCTGATGTTCACCAACTGGTAGCGGTTGGTGTACCAGTTGGCGAAGAGAACCTCGATCGAATCGCCGTCCGGCATGTCGAACAGGAACGGCGTGCGGAACACGCTCTTGTCGTATCCGGCCGGAAGCTCCGTCGGCGGCGAATAGCGGTCGTGGAATTCCGCGAGATCGCGAATCTGTACCCTTCGTACCGAGCCTTGCTCGAGCTCGAGCATCGCATAGCGCGCGGCCTCGTGCTCTCCCCACTGCTCCCACCAGATCGCGTGCGCGATCAGCGCCGGTCTACTCTCGACCGTCCCGTCCTCGAGCCTGTGCTCGGCGAAGCGAGTGATCGTGACCTTCAGGTTGAACCGTGTGCGCCAGTTTCCGCCGTCGAACGCCTCGACTGCGGTCCAGTTGCCATCCTTGAATGAGGCGAAAAGGAGCTCGCTCGAGCCAATGCCGGGCATCCGCTGCCAGAAGACGTAGAGGCGATTGTCGTTGCTATCCCAGGCGAGGGTCGGCTCGATGTGGCTGCCGCCGTTCAGCGATCCGGGAACGAGAATCGTCTCGAGCGACTCCTCGCGTTGCACGCGCAGGCGAAGCACGCTCGAAGAGGTTGTTTCGACCGGTGCGCCGGATTCGGCCTCGAGATCGCTCTTGGTCACCCGTTCGATCGTGAACAGCGTACCGTCATCGGTGAGGAGAACGTCGCTCACGCGCAACTGCGCCTGGGCGCCGAAAGCGACCAGGACGAAGGCGAGTGCGAGCGCGATTCTCTTCATGGTGTCAGAGCTTGAGATTGACCATCTTCCGCAGGTCGAGTGCAAGCAGCACGTTTTTTAGCTGCGGAAAGTCGGGGTAGAACTTTGCGAGATTCTGGAAGTGCGATTCGGCCGAGACCGTGTCGCCTTGTTTGTATGCCACTTCTCCGAGCAGATAGTGAGCATTCCTGAGCTGCCGCGTTTCCGTCGCCTGCTCGAGCCCGTCTTCGCCATACTTGCGCGCGCTCTCCAGATCGCCGAGCTCGAGGTAGCCGTAGCAGAGGTCGATGTACGACTCGGCCACGTACCCTTCCGCACCCGCAGCGCGCATCAGATCGATCGCCTGGCGAATCGTCTCGATTCCTTCTTCGAGCTCGCCTTCGACAACGAGGCAGTACCCGAGGTTCTGCGTGGCAAACGAACGAGCGAAGACATCTTCGGGGAACGACTCGAGCATCGCGAGTGCTTCGCGATACGCTTCGATCGCTTCGGGTATGCGGGAGTCGTAGACGCAGGTCCTGCCCATTTCGTTCAGGACGCGCGGCTTCCAGGCTTTTTCTTCGATTCGATCGGCCGCTTCGAGCGCGACGCGTCCGTAGTTGTAAGCCTTCTTGAAGTCCTTTGCGAGGTTGTAGCGCTGCTGAAGATGGTAGGCGGCGAGAAACGTGTGTTTCGGAGTCCGCCGACGCATGAGAATCTGCGGCAGATGCTGGACGTCGGGGCCGTCGAGCTCCATCTGGATCAGGATTCCGGCCTTGTTGATCGTGAGCAGCTCGATCGCTTCGTCGTCGTCGGCAATCGCAAGCGCCTGGTCAAACAGCGCAATGGCATCCTCGAGCGCGTTCTCACGCACGCGAGCCCATGCAGCCTGCCTGATCTCTTCGACCTTAGTCATCGTACCCATTTCCCCCGTCACCCCCCTCGCTTCCCCCGGGAGACATCGTCCGCTGCTGTCGCTTGAACTCGATGAAGCTTTCGACTTCCTTCTTCGACTCTTCGTCGAGGCTTTCGTACTTCCATGCAATCGAACTACTGCTGTGAGGCTTCTCTTCGAAAAAGTCGCCAATCCCCAGATTGAATGTCTGGAGGATCTTCAGCAGCGTGTCCAGCCCAACCTTATACTCGCCTTTCTCCATTCGGGAAAGGTCTGACTGATGGATTCCGACCTGCGTGGCAAGGTCAGTCTGCGTGAGCTTCCGCTCGCGTCGTAACTCGCGGATCTTGCGGCCCACGAGCTCCATCTGAATCGGATTGGCGGTCATCTTCGTTGACGCCTCCGGACGGAGGCCATATACTTCGCGTCCACTCTACGGTTCCCGCCTCCCTATGTCAAGGAAGCATACGTGTCCGCCGGATCAAGCGCTTTCCTCGCATATCAGTTGATCAAGCGCGACTTGTCGGTCCGGTTCACGGGATCGGCGCTTGGCCTTGCCTGGGCCGTGCTTCAACCCCTCGGGCTCATCGTCCTCTACTGGTTCATATTCGGGATCATGCTCCCTGGCGGGAAGCTCGGTCAGGGAGGCGGCGACTACGTCTATTTCCTGATCTCAGGCCTGCTCCCCTGGCTGGGCTTCAGTGAAGCGCTGGTGCGCGGAACGACCTCGGTCGTCGAGAACGCCCAGATCGTCAAGCGATTGCCGTTCAGGAGCGAGCTTCTCGTGCTCGTTCCGTCGGCGACGGCGGTGATCTTCGAGCTCGTCGCGCTCGTTCTGTTTCTCGCACTACTCCTTTTTACAGGGAGATTCCAAGGCGCACTCTGGATTCTGCCGATCGCGATCGCGCTCCAGTTCGCCGTGCAGTTCGGCTTGAGTCTCGTGCTCGCCGTTGCCTATGTCATCTTTCGCGACGTGCTCCAGCTCCTGAGCTTCGGCCTCTCAGTCCTTTTCTTCCTGAGCCCGATTCTGTTCGAAGTCCGCCCGGCGTTCGAGATCGTCTTTCGCTGGAACCCGCTGACGCCTCTGATGGGTTTCTACCGTTACGGTACGATCGGCGGGCACCTTCCTGCGTGGGGGGAGATCGCCTACCTCGTCGGATTCGCGCTGGTGGCGATGACGATTGGCCTCAGCCTCTTTCGACGCGCACAGCCCGCGCTGGTCGACGCCGTCTGATCTGATCGATGTCTCCGTTCAGCCGCCGATGTAGGTCCGTGGAACGCGGTGGCCGACTCCGCAGAGGACTTCGTACGCGAGTGTGCCCGAACGCTCAGCGAGCTCTTCCGCGCTGATCGTCTCATCGCCCTGCGTGCCGAGCAAAACGACTTCGTCTCCGAGCGCGACGCCTTCGACGTCGCTGACGTCAACGGTCACGAGGTCCATCGACACGCGGCCCACGATCGGCGCTCTCTGTCCGCGGACGAGAACGTCGGCGTTGCCCGAGAGCCGGAATGGGTAACCATCGGCGTAGCCGACGGGAATCGTCGCGATCCTGCTCTCTCTTTCGGTGACGAACGTTGCACCGTAGCCGACGGGACTTCCGGTCGGGAGCGTCTTCAGCCGCGCGATCCTCGTCGTCCAGCGCATCACCGGCTCGAGCGCACTCTTGCCGCTATCGAGCGACTCGCCGCCGAACAGCAGCATGCCGACACGAACGAAGCTTCCCGGGTCGACGAGGGACCGAACGGTTGCCGCGCTGTTTGCCATGTGCTCGAGTGGCGCGCTGACGCCTGCCTCCCGCAACGTTCCGACCATCTCCCGGAATCGCGCGACCTGTCGTGCCGCGTGAGGGTGCGACGGATCGGACGCGGTCGAGTAGTGGGAGTAGATTGCGTCGAGCTGCACGAATGGAGCGTGGGCGAGCAGTTCGGTCGCGGGCGCGAGATCGCTCTCCACGAGTCCCATCCGCCCCATGCCGGAGTCGAGCTTCAGGTGAATCCTGACAGGCCTTCGCCGCCGCTTTGCGACCTCCGTCACCGTCTCCAGCATCTCGGGTCCCGTGACGCCGATGACGATCTCGTATTCGGCCGCGAGGGCGATCTGGTCATCAGTAAGCGGGCCGAGGACGAGGATCGGGATGTCGACCGCAGCCTCGTGGAGAGCCATCGCTTCTTCGAGAAGAGACACGGCGATCATCGCCACGTGATGCCGGGTACAAGCTCGCGCGAGCGGGATCGCTCCGTGGCCATAACCGTCGGCCTTGAGCACGGCGATGAGGCGGGAGCCTGAAGGGAGCATCGCGCGGACGGTCTCGACGTTGCGTAGAAACGCCGCGATGTCGATCTCGACCTTCGTCGGGCGCCAGTGGATCTCTGAATCAGCTGCCGTAGACATGAATGTTCTGTCCGTTGATCGCGGCGGAGCGCGGAGATGCGAGGAAGAGGATCGTCTGTGCGACGTCCTCGGGTGACATGTCAGGTTGGAGCGAAGGTGCGACGCGCCGCAGCATCGGCGTGTTTACCGAGCCTGGGCTGACGCAGTTGACGCTGACGCCCGAGCCGCGAAGCTCGGCCGCGAGCGATTCGGTCAGCGCGATCAGCGCCGCCTTCGACGCGCAGTAGGCGGTGAAGCCGGGAAACTTCTGCGGGCCGGGAACTCCGGAGATCGACGCGACGTTCACGATCGCTCCCCGCCCCGCCTCACGCATCGCAGGAAGGACGCACCGGATCGCAAGGTATGCGGCCTTCACATTGATTGCGAAGTGTCGGTCCCAGCTCGCGCTGTCCATCGAGTCGAGCGGTTCTGGAGCGATGTGCCCGGCGTTGTTGACGAGGATCGACACGTTGCCGATTCGCGCGACCACAGCCTCGAACGCGCTCGCGATCGACGCTTCGCGCTCGAGATCGGCCGGAATCGGGAAGATCGAGCCCGGTGCTTCGCGAGCGAGCTCGTTGAGCGCGTCTGCATTGCGCGCGAGAGCTGCCACGCGGGCGCCCGCACGAGCGAGAAGCAATGCAGACGCGCGCCCAATGCCACTCGACGCGCCCGTGACCAGCGCGATCTCGCCCTCGAGCTCGTGATCCGCCGGCCGGTCGTCCATGCCGCGCATTGTACTTGGTTCGTTGCGGTTCCCCGATTCTTGGACGGTTCGGCGTGCGACCTCGTAGAATCGCGAGCGATGCCCGATTCCGTCGTCTACGCCGAGGGGCTTTCGAAGACGTATCAGATCTACGAGAAGCCTGCCGACCGTCTGCTCGAACTGGCGACCCTGCGATCGAGACATCGGAGCTTTCCTGCTCTCGCCGGCGTGTCGTTCGACGTGCAGGCGGGAGAGTCGCTCGGCATCATCGGCCAGAACGGCGCCGGCAAGAGCACGCTCCTCAAGCTGATCGCTGGAGTGGCCAAGCCGACTACGGGGCGTCTCGCCACGCGCGGAACGGTCGCGTCGATCCTCGAGCTCGGCGCCGGGTTTCACCCTGAATTCAGCGGCCGCGACAACGCCGCACTCAATGCCGCGATTCTCGGACTCAGCCCCGCGGAGATGAGGCGGAAACTCCCGCGGATCCTCGAATTCTCCGAGCTCGGCCCTTTTCTCGACCGTCCTGTGCGCACTTACTCGTCGGGCATGTACATGCGCCTCGCCTTCTCGGTCGCGGTGATGGTCGATCCCGCAGTCCTGATCGTCGACGAGGCACTCTCGGTCGGTGACGGCTACTTTCAAAAGAAGTGCGTCGACAGGATTCGCCAGATGCAGGAGATGGGTTCGACGATCCTCTTCTGTTCGCACAGCCTGTACATGGTCACGACGCTCTGCGCGAGGACGCTGTGGCTCGATGCGGGGAAGGTGAAGCGGATCGGCGAGTCGGTCGATGTGGTACACGAGTACGAGTCGTTTCTCCTCGAACGGAGCCGCCGCACGAGTGGCGAAGCGACGGTCGGAGAGATCGCGGGCGACATATCGATCGATTCGGTCGAGGTCGTCGCCTTCGACGGCTCTCCGCTGTCGCTCCTCGCGGACGATCGGGTCGCTTCCGTTCGCGCGCGTGTGCGATGCTCCCGTGCGGGGCAGCGATTCAGCCTCGCGTTTGCCGTGGTCCGCGCCGCCGACGAGTTGCGCTGCTGTCTCGTCCGGAGCGCGGCCGGTGACCAGAGGTTCGAAGGGCCGGGTAGCTGGGAGGTCGAGGTGGCTCTCAGCGATTTGCGCCTCGCGCGTGGCGACTACGGCGTAGTGGTATTCGCGGAGACGCCGGACGGGCTGAGGCTGCTCGCCAGGCGTGACGCGATGCCGGCATTTCGCGCCGAGGGAACGCGGTTCGAGGCGGGAGTTCTGCGCCTTCCGCATCGATGGGAGGAGGCGCGCGAAGCGTGACCGCGAGCGATCCTCTCACCGTTTTTTTTCTTCACGCGGGGATGCCGGCGGAAGTGCTGCTATTCGAGCTGAGCGTTGCGCGGGCACTCGCCGGCGCACTCCCCGTCGCGATCCTCGAAGAGGAAACGGTCGACATGGTCGAGCGCGATCCGAAGCTCGCGATGCTTCGAATCGAGCCCGATGCGGTGGCGCCGTCGTCTCGGGTCATCCTCTGGGGCGATCGTGAAACACCGGGAGGCATGCGTTTCGGAGAAGCCTGGCGTCTGGCGTCATCGGGGGACAACGCGCTGGATCTGCGTCTCGACACGCCGAGGGGGCGGCACCGGTTTCCGTTCGCGATCTCACCCGACCTCGTTGCGGTGACCGACCGGATCGTTTCGGACCTGCCGCGGCTCCTCGTGCCACTCGAGGCGCCTAACAGCCGGAGGGAGCGGATGGCAGTCCGCACGGTGGAGGAGCTGAGGAAGCGGGGGTGGCGGCACATTCTCGTCGCGGCCGGCGCCCCGCAGCCGGAGCTGGTTCGTGCGCTGGCCGCCGACGAAGTGCACGAGGAGCCGACAGCCGGGGAGCTCGCCGCGCTCCTCATGTCGTCGTCGGCAGTTCTCGATGCGTCGGATGAGTCATCGCCACCGACGGTTCTCGGCCGTCTCGCGCGCTGCATCGGCACGTGCGTCGTCCTTCACGAATCGAGCCCGCTGGCGCACCCCTTTTCGCCCGAGGTCCGGGTTTCGCGGGAGTGGGCCCCCGATGCCTTTTGCGACCTGATCACGAGCCTTCCCGCGCCGGGGGAGCCCGAGCTTCCATGGGGCATGGAGCTCGACGCCATCGCCGAGGATTTCGGCAGGGTACTGAAGCTTGGCTGACCGTTCGCTCGTCGTCGTGAACTACCGCTCCGCGGCACTCTGCCGTGAGGCAGTGGCGAGTGCACGGGCCGCGAGCGAGGAGCCGCTGGAGGTCGTCGTCGTCGACAACAGTTGCGATGAGAGCGAAGCAGCTGCACTCGAGACGGTGGGCGCCGATCGTCTCGTCATCGCGCGCTCGAATCTCGGATATGCGGGCGGTGCGAACGCGGGGATCGCCGCCAGTGCGGGCGCGACCGTCATCGTTTCCAACCCCGACGTCGTGTTCGGCGCGGGGAGCGTCGACGAGCTCGCGGGTTCATTAGGCGGCGGCGTGGCGCTCGCGGGTCCACGGTTCAGTTGGGATCGTTCCGGAGAGTGGTTGCTCCCGCCGGCGGAGATCATGACATTTCGTGGCGAATTGTCGAGGAGACTCGCCGCCCGATTGGCGTCGCGTGCGGTTAGGCGGTCGCGGCGCCGATTTCACGCGCGGGTCGGGTTCTGGCGCGAAACGGCGCCTCGGCGTGTCGGAGCCGTGTCGGGCGCGGTGATCGCGATCGATCGCGA
>JACPDH010000074.1 GCA_016184115.1 Acidobacteriota bacterium | reverse complement strand
GATGGAAGCAGACCCCGAGGTAGAAGTGCGCGAGATCGTTCGAGTCGTTGAGCTCGATACTGTGTCGGAAGGCATCCTTCGCGTCCTGCCACTGCTCCCACCGCATCAGAGTTAGGCCAAGGTTGTAGTGCGCGAACGGGTCATTGGGAACGAGCTTCATGTACCGGTTCCAGAGCTCGGCAGACGCTTTCCAGTTGCCTTTCCTCCCCTCGTTGACTGCCGCATCAAACAGGTGACCCTTCACCTCGCTCGGCTTTCGGTGCTCGACCTTCTGCAAGCTCCCAAAACACCGCAGCGGCTGGGAGGGGAATGTCTGCGTGCAGGGTACGGATTCTCCAGCCGACAGAATGGACGGATCGAAGAGCACCCACAGCGCCTCGACGAGGCGCGTGGTGGCCAGCTCCACCGCCGCTCCCCACATGCCCGAAGCCGCGAATGGGCCCAGCTCCTCGCCGCCCACCTCGGCGTGGGTCGTGACCACGAGGCGACCACCTTGGACGGGTTTCGAGCTCTTGGGAGAGGGTTGAATCGAGATCGTCGCATCCGCTTCCTTCGCCGCGTTCACGATCACGATCGAACCCTCGTGCTCGAGTACGGTCACGAAGAAGCGCCGAAGCGAGACCTCGGAATGGGGATGAATGTAGAGTCGGAGCGGCCGGCCGAGGATGTTCGACAATTCTTTGCGCTCGGATTCTGATCGGCGCCGGTCCGCCAGTATCCGTTCCGCGCGAGTGGTTGGCTCGTCGATCTTCCGCATCGTCTCGACTCCCGAAGCAATGCCAATCGTGGAGAACGAGACGACGAATGCAACGACAAGAGGCATCAAAGCGGGCCGCCTCACAACCCTGGCTCGAGCAGGCGCCACGATGCTGGCAATGATGACCAACGCTGAGGAGACAAGCACTCGCAACTCCTTCCCGAGAAACCAGCGATGTCGTTTCGCAAAGCCCGTGCCAGCGTAAAAGTCACACATGACGGCCGGCGGCGCGATGCGGTCAATTGCCGCACGATGCACTCGTCTCCGAGCTTCTGCGCGAAAACACGCCTGCAGCAAGCGCCGGGAGACGCAAACGACCTCGGCGGGCTGTGTCGTCATGACGGCGATTCAAAGTGCCTGCCTCGGCGCCATGCCATCCCGCGACCGTCTCTACAAAGTGACACGCATGTCACCTGATCGGGATGTCGGCTCGGCGACGCAAACGTGCCAGGAGTCTGCGCGGTAGAAACGCCCGACAGCGAGAACGTGGAGCGGCGAGCCCACCTTCGACCGAATCTGAGGAGCGTAGTGGTTCTACGTGACGAAGATTCGATTGAAGTTGGGCCGCCGACACCACGTTCGCAGCCGGGTGATTCTCTACCGCGCAGACTCCTAGTCTCACGACTACGCCATACGAGTGCGGCGCACCGTTTGCAATGGCCCGCTCCAATTCAAACGAGGCAGGTAGCCGATGCGTTTCGGTGCAATGGTCGCGATACTGTTTCTCTTCGCAACACCTCACATCCAGGCGCAGGAGAAAGCCGACTCCGGCGCAACGCTCGAGGTTAGGATCATCAATCTCGACGTTGTCGCTCGCGACAAGGCGGGACAACTCGTGACCGGCCTGACGGCGGACGACTTCGTCGTCTACGAAAACGGGAAGCCCCAGACGATCACGAACTTCGTCGAATACCGCGACGGGGAGTCGGAGGCTCCTCGAGCGACCGCGGAAGCCGTCCCCGAGGTCGCACCCAGGCCACCGGAGAAACGCCATCTCGTCTTCTTCTTCGACGATCTCGACCTCCGCGAGACGGGTCCGCGGCAGGATTTCTTCGAGGGGCTCCGTTCCTTCGTAGCGGAATCGATGCGCGACGAAGACACGGCCGCCGTCTATTACTTCCACAACAGCCTCGAGAACCTCCTCCCGATGACGCACGATCGCTCCGCGCTCCTCGCCGAGATCGACAAGTTCGAGGAGGAGAGCAACCTCCGGCTGGACGAGGCCAAAGCGGAGAAGGCCGAAGCGGCGATGATCGCGCGGCTGGCTGCGGGAGAAGGTGAGCTAATAAGCGCTCGCGGATCGGACAACGACACTGCGGCGACGACCGGAATGGAAGGGCGATCGGCCTCGCAGCGCGCGTACGACCGGCAGCGGCGCAAGGTGCTCGCGATCACCGCCGTCATCCAGAGGCTCGCGGGGCTAGACGGCCGAAAGGTGATGATCCTGGCGGCCGACCGCCTTCAGAAGTTTCCCGGACACGATTTCGGCCATCGCGGGGGTGAGCTCAACGCGCGCGGCATGATGGAGGACATCGTCGATTCGGCGAACGCGTCCGGCGTGACGATCTACGCCTACTTCCCGAAAGGTCTCCCGATGGACCCGACGGCAGGCGGTTCGGCGGCATACGAAAGTCTGATGAACGACTCGGAGCTGCTCGAAAGCATCGCCACACGTACGGGTGGAACCTTCGCCGCAGGCGGAATGCTCTCCGCGGCCGACCTCGGTGACGCCGCCTGGCAGCTCGACAACTACTACTCCCTTGCCTATCGCGCGCCCGACACACGAATCGAAAGGACACGATCGATCAGAGTCGAAGTCACACGACCTGGAATCGAGGTCCTCACGAGGAGCGCGATTGTCGACAAATCGGAAGCCGAGCTCGCGCGCGATCGGATGATTGCGGCTGCTCTCTTCGGGCTCGCGCCTTCGACGATCCCGATCAGCATCAGGCATGGTGAGGCGAAGCGGAAGGGCTTGCCAACGATGACCGTGCCGGTGGAGATCACGATCCCGATCGCCGAGCTGACCGCACTTCCGAGCCGGAAGGGTTGGGAAGGCATGTTCCGCGTTCTCGCCCTCGCGTCAGGCCGCGACGGAGGCGTAGGCGAGATCTCCGAAAAGGAGCAGCCGTTCACGATTCCCTTCGAAGCGTTCAGAAAGTCTCGTGAGGAAACGTTGGTCTATACCGTCGAGATCATCGTGCGCGACACGAGCGACAGAGTGCTCGTCGCGATTATCGACGACATCGCCAAGGAAGTCGGATACGCCGAGGTGGCACTCGACCTGACGAAGGCCTCGGCCGAGGCGAGTCGGCCGGTCACGGATACGAAGCGGGAATGGCAGCCGATCGCGACTCCGCTTAACGGACCGAAGGAGCCCGCCCCACGGCCAGTCCTTCCCCCGCGGGAGCCAGCTCGACCGCAGAAGAGCTCCTCGACCGTACAACCGGCGTCTAACGCCCGGAGCTCAGCCGGCCGGGACGCGCACGGGATACTTTAAGACGCTGGAACGCATGGTGGCGCGCGTTGACATCCGCTGCATGCGCTTAGGCGCCTGTTACGTCAGCCTCGGTCCTTGGCCGCGACTCGTGTGCCAGAGTGCAAGTACTTCAACCGTTCGGGTTTCGGGAGACGAGGTGTAGTAGAGAAAGTGCTGGGTCGTACCGAGGAGCACTCTCCGGAGCCCCGGAATGGTCGGATGCAGTACGGGCTCGCCAGCGGACGGGAGTGCCTCGATAAGCTGAAACGCCGCCTCCAGATCGGTTGAAAATGCCTCAGGATTTTTCGGACGGTTCGCCCGCCACCAGTTCGAGGCGGATCGGATGTGCCCTGCCGCGCGACGAGATACCTTGAAGGCGTGAGTCAAGCCCGCTTCAGCTCCGCAAGGAGTTCGTTCCCCGAGATGTACGCTCCGGATCGAATCTCCTCGAGGGCGGACGACAACTCCTGCTCATCCTCTTCCGAGAGGCGAAACCCTTCCGCGTCCGGAGCTAGAACCGCAACGACGGTTCCATCACGAACATCCGGCGGGAGTTGGACTCGGCCGTCTGCAACCTGAACCGTGATCACTCTCATTTGGGTATTCTACCTCAGAATCTCCGAAGTGGTCTCATCGCCCCTAGCTGGTGCGATTCCCCGACGGCACTCGCCCGCATTTCTGAGACGCCTAACGGCTGCCGCTAACCGGCAACCACGCGCACGGGACAGCTTAGCAGGGCGCGATGCATGGTGGCGCGCGTGGTTGTTCGGTTGAGCGGCGTAGTTCTATGAAAGTGATTGTCAAGGGTAGACGCCTCCCTAACTGATTGCTTTTCGGTCTCCCTCTCCCTTGCAATCAGCTTCTTCCGTGTCGAAGCCGACGCTGGCGAGGCTGCCTGGGTGGGCGGTTCAGTCGTACGCCTCTGTCGCATCGTTCGTTGGTCGAGGAGTCCTTCCCGACGATTTCAAGCGCGACCTGGCGATCACTCTTCGGTGTCGACCATGGTTCTATCTGAGACTTGAGGCTGTCCTCCGCCTCCGCCTGACGCTTCTTCTGGTCATCCGAGGGGGATTATGGTTAGGCGAATGCCTCGATCCTGACTGGCGTGATCGGGCAAAACTAAGCCGCTGAGACTCACCCTCGAACCTTCGTCCCGGACTCTGCGTGCACCGTGATGCGACAGCCTCCGTCGCGACCACGTTCGCTTCGCCGGGATTGCTAGGCGGCTCAGCTCACCAGAACTTCCACCACGGCCTCGACGAATTGAGTGGGCTCGGATGCGATACCGATTTTTCGCCTCCCGGTACGGTTGCAAGCATTCCGACCCCGTCTCCGACCTCCCTGCCGTCCAACTTAGTAGGATCGACGCTCCATTTGCCGGCGAGAAGCATGACGCTCTCTTCATTTGGAAAAGAGAGGTCGGTACGATCCCAGTAACCGTCCTGCCTCGCATCTTGGGACCGTTCGTCAAAAAATCGAAATCCAAGTTCCCGCTCTTCTGTCGTTTCGGCGCCAATGTCTGTGCTCGTCTCGCCTCTTTCACCGACGAAGCGGTAGGCACGCACCAACCCGTTCGGTGTAGCTCGAGCCCAGGCGTGCGCTTCGACCACCCTGTGAGTGGCGAAGAACTGCACTTCCGTTCCTAGCGCGACGGCGAGTTTGGTCGTTTCCTCGACAAAGCGATCACGCTCCTCAAAGGGAAAGAGGCCGGTGCCGACGCAGATTGTCCAGCCATCGAGTCGCGGGGTCACGAATACCTTCCCGGAGCCGAACTCGTAGGCCGCCTCGAGCCCTTCACTCCACGCGCATTTGCCACCCGGCTCCAAGCCTAGGGCGCGAATGATTTCCTCGGCCTCGCCGTTCTTCACGGCGAACCACATGTTCTTGTATCCGAATCCGTCGATCTCCATCGAAGCCACCTAACGCATGCGCATCGGCGGCGACGACGCGGCCGCGCAACCCGATTAGTTTACGCTACTTTGAGTGCCGCGTGGTCGTCGGCTGCAGCGGATAGTTAGGCGTCCGATTTAGAACAGCTGATGGTGGTTCTTTGTGGCCCCACTTTGCGACGCCAACTCGGCCAGCGCCCTTGCGTCGCTGCCCGTCAGGACGGTCACCTCGTTTGTTGCGGACCTTACCACGGCAACCTCTCGGCACTGCGTGCACACGTGAAAGGTGAACGCGGCAGACCCTTCCTGGCTCGCGGTTCCCAACGCTTGAATGGCCGCCCGCGCTTCGCCGGGCACTATTCGCGTGAGTAGATGAGACCGTTCCGGCGGGAAGTGAGCCGTGACCGACTGGAGCAGGCGATTGCACGCTACGCAGGCATCCCCCTGCACCGACGCGGTGAGAAAGATGCCCGCGAGAAGTCCGGCACCGGCGCCGAAGATTAACGCATCCGGAGCGATCGGAAGCACCCAGAGACAAACGTAGAGTGTCGCGATACTCGCCGCCACCACGAACGGACCCAAAGCTAGATTCCTCAGCGTCAACTTCCGCCGTACCAAATGGCGCGCCGAATCTGGGAATGGTGAGCGAAGACCAACGGCAAGCAAGAGCGTGCCAGGAACACCAAAGACGGCAGCAACGATTCGTATCACGGTCGGGTCGCCCGGGACGCCCCCGGCCTGAATGAGAAGGATCGTAGCCGCCACCAGAACCAGGAGACCCCCAATGGCGACGTAGAAGACTTTGCTCATGCCCGCATCACTCTGACGCCTAACGCATGCGCATCAGCGGCGCCAATGCGCCCGGAGAGATGTTATCAGACTTCGACTCTTGGTGTGGCGCGTTGGCATCCGCTGCATGCGCCTGTTAGGCGGCATCTCACTTTACGGTTACGTTCGGGCTTCCACCGAGAGTTCGCCGCTTCGCTGGTAGTTCCTCAGCCAAGCGCGCACGGTGTTCGCGTGCGGCCCCGTACCAAGTGTTGGAAGCTTCAACCAACCACCCGACCGAAGCTCGACGGCGACCGGCACACCTTTCTCGCCAACGACTCGGATGATCTCTCCCCGAGGAATTTGGTTCTCCCTGAAATTGGAGACAATCCTGAGCGAATCGACGCCGAGAACGACACGAGCCACAAAACCCTCGACGAGCCCGACGGCGAAGAGACCGGATAGGCCGATGAAGGCGACCGTAACGATCGACTCTCCTGGTCGATTCGAAAAGAGGACGACCCCCGCTACGCTGATCGCCAGTCCTGCCCCTACGATGGCGAGGATCCACCAGGAGGTGCGGAACGTGATGGGGTATTCGGCCATTGCCATGCCGCCTAACGTTTGCCGCTAACCGGCAACCACGCGCACGGGACAGTTTAGCAGGTTGCGATGCATGGTGGCGCGCGTGGTTGTCCGGTGCAGCGGCTTAGGCGGTTGCTCCGCGATGGACCTTTCACTCTCACACGGTCGCGAATTGCACGGCTGAAACGGTGCGAGACATCTGAAGCTGATTCCGGGGGAGTTCAATCAACCAAGCACTGAAGTTGGAGCCGCAACCATCCGCGGCGGTCAACGGCTCAGGGGCAGGCAACGGGTCGTCGTCGGCCGGCGGGTTCGTCCGGGGGACGACACGATAGTCCGCGAAGCCCACCGCCCCAAAGCTCAGGACGAGCAAAATGAGAAGAAGTCGTTTGGACAAAGTCGCCACCTGACCGCCTAACGCTTGGCGCTCACCCGCGTGAACGCGCACGCGCAACCCCAACAGTCTACGATACTTTGAGTTGCGCGTTCACGGCGGGTGCAGCGCCTATGTTAGACGCCGGGCGCGACGAGAACCGATGCCTTTTTAAGAACTTCACGCAGCGTATCCTCAGGGAGCGCGACGATGAACTCGGCCTGACGAACATGCCAGTCGAGGCTCTTGAGTCGGTCGCTCAGGATGACACCACGGATGGGCAAACCCGCCGGAACGAGAACCTCGAATGGATAACCCTTGGTGTTGGACGTGATGGGGCAGCAAATTGCCAGACGGGTCTTACCGTTGTACGAACCCGGGGACAGCACTACAGCCGGACGACGGCCAGCCTGTTCGTGCCCCGCCTGGGGATCGAAACTCAACCAAATGAGGTCGCCCCGTTCCGGAAGGTACTTACCAGGCTTCGTTGCCACGCCTACTCCCGGTAGAGACTTCCGCGTGAAGGTTCTTTCTGGAGATTCTGGCAACGAGCTCATCCAGGGAGTACTCAGGCTCCCGCACCGGCGCGATCACTAGCTTTCCGTTCCGGAGCGAAACGTCCACGGGCGAATTCTCGGAAAGGTCGGATTCCTTGGCAAACGGCTGAGGAATCCGGACCGCCAGACTGTTGCCCCATTTCTGAACGCGTGTTCTCATGCCAGTATCGACATTGAGTATACACTAGACATTCCCGATGGCAATCTCCTCGGCGTCTAACGGCTGCGCATCAGCGGCGCCAACGCGCACGCGCAGATGTTTCCAGACTTCGAAACCTGCTGTCGCGCGTTGGCATCCGCTGCATGCTGCTAGTTAGGCGCGGCGCTATGGCAAGGTGGTTTGGTGCGGTCGTTCGTTTCAAACTCGAAGCTCTCGACGCCCTGCGTCCACGTTGGAGTTTGCGCCAAGTCTCTGACGCGCGACGCCGAAGGGACTCGATGGGGCGTTGGAGAGCCAGAAAGCAAGGCTTTGACCCCGTTCCGCGGGAAGGAGAATCCATGGTACTCGCATGTTCGGTCTCTTCAACGAAGCCTGGACGCCGTGGTCGTTTCGAAATAGACGATGAGATCGAAGGCAGCACCCAGAGGGAGAGCCCATCGGTAATACCTCGTCGGGCTCAACTCCTCATATACGGATCCGATACTCCAGATCGACCTGCTCTGGGCGAGGAACTGCGCGGCTACCGGTGGGAGGCGGCGGAGATCGAGGAGAAAGCGTGGCTGCCCTGCCGTGGCAAAGAACTCCTCGTAGGCCCCCGGGGGACTCGACGCGATCGTTTGAGGCCCGGGAGGACCCTGTGGCCAGGAGCGGGCATTGAAGGTCCCCCGATCGAAGGCGAATCCGACGACGACCATCGCCGAGCCATAGTGTTGCCGCAGCGGGTAGCCCATGGCCACGGGCTGATGGGCCGCAACGTGGTAGTTGTGGGCCCACAGCACCACCTTTTTGCCGGCGTGCACGGTGTCCGTTAGCCAGATCGTGTTCTCTGCCATGAAAGCGTCCCGGGCGCGCGCTCCACCGGTCCAGATTGCCTCGGCCTGGACGACTATCCGGGCGTAGCGCAAGTGGCGCTCGTATTCCTCGAGTGACGACGCGGCGGTGTACTGACTGCGGTTCTGCTCGAGGAGGGCATGAGCGCGACCGATGCTCTCGCGACAGGCCTTCTGCTGTGCCAGGGAAAGCGAGGGATATGTGACGTAGTTCTTCCCATCGATGCAGCGGTAGAGCTCTCGGACTTCACCCGCCCTTGTGGCATCCACACGGGCCACGAAGTCACGAACCCTGGGGACGGCGACGTTCACGTATTGCGCATCGAATCCGCGGAAGTGCACGGCAGGACGATCGCCCCGGCGAAGGTTGTACTCGCGCATCCACTCGATCAGATCGAGCACCTCGTCGGTGTCCCAGGTCCAGAAGTACATGCCACTCAGTGCGGTCGCTGCACTCCCCTCGCCCCACTGCACGTACTCATCCACGACGTCGGCTTCCGGCAGGTTCGCCTCGATGGCGAAAACGGTGAAGCCCATCTCCTCCACGAGGAACTCGAGGATGCGATGCTTCATGGCAAAGAACTCGTGCGACCCATGAGTCGCCTCGCCCAACGAGACGACACGGGCGTCGCCAACCATCGCCCGCAGCGGCTGAAGATCCTCGAGCCCGGTGCGCGGTTCCGCCGTGGCGAAAGGTACGGCGGATCGCGCCAGCCACTCTTCGGCTGTCTTGGGAGGCTCCGGCGGTCGCACAGGGCGGCGGCGGCCCGCCGAAGCAGGACTGGGCGCAAGCAAGAGAACGAGGAGGAATAGAAGAAGAGTGACGACTGGACGATGGTGTCGCATGAGTGGTTCCGCTCTCGTGCGGAACGCTACCGACCGCGCGTCGTCGTAGCCGTCATGTGTCAACGCGTGTCTGTTTCCTAGGATCATATGATACTGCGGCGGGAGCAAAGAGTGTGCCACCGGTGCATGGGCGGTGGCCTTTGCGGTGTTCGAAGGATCGATTCCGCATGTACTCGAGAGAGGACGGTCGTGCCCTCCAGTTGAGACACCCTCGTCCTACGACAGCTGACACAGCGCCTAACACTGGCGCTCAGCCGCAAAGACGCGGCTGCGCTGCACCAACAGGTTACCAGAACTTTGAGTGCCGCGTTCTCGTCGGCTGCAACGCATTGTTAGGCGCCAGCGGCTAATCACCCGAGGTTACCGTGTGCCACGTGCCACGAAAGCAGTGCGTCTCCGAAGCCTTGCCCTCATACTCGTCGAGAACGGCGTCGAGCACCGTACCCAGGCATGGGCACGAGTCGTCGGGGCCGAGGCAGAAGCCCGACTCCGGAGGCGTGAGGCGCTCGAGTCGGCGCGAGAACTCCATCGGTCCGCCTTGGCCTTGGAAGTACTGGATGTCTTCCACTGGATAGAGCTTCGCAATCACGGTCCCGTCCGTTCCATTCACAACGTACACCGTCGACACGCCACGTCGTGAGCAGAGCGCGGCGAAGTCGACGCGGGACCGAGCGATGAAGTGACCAGAAACAACGTTCGCAGGTTCGAGGTGCGGCCAGGGCTGTGGAATCTGGCAATTTTCCGTTCCGAGACGTTTCCTTACCGGCTCGGGCAGCGCGGGATAGTCACTCGCGGTGTTCATCTGGATGGGGGCAAATCGAAGCTCCTCCGGCGGCTCCTGGGGACCCGCGGTTTTGGCGATAAACGCCAGAAGCAGGGCGATTGGGACGCGTCGATCCATGGCGCCTAACGGACAAAGCTCAGCCGTGAGAACGCAGCCGCGCTGCCCGAACTGTTTACCAAGCTTTGAGTGCCGCGTTCTCGTCGGCTGCAGCGAGGAGTTAGGCAGCGCGGAACACCGCCGTACCAATCACGAGGCATCTAACGCTCCGGGCGGCCACGCACCGATGCGTTGGCGTAGGGCAACGATCTTGCCAAAGTGATACGCGTTATGCACGGCCACGCAGTTCAACTCGTCGGCCAGGCTCACGCCTGGCTCGACCTCCGCGGCCAGGCGCGCAGGCACCTGTCCCAGGTCTGCGGCAGCGCGAGCCCCGGTCAGGAACAGTTGCACCAACTGGTGCCATTGGTCCTCGTGTTCCAGTGCCGCGGTCGGGTAGAACTCTTCGGGCGGTGCTCCTCCTGGGGCAATGATGCTCTGCTGGTAAAGCACAACGTGCCACAGCTCGTCGTAGATTGAGTGTGACGCGCCCTCCGGCCGGAGGTTCACCTGCTCGAGGGTCAACCCTGACAGCAGGTGCGCTCTCTCCGCGAACTCACCGACGAGAAACAGATGTTCGAGAATATGCATGCCTTCCCCAGTTCTCTTTTGCTAGTCCAGAGCGATTGGTCTACGCCGCCTAACGGAAAGCGCGATTCAATCGTTCATTCGAATGTGGCAGCCGACACGCGAATTCTGGAAACCTTACTACCCAATTGATTTCCGACCGTCGGTCGACGCCGGCGTACACGGTCATGGTACGCACGAACAGTTTACGACACTTTGAGTGCCGCGTTCTTGTCGGCTGCAACGCGAGGTTAGAACGGGTACCGCGATGCGCGCCGGGATCGGTTGCAGCGCCATTGTTAGGCCGCATCACGCTTCTCGGGGCTCTTTCTCACGAGAAGCCAACCAACAACGCAAAGAGTAGCAATCACCCCAACCTGGTACGCTGATCGCTCGGGCTCCTCCAAGCCAGCGCCCGGCGCAGTGGCCAAGACGAGAGCGCCAAACGCGAGAAACGAGCCGAGCAGCAATCTCCTGTTTGCCGGCGAGAGAAGCTCCTGCAACTCGCTTCTGATCGCCCTTCTCTCGGAAGACCAACTCGATGAGCTTACGAGTGCCCGACCGATCCGTATGATCAGGAGCACTCCGAAGGCTCCCAGGAAGGAAGAGAGCATCGCTCCTAATTCGACAACACTCGTGGCTATCCACTCCGGCAGCGACGAGAGCCATTCGATGAACGACGCTGGCAAGTTCACCCTATCCTGTGCGGCCTAACGCTTGCGCTCAGCCGCGACGCCGCGGCCTCGCTGCCCCAACAGTTTACGATACTTCGGGGGCCGCGTCGTCGTCGGCTGCATCGTACGACGGTCGTCCGCGGAGGATTCAACGAGCTGCGCAGTCAGGGCTGCTGACTCGCGACTCCAGGATAGGGGCGAAACCTTTCGCGTCCATACCTGTCCGAACTTCGCCGTCAGGTGTCGCGCCGTCGTTCGAACCGGGCATCGCACGGCTTCGCGCCATGACGACTGGCCCCGATCGGGACTCCAGTTGGATGATTGCGACGCCGGCGAGAATGACGACCATCGCTACGATCATCCACGGCGTCACCGCTTCGCTCAGGATGAGGCTGCCGACGAGAATCGCCACGACCGGATTCACGTAGGCGTACGATGCGACCTTTCCGGCCGGGAGCTTCGTCGATGCATGGAGATAGGCGCTGTAGGCCAGGACCGATCCGAAGAGCATCAGATAGAGGAGTGCGATGACGGATCGGCTCGAGAACTGCCACGAGACGTCTTGTCCCGTGACCGCTGCGAAAAGAACGATCGACGCGCCACCCGAGAGCATGTGCATCGCGCCGATCGCAGTCGGATCTCCCTCATGCTGGCGCCGCCGGGAGTGGAGAGTTCCGAGATTCCAGAAGATCGCGCTTCCCTGCATCGCAGCGACGCCAAGGAAGAACTGCAGTGAGATGTCAGGGCTTCCGAGCTCCGGCGCGACCAGGAGTGCCACGCCGCCGAAGCCGAGGCCGAGACCCAGGATCTTCTTCGGGGTCCAGACCGAGCCGCCGGCGAGAGTCTGCAGGAGCGCCATCCAGATCGGAATCGTGGCGTTAAGGAGCGCGGCGAGCCCGCTCGACATCCAGTGCTCCGCCCAGACGATGAGGGTGTTGCCGATGGCCACCATCATCACACCGTTGACGGCCTGATCGCGCCAGCTGCGCCATCCCTTCGGAAAGCGGGCGCCGGTGACGAGCGCGATGACCAGAAGAACCGTCCCCGCGCCGAGGAACCGGACAGCCGTGACTAGAAGAGTCGGTATCGTTTCGATCGCAACGCGGACGGCGAGGAAGGTCGTTCCCCACACGATGCAAATCGTGGCGTAGGCGATCCAGGCGCCAACGAGCGACTGCTTGCGTTCGGCGGCCATCAGCGGGCGATCGAGAACCGCTTCGGCCGCAACACGGTCGTCCATGTCTTTGCTCCTCGCGGACGATGCTGCCCACCAATCGACCGATACGTTTGCACTCAGTTCGGAATCGCGGGGCCACGCGCCGCGCGCGCGGCCCCAGGCGTATCACTCATGAAAGTTCAGCGAGGCTCTCGGAAGAGCGAATCCATGACTTCGAGCGCGAATCGGGCGTGGACGGTCGCGGGGACGACACCCATCTCGATCGCCACCTCGAGTGCTTCGACGACTTCCCGCTGCGAAGCTCCGGCCTTCACGGCTTCGCTCATGTGCCACTGCATGCAGGACTCGCAGTCGGTGATCACACCGATCCCAAGCGCGATGAGCTCTTTGTGTTTCTTCGAAAGCGCGCCGTCGGAGAAGGCGAATTCTTCGAGCTTCATCGCGGTGTTGTAGACCTTCGAGTTCAGTTTCAGCCAGCGCCCGTGCGCCCACTTCCGCTTCAGGTTGATGCGGCGTACTTGTTCGTCCGTGATCTCGCGCAGTTCTTTCATCGTTCTCACCTTTCACTCAAGTCCGAGATGCGTTCAGCGTTCCCGGGTGTCACTCCGGCGACGGTGGACGGTCACTGCTTAGGTGAGCAGGCTTCTGTCCCACAGCCACACGCCGAGGGTTTCGGTTGCTTCAGCTTCGCGATGATCTTGTCGGCAACCTCCCGCGCCACGGCGTTTCGCTCCTCTTCCGGAACCTCGTCCAAGAGGAACTTGTCGCAGTACTTCTTGTGGAGAGGCAGCGCGTCGATCTGGACGATGTTCTCCTCGGAAACGATCGACTTCAGAGCACGGCCGTGGCACTTGAGGAAACAGCCGTCGATCATGAGGACCTGTTCCGCCGTCTTGACCCACGTCGCCATCGACGAGTGCGGAACGAAGAACGTCTCTCCATGACAGGCCCGCGCGAGCGACGGCTCCTTCGCGACCAGGTCCGCCGCGCGCCTCGCGATGTCACCGCGAATGCAGGGTCCCTCGCATGACAGGACCGGCGTGGTCCCGTCGGCCATTTGCTGTTTCGCGTAGGTTTCGCCAATCGGGCAGAAGCCTTTTACGCCTTCTACGTCCAGCGTGAAATCGGGGCTCTGGTCTTTCATTGCGTTCTCCATTCGTGAATCGTTCGTCAGGGGCCGCTCGTCGTTCCCCTCATGTGGATTAGTCGGTTGCTGATTCGAAAGGGATACATCCAGGCAGGAAGACCGTGGGCATGGCGCCGGGGAACATGACGCGGCCGTTGACGACCGCGAGCGCCGCACCTATATAGATGTGTAGTCGTGCGTTCGCGGTCGGAGGAGACCATGGGCACTCACTCCATCGACACACCGTCGTTCGAGCTGCTCGTCGCCGAGCTCTCGACTCCTCTCCTCCGCTACCTCGGCCGTTACGCCGGAGACCGGGATGTCGCCGAAGACCTGCTGCAGGAGACGCTGCTGCGCATCTCGCGCAGCCTCGCAGGGTTCGAGGGACGCGCGGAGTTGAAGACGTGGGCGTTCTCGATCGCGACCCGCGTCGCCGCGGACTATTTTCGGCAGCCGGCCCATCGGCTCGCGATCATCGCTGTCGATGTCGCGGAAACCGCGGATGCGCGCGACACGGAAGCGTCGGTCGACCAGCGGCTCGTCGTCGACGAGATGAATGCCTGCGTGCGACGAGTGATCGACAGCCTGCCGGAGGACTACCGGTCGGCGCTCGTGCTTCACGACATCGAAGGTTTGACCGGCGAGCAGACTGCGGAAATCTGCGGATGCTCGCTTCCGACCGCGAAGATCCGGATCCATCGCGCGCGAGCGCGGCTCACGGACGCCCTGCGGCAGGAGTGCGATTTCTATCGCGACTCCGACGACGTCTTCCGCTGCGACCGGAAGAGTTGAACGTCGCGGGCGGTGACCGCCTGTCAAGCGAGCGACCTGGCTCTCAGCGAGGAAGGCGGATGTGTGCAGCGTGCCTGGAGAGGGTTCCGTGCGGCGTCGAAGAAACCCCGCTTCGAGGCCCCGATTGCGGGCCGATGAGATGTCCAGCGCGCTTCGTCAAGTTCTCCTGCAGCCAGAACACCGTGAGCTTTCGCTTCGGGGTAACGCGAGGCCTGCCATCGCGGGTGAGCCGGCTGTAGATCTCCGTTCCGGAACGGATTGAAACGGTCGAAAGATCCGCAAGGTCGCCTAGACCGCGGAACTTCCATCCACCAAACGTCATTGCTGGGGCCTCGAGGTGAGAACCGAGGGGTCACATCCACAGTATCAAGTATTCAGGCCTCGAGGACTTGATACTGTGGATGTGAGCCCTGCGGGCTCAGCCGGCACACGTTGCGATGCTTGGTGCGGCGCGTCGTCGTCCGGTGCAGCGATTAGTTAGGCGGCGCCTTTCGTTGCGCGCTTGCGGGATTTCTTCTCTTGCGGGAGAGCGGCGATGACGGACCGAAGCAAGGTGTTCACGGACTGGGAGTCGTGAAATACCTGCGCAACGTCCGGTTCAAGTACGACCGCGAT
>JACPDH010000016.1 GCA_016184115.1 Acidobacteriota bacterium | reverse complement strand
CCCGATGTGGTAGACGGAGCTCACGACGAAGAGGAGCACCATCGACACGCCGAAGATCAGGAGCGAGACGAATCGGGGAAGGTCGTGGACCGTCCGGAACAACAGGATTACCGTCAAGACGAGACTCGCCACTGCCGCGATCGGGTGAAACCAACCGCGAAGGAGCGGCTTGCCTGATGTCGTTTCGGTCATCGTTCCCTCATTCGCGATTCGTTCGGAGCCGCTCCTCAAACATCGCTCTCCGCCGAAACCAACCCGGCCCCCTTGGCGCAGTCTGCCGAGTCGGAACGCTGCAAGCTCTCCGAACGCATCCTTCGTTCGAAGAATGCCTCCCAAGAGCTCGCCATACAACCCAAACCTGACATCCTTCCCTGCCCGCCTCTGAAAATCTGTCAACCAAACTCGCACCAACGTTGAAACTTTACCTGTCCGTCACTTGACGAACACTTCCAAACGGATAATACTTCTCCACGTGGAACGAACCGCCGATTTCGTGAACGACCGCGTGGAGACGATGATCCGTCGCTGCCGTGAAGCGGGGATGAATGTCACCCCGCAGAGAATCGCCATCTATCGCGCCCTCGTCGGATCGACGGAGCATCCGAGCCCCGAGATGCTCTTCAACTCGGTCAGCCGCACAATGCCTTCTCTCTCACTCGCGACGATCTACAAGACGCTCGAGACGCTCGAGACGATCGGACTCGTGCGCGAGATCCCCGTCACGGGTGATCGGAAGCGCTTCGACGCGATCCTCGAAGACCACCACCACCTCATCTGCAATGTCTGCGGCAGCGTCGGCGACTATCACGACGAGTCGCTCGATGCGCTTCCGCCTCGGCGCCGCCTGGGAGGGTTCGTTCCGCACGCCGTCAGCGTGAACGTCTTCGGCGTCTGCGTGAAGTGCCGAGAAGCCGCCTCGCATTGAATTTCGACCACGGCAACACCCATCCACCCAACGACGGAGTTGACGAGCAACGAAAAGGAGACAGGAACCATGGCCAATGAACTGAAGGGAAGCAAGACCGAGCAGTGCCTCAAGGACGCATTCGCGGGCGAGTCGATGGCGAACCGCCGCTACCTCTACTTCGCGAAGCTCGCGGACGTCGAGGGGCAGCCGGATATCGCGGGGCTCTTCCGCGACACAGCCGAGGGCGAAACGGGCCACGCACACGGCCACCTCGACTACCTGAAAAAGTCGGGCGACCCTGCCACCGGGCTTCCGATGGGCGACTCCGCAACGAACTTGAAATCGGCCATCCACGGTGAGACACACGAGTACACCGACATGTACCCAGGCATGGCGAAGACTGCCCGCGAGGAAGGCTTCGAAGAGATCGCGGATTGGTTCGAGACGCTTGCGCGTGCCGAAAAGTCACATGCCGGCCGCTTCAAGAAGGGACTCGACTCGATCGCGTAGCCGCTCTGGGGGGCGCGGCGCCACGCGGCGCCGTGCCTCCCTCGAATTGAAAATCGACAATTGAGAACTTACTGGTGGCCGCTCGAGATCGCTCGATACCGCCCTCGCCTCGTGATCCGGCCTAACGGCATCTTCCTTCACGACGTCAGTTCTGAATTCTCGATTTCCAGCTTCTCCGAAGGAGCCCGTCATGAACACCCACATCCGAACCATTCCTCGGCGCGACATTCCCGAGCTCGGAGACTATGAGCGCCGCCGCGACGCGATCCGCGCTTCCGCGATCACCGCACGACAGCTCCACCGCGTCGCCCTTGGCCCTAACATCATCCTGTCCTTCGAGAACCGCGAGACGCTGACTTATCAGGTGCTCGAAATGGTCCGCGCCGAGCGGATCGTGAAGGAACCGGAGATCAGGCACGAGATCGACACCTACAGCGAGCTCCTCCCCGCCCCCGACGAGCTTTCCGCGACGATGCTCATCGAGTTTCCGGAGAAGGGAGAGCGCGACGTCCGGCTCGTAGAACTGCTCGGGCTCGACAGCCATCTTCGCGTGGAGCTCGACGGGGCCGGCTCCGCGCCCGCGACTTTCGACCGGCGGCAGATCGACGTCGAGCGACTCAGCTCGGTGCAGTTCGTTCGCTTCTGCATGACGCAGGCACAGGTTGCCGCGCTCCGCGCCGGCACGAAGCTCACCATCATCAGCGATCATCCGCACTACCCGCATGCGTCGGTCATTCCCGCGGCGCTCACGAAGGCGCTCGTCGCTGATCTCGACGACGTCGCTTCGATGGAGGTTTGAACGTGTACGACATCCGCGACGCGAGTTACTGGGACGACGCGAACCTGTACGACGAGATGCGTCGCGTGTACGACGTCTGCCACACGTGCAGGATGTGCTTCAGCTACTGTCCTTCCTTTCCGTCGCTCTTCGCCGCGATCGACCGTCACGAAGAGAAGGGCGAGGGAGAGTGCGACGCGTTGACGCACGCGGAGATGGACGAAGTCGTCGACCTCTGCTTCCAGTGCAAGCTCTGCTACGTGAAGTGCCCCTACACGCCGCCTCACAAGTTCATGATCGACTTCCCGCGATTGATGTTGCGGGCGAAGGCCGTCCGGGCGAAGCAGCACGGCGTCACCTTCCAGGACAAGATTCTCGGCGATCCCGACAAGACCGCGCGCCAGTCGACCGGCATGTTCGCCACGCTCGTCAACTGGGCGAATCGGCAGAAACCGATCCGCGTCGCGATGGAGAAGACGATCGGAATCCATCGCGATCGCGTCCTTCCACCGTTCGCGTCGCTAACGTTCGAGGGGTGGTTCGCACGGCGCCAACCGAAAGTTCACGCGGCACCCGATGACTCGAACGTCGTCGCGATCTTCGAGAGCTGCAACGTCAACTACAACTATCCGAGCGTCGGGCGGGCCGCCGTTCAGGTACTCGAGCGCAACGGTAAGGCCGTGATCCGTCCGGAACAGCTCTGCTGCGGCATGCCCGCGATGGACGGCGGCGACGTCGAGAAGGCGATCGCAAACGCAGAGAAGAACGTTTCGGCGCTCGCACCACTTGCGAAACGGGGCATTCCGGTCGTCGTTTGCGCTCCGACATGCGCCTACGTCATGAAGCAGGACTGGCCGGAACTGCTCCACAGCGAGGAGGCTCAACTCGTCGCGAAGAACACATTCGACATCGGCGAATACCTCTCAATCCTCAAGAACGAAGGGAAACTCGACACCGCGTTCGACACGCCGCAGGGAAAGCTCGCGTATCACGTCCCGTGCCATCTCCGCGCCCAGAACATCGGCCAGCCGTTCACGAAGATTCTGAGCGGCGCGAAGGGCACGACGGTGGAAGCGATCGAGGAGTGCTCCGCATTCGACGGTACCTGGGGAATGAAGACGGAGTACTACGACCACTCGCGCAAATGCGCGCAGAAACTCTGCCGGCAGATGACGAACGCAGACGCCGATCGTTTCGTCTCTGACTGCATGATGGCGGGACTGAACGTCATCGAGGAGACCGGACGGGCGCCGGTACACCCGATCGAAGTTCTGCGCGACGCGTACGGAATGAAGCCGGAGTAACGGAAGGCAGGCCAAAGGTCAGAGATCAGAGGTCAAAGCAGGCAGGTCGTAGCGACGGCGTCCTGCCTTCGCCCCGCCGAGTCGATCCGCATTGTCAATCGGTTTGCTTTGACGCAATCGCGCGGCGCCTCCCTGCACACGGTTGTCTGCCGCGTTGCTTTGCGTTAGCGTTCCGATTCGCTGTCCGGAGGATTCGACCGATGCGTCTTGCAGTTGCCTCTCTCGCCCTGCTTCTCGCTTCAGGCTGCGTCTCGGTGACGACCACCCAGGCGCCGCGCGCTGCCGCACCTGCGGCGGGATTCGACCTGACAACCGCCCGCATCGTCGACCTCAGCCATCCGTTCGACGAGTCGACGATCTACTGGCCGACCTCACCGTCGACGTTCGAACTGAAGGAGCTCAGCCACTCGGTAACGCCCGGCGGCTGGTTCTACGCGTCGAATTCGTTCTGCGCCCCCGAGCATGGAGGCACGCATCTCGACGCGCCAATTCATTTCGCCGAGGGGAAGTGGACCGCCGATCAGATCCCCGTCAGCCGTCTCGTCGGCCCGGCTGCCGTCATCGACATCCGCGGTAAGGCCGGACTCGACGACTATCGCCTAACCGCCGATGACGTGCGCACGTGGGAATCGCGCAATGGCACGATCGAGGCGGGAACGATCGTGATCCTCCGTACCGGCTGGTTCACGCGCTGGCCCGACCGGCTCCGTTACCTCGGTGACGACACCCCGGGCGACGCGTCGAAGCTCCACTTCCCTTCGTACGGGGAGGATGCCGCGAAACTGCTGGTGATCGAGCGCAAGGTCGCCGTTCTCGGGGTCGACACGGCGAGCATCGACTACGGGCAGTCGACCGACTTCATCGTCCACAGAATCGCAAACGCGGAGAACGTCGTCGGGCTCGAGAACCTGGCGAACCTCGCTGAGTTGCCGGAGCGCGGCGCCTGGGTCGTCGCCTTGCCGATGAAGATTGCCGGAGGTTCGGGCGGCCCGCTCCGGGCGATTGCACTGCTTCCGCGCCAAACCAACTGAGGTCGGGTAGTTCGGGTGGGGGTCTGGGCCACCGTTTCACGACTTTCGGCATCGAATCCTTGAAGCCGTGGAGCTGACAACAATGACATCAAGTCAAGCTAATAAGGAAACCCTGAAGTGAGAACGTAGAACGCTGAATTTCGAACCCAGAAAACCCCGCCCAGGATGCGTTTCTGGGTTCTACATTCATCGTTCTACGTTCTCACTTCAGGGTTTTCTTATTAGCTTGACGCCTCTGGCACTGACCCCACCCTCCTCCTTTTGAAACTGGCAACGCAGCGCGTCGCCCCTACGCTCTTCGCCCGCCTGGGCGTTGACCTTTGTCCACCGGCCTGCCTTATCATTCGCGCGCCATGTCGAACGACCTCCTTCGCTACAAGCTCTCATTCCCTGAACCTCATACTCACTACGTCGAGGTCGAAGCGACGATCCCGACGAGAGGCACTCCCTCAATCGTGTTCGCGATTGCGGTCTGGACGCCCGGCTCGTATCTCGTGCGCGAATAAGCAAAGCATGTCGAGGCCGTGACGGCAGCGGGATCCGACGGCGCCGCGCTTCAGGTCGATAAGGTTCGGAAGAACCGCTGGTCGGTCGCCACTGACGGCGCTTCGTCGATCACGCTCCGCTACCGCGTCTACGCGCGAACGATGGCAACACAGGGAAACTGGGTGAGTGCAGAGTTTGCAATGCTCAACGGTGCGCCGACCTTCATCGTTCCGGTCGATCGCCGCGATGCCACGTTCGAGATCTCCGTTGCGCCTCACCCCTCGTGGGCGCACGTCGTGAGCCCGCTCGAGAGCACGGGTACCGAGAGCGGGTACCGCGCCATCTCGTATGACGAGCTCGTCGACTCCCCGCTCTATTGCGGCAACGGCGCGCTCTACGAGTTCGAGTGCGGAGGCGCCGCACACCTGCTGGTGAATGAAGGCGAGGCGGGACTTTGGGACGGTGCGAAGGCCGCGAAGGACACGGCCGCGATCGTCGCCGCCACGCAGGCGATGTGGGGCTGCGTTCCATACCGACGCTACGTCTTCTTCAACATGATCACCGACGCGCGAGGCGGACTCGAGCATCGCAACTCCTGCCTGCTCATGACCGGGCGCTTCAAGATGCGGAAGCGCAAAGACTATGTCGACTGGCTTTCGCTTGTGAGCCACGAGTTCTTCCATACCTGGAACGTGAAGCGCCTGCGCCCCGCGGCTCTCGGCCCGTTCGACTACGAAAACGAGGTCTACACGCCGGATCTCTGGATCGCAGAAGGTTGCACGAACTACTACGAAGATATCGTGCTCAGCCGAGGAGGGCTCATCACACGCGACGAGTATCTCGACAGGCTCGGCGAGATCATCGAGACGCTCCAGACGACGCCAGGAAGACTCGTTCAATCGGCGAGCTCGGCATCGCTCGATGCGTGGATCTCGCTCTACCGCCGCGACGAGAACACGCCAAACGTCGCGATCAGCTACTACGTGAAAGGAACGGTGATTGCCTTTCTGCTCGACGCGGCAATCCGCGCGTCGACCGGCGGAGCGAGGAGTCTCGACGACGTCATGCTAACGGCATGGTCGAAGTACTCCGGCGTCCGCGGCTTCGAGAGCGCCGAGTTTCGCACCCTCACGTCCGAGGTCGCAGGCCGCGACATGTCATCGTTCTTCGATCACGCGGTCGACTCGACCAGCGAGCTCGATTACGGCGGCGCACTCGGATGGTACGGCCTCCGCTTCAAGGCGAAGAACGGCGACGCGAAGAAGGACGAGGAAGCGAAAGGATGGATCGGCGCCGTCACCAGCGACAAAGGCGGTCGCCTCGTCGTCGACGAGGTGCGCCGCGCAACTCCCGCGTATGACTCGGGACTCAACGCCGAGGATGAGGTCGTCGCGATCGATAACGTCCGCGTGACACCGGCATCGTGGGAAGAGCGACTCTCCTACTACCGGCCCGGCAACACGGCGTCGTTCCTGATCGCGAGACGCGGTGAGATGCGGCAGATCGACGTTGCATTCGGCGAGAAACCCGCCACGCAGTGGCGCCTGGAGACACTTCCCGAACCAACCGACGAGCAGAAACTTCATCTGGCGGCACTCCTGGGTCAGTAAGACGGTGCGATGGTCGAGAGTTAGGCGTGTAACCGGTCCTGACCACACTGGCCTTATGTCGAGGGAAGAAGGCCGATGTTAGAACGTCAAACGCTGAATTTCGAACCCAGAAACCACCACGCAGGACGCATTTCCGGGTTCAGAATTCATCGTTCTGCGTTCTTACTTCAGGGTTTTCTTCCCCTCAGACGAGCGAACTCGTCGAGTCACGACCGACATCGTCCCTTAGCCTCTCCTCTGGCCATCGACTCGCTTCTCGTCACGTCCTCGTGACGTCCTGCAGGTTCGGTGAGCGCAGGCTCGCCACTCGGCGCTCACCAGTCATATGATGCGCGGCGGCGCAGCTGGCCCATCGTCACCCATCGAAGGAGCATCTCGTGAACCGTCGCGTTACCGTCGTCCTCCTCCTCGCTCTCACACTCCCTCTTCCT
>JACPDH010000014.1 GCA_016184115.1 Acidobacteriota bacterium | reverse complement strand
TCGAGTACCACGGCAACGGAAGCGAAGTCCTCGCGTGCGTTTCATGCGACGGGGACGCCCTGCACTGACGATTTCCCAACGCTCACGGCCACCGCAGCAGAAACACGCGCTTCGCAGAGCCACGCTTCGAAGTCCGACACCCTTCCCCTTCCATTCCTCCGTCGGGCGCTCACGCTCCGGTCATCGACGTGACTTATGTCACACCGACTCGTGACCCACTTCGCAGCACTACGGTGACGTAGACCGTAGAGTCTCCGCGGTCGATTGGCCTAAAGCAATGGGGTTGATGGAGCAGCCGCGATCAAGATCCGATTCGCTCTCACCGTCGAGCGACCGGGCTTCTTTCTCTCGACCATGAATCCGAAACCACATCGCTAATGGCAACGACGATCGCTCTCTTCGCTGCTGGAATCGCACTCGGGATCGCTGCCGCCTTTGTGTGGGCCTGGGGAGTGAAATCGGGCCAGTTCCGCAACCTCGAACAAACGAAAGAACAACTCTTCTGGCCCGATATCGCTCCGGCCGACCAGGGTGCGAAGCGCGATCCGGAACAGAAGAAGTGACGTGTCAGGAGGGTCCTCGATGGCGAACCCGATCGATCAGGCGATGAGCCAGGACACCCGCGTCTCGCGCCGCCAGGCGCTCACGCTCACGAGCATTGCCGCACTGCTCGGAGCAAACGCGGTCGTCTGGTTCTCGAACCTTCTCTTCTTCAAGCCGCGCGTGACGTACGGCGAGCCGTCGCGCTTCAGACTCGGCAAGCCCGACGCGTTTCCGCTCGGTACGCGCCTCCCGCTCGGGAGCCAGCGGGTGACGATCATCCGGAATGAGGCAGGCGTCGCGGCGATCTCGAACACGTGCACGCACCTCGGTTGCGTCGTCGCGACGACCGAGATCGGCTTCGACTGTCCCTGCCACGGCAGCCGCTTCGACGCCGAGGGAACCGTCCTCGGCGGGCCCGCGCCGCGACCGCTCCCCTGGTTCAAGGTCTCGCTCTCGCCTAACGGCGAGCTCGAAGTCGACACGGCGACGCCGGTTCCCGCCGGCACGTTCTTGAAAGTCTGAGGAGACGATGAAAAACGACACCGGCTTTCTCGGCACGATCCTCGCGTTTCCGATGAACGTCTGGAAGTCAATCTTCCGGAATCCAATCCCCTCGTCGGACCTCGGACGCTCACAGACGACCTTCTCCAACGTCTTCCTTCACATTCACCCGGTCAAGACCCACTCGAACTCGTTACGCCCCGCCTACACGCTCGGCCTCGGCGTCATGGCGCTCAGTCTCTTTCTCATCCTCACGGTCAGCGGCATCCTGCTGATGTTCTACTACGTTCCTGCGACGACGCAGGCGTACGACCGGATGCTCGATCTCAACGGCACCGTCGCATTCGGCACGCTGATCCGAAACATGCACCGCTGGTCGGCGCACGGCATGGTCGCGATCGCTCTGCTCCACCTCTGCCGCGTCTTCTACACCGGCAGCTACAAAGCACCGCGCGAGTTCAACTGGGTCGTCGGCGTCATCCTGTTGCTCCTCACCCTCGGTGCCTCGTTTACCGGATACCTCCTCCCGTGGGATCAGCTCGCGTTCTGGGCCGTGACCGTCGGCACGGCGATCGCGGGATACGCTCCCGTCTTCGGCGAACAGATTCGCTTCCTTCTGCTCGGCGATCGCGTCGTGGGGCAGGAAGCGTTGATCCGCTTCTACGTGCTGCACGTCGCGGTGATCCCTGCAATGATCACGCTCTTCGTCGCGGTGCATTTCTGGAGGATCCGCAAGGACGGCGGCCTCTCGCGGCCGGCGGACGCCGACCTCCCCGAATCGCAGCCGCGCTATCCGGATGCGATTGCCGGCAAGCTCGAAGGCCTCGCGCCTCGTGTAAAAACCGAAAAGGCGAAGACATTCGGCGTCATGGGTGTCGTCAAGGGACCGTTCAACAAGGTCGGCAACACCCCCGACAATACCGTCTTCTCCTGGCCTAACCTGTTCATCGCCGAGCTCTTCGTCTTCGCTGTGACGCTGCTCGTCATCCTCGTCATCTCGATGACGTTCAACGCGCCGCTCGAAGCGCCTGCAAACCCGACCAGCCCACCTAACCCTTCGAAGGCCCCCTGGTACTTCCTCGGATTGCAGGAGATGGTCTCCTACTCCGCATTCTGGGGAGGCGTCGGCGTTCCGACGATCATGGTAATCGCACTCATCCTCCTCCCCTACTTCGACCGCGGCCAGAACGGCGTTGGCGTCTGGTTCTCCCGCCATCGGCTCCTCGCCGTGATCATCTTCACGACGCTTCTGGTGATCAACCTGATCTTCGTGATCATCGGTACCTTCTTCCGAGGGCCTAACTGGGGATTCATCATCCCGTGGGAACAGCCAGCCGCGCACGGATCGGCCACTGCGGGACACTGAGGAACTGGAGACATGAGATACGCACTCGCAATCATCTCCGTCCTCGTCCTGGCGCTCCACGGCATCGTCTTCTACGACCAGTTCTTCGCGAAATGGCAGGACTATCAGGACGAGTACTACCAGAAGGCCGCCGAACTGACCGACGGCGCCGATTTGAAGAAGGATCTCCAGTCGCGCAAGCCGCAGATCGAGCAGACGATCGTCCGCGGCTTCGGCGAGGAGCGCGTCGATCGCTGCATGTCGTGTCACATCGCGGTCGACGACCCACGCTTCACGAAGGCCGACCAGCCGCTCCGCACGCACCCGCCGGTGCCAGGTCATGGCTTCGCGACGTTCGGCTGCACGATGTGTCATGACGGCAATGGCCGGGCGCTCGACCAGGTCGGCGCCCACGGCACACATCCGCACTGGCCCTGGCCGATCCTGCCGAACTGGGCGATCGAAGCTAACTGCGTCCAGTGCCACAACGAGCCGGGCTGGGAAGGCGCCCCCGCGGTCAACCGCGGACGCCGCCTCTTCTTCGAGCGGGCGTGCTTTACCTGCCACACGATCGCAGGTCTTTCGGCTGGATCGATCGGCCCGGAGCTCACGAACGAAGGACGCAACCGCACGATCGAGTTCGTCGACGCGAAGATCGAGAATCCGCGCGCGCAGAACCCGACCTCGACGATGCCGCGCCAGAACCTGACGAAGGAGCAGCGCAGCGACCTCGTCGTCTTCCTCAAGGCGCAGCAGGGACAGCACATCTCGCGCGCACCGCTCCAGGCATTCCGCGCGGCACAGGCCGACCGACCGAAGTGGCTTCCGCTCGAGCTCGTGCTCAACTCCGAGAAATCGGCCGCGCTCGGTACGATGCCTGACGCGGAGCGTGGAGCGCTCATGCTCCAGTCGGTCGGCTGCCTCGCCTGCCACAAGCTCGACGCCGTCGACGGCAAGGTCGGGCCTGACCTCGGCTACAGCGCCTCACAGCGCGATGCCACCTGGCTCATGACGCACTTCAACGACCCGAAGAGCGTCGTTGCCGGCTCGATCATGCCCCCCTACCCGCTCCCCGAGGAGATCTTCAAGGCGCTGACGGACTACCTTCTCGTCAAACCGGTGCCGGCCGTACCCGCCGATCCGAAAGAGCAGTTCGCGGCTCTCTGTGCGCGATGCCATGGCGAGAACGGCAACGGCGAGGGAGTCATTTATACCTTTCTCGATCCGCGTCCACGCGACCTCACGAAGGCTTCGTTCATGAAGTCGAAGACGCGCGAACGGCTGGTCGCCAGCGTCATGAACGGCGTTCCGGGTACGAGCATGGCTCCCTGGGGCCGCGTGCTCGGCGAACAAGGCTCCGCCGCTCTCGTCGACTACGTCCTCGCAACCTACGACAAGGGCTCCTCGGTGAAGCCGCCGGCGAATCGAGTCGTCCCGCAGACGAACCCGGTTGCCTACACCCCTGACAGCGTCAAGCGCGGCGAGGAGATCTTCCTCAACCGCTGCTGGGGATGCCACGGCAAGAAGGCGGACGGCCACGGGCCTAACGCCGTGGACATTCATCCGCGACCGCGCAACCTGAGAAACACGCCGTTCGTCAGGTCGCTCAGCTACGCGCGACTGCACGAGAGCATCAAGTACGGCGTACAGGGAACTGCGATGCCCGCGGCAGGCTACGACTTCGCGCTCGGCGACAAGTCGATCGGCGATCTCGTCAACTACATCGAGAGTCTGAACACGAAACAGGCGGCTGCTCCGGCAACGGCGCCGGCACGGACCGCCACGACCGAGGTGACTCAATGAGTGAGGCAGTGATGTCGACATCAGGTCCACCCGCGGCCGCCGAGCACGAGGACAGAAGCTCGTTCGCCTTCATCGCAATCGGCGCGCTCTTCTTCGTCGTTTCGGGGCTCGTCGCTCTCATCATCGCGGGCAAGCTCCAGTTCCCGACCCTCATGGGCTCGGTCTCGTGGCTGACCTACGGGCGCATGCGCCCGGTGCACGTGAACGGGATGCTCTTCGGCTGGCTCCTCGCTGCAGACATGGGGCTCTGCTTCTATCTCGTCCCTCGCCTCTGCGGCGTGAAGCTCTGGAGCGAAAAGCTCGGGATGGCGACGATGTGGCTCTGGGTCGTCATCGTCCTCGGCGCGGTCGTGACGCTGTTAGGCGGCATGAACCAGGGGCTCGAGTACGCGGAGCTACCGTTCGTTCTCGACGTACTCGTGACAATCGCCTGGGTCGCGTTCGGCCTGAACATCTTCATGACGGTTTTCACCCGCAAGTACCAGCAGATGTACGTCTCGGTCTGGTACATCATGGGTGCAATCCTCTGGACCGCGTTCGTCTATATCACTGGCAACTTCGCGGTGATGGGGACGGCCGGCACGAGCCAGGCGAATCTCAACTGGTTCTACGTCCACAACGCCGTCGGTCTGATCTTCACGCCGCTCGGCCTGGGGATCGCCTACTACTACATCCCGAAGGCCGCCGAGACACCGCTCTATTCGCACCGTCTGTCGATGATCGGCTTCTGGTCGCTCGCCTTCGTCTACGTCTGGACCGGCGCGCACCACATGCTCCACGGACCGATCAGCCAGTGGCTCCAGACCGTCGCGATCCTCTTCTCGGTCATGCTGATGATCCCGGTCTGGACGCTCGTCTGGAACTTCCTCGCGACGATGAAGGGGCAGTGGCATCAGCTCCGCGACAACGTTCCGATCAAGTTCATGATGGCGGGAACCGTCTTCTACCTGCTCACCTGCTTCCAGGGACCGATGCACAGCCTTCGGACCGTGAACGCGATCGTGTCGAAGACCGACTGGATCGTCGGGCACGCGCACATGGCGGTGCTCGGCGCATTCTCGTTCTTCGCGGTCGGGGGCGCCTATTACTCGATCCCCAGGATGCTGAAGACGAAGCTGCACAGCGAGAAGCTCGCGAACGCGTCGTTCTGGCTCTGGCTCATCGGCGGCCTTTCGTTCTTCGTGTCGCTCTGGATCGGCGGATTCCTCCAGGGGCTCCAGTGGAACGACCCGACGATCCCGTTCATCGACACGGTCAAATTCATCCAGCCGTACTGGGCAGTCCGCCTGATCGGCGGGACGCTGATGTTCGTCGGCATCCTGTTCTTCGCGTGGAACATGCTCGCGACGTACGTCAACCGCAGCCATGCGGCGGCGGAGTAAGGGAGGTCGGCTATGTGGAGCAAGTTCGACAGAAATGGCGGGCTGTTCATCGCCGCCGCGCTCGGCTTCTTCTTCATCGGCGGCCTGATCACCACGGTCGAGCCGCCGCTGCTCGACAAGAGCTGGGCGACGCCGCTCGCAGGACTCAAGGACTACGCGACGCTCGCAAAGTCGGGCGACACGGGAGCGCAGCAAATCATGCAGGGCCGCTCGATCTACGTGCGTGAAGGCTGCTGGTACTGCCACACCCAGCAGACGCGCACGATCGAAGCTGACACGATTCGCTCCGGATGGCGCGACGTGCGCAGCCCCGTCTCGACCCCCGACGAGTTCGTCTACGACAAGCCGCACATGTTCGGCACACGCCGGGTCGGGCCCGATCTCTCGCGCGTCGGAGGCAAGTACGACCGCCAGTGGCACGTGACTCACTTCCGCGATCCGCGGAGCCTCGTGCCAGGCTCGGTCATGCCGCCGTTTCCATGGATCGTGAACGACCCGCAGGAGCTCGACGCGCTCATCGCATACGTGCAGTCGCTCGGCCGCGCGAAGGAGTGGCGCCCCGCTCACGACTACGAGCAATGACGATGGACAACCAGACCGTCTCGACGATCGGCTTCTACCTTGCTCTCGCGCTTGGATTCCTCGCGCTGGGCGCCGCGATCGTCGGAGCGGTTCGCTCCGGTGCCATGCGCGACGACGAGTCGCCGAAGTACCGGATGCTCGATGACGATGGAGGACACGATGTCCGAGAATGAGACCAAGAAAGACGAAATCCACGAGCTCGCCGGCGGCTGGATCACCGAGCGTGGCGACGCTCCCGTCCCGCTGTTCCTCAAGCTCGCCTACGCCGGTTTCTGCATCTTCGGCGTCGCCTATCTGATCAACTACTGGTCGGGCGAAACGGGTCACGCGACGCGTGGCCCCCTCGTGCAGGAAATCAACAAGGTCATGCAAACGCCCGGAACCGGATTCCACCTGTTCATCGGCGTCACCCTGCTGGCGTTCGTGATCGGCCTCTTCTGGGTCACGTTCCGCCGCGACACACACTAGGAGCACCCCGGAGCGAGTCATCGTGGACAAGCCCGTATCGAATGCCTATCGCCGCCTGAAGATCCCCGACGCGGAGCGCTACTGGGTCGAGCAGGTGAAGTGCCGCGTCGCGTGTCCTGTATTCACCGACGCGTGTGGGTACGTCCCCGCGGTCGCCGAGGGACGCGACGAAGACGCATACAGGATTGCGCGCGCAACGAACCCGTTCGTCTCGATCTGCGGCCGCATCTGCGGCGCGCCGTGCGAGCGAGCCTGCCGGCGCGGAAGCGTCGACACCCCCGTCTCGATCCGTGCGGTCAAGCGCTGGGCATGCGAGCTCTACGGCAACGACACGGGAAGCGACGAGCACTACCATCGCTTTGCCGACGAAAGGATGCTCATCCCGAAGGGAGACTACGGCGAGAGGATCGCCGTCATCGGCGCGGGGGTCGCCGGCCTCACCGTCGCGCACGATCTCGCCCGCGCCGGGTACAGGGTCACCGTCTTCGAGGCAGGCCCCGTCGCCGGCGGCATGCTCACGATGGGTGTCCCGCTCTACCGCCTCCCGCGCGAGCTCGTCTCGGCCGAGATCGACGCGATCCTGTCGTTAGGCGTCGAGCTGCGGCTCAATACTCCCGTCGGCGTCCCGGGCCGCACCTTCGCCGACCTCCGCGCACAAGGGTTCAAGGCGATCTTCATCGGCGCCGGGCTGCAGGGAAGCCGCCGCCTCGACCTTCCCGGCGCCGACCTCCCCGGCGTCGTCAACGGCCTCGAGTTTCTACGGCTCGCGAATCTCGGCGAACCGATCGACATCGGCCCGCGCGTCCTCGTCATCGGTGGCGGCAACGTCGCGTTTGACGTCGCCCGCACCGCGCTTCGCGCCGTCAACGACGAGGAAGAGTCGGTCGAAGATTTCCGCGTCACCGCAGACGTTGCCCGCACCGCGGCGCGCCGCGCCGGCGTCACGAAGGTCCACGTCGCATGCCTCGAGTCACGCGATGAAATGCCGGCCGACGCGATCGAGATCGAGGAAGGCCAGCACGAAGGGCTCGAGATCCACACATCCCTCGGTCCCCGCCAGTTCGTCGGCAACGGAAAGGTGAGCGGCGTCGAGTTCGCCGCCTGCCTCTCCGTTTTCGACTCCGAGCGCCGCTTCAGCCCGAGGTTCGACGAGTCGCTCCGCGAGACGATCGACTGCGACACCGTGATTCTCGCGATCGGGCAGTCCGCGAACTTCAATTTCCTCAGCCCCGAGGATGGTGTGGAGCTGACCGACCGCGGCCTCATCAAGGCCGATCCCGATACGCTCCAGACGACTCGCCCCGACGTATTCGCTGGCGGCGACGTCGTGTTAGGCCCGCGACTCTTCATCGATGCCATCGCATCGGCGCAGGTCGCGGCTCGATCGATTCACGACTATCTCCGCGCGACGACGACCGCCGTCACGCTCGAGTACGACTGGGCCCCGGCGACCTACACGATGGCGCAGGACTGGGAGACGATGCGGCGCGAGCTGCCTCCTTCCGAAGCGCCGAGCGCAACGGAGCTCGCCTCGGCCGGCGACCGCCAGGTCGAGCGGAACTACCCGGAAGCCGAGGCGCGAGTGCAGGCACAGCGCTGCCTCAGGTGTGACGTGCAGACCTGGTTCGAAGGGGAGCACTGCATCGCCTGCAACGGCTGCGTCGACGTCTGCCCCGACGACTGCCTCCACCTCGTCGGCCTCTCGCAGGTCGCGCACGACAAGCGGCTTCTCGCGATGGCACAGTCGCAGTTAGGCATCTCCGCCGAGCAACTGGCCGCGTTCGAGCCCGCCGAGCTCGATTCGCTCGGCGGCGTCATGCTCAAAGACGAGACCGCGTGCATCCGATGCTCGATGTGCGCGACGCGCTGCCCCACTCACGCGTTCACCATGCAGCGCTACAACTTTCATCGGGAGCTCGTGATCGCCCCGGGAGCGAATCCTCGATTGAAGTACTGATCGGGACGGGAACATGGCCTATCTAGGCTGGACCGGACACTACACGCGGATGCGCCGCATCACGCAGCTCGCGTTCTTCGCGATCTTCGCGCTGCTCCCCGCACTCGACCTTTTCCGTTTCGACTTCATCGCCGGGAAGCTCTTCGTGTTCCGCCAGCAGATCTGGCTCGACGAGTGGACGCTCGTCTGGCTCGGGCTGATGTTCGGGATGTGGATCATCGGCGCGATGACGCTCGTGCTCGGCCGCGTCTGGTGCGCGTGGGCCTGCCCGCAGATGGTCTTCAGCGAGCTCGCGCACGATATTGATGCGCTGGCGAAACGGATCACGAGGAAGCTGTCCGACTCGCGGCGGCGCCTCGCAAAGCGTCTCGTCTCTCACGGTTTGGTCGCGGTTCTTTCGATCGTCGCGACCGCGCTCTTCATGGGCTACTTCGCCCCGCTCGGCGAGGTCTTCCGTCGGATGGCGCGTTTCGACGTCGGGCTCTGGCTCGGCGCGATCGGCGTGACGACCACGATCCTCGTCGTCCTCGACCTCCTCTTCGTCCGCGAGACCTTTTGCCAGTCGGTCTGCCCTTACGGCCTCCTCCAGGGAGTGCTCGTCGACGAGAAGAGCCTGCACGTGACGTTCGACGAGTCGGCCGGCGCCTGCATCGACTGCGGCCTTTGCGAGCGCGTCTGCAACATGGAGATCGACATCAGGAAGAGCGCCTTCCAGATGGAGTGCACCCGCTGCGGCAACTGCATCGACGTCTGCAATCTCGTTCTCGCGAAGAAGAAGCGGCCTGGCCTCCTCGCCTACTCGTTCGGCTTCGGCCGTGGAATGACGTGGGACATCAAGCGACTCCTCGTCGCGGTTTCGACCGCAGGTTTTGGGATCGTCTTCATCGTCGCCGTCGCGATGCGCGAACCGCTGACATTCCACATCTCTCCCGTGTATGGCACGACGGCCTCCGCAGAGGAACGGGTCGCCGAGGCGAAGTACCTGCTCCGCGCAGCGAACAAGGGAAGTGAGCCTGTCACCGTCGCGCTGACCGTCGAAGGACTCCCCGCCGACGCGACTGTCGACGGGCTCGCCGATGGGCGGATCCCCGCGGGCGAAGAGCGCAAGTTCACGATCTCGATCAAGGTGCCACGCTCCGAAGTGACGTCGAGCGTGGTTCCGTTCACGGCCATCATCAAATCCGAGGAGCGTTCGGAACGCTTCGCGATGACGTTCTACGCGGGAGGTAATCGAACGTGATCCAGACCCGGAACGCAGAGCCCGCCGATGGCCGCACGCGAGCGATCACGAACGCGCTGGAAGGCACACCGGAGCGCACGCCGGAGGCGTGCCAGAAGGTAGCCCCGGGTCGCCCCGCCAAGCGCGGGCGACCCGGGGATGCGGATGTACGACGTGATCCGCACCCCGGAGGGGTGCTAGACCGAGCCTCGCGCTTGTTCCTCTGGCACCCCTCCGGGGTGCGAAAATTGCCGTGCTTCCTTTCCTGGGGTCGCCTGCGGCGACCCCAGGCTACCTTCTGGCATCCCTTCGGGATGCAAGCCGACCAACGCCGAAGCGAGAGGTCTCCAGCAGAACCGAGTGTGTGGAGAATCATGTCATGACGCCGAGATCATCGTTTTCACCGAGGGAAGGGCTTCTATTGCGGGCCGTGCTCTGGGGCATGTCCGCACTCTTCATCGCAATCATGATCACCGTGTGGATCGTGAGCGAGCGGCAGCGCGTCGTCTTCCTCGACCTCGAGACCGGGAAGCCGGTCACGTCGCGTCCGGCGCTGTGACGGCTGTGTCTGCAAGCTCCGCACGACTCGGTACTTCCTCTGCCGCGTCGGTGTTCCATGCGGCACCGCTTCCTCTCTGCGCGCATTGCGGCCTGCCGGTCTCCGGCGTCGCCGGTGCCTGCAGCGAGCCGCTCTACTGCTGCGGAGGCTGCGCGCTCGCACATCGGTTGACCGGTGACGGCTCGGGCCACGGAGAGGCGTCGGGGCTTCTCATGTCGGTCGGCGTCGGCGCCTTCCTCGCGATCAACGTGATGATGTGCAGCTTCGTCCTCTATTCGGGGCGGGGCGAAGCCGACCGGATCGCGGGCGAAGCGTGGGTACGCTGGGCGCTTCTCATCCTCGCGACACCGGCGCTGATCCTGTTAGGGCTGCCGTTTCTCAACCGCGGCTTCAGCCGTCTCCGAAACTTTCGCCTCGACACCGACGCGCTCATCTTCCTCGGCGTCGGCGCGGCGTATCTCGTGTCGGCGCGATCCGTACTGATGGGAAACGGTCCGCTCTTCCTCGATACCGCGATGGGGATCCTCCTCTTCGTGACGATTGGCCGCTACGTCGAGGCGGCGTCCCGTGCACGCACGACCGATGCGATCTCCGGACTGTTAGGCAATTTACCATCGGAGGCATGCCGGGTCGTCGATGGCGTCGAGGAGACGGTACCGCTCGGCGATCTTCAGCCTGGCGACGTCGTACGCGTTAGGCCTGGCGAACGAATCCCAGCCGATGGAGTGATCGTCGAAGGAGGCGCGAGCATCTCCGAGGCGGAGATTACCGGCGAGAGCCTCCCGCCATTCCGCGGCGAAGGCACACACGTCTCCGCCTGTACGCTCTGTCTCGACGGCTCCCTCCTCGTCCGCGTCGAGCGCACCGGCGCCGACACGACCGTCGGAGAGCTCGTGAGGCGGGTCGAGGAGGCCCGCGCCGGAAAGACGTGGATGGCTCCCTTCGTCGATCGGATCTCTGCGCTCTTCGTTCCGCTGATCGTCGCGCTCGCGCTGTCGACGTTTGCGTACTGGACGTGGCGGTCGGGGATCAACGCGGGAATCCTCAACTCTCTCTCCGTTCTGCTCATCGCCTGCCCCTGCGCGATCGGCATCGCGATGCCGCTCGCGGCGACCACGGCGGTCGGTCGCGCGGCCGGCGCCGGCGTGCTCGTCCGCTCGGGCGCGGTGTTCGAAGGGCTCTCGCGCAGCCGTCGCGTCTTCTTCGACAAGACCGGAACGCTGACGACGGGAACGCTGGCGCTCGTCGACGTCCATCCGGCCGATGGGGTCACGCGCGAGGAGCTTCTCGCACTCGCCGCGGCGGTCGAGGAGCGCTCCGAGCACCCAGTCGCGCAGGCGATCGTTAGGGCGGCGGATGCGACGGCGAGCGCAACGCGCGTCAGCGCGTTCCGCGCAGTGCCGGGCCAGGGAGTGGAGGCGACGCTGTCGTTCGAAGCGACGACGGATGGTCACGCAAATCCGACGGAAGTGTCGTCCCGAGCGCAGCGAGGGACCTCGCACGCTCGGACGATCGTGCAACGGGAAAACCTTCAGATGAACCAGCCTGCGAGGTCCCTCCTCGCGGAGCCTGCCCTGAGCGAGCGAAGCGAGTCGAATGGGCTCGTCGGGACGACAAGCTGCATCGTCCGCGTCGGCAGCGCCCGCTTCTGCGGAGCCGAGGAGCGCGCGGTCGCGGGGGGCACCGAGGTGCATGTCGCGCTCGACGGAAGGTGGTTAGGCGCGATGACCTTCCGCGACGAACCGCGTCCGTGCTGGCGCGACGCGATCGCCGCGCTCCGCGCGCGCGGCGTCTCCTCGCTCGTGCTCTCGGGCGACTCGCTCGACGCCGTCGGCGCGCTCCTCGGCCGGGAGACGGGAATCGAGGGACGCGGCAGCCTCACCCCCGAGGAGAAGCTCGAGATCGTCACCACCTCCGCGAGAGCGGGCGAGTGGCCGGTGATGGTCGGCGACGGCATCAACGACGCCCCTGCGCTTTCGACAGCCTCGGTCGGTGTGACTCTCGAGTCCGGCACGGAGCTCGCACGTGAGGTCTCCGACGTGACGATTCTCCGAGGTGATCTCTCGCGGCTTCCCTGGGCGATGCGACTCGCCGATGCGACGATGCGCACCGCGCGCTTCAACCTCTTCTGGGCCTTCTTCTACAACGGCATTGGACTGGTCCTCGCGGTGATGGGCCTGCTCCATCCATTCTTCGGCGCCGTCGCGATGGTCGCCTCGAGTCTGTTCGTCGTCATCCATTCGCAACGGCTCTCGCGATTCCCGATCCCGCAGGAGCCTCCGAAATGACCACGAGCTTCGCCGTCGCCCTCGCCCTCACGTTTGCCGCCTCGGTGCACTGCATCGGTATGTGCGGAGGATTCGCGATCGCGATGTCAGCCTCGGGATCGGCCGCATGGAAGATCCTCGGTCACCAGTGCCTGATGCAGCTCGGAAAGGCGAGCAGCTACGCGTTCCTCGGCGCTCTCGCCGGCGCCTTCGGCGCGGCGCTCCAGGGCAACAAGGCGCTCGGATGGGCGCCGATGGCGCTCGGGATCCTTGCCGGAATCGCGATGGCGGCCGCTGGACTGACGATGCTGGGCCTAACATGGAAGCGGCGCAACCGCGCGGCGGCGCTCGTCGCGCCATTCTGGTCTCGTTTCGTCGCGCCGCTCCTGGAAAAACGCCCTCCCGGCTTCCCGCTCGTCGTCGGCATGGCGATGGGTTTCCTCCCCTGCGGTCTCGTTTATGCCGGGCTGGCCGGCGCAGCCGCCAGCGGCAGCGCGCCTGCAGGCGCCACGATCATGGCAGGCGTTGCGTTAGGCACCGTCCCGGCCCTTACGGCCACGGCACTCGTCGGTACTGCAATCGCACCGTGGTTCCGCACCGGCCTCGCGCGCATCGCCGGGCTCGTCCTCATCGCGGTCGGGGTCATGATGCTCTACCGCAACGTCACAGGAGCTCAGATGCGGCACGATGCTCACACCGGAGCTTCAACGGTTCCCGCCTGCCACGGCACGAAGTAGGTCACGGTCGCGCGTCGTCGCGAGGGGGCAATGCAGACGGGAGCGCGGTGAAGGAATACTTCGAGCGTCTCGGCCTGTCGGAGTTGTTCGATGCCATCGAAGCCAAGAGTTGAGCCGCTCGACTCGTTTGAGCTGGACGTACCGGTCACGCCAGCCGATGGCGCGGCGCTGTGGCGCATCCGCGAAGAGCGGACCATGGCGTCGAAGGAGCACCTCGAATGGTGCTCCTGGATCACGTGTGACGCCGTGTCGCGTGCCGTCGATTTCCACACCGAGCCGTTCGAGCTCTGACTCCCCCTGATTACTCCCCCGTCTCGAGAAGCTCCGCGACTGGTTCCGGTTCCCTAACCCGCAACGTGCTCTGAGCCCCCCCTTTGCGCGTTGGGATGACAACTGCCGACCCAGCTCTCGCTCGCCCTCCCGCCTGTGGCAAAAACCACCAACTTGCCGTTATCCTCTCGCAAGTGCACGAAATTGACATCAGCGGCCCCTGCCTCAACTGCGGCACCGAGCTCCATGGCAAGTTCTGCTCCTCGTGTGGGCAGCGCGTCGCGTCGCCGAAACTCGGGCTGCACGACGTCCTTCACGAGGCGATCCACGAATTCCTGCACGTCGACGGAAAGCTCTTCCGCACGATGAGGCTGCTGCTGTTCAACCCAGGCAGGCTCACGCTCGACTTCGTCGAAGGGCGGCGCGCGCGCCACATTTCTCCGATCCGGCTTTACCTGCTCTGGAGCGTGCTCTGCTTCGCCGTGGTCGCATACTTCGGATTCCTGTCAAACGCGAAGGTCCGGCTGACGCCGTCGGCGGCATCGAGAGTCGCCACGGAAGGAGCAGGCAGCGGTTCGCTCACCGCTCGCCTTGCGCATGGGGTGGAGAAGGTCAAAGAAGATCCGAAACGGCTGAGCGAAGCGCTGGTTCATTCCCTGCCGAAGGCGATGTTTCTCCTGATGCCGGTGTTCGCGCTGCTTCTCATGCTCTTCTACCGCAAGGCACAGCCGTACTATGTACCGCACCTTTACTTCTCGATTCACCTGCACGCGTTCGCGTTTTGCCTTCTCTCGAGCTGCCTGCTGCTCGGGGCGACCGGGATTGCACTCGTGGAAGTCGTTTCGCTGTTTCTCCTGGGGGCAGTGATCCCCTACTTCCTCCTCGCGCTCCGAACGGTGTACGGTGGCGCGTGGGGAAAGACGCTCGCGAAAGGCGCGACGATGATCGCCCTCTACTTCGTGCTGCTAAACGTCGGAATCGTCATCGTCATCGGGGTCACGCTCCTGACCATCTGAGCGGCCACCCCAGTCTTCTCACGTCACACCACGCCGGCTCCGCTTCGCCTAACCGCATCCCAGTCACTCAGCGTCATGCCGTACACGATCATGCTCGTGACGCGCCCTTCCTTGATCGCGGCATCGCGCAGAACACCTTCCCTCACAAATCCCGCCTTTTCCAGCACACGCGCCGACGCCGGGTTGAGTTCGAAAACGGCAGCAAAGACCCGCAGGAGCTCGAGCCTCTCGAACGCATACGGAAGCACCGCCTGCACCGCTGCGGTAGCAAGACCGCGTCCCCAAAGCGACTGGCCGACCCAGTAGCCGATCTCGGCCGTACGGCTCTCCACGTCACTCCCAGGAATGAATCCGACGCCACCGACCGCTTCGCCGTGGCGTTCGATCGCGAAGTTCATCAGTCGCTCCGGCGCCTGCAGCTGCGCCTCGATCCACCGGCGCGCGTCGTCGAGCGTGTACGGCCGAGGGAACCGGTCGCGAAGGCTTCGCCAAACGGCATAGTTGTCCGCGTGCCGGACGAGTGACTCCTCATCCCCAGATCGCCACAGTCGAACGGGTGGACCGGGAAGCGTGACCATTCGGCGACGATGATACCGGCAGTGTGTCCGGAATCGCAGCGCTGTGTTGAGCGGCGCCCGCGACCACGCCTACGCGCTCATCGAACCTCGATCGTGCGACTGAGCTCCGAGGTCTCCTCGGCGGTGCAGCCGAACTCCCAGAAGCAGTAGAAGCGGTTCGTCGTCGCGCTGATGAATGATCCGCGTAGGTCGAGCTCGAACGACACGGTGAATTCCGTTCCCGTGTCGCGCACGATCTGAAACGGTGGATAGTAACTCGACAACGGCTCCTGCGCTTCGCCCGAGCCCGACGGATCGGGCCTGTCGTTCCGATACCAGTGAATTCCCCACGCGTTTCCCGCGAAACTGCCACCTGGCGGATTCGCCGGGTAGCCGTTCGCACGCTTCGTACCGCTGATCAACGTCCGCCGCGTCTGCTCGTCCCACCGGGCCTCGGTCAGTACGGGCGGGTCGAGCGCTCCGCCGGCAGCGGGCGACACACCGTCGTCGTTCACGTCGATGCCGAGCCCTCCGTTCTCGAAGATCGACGCGCGCACCATCGTCGACGTCGAGTCGGGAGTCGTCTCCACGCCGTCGCCATCGTTGAAGGCGATAACGTCGTCCTCGATTCGCGTGTTCGAGGAGCCCGCCACACGCACTCCGGCACCGCGATTTCCGAGTGGCAGCCCCGTCGGCCCGGTGCCGATCCTACTGTCGCGCACGAGCACACCGGTGGCCCGATCGACGAGCACGCCGTTCGCGCCATTGCCGCCGATCACGCACCCGCGGATCACACCGGCATGACGAAGGAAGCTATCGACCGGCTTGCCGCCGACGAATCGGATCCCGTTCCCTCCGTTAGGCCGCGCGACGGTTCCGGTCACGTCGGTCCCGACGTAGCAACGTTCGAGCTCGATGCGCGACCCTTCGGACGCGGCGTAGACGGTAATCCCGTCGCCACGGGCGCCACTCACCACGACGTCTGAGACGTACGCGCGTTCCACCCCCGCCTCCGGCAGACCGATCTGCAAGCCGGCCGAGTCGGCGATCTCGACCTCCGGCCCGAAGACGTTCGTGTCGCCCTCCCACCAGCTCTGCGAAGCGCCGAGGATTCGTATGTAGTTCGTGATCGGAGGGAGCGGCGACGCGAGTGCGATCGTCGCGACGCCGTTCTTCCGCGCGTCAGCGGCAATGCGGAACGTGATCCTGCACGGTGACTCCGCGCACTCGGCATCGTTCGCGGCGGCAATCGCGGCCCGCAGACTTCCTGGTCCGTCGTCGGCGGTGGAGGTCACCTCGAATGCCGGCACATCCAGCGCGATCGGCACTGGCGCACTGAGCTCCGACGTAGTGCGCGAGGTGGTGAGCGTCGCCGAGGCGACGCCTCCGATGATCTCCAGGAGCGTTCCACCCGAGTAATCGCGGCCGATCTCGAAGCTCGCGCTGCCGTCGGCATCGGTCGTCACGACGGTGCTGCCGAGATAGATCCTGCCGTCGCCCCTGCCATACTCGTTCGGATACGGCGATGCGAAGAGGTCGACGGACACCGTTTCGTGCGGGCCCGCATTCAGGTGGCCGATCGCAACGTAGAACCCGGTGTAGTAGCCCTCCTGATCGCTATTCGCGCGAACGCTCGTCAGCACGGGAGGCACTGGCCGTCCGGAGGCAGGCGCGTCTACGCCGTCGAAGGCCGCGTCGATCGCGAGTAGGCCGTTCCCGTAGATTCGGTTCCCCCTGATCGCGACGTCGCCGCCGTCGGTGCCGACTCCGTGAAGCCGGTTGAAGGCGATCTCGTTGTAGTCGACGCGGGTTCCGAAACCGGCAGCGTGAACGCCGCTCGCAAGGTTTGGAATCGGGAGCTCGCCGACACATCCCAGGCCGATCCTATTCGCGTAGATGTTCATCGCGCTCGGCCAGGTGAGATAGATGCCGTTTCCCTGATTGCCACTGATGATGTTCGCGGCGATCCATCCGCTCGCGCCGCGACCGGCGATGCCGTTCATGCCATTAGGCCGTGCCACCATCGCCGTCGGATCGACGCCGATGTAGTTCTGCTCCACGCGCGCCCCACTCGCCGCGTCGAGGTAAATCCCATGCCCTTCGAAGCTGTGAATCGCGAGGCCTCGCACGGCGAACGCGGGCGCCTGCACTTTGATGCCGCTCCGGTAACCCGCGGCGCTCCCGTCGAGCTCGATCTCGGGGCCAAACGGATTCGTGTCGCGGGTGAATCGCGACTGTGTGCTCCCGTCGATCTCGACGAAAGCGCGCGTGACGATCGGCAGCGGCGACTTCGGCGCGATCGTGAACCACCCCTGCGGCGGCACCGGGCCCGGAATCGCGAAGACGATGCGGCACGGCGCGATCACGCTGCAACCCGACGCATTCGCGTCGAGCATCGCCTGTCGCAGCGACCCCGGCCCCGCATCCGACGTCGCGTTGACAATGAAGTCGTCAGCCATCACCGCGTTCGCCGACAGAAGGGAAAACATCATGACGAGTGCGATGACGCGACTACGGACTCGAAGTTTGGGCATGTTTGGACGCTCCTGCAGTCGACGCTCCACGAGATACGTTAGCAGGCTGCGATCCGTCGCATCGTGTGATCTGCAGCACGCGAACCGGCCCGGATGGACCGAGTTTTCGAGATCTTCACCCTCGGGCGGGCGATCGCGGAAACTCCGGCACCTCGACTTGGGAAATCTCCAGCCCGGGAAAGCTTTCACTGCGCGCCGTCGAGTGCCGCAGAAGAGCTTTTCAGCGTACGGCTCAGCGGTTTCGCGACGCGACTGTGAATGTCGCCCGATCAGCGACCTGCTGCCGGCTGCGACTCGACTGGATGCCTGCCGAAGGCTCGTACCTCCAGTTCCGCGACTTGCCGTCGGCCATCCACTCGATCGCCTGCGCGAGCCTGCGCTGCCGCGTCGCCTCACGCTTCGCCTCGACGATCCACTCGACGTACTCGCGACGGTGGCTCGGTGGGAAGCCTTCGAACGTCTTCCGGGCTCTCGCGTTCTTCTTCAGCGCAGCCTCGAGGTCGGGTGGAATGGCGAGAGGCGTCTTCGATTCGCGTTTCGCCTTCGGTGCAGGCACTCCCGCATCGTTCAGCTTCATCGCGGCCTTGATCAGGCGGACGAGCTCCTTCTTCGGCGGCAAGTCGGCGATCGCCGTGATCCTCCCCATCTGCCCCATCGCCTCGTCCACCTTCGGCGACTTCTCGATGAGGAGGGCACCTTTCCGGAAGCCGAACGCGCAATGTGCCTTGAACGAAGCCATGCTGCAGAGCATCCCGCGGTATTCGAAATTCGGGAAGCTCCACTTCATCGTCTCCTCGACGTCGGGGCATGCCCCGTGCACGACCTCGCGGATGTACTCGAGAATCGGCTTCGCGAACGGAGCAGCTTTCGCGATATACGCGTCGACGCGCGCGTCGGGCTTTCCCATCGGCGGATTTCCTCGCCGGAAACCGTAAGCCCCGCGGTGCGACCCGTCAAGGGGCAGCGTCATAGCGCGTCAGCGATCCTGGAGCCTTCTCGCACGGCTCAGCATCCGTGAAACGCGTGCATGCCTTTCGATGTCGTCCGCGCGCTCTCGCGAATCGGGCCAATCAGGCCGGATCGAGGCCGCGTGAGTCCGTAGACAATCGCCGAGTGCGGTTGCCTCGACCGGGGTCATGGTGCCTTGAACACGGCCCAGTATCCTGCCGAGGCCTCCTCGACGAGCCCGCAACCCCGGCTCGCGCACTCCCGTAACAGATCGGGATTCACGACACCAACCCACCACCCGCCGAATGACGCCGCCCGCACCGCCGTTGTAGACTGCGCGATTCAAACGGGCCGCGAGACCCGAATGCCAGCGCGACAAGGGCCAGATGCGATGACGACCACGGAAACGAGCCGATCGCTCAACTTCATCGAAGAGATCATCGAAGGCGACTTCAAGACCGGAAAGCACACCGAAGTCGTGACACGCTTCCCGCCGGAACCTAACGGCTACCTGCACATCGGCCATGCAAAGTCGATCTGTCTCAACTTCGGTCTCGCGCTCGAGTACGGTGGCCGCTGTCACCTCCGTTTCGACGACACGAATCCCGCGAAGGAAGAGCAGGAGTACGCCGACGCGATCAAGCGTGACGTCCACTGGCTCGGCTTCGACTGGCAGGAGCACCTCTACCATGCGTCCGATTACTTCCAGCAGCTCTACGACTTCGCCGAGCACCTGATCTCGAACGACAAGGCCTACGTCGACAGCCTAACCGCCGAGGAGATCCGGGAGCACCGAGGCACGCTGACCGAACCGGGGCGCGCGAGCCGGTTTCGCGACCGCTCCGTCGAAGAGAACCTCGACCTGTTCCGGAAGATGCGGGCCGGCGCCTTCGAAGACGGTGCGCATGTGCTTCGCGCAAAGATCGACATGGCGTCGCCGAACATGAATATGCGCGACCCGGTGCTCTATCGCATCAAGCGCGAAACGCACCATCGAACCGGCGACGACTGGTGCATCTACCCGATGTACGACTACGCGCACCCGATCTCCGACGCGCTCGAGTCGATCTCGCACTCCCTCTGCACGCTCGAGTTCGAGGCGCACCGCCCACTCTACGACTGGTGCATCGACAATCTGCCGATGCTCCCGTCGAAGCCGCGCCAGATCGAGTTCGCGCGCCTCAACCTCAACTACACGGTCATGTCGAAACGCAAGCTCCTCCGCCTCGTGCAGGAGAAGCATGTCAACGGCTGGGACGATCCGCGGATGCCGACGATCTCCGGCTTCCGCCGCCGCGGCTATACCCCCGAGTCGATCCGCGCGTTCGCCGAGGAAGTCGGCGTTGCGAAGCGCGAGAACGTGATCGACGTCGCGCTCCTCGAACACAGCGTTCGCAACCACCTCAACAAAATTGCGAACCGCGTGATGGCGGTGCTCCGCCCCGTCAAGGTCGTCATCGAGAACTACCCCGAGCACGAGTCCGAGTGGTTCGAGTCCCCTAACAATCCGGAGGACTCTACATCCGGAAGTCGCAACGTCCCCTTCTCGCGCGAGCTCTGGATCGAGCAGGACGACTTCATGGAAGAGCCGCCGAAGAAGTTCTTCCGCCTCGCCCCTGGACGGGAGGTGCGCCTCCGCTCCGCGTACTTCGTCACCTGTACCGGCGTCGTGAAGAACGAGAGCGGTGAGGTCGTCGAGATTCGTTGCACTTATGACCCCGCGACGAAGGGAGGCGACTCACCCGACGGGCGCAAGCCGAAAGCGACGCTTCACTGGGTCTCGGCCCGACATGCGATCGACTGCGAGGTGCGCCTCTACGACCGCCTCTTCAAGAGCGAGCTCCCGGAAGACGCGGGTGACTTCCTCGCCGACATCAACCCGCACGCGCTCGAGATCATCCCACACGCCAAGCTCGAGCCCTCGGTCAAGGGTGCCGCGATCGAGACCCGCTACCAGTTCGAGCGACTCGGCTACTTCGTCGTCGACCCCGATACGACCGGCGACCACCCCGTATTCAACCGAACGGTCACGCTGAAGGATGCGTGGGCGAAGGTGGCGGGTAGAGAATAGTGCTGAGTGCTGAGTGCTGAGTGCTCCGTACTCAGCACGTCGAGCCGACCGCGGAGACGGTTGCCTTTCGCTCGAGCAAGAAGGACTGTCAGTGGACGGAGGGGACTGATCTCTGTCGCGCATCACTGACAATCCTCACGATTCTCTGCCCCGAATTCCGAGCACTCAGCACTCAGCACTCAGAACTCAGCACCGCCCGGCACGCTCGCCTTCCTCCCAAGCCTCGGTGCGACGATCAGTGCGATGCCTACGATCGCAAGCGAGATGAATAGCGTCGACGCGCGCCCATTTCGGAAGTCGTCCCAGATGAGCTTCATGATCAACACCACGATCATGCCGCTCGCGACCCAACGGCCGGGCGAGAAGCGCTCGTAGCGCGACGCCCACGCCGCTCCGATCGTCAGCAGCGACAAGAGCGCCGTGCGGACGACGGCGATGCTCCCAGCGTCCTCGCCTGCAGCTGTGGATACGAGCAGCCCGATACCAAGCATCGCGACCGTCGCAACCGCCCATCCCCCTTCCACGAGCAGGATCAGCTTCGCCCAGCTCCACGGCTCGTAGCTCCCCTCGTGCTCGATCGGGCGAAGCCAGGCCACGTACAAGCACGCCACCATCACGAGAAGGGAGGCGCCGCTCCCGCTCGGCCACGGCGACGGCGGCGGAAGGAAGAGCGTTCGAAGCCCGAGCGTCAGTAGATCCGACGCGACGAAACCGGCGACGATGAAAACTCCGGCGTGGAAGGCGAGGCTCGTCTTCAAGTAGCGCGCCGCAGCCCAGCATGCCGCCACCGCCAGCAGACTCCAGAGCGCGCTGCTCGCGACGCCGTGCACGAGCAGCGATCCCGCGGTGAGCGTCAACACGAGTGCGAGCGTGCTGTAGAACGAAAAGTTGATCGTGCTCGACCGCCGCGACAGAAAGGCGAACGAGAGCGCATAACAACCGACGGCGAACGCCAGCGTCGCGAGCGCGAGCGGCGTCCCGCCGATGTCACGGCTGCGCGCAACCCAAACGGCGGCGCCCAGGCACGCCAGGTACGCGCCGATCGCCTGCACGATCTCGAACGGCACGATGTCCCTCTGACGCGCGACGGTCCGCAGAGCGAACGCTACGAGGTAAACCGCGAAGACACCGAACCCGAGACCGATCGCGGCGGCCGGCGTCATCGTGCCGTTCCGGTTCGTCGCGACGAGGAATGCGACCGCGAACATCGCGACGTCGAGCTCGAGCGCCACCGGCCAGCGCAGCAGATGCCAGTCGAGCTCGTATCCCATCCAAAGCGTTGTGATGCCGAGCGCGAGGAGATAGACGATGAACGGCGCCGCCGCAACTGTGAAGAGCATCATCAACGGCGCCAGCGCGAGGGCAAACAGATTGAGACCCCACGCGACCCCGTTGAGGCGACGCCGCCAACTGAGTGCGACGATCAGCGCGGAGATCCCGGCGAGCGCCAACGCGGCACTCCAGGGACCGAAAATGCCGAATTTCTTCGTCGCCTCCCATATGAGCGGAAACGCGACGAGCAGGCTCGCGTAGCCGTGAAACGACGCGCTCACACGGCTCACCTGCTCGCGCATCGCGAAGAGCGCAAACGCCGCGGCATACGCGAGGCCGAGAGCGACGCCGGCAACGATCGGAACCGCGCCGGAATCGCTCGCCGCCCGCAGCATGAATGCGCCACCGAGAACGATGAGCGTGCGCCCGACGAGCGCGAGATCGAACCCCGACGCTTCCGAAACTTCCGGCTCGACGGAGTCGTCATCGACCGCCGGCCGTTGCGGGGGCGCGGCCTGATGCACTGGCGAGAGCGGGTTGCGAAGGGAGGCCCTCCACGCCTCGAGCTCCGCAACGCGCGCCTCCATCCTCGAAAGACGTTCCGCCAATTCTTCGACGTCTGTGCCGACCGCTTGGGACGATTCGCTCACGAGCCATCTCCCGTCTGAAGTCGCGACGCGCGTTGCAGCTTGCGACCGTTGGGGTTGAATGCAATTGCGCGATTGAACCAGCAGTCACGTCGCAACGCCGTGTGACTTGTCACCCACGCCGGTGACCTCATCGCACACATGATTCGGTGATCGTCGACACGCGCAACCAGGTTGCAACCAGTCATCGTTGTGCGCAGACATCACAGACGACGCCCACGAGCGAGCGAATCCGGAGGCGACGATTCATGCTGACCCGACGAGCGAGATGCAGCCAAACGGCCGGGAGCGATCCGGCAGTCATGAGAGGTGTGCGCCGATGAGCGACGACGATAAGGGACTGTTCCAAAACACACGTCATCTGGTCCGCATGGCGGGAATCTTCGCGGCCGGCATCGTCGCGTTCGTTGGAATGCGAATGCTGCTCGTCCCGGAAGGCTTCGGGAGATACGGGCACTACCGCGCGCCCGCGATCGGCGACAACATGAAGAAACCGATCTCCTATGCCGGGCGCGACGCCTGTGCCGAATGCCACGCCGACGTCGTCGAGGCACGAAAAGCGAGCAAGCACGTCGGGATCGGCTGCGAAGCATGCCACGGCGCGCTCGCACTCCACACGAGCGACCCCGCGAAGTCGAAGGCCGTGAAGCCGAAAGCGGCGCAGCTCTGTCCCGCTTGCCACGAGCAGAACGTCGCGCGCCCGAAGTGGTTCAAGCAGGTGAACGGCGCGGAGCACTCTGGCGGCGAAGCCTGCGATTCGTGCCACGCGCCACACGCGCCGGAGCTGTGAGGAGAAGGTCATGAGCGATTCGAGAACCGACAAGAACCGCCGCGAGTTCCTGCTCCAGGGAACGAAGTTCATCGTCCTCACGGGCGTCGCCGCGTCGGCCTGGGACTACGTCCTCGCAGGCACACCCGAGGCGGCTCCGAGCTACAAGGCATCGCAGCATTGGTGGGCGATGATGATCGACATCGAGAAGTGCATCGGCTGCGGCGGCTGCGTACGCGCCTGCAAGGCCGAGAACAACGTACCTCTCGAGCCTTACTACTTCCGGACCTGGGTCGAGCGCTACCACGTCCGCGGCGAGGACCTCGCGCACCCCGACGTCGACACGCCTAACGGAGGCTACGACGGATTCCCCGAGATCTACCATGCAGACGACGGCGCGAAGAGCTTCTTCGTTCCGAAGATGTGCAATCACTGCGAGCACTCCCCTTGCGTGCAGGTCTGCCCGGTCGGCGCGACGTTCGAGGCTCCCGATGGCGTCGTCCTCGTCGACTCCGCGTATTGCCTCGGATGCCGTTACTGCGTCCAGGCATGCCCGTATGGCTGCAGGTACATCGACCCGCGAACGAACACCGTCGACAAGTGCAGCCTCTGCTACCACAGAATCACCAAGGGTCTGACGACGGCGTGCTGCGAAACGTGCCCGACCGGCGCGCGGCAGCTCGGCGACCTCAGGAATCCGAAGGACCCGATTCACGCCTTCATCCGAGAGCACAAGGTACAGGTGCTGAAGCCCCAGATGGCTACCGGCTCGAAGGCCTACTACAACGGCCTCGACGGCTCGGTTAGGTAAGGAGATCGATCGATGGAAGAGACACTCCTCGCGCACGTCCAGGGCTTCATGTACCCGAACGAGATGGAGCTCCAATGGAGCGTCCTGATCGTCCTCTACCCGTTCATAACCGGACTCGTCGCGGGCGCTTTCATCCTCGCGTCACTCGAGCGCGTCTTCAAAGTCGAAGCCGTAACCCCGACCTACCGCCTCGCGCTCCTTACCGCCCTCGCCTTTCTCCTCGTGGCGCCGCTACCGCTCCAGCTGCATCTCGGTCATCCCGAGCGCTCGATCCAGATGTACCTGACGCCGCACACGCAGTCGGCGATGGCGATGTTCGGCTTCGTCTACCTCTGGTACCTCATGGCCGTGCTCGTCCTCGAGATCTGGCTCGACTACCGCAAAGACATCGTCCTCGCGGCCCGGAGCTCGACGGGATTGAAGCAGAAGCTCTACAAGGCGATGTCCCTCGGCATCGACAACATCAGCCCCGAATCGCTCCGCATCGACGACAAGGTAGGCCGCTTCCTGACGATCATCGGCATCCCGTCAGCATTCCTGCTGCACGGCTACGTCGGCTTCATCTTCGGTTCGATCAAAGCGAACCCGTGGTGGTCGACACCGCTCATGCCGATCGTCTTCCTCTTTTCGGCGATCGTCTCCGGCATCGCCCTCGTGATGCTGATGTACATGGTGGTTTCGTGGTTCACGCGCCGCGAGATCAGCATGGAGTGCGTCGATACGATCGGGCGCTACCTCATGTATGCCTTCATCATCGATTTCACGCTCGAGATGCTCGATCTGATCCATCGGATGTATGAGGCAGACGAGTCGTTCAAGAGCCTCGACTTCATGGTGCAGACGAAGCTCTTCACATCGCAGATCCTCGTTCAGATCATCTTCGGCACGCTCGTGCCAATCGGTCTTCTGGCATTGCCGCAATTGCTCAAGCTCTCCGAACAGGCACGCAAGGGCATCTACCTGCTTGCGGGGTCGCTGACACTGATCGGCATCTTCGCGATGCGCTGGAATGTCGTAATCGGCGGACAGCTCTTCTCGAAGAGCTTCCTCGGCTATACGACGTACAAAATGGGTTTTGCGACGCGAGAAGGTCTGTTACCAGCTATCATCCTTCTTGTTCTCCCATTCGCGATTCTCTGGGTGCTCGTGAAGCTTCTTCCGCCATGGCAGGATGACACGGCGAAGGCTTGAGCGGACCGGCCTAACGATGAGTCAAGTACACGCGCGACTTGCGAACCCGTCACCGCGAGCGTCAACGCGCAGCACTCCGCCGCGTCGGCGGCGCGCGACCGGTAGCCCCCGGCTTCAGCCGGGGGTTCGGACGCTCCGCGATGACACCGCGCCGCGTCAGCGGCGCGGGATCCGGCGCCGCTATGCGGCACGAAATCTCGTTCGCGACCGATTCCCCGGGCTGAAGCCCGGGGCTACCGATCCTCCGGCGCTACGCGCCGAACTACGGACGCAGATCGCTGCGTCTCGCGAATCGAGAGAGGCCAATGCGTCCACTCTCGAAATCTGTTGCGTCGACCACAATTCCGCGGCACATACTGACGAACCGCAGAGACGCTGAATCGAGGAGCCTCGACATGGAGATCCAGGGCGGAACCTCTACCCGACGCCGCTTCATCAACTGGTTTCTCGGAACGTCAATCGGCGCACTCCTCGCGTCGATCGTTTACCCGGTGACGCGATACGTGAGCCCGCCGGAAGTCCCCGAAGCGACGACCAACCAGGTCGAGGCCGGCTCGACGAACGATCCCGATCTCATGCAAAAGGGATTCAAGATCGTTCGCTTCGGCGCTGATCCGGTCATCCTCGTCCGCGCCTCTGAAGCCGACTTCCGGGCGTTCTCGGCGACCTGCACGCACCTTGATTGCATCGTCGAGTATCACGCCGATCGCAAGCGGCTCTTCTGCAATTGCCACGGCGGCGAATACGACCTTCAGGGAAAAAACGTTGCCGGACCTCCTCCAAGACCGCTCGCCGTTTATACGGTCAAGGTCGAGAGCCGCGCCGCGGGCCAGCCGGGAACCATCGTCATCGTGAAAGCGTGAGCCATGATGAAGACAATCGAACGGATCGGCGAGTGGCTCGACGACCGGCTCTCGCTCTCGACTCTCCGTGACGCAGCCTCACACAAGACCGTGCCATCGCATCGGCACAGCGTCTTCTACTACCTCGGGGGGATGACCCTCTTCTTCTTCATCGTGCAGGTCGTCACCGGCATCCTGTTGATGCTCTACTACCGGCCTTCCGCAGAGGAGGCGTTCGAGTCGATCGAGTTCATCATGACGACCGTGCCGTTCGGATGGCTCATCCGATCGCTGCACTCCTGGTCGGCGAACCTCATGGTTTTCTTTGCGTTCGTCCATCTCGTGACCGTCTACTTCATGAAGGGGTATCGTCCTCCGCGCGAGATCACCTGGATCACCGGCTGCATTCTTCTCTTTCTGCTGATGGGATTCGGATTCTCGGGCTACCTGCTGCCCTGGAACAAGCTCGCGTTCTTTGCGACGAAAGTGGGCACCGACATCGCAGGATCGCTTCCGGTCGTCGGCGAGTGGACGCTGCGGTTCCTGCGCGGCGGGGAGCGAGTGACCGGAGGCACGCTCTCGCGCTTCTACGGCTGGCACGTCGCGATCCTTCCCGCGATCACCGTGTTGGTTCTCGGGATTCACCTCGCGCTCGTACAACTGAAGGGGATGAGCGTGCCACCGGCCATCGAGCGCGAAGGCGCGACGAAGCCGCCGATGAAGTTCTTCCCTCACTTCGCATTGAGGGACCTGTTCGGATGGACCGTCGCGCTCGCGGTCCTTGCGTCGCTCGCGGCGCTCTTCCCGTGGGAGCTCGGCGAGAAGGCCGATCCCTTCGCCCCCGCTTACGCCAACATCCGGCCCGAGTGGTACTTCGTCTTCATGTTCCAGGCGTTGAAGCTCGTTCCGGGTGGCGAGTTAGGCGGCATCGAGTATGAAGCGCTGGCAATCCTCGGATTCAACCTTGGCGGTCTCGTCCTGATCCTCGTACCGTTCCTCGATCGCGGAATCACGACGCGAGGAAGGAGTCCAGGCTTCACGATCGCAGGGGTCGTCGTGCTCACCGGAATGGTGGGGATGACGATCTGGGGCTACCACTCGATCGTCCCTCTGCTCGTGGTCCTCGGTACGGGACTGATGCTTTGGATCCTCTCGCTCGTCACACACCACTCGGATAAGGAAGGTGAGCGATGAGAACCGCCCTTCGAGTCCTGGCTCTGCTTCTCGTGACGCTCGGAGCGTCGCCCGCCGCCTCAGCCGCCGCGGGAGACACATCGTGCACACGCTGTCACACGAACCCCGACATGGTCGACGCGAACGCGATCGCGATCGTCAAAGCCTTCGAGAAGGACGTCCACGCGGTCGCGGGGCTTTCCTGCCACGATTGCCACGGCGGCAACCCCGACCCCGCGATGGCCGAAGATCTCGACGCGATGTCGGAGAGCTTCAAAGCGAATCCGTTCGCCGGCACGCCGAAGCACGGCGACATCCCCGCGTTCTGCGGGCGCTGCCATTCCGACCTCGCATACATGCGGAAGTATCAGCCCGCGGCACGAACGGACCAGCTTCAGGAGTACTGGACCAGCCGCCACGGGATCGCGCTGAAGAAGGGCGACCCCGACGTCGCAACTTGCATCGATTGCCACGGCGTGCACGGAATTCGAGCTGTGGCTGACATCGAGTCGAGCGTCCATCCGAGCCGCGTCGCCGAAACGTGCGGCAAGTGCCACTCCGATCCGAAGCGAATGGCGATGCACAGCGATCCATCAGGGCGCCCGCTCCCGGTCGATCAATACGCTCGCTGGAGGCGGAGCGTGCACGCTGCCGCACTGCTCGAGCGCGGCGACCTCTCCGCGCCAACGTGCAACGATTGCCACGGCAATCATGGTGCGAACCCGCCAGGCGTCGAAGACGTCTCGTTCACCTGCGGACAGTGCCACGGCCGGGAAGCGGCGCTGTTCCGCGCCAGCGCGAAACACTCCGCGTTCTCGGAGCACAACGACCTTCTGAAGGATGCGGACGAGGGCTGCGCAACATGCCACGATAATCTCGGAAACGTCACGCTTCGCTCGTTTGGAGAATGCGTCACGTGTCACGAGAATCACGGCGTGATCCGGCCGACCGTTGCCCTTCTCGGCGCCGTGCCGGAAACGCCGTGCGCACTCTGTCACGAGCCGCTCGAAGGTTTCCTCGGCGATCGATTCGACGAACCCGCAGTCCGGCGCAAGAACTTCGAAACGGTCAGGGATCAGTTGCTCGCCGCCGCGAAGGCGCAGAACCTCACCGGTAACGCGCGCTTCGATTGGCTCGTCGATCAGGCACAGGTTCTCCCATTTCACACGACTGAGCCGGAATCTGCAGACACGCTGCGCGCGAAGCGCCCGGAGTTCGCCCGCCTCTGGGAGAAGTTCCGGATCGGCAAGACCCACTACGCCTACACCGATCCCGCAACGGGCAAGGAAGTGTCGGTCCCAGTTCGAAGCTGCGTGACCTGCCACTCCGAGGTCGACTCGGCAGGCCTCAAGACGAGCGTGGCACTGATGCGCCGGATGCACGAGCTGACCAGCGCCGTCGCGCGGGCGGAACGGATCCTGCTCACCGCCCAGCGGGGCGGCGTCGAGGTGCGCGCCGCACGAACCGCGCTCGACGAGGCCGTCGATCGCGACATCGAGCTGCAGGTCCTCGTTCATACTTTTTCGGCAGACAAGGCGTTCGATGAGAAGCAGAAAGAAGGACTCGCGAGCGCGAGTACCGCGCTCGGGGCCGGTCAGCGCTCCATGAACGAGCTACGGTTCCGCCGACGAGGCCTCTTCGTGTCACTCGGCCTCATCGCGATCGTTCTCGTGGCGCTCGCGATGAAGATTCGAGACCTGGCACCACGCAGCTAACTCCAATGGCCTGAACATAAGATGAACAGGCTGAAGTTAGAACGATGAACGATGAAGTTTGAACCCAGAAAAGGGGCCCGGGCGGAGGTTTCAGGGTTCAGCACCCATCGTTCTACGTTCTAACTTCGAGCCTTACGGTGCTAAGTTCAGGCGATTACAGCTAGTCCGCATTCCGCACAGCCGTTCGTTCGTACACAGTCGTCACCTGATCGTCGTAGACTCTGGCGAATTGCGACAGTGGACTGCCGCTTTCGAGCGCCGGGATGCTACAGCTCCGCTTTACGATGAGCAGGTAGCGTGCATCGAGACTCTTCGCGCGTGTCGCGAGCTCTCGTTCGTCGCGCGCCGATGTGAGGAGCGTAAAGCGCGCCGCGCCAGCGAAGTCACCGAACATCTCGCCTCGATAGTGATAGGCGAGTTGTTCGCCGCCACAAAGCCAGGCGACGTCGTTCTCGTCCGATCGCGCGTTCATGAATGCAATCGCGCCGTACTCCGGAACGCGAGCACTCAGAAAGGCGTCACGGCCAGGTCGATCGAGGGGAATCGCCCCGTTGCGATCGATCCGGTAGAGGGCGTAAAGCACAGACGGCGAGAGCACGACGATCGCTGCAACCGCGAACAGACGACGCCGGTCCTTCGTGCCGCGAATCAAAACCTCGCGCACCGCAATCGTTCCAGCCACACAGGCCAGCGGGATCGCCGGCTCGAGGTAGCGCGCGTCCGCGGGCAGCCAGAGCCAGACGACGCTCCACGCCAATGTGATGATCAAGAGAGCACGAACGAGCCCGTTACCGAATGCGCGCATCGCCGCGAGCGGAATCAGCGCCAGGAGGAACGGCGAGAACGGAGGCTGAAGACCAGCGCGCTCGCGTGCGAACAGCAAATCCCACGGAAGGCGCACGAGCGCGAGACAGCGATCGCCTAACGTCCTCGGTTCTTCGGTAACGATATCCCAGGCGGTACTGCCGAAGATGCCGGAGGCGAACGGAAAGAGAGGATTCCCGCTGTAGTAGACGATCCTCCCGTACCACGGCGCGAGGGCGAGACACACCGCCAGCGCAAACAGCAGCGCACTTCGCATCCGGCGCCCTCCATGCGCAAGCACGAGCAGGAACGAGACCCCGACCCAGAAGAGCCCGAGATACTTGACCGATGCGGAACATCCTGCGAAGACGCCGGCCGCAAGAAGCCACCCGACCTCCTCGGAGTCGCGCCAGCGATCGAGCGCGTAAAACGAAGCCGTCACGAACATCGTGAGCAGCGCTTCGACATAACCGGTCGTCGCCAGCTGCACGACGAGTGGCGCCGAGAGAAAGAGCGCCGAGGCGAGCCAACCCGCCGCTGCATCGCCCCTCTCGGTGAACCATGCCAGCAGCAGCCCCGCAGTCACCAGCGTCGCCAGAATCGAGAGCAGATGCGTGGCGACGTCCCCGCCGAGTTGGAACAACGGCACGCGCAACACTTCGTCGAGATGAGGGAACACCGGAACGCGAAGATGCGCGATG
>JACPDH010000071.1 GCA_016184115.1 Acidobacteriota bacterium | reverse complement strand
CGCGGGTCTCCGACCGCGATCGCCGCGTCGCCCCACGGCCGCATCACGAGATAGCGGCTCCCCGCTCGGTCGCCCGTCGCGATCGGATCGCCTTCGGCGTCGCCCAGCATTCTTCCCGCGCGGTCGACGACCGCGGCTCGATGCTTCGAGACCCTTGGAGCGTACGAATCGAGGTTGTAGGCGACGAGGAAGCCTCCAGGCCTCGTGAACGCCAACGCGCTGACGTCGATGCCGGGGCCACCGTCTAACTGATGCGCCGGGCCTGTCGTCAGCGCCGCATCGACGACACGCGCCGATGACTCGAACGAATCAACGATCGTGAGCAGCGCCACATCGCCGTCGGACTTGAGCGAGAGGCGAGGATAAACGTGCTCTCCTTGCGCGAACGAGCGGCGAGGCCCGGGCGCCCCGTCGGGGCCGAGCCGCAGGAGCTCGATCGCACTCGCGCTGGCGGTCGCGTCGGTGTCCACGGAGGCCGCGACGAGAAAGCCGTCGAGGAAGGGCGCGATCGTTGCGGCCGAGCTGGTCACCCCGGGCGTGATGGGCTCCCGTCTCAGCAGGTCTCCGCCATCGGTGACCGTGATCCAGAGCGTGCAGGTGTACTGTTCGCAGCCGTGTTCGAGAATCGCCAGGCGATCGCCATTGCTCGCCGCGTCGACAAACTGCAAGCGCGACGCGATCGACTTCATCCGCTCCGGCCCACCCGTCTCTCCGAGATGCCTGATCTCGATCGCCTCGCCGCTCCGGTCGATGGTCAGCCAGCCGTCGGGCCAACCCACTGCAAAGCCTTCGGCGCCGATCACCGGTTCGGCATCGAGGCGCGTCCCGTCGCTCGAGATTCGCTGCCCATAGACCAGGAACTGCCCCGTTCCCCCTCCCGTCACTCGCCCGGGTCCCGCGAGCACGACCCTGCTCTGAGGGAAGGAGACGGCCCGGCGCTCGACGAGACCGGCCTCTGTCTGGCTCGAGAAGAGCAGAAGCGCTAGACAGGGGATGGCTCGGACTGCACTGTTCATCGTCGTCGATCCTCTTGTAACGAACCGGAGGTCTTCCCGGCTGGCGTTCGCCACCGATACCTCGCCAGCCACGCCTCGATGCGAGCGCGCTGCATGACGAACTGTAACGCTAACGAACCTACCCGGTGTGTGACGGTCTCCGCGTCACGAGCCATCTGTGACGTACGCCACGGCGGCTCGAAAGCTCGGTCACGGGGCGATGCGACCTCGTCATCTATATCCACTACTAAGGAAGGGCGCCACGACGCCCTCCGCGGGAGATGGAGACGATGACGGAACACGCAACGATGATGGAGCCCGTGACCCGGATGCTGATGGGTGATGAAGCGGTCGCCCACGCCGCGGCCCATGCGGGGATCAGCGCGGCTTATGCCTACCCGGGAACCCCCTCCACGGAGATTCTCGAGTGCCTCCTCGAAATGCAGAAGAAGCAAGGCTCGCCGAAGGCGGCCTGGTGTGCGAACGAGAAGACCGCCTATGAAGCGGCGCTCGGCATGTCGATGGCCGGCATGCGGACGCTCGTATCGATGAAGCACGTCGGCCTCAACGTCGCCGCCGATCCCTTCATGAACTCAGCGGTCGTACAACCGGTTGGCGGGCTCGTCGTCGCCGTCGCCGACGATCCTGGTATGCACAGCTCGCAGAACGAACAAGACTCGCGCTACTACGCAGACTTCGCGCGCGTACCGTGCCTCGAGCCTGCCGATCCGCAGGAAGCCTACGACATGGTGCGCGACGCCTACGACCTCTCCGAGGCGTTCCGGATCCCCGTCCTCGTCCGGCTCGTCACGCGTCTCGCGCATCAGCGCTCCGGAGTTAGGTTGCAACCGGATCGGCGCGGCAACGACGCCGAAGTCACTCCGGATCGCGACGACTGGGTTCTCCTTCCCGCCTATGCGAGGAAGCTCTGGAAGCGCCGGCTCATCGACGCTCCGGAGCTCAGGCGCTGGGCGGAAGAGAGCAAATACAACACGCTCTCGCTCAACGAGGAGTTCCCCGAGCTCGGCGTGATCACGACCGGGATCTCGAAGCACTACTTTCTCGAGCTCACGAGCGAGGTCGGCCTCTCGCCGTCGCATCTCCACATCGGCGCCTATCCGATGCCGATGGAAAAGACTCGAAAGCTCGTTGACCACTGCGGCGAGATCCTCGTGATCGAGGAGGGGTACCCGCACGTAGAGCGAATGCTGCGGGGCATCGTGCCCCCTTCGATTGCGATCCGCGGCCGGATGGACGGCACGATCCCCGAGGACGGCGAGATGTCGCAGGATCTAATACGGCGCGCCCTCGGGCTTCCGGTCGGCGAAGGCGTGCAGCTCGCGTCGATGGAGCTCCCCGGTCGCCCGCCGCGCCTCTGTGAGGGTTGCCCACACACCGACGCATACGATGCGCTTCGCATTGCGCTCGAAGGACACGAGCGCCCGATCGTGATGTCCGACATTGGTTGCTACACGTTAGGGATCCTTCCTCCGCACCGCGTCGGCGACTCGTGCGTCTGCATGGGAGCATCAATCGGCATGGCGAAAGGTGCGGCTGATGCAGGCGTCCATCCGTCGATTGCGATCATCGGCGACTCGACGTTTCTTCACTCCGGCGTCACTCCGCTCATGGACGCCGTTTCCGGGAATGCAGACATGCTGCTCGTCATCCTCGACAACCAGACAGTCGCGATGACCGGCACGCAGCCGACGCTGCTTCCGTCCGAGCGCATTCACGAGCTGATCCTCGGCCTGGGGGTCGACCCCGAGCACTGCCACAAATTCGAAGTTCACCCGCGGAAGGTTGGCGAGCTCGCCGAGCTGTTCCGCCGCGAGATCTCCCACCCGGGGCTTTCGGTCGTGATCGCGCACCGCGAATGCATCGAGGCGGCGCGCCGAAACAAGAAGAACTGAGGAGACGACGACATGAAGTGCGACATCATCGCCGCGGGAGTTGGAGGACAGGGTGTCCTCTCCGTATCAGCCATCATCGCCGCCGGCGCGCTTCGCGCAGGGCTCTTCGCGGTTCAGAGCGAGGTTCACGGGATGTCACAGCGCGGCGGCGCAGTCGTCGCGCACCTTCGCATCAGCGACCAACCGATCCATAGCGCGACGATCGGGCTCGGGCGTGCCGATCTCATCATCAGCATGGAGCCGCTCGAGAGCCTTCGGTACCTCGAGTATCTCGCGCCGAGCGGCACGATCATCAGTGCGACCGACGCGGTGAGGAACTTCGACGGTTACCCGGAGCTGGAGACCATCTTTGCGGAGATGAAGAAGATTCGGGGCTCGATCCTCGTTGACGCGACGAAGCTCGCGCGTGAGGCGGGAAATGCGAAGGCCGCGAACATGATCATGGTCGGGGCCGCATCGCACAGCCTTCCGATTGCGCCGGAGCACATCCTCGCATTCGTCGAGGAGACATTCCGAGCGAAGAGCGAGAAGCTCGTCGGCGTGAATCTGAAGGCGTTCGCGCTCGGCCGCGACGAAGTGAAGGCCGGCGATCCGGTAGAGGTCGGGGCGTGACCACTGCCACCGCGTGCGCGGCCGTCGCGGAGATCGCAGCGCGTGCACGCGCTTCATGTCGCGACGTGCTGCTCGAGCCCGAAGCCCTAGAGATCGTGAGGCTACTCGGCATCGAGGTGCCGGAGAACGTCTACGTCGCCGATGCTTCGGACGACGCGTGGGCGATCGCACGCGCGTGCGAGCTTCCTGGCGACAAGGTGGTCGTGAAAGTCGTCGCCGCCGAGATTCTCCACAAGAGCGATGTCGGTGGTGTCGCCTTCGTCGACAAGACGCCGCACGCGATCGCTGCCATGCTCGAGCGGATGCGGGCAATGTTCGCCGGCCACGGGCCGGGCTTTCTCATCTGTGAGATGGTGACGTACGACCCTGCGCCAGGTGGCGAAATGCTCGTCGGCATGCGTTCGACTCCCGATTTCGGTCCGGTGGTGACGTTCGGGTTAGGCGGAGTCGCGACCGAGTACTTTGCCGAGGCGTTGAAGGAGGGGCGGGAGATCGCCATCCTTTCTCCGCGGCTCACGCCGCCCGGGAGGATCGAGCAGATCCTGCTCGGTAAGGCAATCACCCCGCTCGTCACTGGTGGCGTGAGGCGGATGAAGGTGCGCTACCCGATGGCCGAGCTCCGTGCGCTCCTCGAGCGCTGTATGGAATTCGCCTCGAAGTGGGTGCCGGATCCGTTAGGCGAGCTCGAGATCAATCCCGTAGTCATCGGGCCGCGCGGGCCGGTGGCCCTCGACGCGCTCGTGCGACTCACCACGAGATCGCAGGAAGCGCCCGCGGAGCGTCCAATCCGCAAAATCGGACACCTGCTCCGACCTTCGTCGATCGCCGTGGTCGGCGTGTCGACGGCGCTCAACGCCGGGCATGTCATCGTCAACAACCTGATCCGTGAGGGGTTCGACAAGTCGAAGATCTTCATCGTGAAGCCGGGAAGCGACGAGATCGAGGGGTGCAGCTGCGTTGCGTCGATCGCGGCGTTGCCCGAACCTGTCGACCTGCTCGTACTCGCCGTCTCCGCACATCAGGCACCCGAGCTCATCGCGGAGGCGATCGATACGCAGCGTGCAGAGAGCGTCATCGTCATTCCGGGCGGACTCGGCGAGCTTGCGGGGTCGGAAAAGCTCGAGCGGCAAATTCGCGATGTGATCGGCCTGTCGCGGCAGACGAGGTGGGGCGGCCCGGTGATCAACGGCGGCAACTGCCTTGGTGTGCGCTCGGCGCCCGGGCGTGTCGATACGATGTTCCTGCCGGATTACAAGGTGCCGCACGGCGGGCGTCCCGTGTCGCCGGTCGCCTTTGTCTCGCAGAGCGGCGCGTTCGCAGTTGCGAAGGCCAACTGCCTCGACACGATCGAACCGCGCTATGTCGTGTCGATCGGCAACCAGATCGATCTCACTGTCGGCGACTACATGCGCTGGCTCGAGAGTGATCCGGAGGTGAGGATCGCTGCCTTCTACGTCGAGGGCTTTCGCCCGCTCGACGGGCGCGATTGGCTCGAGTCTGCGGCGCGGATGACGCGCGACGGACGTTCAGTGATTCTCTATCGCGCCGGAAGGACGGTGGAGGGGGCGAAGGCGAGTGCATCGCATACGGCGTCGATCGCCGCCGACGCGGTCGTCACGCGTGAGCTCGCGACGGCCGCCGGCGTCATCGTCGCCGAGACGCTCGAGGACTTCGAAGATCTCGTGCGCCTCTTCACGATGCTTCATGGAAGGGCTCCGGCGGGGCCACGGATAGGTGCGATTTCCAATGCGGGATTCGAGAGCGTTGCGTTCGCAGACAACGTTGGCGGAATGCACTTCGCGAAGCTTGGCGCAGAGACCATTGAGGCGATTGGACGAGTCATTCGCGAGAGCAAGCTCGAGCGGATCGTCTCGATCCACAATCCGCTCGACGTCAACCCGATGATGGGCGATCGCGAATTCTGCGCGGTCTTCGAGGCGATTCTCGCCGACAACGAAGTCGACCTGGGGGTCGTGGGCTGCGTTCCTTTGACGGGGGCACTGCAGACGCTTCCGAGAAGCGACCGCTACAAGGAAGATCTTGCAGACGAAGGCTCGGTCGTCAGCATGTTAGGTTCGCTGTGGGGAGTGACCTCGAAACCGTGGATCGCCATTGTCGATGCGGGACGGATGTACGACCCGATGGCACGGGCGCTCGAAGGCGAGGGCATCCCGACGTTTCGCTCTGCCGACCGCGCCACACGGCTGGCGGGAGTCTGGTGCGACTGGAAGTTGCGCTTCGAGAGATGGGGGACGCTTCGGCGCGAGTGAGTGAGGGTCACCGTCTTGAGTGACTTCGAGTAAGGGTCACAGCTTCGTTTTTCGTTTCATGCGGTAATCGGAACTGAAAATAGAAGCTGTGACCCTTGTCTCGCGTTCGTCTCGTGCCGTGCGCGGCACTGCTGGAGGGGCTGGCGACGAGCTGGGGAGTGGTTTCGCGCGGGTTTACTACCAGGAGGGCAGTCGTGGAACTGTGCTAAGCGAACGACGAAGCTCCCACGCACCGAATCGACTCGAAAAGAGCCGTAATCGCACGGTAGGGCGGCGTACGCCGTGCATACGATCGAAGTTTTATGTTAGGTCGTTCGCGGATCGAAGGTGAGTCGAGCGCGGGCCTTACCGAATGCTCACGAGAGACTTTCACGCATCGCCATGCAGCGCTCTGCGAGCATTCGGTCGTCTCGCATCGCCGCTGTCGCCGCGCGAACCAGGTCACTCACCCGCCCGAGGCTGCGGAGCCCAAGCGTCTCGGCGATTGCGCGCAATCGATGAAGCCCCTCACGCCAACCGAGCCAAGCCACGAGCATCCGTCCGATCCCCCCGCGCCCTTCCCTCAGTGCGCTTCGCGTGACGCGGAGGCCGGTCGCGACAACGCCGACGACATCCTTCATCGACGAGCGCCCCACCTCGCGCTGGACGCGCGGATGCGCATCGCTTCGTGGCTTCGACTCGATCGTTTTCCGCATTGAGGCGATCCAACCTTCTGTTCCAAGATAGATTTGGCGCTGCACCCTGTCGAAGAGCCGCTCTTCGCTCGTGAGCTTCTCCTCGACATACGCCCGAAAGTTTTCCGTCCAAACCTCGGCTGCGCCAAAAAACTCCGCGAGATCGCTCACGTTGAGCCACGCCGGCGGCGCTTCGTACCCCGCCATCGCCCGGTAGCTCGACCAGCGGTACTGCTCCGGCCGTTCGACCATCTTCGCTCGCACCGGGTTGAGCACGACGTAGCGCAGCAGTTCGAGGTAGTACGTCTCTTTCTCGACGAGGAACGCATGAAACCGGCCTCCGAGCAGGTGGCCAGACCTCTCGTGCTGTCGGTTGAACCAGGCGGCGTAGGTACCATTGAGCCACTGCATCCCGCGCGACACGTTAGGCGTAGGCGTCGCGACGACGAGATGAAAGTGATTCGTCATGAGCGTGTAGGCGCTCAGGATCCAGCCGAATCGGATGACCGCCTCGCCGAGAAAGTCGAGGAACTTCTGCCGGTCGGCGTCATCGACGAAGATGTCGCGCTTCTCGTTGCCGCGGGAGGTGATGTGGTAAACCGCGCCGGGATACTCGATTCGGAGTGCTCGTGCCATGCCCCGAGGATCCCTCGGATGACACGAAATGCCGAGGATTTTGGCGAAATCGACTTGCGACGTGCAGATTACCTCCTCGGTATGGAAACTTGACGCGGGTCAATCTACGAGTAGTAGAGCTCATCGCGTGCTTCATGTGTTCCCCAGCAAAACTTTCAACTTTCGGTGTGACCCCACCCGTGATTGACCCCACCCGTGATTGACCCCACCCGGGGCCTCGTTATTCTTCCCCTCCAGGTTCCGTGGGAAGCTTCGCGACGAGCACTTTGTCGATGCGCCGTCCGTCCATGTCGACGACTTCGAAACTGAATCCTCCCACTTCGAATCGGTCCGCCTCGTCTGGTAGGCGGCCGAGTGTTGCAAGCACGAATCCGGCAAGCGTCGTGTTGGCGTTCGATTCGTCGACCTCCAGTCCGATCTCCCTCGCGAGCTCACCGAAGTCCATCATCGCGCTGACGAGCCAGGATCCGTCCTCGCGCAGAACAAGGAGTGTTTCGTCGACTTCGAGGCCGAGCACGCGCGTGGCGAGATCGGCAACCGTCACGATTCCCTGAAAGCCGCCGTACTCGTCGACTACGATTCCAAGCTCGGCACGCTGCCCCTGGAACGAGTGTAGAACCTCGAGCGCGGAGGTCGTCTCGGGAAAGACGAGCGGCTCGCGCATCACCTTGCGTAGATCGACTGGCGCACCTGCGAAACAGCCCTCCAGCAGGTCGCGCACTTCGATCACTCCCACGAAACGATCAAGCTGCCCTTCCGCGAGAGGGAAGCGTGAAAGACCCGACTCGACAATGATCGTCTTCAGCTCGTCGACCGGACGGGTGAGGTCCAGCCAGACGACATCAACCCTGGGAGTCATGATCGACCTGGCCGAGCGATCGCCCAGGGCGAATACGCCCTTGATCATCTCTTCCTCGGCGGGAAGGAACTCGCCCGTCTTGCGTCCGAGCTCGAGCATCGACGTGAGCTCCTCCTCCGTGACGACGGGCTCTCGCGATTCGCGGATTCCGAGCAGCCGAACGACGGCATTCGTCGACATCGTCAGAAACGCCACCGCCGGTCGCGCGAGGCGCGCGAGGTTGTGCATGAGCGGCGCCATGCGAGCGCCGATCCCTTCCGGATTCGCCAGCGCGATGCGCTTCGGGACGAGCTCACCAATGATGAGCGACAAATACGTGATCGCGATGACGACGATGACGAGCCCCAGCGCCTCACCGTTCGACGCCAGCGAGGGAAACCTGTCGAGCCAGCGTCCCAGCTCCTCAGCCAGGGTCGCACCTCCGAACGCGCCGGCGAGAATGCCCACGAGCGTGATGCCGATCTGTACGGTCGACAGGAAGTCGTTCGGGTTCTCGGCGAGCTTCAGCGCGACGCCGGCCTTACGGTCGCCATCTTCGCTCAGAGTGCGCAGCCGCGCTTTGCGCGACGATACGATCGCGATCTCGGTCATCGCGAACACCCCGTTCGCAACGACCAGCAACAGGATCAGTACGAATTCAATGGCAATGATTGACACGATGGACACTCCTTCGTTATGTGGCGGAAGTGGCCACGGCTCAGCAGTCGGAATCGAATCGCAGGGCGGACGTCATGAACCGCCGACGGGCTGCCGCGGCGTCACATGCAGCGGCTGACGGAGGCTTTCGGCTTCGATGTAACAGCGCGCGCCGGGGACGATCGCCGAGACCCGCCGCTCGATGCTGTCGATCACCTCTTCAAGTCGGGCAACGGAGAGTGTGGGCTCGAACGTGACCTCCAGCGCCACTAGGGTTTGCTCCGTTCCGAGCACCATCGTTCGAACGTCGAGCACGCTCCGCACGAGAGCCTCATCCTGCGCGGCGGCACGGATCTTCGCGATCGTTCGCGGAGGAAGCCCCTCACCGAGCAGAAGAGACTTGACCTCGAAGGCGAGGACGAGCGCGAAGACCATCAGCAGGAGGCCGATCGTGATCGAAACATAGCCGTCGATCGCCCACCAGCCGGTCGCCTTCGCGATCGCGATGCCCGCGCCCGCCAGACAGAGCCCCACGAGCGCCAGCGTGTCTTCCATGAGGACGGTAATCACGGTCGCGTCGGTGCAATCCTTGAACGCTTGAACGAGGCTCTCTTCTCCGTCTGCAGCCATGCGCTGACGCAGCGCACGGTAGGCCATTCGCAGTGCCAGCCCGTCGAAGAGAATCCCGATCGCGATTGCGAGGTACGTCCAGCCGACACGCTCGATCGGCTCGGGATGGAGTACCTTCTGCAGCCCGCCTTTGAACGCGAGCCCACCGGCGACTCCAAAGAGCACGATCGAAACGATGAACGACCAGAAGAACTGCGCCTTCCCCGTTCCGAACTGATGCGTCTCGGTTCGCACGGCTTTCGATCGCCGGATGCCAATCAACAGCAGGATCTGATTCGTCGTGTCGGCCAGCGAGTGATGCCCTTCGGCGAGCATCGACGACGAACCCGAGACGAAGGCGGCGAAGTACTTGAACGCCGCGATCGTGAGATTCCCCAACAACGCCGTTACCACGGCGCGAGTCCCTTCGGCTGTGGGCATGCGCTGAGTCTAGCGTAGTGCTTCGCCAGTCTCCTGACTTTCATTGCGGTCCAATGGAACCGGTTTCGCGAAGCGCCGGCGAGCCGATGTGGTTCATCGGCCAGCGAAACCCTTTGTCGCCGCCTCACGTATCCTTCCCCGGGGGAAAGAACTGATGAACCGGATACTTGCAGTCGCCCTTGCATTGATCGCCTTCGCGGCGCCACTCGTCGCCGAGAGCTCGATCGCGCAGGGTACGGCGCTCTTCGAGCAGATGAAATTCAAGGAAGCGGAAACGGTCTTTCAGGCAGTGTCGCGGACGAGCCCGAAGGATCCTGCGGCGCCGTTCTGGTTAGGTCGAGTCGCGATGGCGCTCGACGATCGTATCGCCGCCGCAACGCAGTTCGAGAAGGCGGTCGCGCTCAACCCGCGCAACTCGGAATATCGTCTCTGGCTTGGCCGAGCATATGGAGCACAAGCGCTGCGAGCGAACGTCCTTAAACAAGCGTCGCTTGCCAGGAAGGTGAAGGGCGAGTTCGAGATGGCGGTCAAGCTCGACCCCGCGAACCTCGATGCGCGATCGGCTCTCGTCGATTTCTACTCCATGGCGCCCGGGATCATGGGCGGTGGTATCGACAAGGCGAAAGCCGAGGCTGCGGAGATCGCGAAGCGCGACTCGGTGCGTGGCGCCCGGGAGCTCGCGGCCGCTGCGATCAACAAGAACCCGGCCAACATGGCGCTGCGGCGCGATCTCGGCTACATCTATCAGCAGACCGAGGAGTGGGCGAAGGCGTACTCGACGTTCTCGGCAGTCGTCGTCGCCGATCCGAACGACATGGTCGCGCTCTACCAGATCGGGCGGCTCGCCGTGATGTCGGGCACATACCTGGAGCAAGGCGAGCAGGCGCTGCAGAAATACCTCGAGTACACGCCGAAGGGCGACGAGCCTCCGCTCAAGTGGGCGCACCTGCGCCTCGGCGCGATCTACGAGAAAGAAAAACGTGCCGATCTTGCCCGCGCACAGTACCAGCTCGCGCTCAAGCTCGATCCGCAGTTCAAGGAAGCGAAAGAGGCGAGCAACCGGATTCGTTGATGCACGGAGCAGCGCAGGGACGCCTAGGCCTGCCTGACGGCTGATGAGGTGTCTGTTCAACCCGCGCGAGCGCCTGCGCATCGGTCGCGAGCTCGAGAGGGAAGCGCCATCGCCGCTGCGGTTTATACTTCGGCGTTCGTGAACACGCCGACACTGAAAGCTCGCAGACCGCGTCCTCACGGACTTGCCGGCGCGCGGACGTCACGCCTCGTGCGTCTACGCCTAACCCTCGTTGCCGTTTTCGCCCTTTGCCTGATCCCGGTCTCGTGCACGGACCGGGAACGATCCTCGCCAGTAGCGAAGACGCCATTCAATGAGCTCTGGAACGTCGTCGTAGCGGACGCCCCGCTCGTCGTCATCCCCGATCGTGCATGGAGAATCGAAGCCGATCGATGGACGATTCGCGGTGAGGCGTCTCTCGTCTGCCAGACTCGTGAGCGCCTTGATGGGCCGCTCTTTCTCGGGTTTGTACTCGATGGTCCCATTCCCGATCTCGAGACCTACTGGGACGGCGAGTTGCTCGAAGGTGTGGGTGAGGTCGGTCGCGACGTCTTCACGGTGCGGATCGAGCCCGACCGACAAGGGGTCGGAACGCACGTGCTTACGTTCCGACTCGCCGAGGGAATCGACTCGGCATCGTTTCCCGACCTCGGATTTCGCTACCACGATGTCAATCATGGTTTCCCGAAAGACGAGTCGTTGCGACGCGGCTATCTCTCCGACCTCGTTCTGATGGGAGTCACCGGCTCTGAAGGGCTCGACATGCTGGGAGGATTCGTCCTCGATGGTCCGCGTGAGACTCGGGTCTCCGTGGACGCGGGGGGAAAGCTTTCCGCTGTCCTTCACAATACGTCGGCGCGGAACGCAACGTTCGAGGTTGGCGACGATCGCGGGCGACTGGATTCGTGGAGTGTGGCGCCACACGAACGAAGGCCCGTTCGCGTCGAGCTGCCTGACGATGCGACAGAGCTCACGTTTCGGGCCGAGGGAGAGCGCAGCGGTTTCTTCGTCGTGGGAGCTCCGCTTCTACACTCGATTCGGCCGGAGGCGCGTCCTCCGGTCGTGATCATCACGCTCGATACGACACGTCGCGACGCCATCGGCGTCTACGGCGGCAACGCAGGCACGACACCAAACCTCGACTCCATCGCGCGAGGTGCAACGGTTTACACGCGTGCGTACACCACGGCACCGTGGACCTTGCCGGCTCACGCATCGCTATTCACCGGCCTCTACGCGTCGCACCATGGGGCGGGAGTCAGCGTCAACGTCCTCGCGGCTCGTCACCACACCCTCGCGGAGCACTTTCGCGACATCGGATACGACACCGCAGGGTTTCCCGGTGGCCTGCTTTCCAACTACAAGTACGGCGTCGGACAGGGATTCCTGACGTACCGGCAACCCGAAGGGTTCGAAACGCGCGATGCGGCGCTCACGGATCACGCAATCAAGCGACTTCGCGACAGGAACAGTGACGAGCTCTTCCTCTTCGTCAACTACTTCGGGCCGCACTTTCCTTACGACGCGAGGGGAGAGCTAATGCGGGGACCGGGATCTCGACCATTGGCGAATCGAGGTGACTCCGAAGAGGCCGAGAAGGTGCTGAATGGCGACGGAGAAGTATGGGAAAGGCTCGCCTCCGGCGAGATCTCCGCCTCAGAGAGCTTGCGCGAAGCGATCCGGCGCGAGTACCTCGCAGAAGTTAGGTCGACCGACGCCGAGGTGGGCAGGCTCGTCGAAGCACTGCAGTTCGAGGGACTGTACGACGAAGCGTTGATCGTGATCGTGGCGGATCACGGCGAACTGCTCGGCGAGGGTGGGTACTATTCACATAGCGTTAGGCTCCACGACGAGCTCGTCCACGTGCCCCTGATCGTGAAATGGCCGAATCAGCAGCGAGGGGAACGCATTGCCGATCTCGTCTCGATCGTCGACGTTTTCCCGACCGTGCTCGAGCTTGTCGGTATCGATGCCCCGCCGTCCGACGGTATCTCGCTTCGCGGCGAGCGTGACGAGGAGCGCAGGCGTCGCCGGTCGGTGGTGATCGAGGAGCACGACCGCGCGTTTCATCCGCTGTTTCCGCATTCGCGGATGGGAAGGGATTCGTATCGAGTCCAAGCGCCGGACGCGTGGCTCCTCGCGAGCGATTCGAAGAGAACCTGTTACAGAGCGGATGGCGAGCGATGGGTCGAGATCAGCTGCAGCTCCCGGGAGAGCGCTTCCATCCCTCCTCTACCCGAGATCGTCCGGAAGGGAATGTCGACGCAGAACACGTCGCG
>JACPDH010000073.1 GCA_016184115.1 Acidobacteriota bacterium | reverse complement strand
GCGTGCGGAGGAGCACGAACAGGGTGGTCCACCTGCGCTCGACGTCTTCAAGGGGCGCAACCTCCACTTCGGGATTCGCGAACACGCGATGGGAGCGAACGTCAACGGGATGACGCTCTACGGCTCGTGGCGCGTCTACGGCGCAACGTTTCTTCAGTTCGTCGACTACATGCGCGCGCCGGTGCGCCTCGCCGCGATCATGCACATTCCTTCGATCTTCATCTATACCCACGATTCGGTCTTCCTCGGCGAGGATGGTCCTACGCACCAGCCGATCGAGCATCTCTGGGCAATCCGCGGGATTCCGGGCATCACGCTATTCCGGCCGGGGACCGATTACGAAGTCGGCATGGCGTGGGCCTGGGCCGTCGCGAAGGCACAAGGTCCGACGGTGATGACCCTGACGCGGCAGAAACTCGATCCGATCAAGCCGGCCGAGGGATTCGACTATGAGAACGTGTGGAAAGGCGCATACGTCGTCAGCGGATACGAATCGGGCGAGATCACGTTCATTGCGACCGGCTCGGAGGTTCCCCTTGCCGTGAAGGCAGCGGAAGAGCTGAAGGCGAAGGGGATCACCGCACGCGTCGTCTCGGCACCGTCGCTCGAGCTCTTCGACCGGCAGAGCTCCGACTATCGCGACGCGGTTCTCGGCGACCGCGACAAGCTCGTTGCGATCGAAGCTGGTCGGACCGACGGATGGTGGAAGTACGTCAGCCACCGCGGCCTCGTCATCGGAATCGATACGTTTGGAGCGTCGGCACCCGCGGAGCGAATCGCGGAGGAGTTTGGCTTCACCCCGGCGAAAGTGGCAGCACGCGTGATGGCGTGGAAATCATCCTGAGAACGGCGGGTCGAAGTTAGGGCACCGAAAGTCGAGAGAGGGAACGGAATCGTAGCCGATGACCGCATATGCGATTGCCGCGGGAGTCGTCGTCGTGTTCGCCATCGTCGCCGCGACGCTGCTCAATCGGCATGCTCGCGAGCTCGTCCGAACGCGGAAACTCCGCATCAACCGCTACAAGATGCGCCGCAAGCACTCGGAGATCCGGCTCGACGTCTTCGGAAGCCCCAGGGTCGTCGATGCGGTCAAGAAGTATGCGCACGATCACAAGGTTTCGCTCGATGCGGCGGAGCGACAGGCGAGGATTTACCTCTTCGAGATCATGCCGAAGTTCAACCTGCTCGCCTATTACCGCTTCGGCGGACCAATCGCGCGGGCGTTTCTCTACCTCTTCTACTGGGTCGTCGTCGATCGCGAGCACATCGAGCGGCTCAATCGAGAGATCGAGCCCGACGCGGTCGTCGTCTACATGATCAACCATCGGTCGAATGTCGACTACGTCCTCGTCGCACACATGCTTTTCAAATTCATCTCCCTTTCGTACGCCGTTGGCGAGTGGGCCCGCGTCTGGCCGCTCAATCACCTCTTCAAGTGGTTCGGCGGCTACTTCATCCGGCGCCGATTTCGTGAGCCGCTCTACCACGCCGTACTGTCGCAGTTCGTCGCGACGATCACACGGAGCGGCGTGACGCAGGGCGTGTTCCTCGAGGGGGGCCTGTCGCGCGATGGTGCGTTCCAGAAGCCCAAGCTCGGAATGCTCGACTATCTCGTCCTGGCGAAACGAGACGCGCGCTTCACCGCGCCGCTTTACTTCGTACCGACGGCGGTCAGCTACGACCGGGTGCTCGAGGATCGCAACCTGAGCGAGGAGCTCGTCGGGGTCGAGGATCGCCGTTCGCGCTGGGAGAAGCTATCGAGCTCGGTCGACTATCTCTTTTTCAGCCTCTGGCGAAGTTTTCGGGGACGCTTCAAGCGCTACGGCTATGCGATGGTCTCGTTCGGCCGGCCGGTACGCCTCGACGATTTCGTGAGTGCACATCCTGACGTTCTCGCGGAATCGTTCGAGAGTCGCAAACCGCACCTCACGGAGTTGGCGCGAACGATCATGGAGAAGATTTCCGACGCCTATCCGCTCACACCTGTTGCGATCGCCGCCTGGGTGTTCGCCCAGCACGAAAAGGGTGCATGGATCGAGGAGGAGACGCTCACCAGGGAGATCGAGCAGGCACGCACATCTCAGTTCACGGGGCGGGTATGGATCGCCCGGGAGAGCACGGGCGCTGAGATCTGGGACGGCGCACGACTCGTGCTCGAGTTGCGGCATCTCGTCGAGCGTGAGGAGAGCCGGTGGCGATGGTCGCAACGGGAGCTCACGCTCCTCGAGTATTACTCGAATTCCGCCATGCCGTTCGCCGACGTCGAGTCGCGCGGGTGGAAGGCGAGAAGCGTCGCTGCCGAGTGACGGCGAGTTGGAGCGCGAGACGCACGCTGGCCGTCAAGCGCCAAACGGGCAAGAAGCGCGTGGCGGGATGACAATCGACAAAAGCGGCACCGTCAGCTCAACCGCTCGCCCTTCACTCGTTTCTCCAAGGACGCCGTGGGTCGTCAGCTCTCACGCCTCGGTCCGCGCCAACCGACTCCCATCACCTCCGTCCCGATATACTTATCGCTTCCGAGTGCCCGGTGTCAGGAGAGGGGCGGCGATGTTCGTAGGAGCAGGCAGAGCGAGGAGACCGATCGCCTTGCGCATCGCGCTGGCGCTCGTCTCGATTCTCGCCGTCGTTGCGTCCGCGCCACTTCTCGGGCAGAGCTACCACATCCGCAACTACACGATCGACGACGGACTGGGTGCATCCCAGGTCTGGAGCATCCACCAGGACCGTCGAGGCGTGATGTGGTTTGGCACGACGCAGGGAGTCACACGCTACGACGGTCACTCGTTCAAGACGATCGGGCTGCGCGACGGGCTTCCCGACCCGCTCGTGCGAACGATCGTCGAGGCCCCCGACGGCAATCTCTGGTTCGGAACGAATGCCGGCGTGGCCGTCTACGATGGGAAGACGATTCGCGCCTTCACCGATGCCAACGGCCTCGGCGCGGGGCCTGTCTGGGCGTCCGTTGTCGATGCGTACGGGCACGTCTGGTTTACGACGCAGGAGGGGGGCGCGAGCGTCTTCGACGGGAAGCGCTTCCGCAGCCTCACCGCTCGCGACGGCCTCACGGCGGGCTCGCCTTACTCGATGTTCGCCGACTCGAAGGGAGACATCTGGCTCGGCATGCGGGAAGGGAATGTGATTCGCTTTGCGCCGAGATCGGACGGAACGATTTCGCAAGTGCGGGTCTACCCGGCGGGGAAAGGCCTTCCTACGTACGCAGTGCGCGCGATTGTGGAGGACCGGCAGGGGATCCTCTACTTCGGCTCGAGAGGTGGAGGTGTCACGCGATTCGACGGAAAGACATTCACGCAATTCACGAAAGGGGCGACTCTGCCGGGTGCGGACGTCTACGCGCTGATGATCGACTCGCGGGGAGAGCTCGTCGTGGGAACGGTCGACGGTGGCGTGGCGATCTGTAAGGCGCCCGAGGTCGATCCATGCCGGTGGATCGGCCGTCGCAATGGGCTCAACGTCAATGGCGTCTACTCACTGTTCGAGGACCGCGAAAAGACACTGTGGATCGGACTCAATAACGGTCTGAGCAAACTGCTGACCGAGAGGTACATGAATTTCACCGAGCGCGATGGACTCGTCTCGGGCACCGTGCAGGCGGTTGTCTCGGATGCCGCGGGAGGTGTCTGGATCGGGACTACGGAGGGTATCTCACACTTGCGGCCGACTGGCCGCCGCGACACTCCATGGGAGATCTCGAACGTCACGACTGCGGAAGGGTTGCCGTCGAATGGGATATGGAATCTCGCGCGGATGAAAGACGGATCGATCTGGGCTGCCACGCGCGGCGGCCTCACGACGATTCGCAATGGTCGCGTCGAACGCGTCTTCACGAGCGCCGACGGGCTCAACGCTGACTTCGTGAATTTCGTGCTCGAAGACTCGAAGGGTTTCTTCTGGATCGGCACATCGTTCGGTGTAACCCGGCTCGACATGAAGGGACCGCGCCTCGATGCGCGTAGATTCACCACCGCGGAAGGGGCCACGAGCAACGTCGTTTACTGCATCGCGGAAGACCGCGACGGACGGATCTGGCTGGCGAGCGGGACGAGCGGTCTCGACGTCTGGGACGGCAATCGCTTTCGCAATTACTCGTTGCAGCAAGGGCTGGAAAGCAAGACGACCAACGCCGTCTTCGTCTCGTCCGACGGAACGGTCTGGGCAGGCACCTCGGGAGGAGGGCTGGCCCGCTTCGATCCGGTGAGTGATCGATTCGTCAGCTATGGCGCTTCGGCAGGGCTGACGTCCAGTGCGGTCGCGTCGATCACCGAAGATGGGAGCGGCAAGCTCTGGCTCGGCACACAGAATGGAGTCTTCGTCTTCGATCCAAAGAAGCAAGGTGGGCGCGTCCTTCAACATCTGACGAAGCAGCGCGGCCTTGCCGGGAACGAAGTCGTGGGTAACGCTTCCGTCGCGTTCGGGAGCGACGAAACCGTCTGGATGGGATTCAGCCAGGGCGTCACGCTCTATCGTTCCGGCGAAGACGGGCGAGGAGCCGAGCCGCCTCCGGTGGCGACGCTCGATCGCGTGATCGTTGGGAGTGAGGAGCGCACGCTCGTCGCGCCGTTCACCGCGTGGCCGGGCGAAGGCGGGAAGCCTGATTGGATTCGCGACGGGATCGAGCTGGCGTGGAGTGAGAACCGCGTCGTGCTTCACTTTCGTGGACTCTCCTACGACGATGAACGCGACGTGCGCTACCAGTACCAGCTGGTCGGCTTCGACGGCGACTGGTCGGTCGAGACGGCGGTGCCATTCAAGGAGTACACGAACCTCGAGCCTGGCAGCTACGCGTTTCAGGTTAGGGCCCGAAACAGGGAAGGCACGTGGAGCGCGGAGCCAGCCCGTTTCTCGTTCGTCGTGCTGCCTCCCTGGTGGATGACGCTCTGGGCGCGACTCCTCGCCATCGCCCTGCTCGGGTTGACCGTGCTCGCGTACGCGCGCTATCGGACTCGTCGTGTCGAACGAAGCAATCGCGCGCTTCAGGCACTCGTCGACGAGCGCACCGAGGAGCTCAAGGAGTATTCCAGACGCCTCGAGATCCACGCGAAGGAGCTCCAGACCGCGAACGAGCGGAGCGTCGAGGCGAGCCGCACGAAGAGTCGCTTCCTCGCGACGATGAGCCATGAGCTCCGCACGCCGCTGAATTCGATCATCGGCTTCTCCGAGATTCTCAACGAACGGCTCGCCGTGCGGGTGGGATCGCGCGAGCTCGGTTTTCTCCGGAACATTCTCGACAGCGGTCACCACCTGTTGAACCTGATCAACAACCTGCTCGATTTGTCGAAGATCGAAGCGGGACGAATGGAGGTTCACGCCGAACCGGTACGGCTGACCGAGCTGATCTCGAGCGTGCGGAGCGTGCTCGTCGGCATGGCCTCACGCAAAGGAATCGAGGTCGCGGCGACGGTCGACGAGAGTGTCCCCGTAATCTTCGTCGACGGACCGAAAGTCAGGCAGATCCTCTACAACCTCGTGTCGAACGCCATCAAGTTCTCTCCCGAGCAAGGCCGTGTCGACGTCGCCGTGGCCAGGGTGGATGCCGAAGACTCGCCGCTGGCAGTCGAGAGCGTTCGCATCACGGTGTGCGACCAGGGCGTCGGGATCGCTCCCGAGTTGCAGGACGTGATCTTCGAGGAGTTTCGACAGACCGACGAAGGATCGGTGCTGCCGGGAGGGACGGGGCTCGGACTCGCGATCGTCAGAAAACTCGTCGAGATTCAGGGCGGGATCGTCGGGGTCGAGTCTTCGCCAGGCAAGGGAAGCGCGTTCCGCGTACTCCTTCCGATCGAGATCACCGCGCATCATTTCGAGACGCGCGAAGTCGAAGCGCGCACCGACGGGGAGACGCGGCAAAAGGTCATGATCGTCGAAGACGACGAGGAGTTCCGCTCGCAACTCGTCGATCAACTGGAACGTGCCGGCTACAGCACGTTCAGTCTCGTTCGTGGTGAAGAAGCGGTGGCGGTGGCGGAGCGGCTGCAGCCGTCGGTGATCACGCTCGACGTGCTCCTGCCGGGGATCGATGGGTGGGAGGTGCTGCGCAGACTCAAAGCGTCGTCGAAGGTCGGCGCCGTGCCCGTGGTCATGATCACGGCCGCGTCGAATCACGAGCTCGGAATGGCGTTAGGCGCAGATGATGTGGTCTCGAAGCCGATCGAGGGGTCGCGGCTGCTCGAGAGAATACGGCAGCTTGCTCCTGCCTCGAGCGAACATGGGGCCACGACAGTGCTCGTGATCGACGACGACCCGAGCGTCCACGCGATCGTGCGCGCATCGGTCGCGGCCGCGGGCTATCAGGTCATCTCTGCAGAGAGCGGCGAATCGGGACTCGAGCTCGCGTCGACGATTGCGCCGGCCGTCATCGTTCTCGACCTGATGATGCCCGAGATCAATGGCTTCGAGGTCGCCGCCCGGCTCCAGGTCGATCCGGTGACCGCGTCGATACCGCTCCTCGTCCTGACCTCGATGGACCTCACGGCCGCCGACCGCGAACGTCTCGCTGGCAAGATGTCCGCGCTCATGGCGAAGGGATCCGCGCGCCCGGCGGCGCTGCTCGACGCGATACGGAGACTCGAGCGGCGGGAGCGATAAGGCCGCGCAGCGTAGCCGCGCAGTTTCGCCATCACGCTCCCACGGTTTCTCTCAGTCCCAGCGCAGCCTCGATCAACGCTTCGTGCTGCTGTTGGTGGCGTGCATGGTGTCCCGTCGCGGGTGACGCTGCGATCGGACGGCCATAATAGAGGAGCTTGCGTCCCGCGAGCAGCGGCTCGATGCGATGCGCGATGAAGTTCCATCCCCCCATGTTCCACGGCTCCTCCTGCACCCAGAAGATCTCTCGCGCTCCCGAATACGATCCGAAGACGTTCTGGAGCGCGCGGCGCGGGAAGGGATAGAACTGCTCGAGACGCACGATCGCGATGCGGTCGTCACCCTTTTCGTCGCGTGTGGCCTTGAGGTCATAGTAGAGCTTGCCCGACACGAGGACGATGCGTTGCACGGCGCCGCGTTTCGCCGCGGAGTCGAAGTACGGATCGTCCAGCACCGGCTCGAATCGGCCCCGGCTCAGTTCCTCGACGCTCGACACCGCAGCAGGAAGCCGCAATAGCGACTTCGGCGTCATGATGACGAGCGGCTTGCGCGGGTCGTTCTTCATTTGACGCCTGAGTGCGTGGAAGTACTGCGCCGGCGTCGTCAGGTTCATCACCTGCAAGTTCCCTTCGGCGCAGAGTGTCAGGAATCGCTCGAGGCGCGCGCTCGAGTGCTCGGGACCCTGGCCTTCGAATCCGTGAGGCAGGAGCATTACGAGCCCTGAGTGTTGCGCCCACTTCTCTTCGGCGCTCGAGATGAACTGGTCGATGATGATCTGTGCGCCGTTCATGAAATCGCCGAACTGCGCTTCCCAGATCACGAGTGTCGACGGGTCGGAGACCGAGTAGCCATACTCGAAGCCGAGCACCCCATACTCCGAAAGAAGGGAGTCGTAGACCGAGAAGTAGACAGGTGCCTGCTGAGGATCGAGCACTCGCTTGCCGTCTCCGCCTCGCTCCGGTTCGACAACCGGAAAGTTCTTCGCGAGAGCGTTGAGTGGGGTGTAAGGCTCACCCGTCGAGTAGTCGTGAAGCACCGCGTGCCGATGAGAGAACGTACCGCGGCCGACGTCCTGACCGCTCAGGCGGACGCAGTGGCCGTCGCTGAGAATCGAGCCGAACGCCATCGCCTCACCAAACGCCCAGTCGATCTTCTCGGTGCCCTCCGCCATCCGGGCGCGCTTTTCGAGAATCCCTTTGAGCTTCGGATGGACATTGAATCCTTCGCGAGGGCTGCTGATCGCGTGCCCGACGGCAGCGATCGTCTCGCCACTGATCCCGGTGTCCGGCGACAGCACGTCCTGGAAGCCGGTGACTTCTTCGTCGGTCCACAGTGCGTCGTGCCGTGAGGCAGAGGCTGCTGGATGCGCTTCGCTCGCCTGCTGCATCCGATCGAAGGCTTCCTGCAACTGGTTGCGAAATGCGTCGAGCCACTGCTCCGCCTCATCAGGCTGCAGGTCACCCTTTCGAAGAAGCGCCTCGGTGTAGAGCTTCCGCACGGAACGGTGGTCCTTGATGAGCTTGTACATTTTCGGCTGCGTAAGCGAAGGGTCATCACCCTCGTTGTGGCCGTGCCGTCGATAGCAGACCATGTCGATGACGACGTCCTTTTGGAAGCGTTGCCGGAAGGCGAAGGCAAGGCTCATCGCGCGGACGCACGCCTCCGGGTCGTCTCCGTTCACGTGGAAGATGGGGGACATCACCATCTTTGCGATGTCGGTCGAGTAGACCGACGAGCGTGCTGACTCCGGCCCGGTGGTGAAGCCGATCTGGTTGTTGATCACGACGTGGATCGTCCCACCCGAGGTGTAGCCTTTGAGCTGCGACATCGAGAGCGTCTCGGCGACGACGCCCTGGCCTGCGAACGCTGCGTCGCCGTGGATGAGCAGTGGCACCACGCGCTTCTGCTGCGTGTCTCGCAAGAGCTTCTGCTTCGCGCGGGCCATACCCTCGACGACCGGGTTGACCGCCTCGAGGTGGCTCGGGTTGGAGGCGAGCGTCAGCTGAACGGTTCGACCATCGGGCGCAACGTGCGTCCCCGAGGCACCCAGGTGGTATTTCACGTCGCCCGAGCCTTGCGCGGTAGTCTCGTCGATGTCGCCTTCGAATTCCGAGAATATCTTCTCGTACTCCTTGCCCATGATCGTCGCGAGGACGTTGAGGCGGCCGCGATGCGCCATGCCGATGACGACCTCTTCGACGTTGTCGAGCGCGGCAAGTGTTAGGCCGTGGTCGAGCATCGGGATGAGAGTCTCTGCACCCTCGAGCGAGAAGCGCTTGTGTCCGACGTACTTCGTGTGGAGGAACTTCTCGAAGACCTCGGAGTCGTTGAGCTTCTTCAGGATCCGCCGCTTGGTCGCAGCTTCGATCGGTGCGTTGTTGCGAGTCGGCTCCATACGGTCCTGCAGCCAACGCTTCTGGACCGGATCCTGGATGAACATGAACTCCGGTGCGAGCTTGCCGCAGTAGGTCTCACGAAGCGTGTCGAGAACCTCGCGAAGCGACGCGCTCATACGGCCGCAAAGGCCGCCGGCGACGAAGTCGCGATCGAGGTCCCAAAGTGTGAGGCCGTAGTAGGCAGGATTGAGCTCTGCGTGTTGACCGACCTTGTACTCGAGCGGATCGAGGTCAGCGAGGAGATGCCCGCGCACGCGGTATGCGTTGATCATCGAGAGAACGCCCGCCTCACGCGCCATGTCCTCATCGGAGCGGCGGCCACCCTCGAGCGTGCGCTTGCGGTCGCGCGACCAGCGCATCGGCTCGTACGGAATGCGCAGGTCGCGGAAGAGCTCGTCGTAGAAGTTGTCCGCGCCGAGCAGAAGGTTGTGCACGCGGGCAAGGAACGCTCCCGACTCGGCGCCCTGGATGATGCGGTGGTCGTAGGTGCTCGTGATCGTCATGACCTTCGAGACACCGAGCTCGGCGAGCACCTGCGGATCGGTCGCGGAGTACTCGGCAGGGACGTCGATCTGGCCGGTCGCGATAATGCAGCCCTGGGTTCGCATGAGTCGCGGGACCGACGCGATCGTTCCGATCATGCCTGGGTTCGTGAGGGAGACGGTCGTCCCTTCGAAGTCGGGGATTCCGAGCTGGTTGGCGCGCGCGCGCTTGATCAGGTCGTTGTACGCCTTGAGGAACTGGGAGAAGTCGAGGGTATTCGCCTTCTTGATGTTTGGCACGACGAGCGAGCGGCTGCCGTCTCGCTTCTCGAGATCGATCGCCAGGCCGAAGTTGACGTCGGGTTGATCGATTCGCGCCGGTTGGCCGTCGATCTCGGCGTAGCAGGCATTCATGCGCGGCATCTCTTTCAGCGCGCGGATGAGTGCCCAGGCGATGACGTGCGTATAGGAAGCCTTGTTCTGCCCGATGAGCGTCAGGTGGTTGTTGATGATGCGCCGGTTCTCTTCGAGTGCCTTGACAGGGATGGTGCGCAAGGTCGTTGCGGTCGGCAACTCGAGAGACGCTTCCATGTTTGCGACGATCTTGGAGGCGGCACCGCGCAGCGGGACGATGTTCGCCGGCGGGACTGAGGGTGAAGGCGCCGGTGCGGCCTTCGGCTCCGCCGACGTCATCGCCGAGGCAACAGGGGCGACAGGAGGTGGCGCCTGCGCGGAGATTGCCGCCGCAGGAGCGGCGCCGGCGGCCGGCTCATCGGCCGACGGAGCGTAATCTGCGAAGAACTCCCTCCAACTCTCGCCGACCGATGCAGGATCGATCCTGTATCTCTCGTAGAGCTCTTCGATGAACGCGATGTTCGTCCCGTACGTGGATGGCGCCATGGAATATGACCTTTCTGGAGCCTCGATCCCGTCCGGTGTCGATACGGACGGGTCAGGTGGCGTAAGCATACTAAATCGTGGCGGATGCGCGCTGCAGGCGGAACGCGGAATTGGGTCTTGGAAATCCGGGAGCCGTCAACGATTCCTACGGATGGTGACCAGCCAGCGCGCGTCCAACACGGATAGGCAACGGGTTGACCAGGTGGCGATCCCGGTGGCGCCTCACATGCCCAGCAATCG
>JACPDH010000072.1 GCA_016184115.1 Acidobacteriota bacterium | reverse complement strand
TCCACGGTACGAAGGAGCGTCTTCGGCAGCGAAAGGCCGCTGACTTCATGGCCGAGCACGGGACCGCTGAACAGATTCCACACCACGTGAATCCCGATCGGGATCCAGAGGTTGCGGCGCCACACCCACGCCAGCGCAAGCAAGACACCGGCAAGGAAGATGTTGAGGAGCGCAATTTTTCCAACGGAGGGATTCCCGCCGTGTACAAGAGCGAAGAGGATCGACGTCATCGCCACCGCCGCGATGAGGTTGAGCTTCGCCGGTTTCTGTAGCAGGTAGCCGCGAAAGACGAGCTCTTCATGAATTGCCGCGGGCAGGAACAAGGCAAGAACTTCAAACCAGTCGATGCCGGGTCCCGCAACGTGACGAAGCTTCGTGGTGGCAAGGATGAGCGCGTTGGCTCCTGCGATGAGCGCAATCGCAACGAGTGACCCCTTGAGGAATCCGCCCGCGATCGCGCCAGGCGCCTGCAGAATCCCGAGATGCAGTCGGAACCGATCGAAGAGGGCGACGCAGACCAGGTTCGCCACCGCAGCCGCTCCGAAGCTCGCCCAGACGAAGAGCAGCATCCTCCGGTCACCGAGCAACGGACCAAGCGCGAGGCCGAACGCAAGTGTTCCCGCGATGTAGAGTCCGATGAAGCTGAGGACAGGCGCGACGGCTTCGAGCGCTACGGTCTTGAGTTTCGACATGCGAGTTGCATAGTACATCCCGTTCCCGTGGCGGCCCGGCCGTGAGGGAGTAGCAACGGTGGAGCACGCGCTCCCAAAAAGAAAAGAGCACAGGCCGGAGGCCTGTGCTCTTCCGCGAAAAAGACTCAGAAGGAGGCTTTATCGGGCCATTTCTTCGACGATGATCCCGATGTTTCCGCAGCCGGCGTTTCGAGCCATGTCGAGAAACGCCATTGTCGTGTCGTAATCGACGTCTCGCTCACCGGCAAAGAAGACCATCTTGCTCGTGTTTCCCTTGAGGATCTCGCGAATCCTGTTTGGGAACTGATCGCGCGTCACTTCTTCCTTGTTGATGAAGATCCGGCTATCGGCGGTCAGCCGCAGGATGATCTGGTCCGGGCTCATGTCGATAGGGGTCCCCGGAGGAGCCTTCGGTGGCACCTTCACGAGGTAGCCCATCTGGACGACCGGCGTGATGACCATGAAGATGATCAGAAGCACGAGGCAGACGTCGACCAGCGGCGTGACGTTGATGTTGGACTGGAGATTGCCGGAGCCGCCTACTTGCATGATTAACCCTCGGAACCAGAAGCTTTCTTCGGCTGAGCGATCAGCCCGACGTCGTTGAAGCCGACGTCGCGGCAGGCCTTCAGCACATCCATGACCTCGCCGTACTTGACGAGCTTATCGCCCTTGACCGCGATCTCACGATCGGGCGTGCGCGACTGAATATCTTCGAGTGCGGTCTTGACTTCTTCCTTGCGGATGACCAGTGGCCCCACGTAGACCGTGTTGTCGGCCTTAACCGAGATCTGCAACTGCTTCTCGGAGTCGGGGGTCTTCTCCGGACCATCGGTGGTCGGCAGGTTCACCGGAACGCCTTTCTGCAGCATCGGTGTGACGACCATGAAGATGATGAGGAGTACGAGACAGACGTCGACCAGCGGGGTGACGTTGATCTCCGAATTCAGCGGGGCCGCGGTCAGTTTGTTGACCGAGCTGTGCCACTTACGATTTGAACTCATTGCTCTCGGCTTCTTTCATGAAGTAGATGGACATCTCGGAGCCGGAGTTCGACATCTCGACCGTGAAGCGGTCGACGCGGTTCTGGTAGTAGTTATACGCCCAGACCGCCGGAATCGCGACGCCGAGACCGCCGGCCGTGGCGATGAGCGCTTCCGCGATACCAGCCGAGACCGACGCGATACCGCCGCCGTGCTTCGCCATGCCTTCGAACGCGCCAATGATACCGATGACGGTACCGAACAGGCCGACGAACGGCGCCGTGGCACCAATAGTCGCGAGAACGCCAAGGTTCTCCTTCAGCTCGGCGACGGTGATCATCGCCGTGCGGTCCATACCCTGGCGCGCAGCTTCGACGATCGTGTCGGAGTTATGGTTGCGCTTGTCCCGGCGTCCAGCCTCGAACTCGAGCAGCCCGGCAGCGATGACCTTCGCCAGGTGGCTGTTCTTGTACTTCTTCGTGATGTCGATCGCTTCCTGATACGCGCTGCGCGTCAGGATGTTCGACAGGCTGCCGATCAGCTTGAGCGACTGGTTCTTCGCCTGCGTATAGACGATGAAGCGCTCAACGATAACCCACAGAGAGTAAATCGACATGATGCCCATCATGACGAAAACGCCTTTGCCGACCATGCTCGACTCGGCCCAAACTTTTGCGAAATTCAATTCCATGACTCGGTGTCCTCCTCTGAGTGCCGCCGGTTCGCGAGCCGGCGGCCTCGACCAATTGATTTCTATCTTGAGATCTTGAAGTTGACGGTGAGGTTAAAGATGACGTCGACCGGCTGGCCGTTGAGGGTGCCGGGCTTGAATTTCCAACGACGAACTGCATCGACCGCTGCCTGATCGAGGCCGAACGGCAACGGCTTAATGACCTTGACGTCGCGTACGTTGCCGTTGCGATCGATGATCGCCTCGACGATCACGATGCCCTGGACGCCTGCGCGGCGTGCGACTTCGGGGTATTGCGGTTCGACGCGGCTGATCACGGTCGGCGCTTTGACGTCGCCACCGACACGGATCGGAGCGTCGGGAACCTGTTGGTCGACGACACCGCCGATCACGCCCCCTAGAACGCCGCCTTCGACACCACCTTCGACGCCGCCCTCGACACCGCCTTCGGATGCGCCACCCGTGTTTACCTGAAGCTCAGGGATCTGCTCGGGAATGTCCGTCGGCGCCATGTTGGCAAGATCCTTCGGGATCTCGACCGGCTTGACTTCCACCGGCTTCGCCGCGGCCTTCGGGGGCGGAGGGGGCGGAGGGGGCGGTGGTGGCGGCGCTGCCGCAACCGAGTACTGCGCATACTGTGCGGGAGAGTTCGTGGGGAAGTCGATGTCCCACACCGTCGCGAAGGTGATTCCACCGATCGCGACGACGTGGAGCCCCACAGACACAGGGAACGTCAGATACTTGAGAACCCCGACCTTTTGCTTCTTCGACTCGACAACCGTAGTTTCGAACATCGGCGTCTGGCTTCCTTACTTGGCCTGCGCTTCCGAGGCAGCCTTTTCGGCCGCCTTTCTCGCGCGAGAAATCTCAACCGCCTGGTTCCGGTACGTTTCGGCCTCGGCCATCAGACTGGCCTGCTTCTCAGGATCGGTTTCCAACTTCGCCTGCTCACGATAGAGGAGGTTGATGTAGACGAGCGCCTCGAAGTACTTCTCTCGCAGCTTCGTCGCATCGAGCAATGCCGCTCGGCCCATCTCGATGATCGCAAGGCGTTCCGCGAGGTCCTCGGGGGGGTTCTTCGCGACCTTCTCGTAGCAGACGACACCGTAGGTATAGAAGGCTTCCGGGTTCTTCGAGTCGAGGAGGGTAATCTTCTTGTACCAGTTGAGCGACTCGTTGAAATCACCCGACTTCGCGTAGAGGGTCGCCACCGAACGAACGGCATTCAGGTCGGCCGGATTCTCCTTCAGATACTCTTTGAAGTAATCGATCGCCTGGCTCGTACGTTCCGCATTCAGGAAGAGATTGATCAGCGCTTCGCGCGCGGTCTCGTCCTTCGGGCGCTGCTTGAGGTACTTCTGCAGCTCCTCGATGGCGGTGTCGGCGAACTTGTTGTTCTCCGGCTTGTCATTTCCCGGCTCGAAGAGCCCGATGTTGCAATACCCGACCATGCGATTCAGATCGGGAAAGCTCGGGTCGAGCTCGCGGGCATCCTCGTAGTACTCGAGCGCTTTTGCATACTGCTCGGCCTGGTAGTGCTCGTTGGCCTGGCGAATTGCGATTCGCGCCTCCACCTTCCCACAGGCGGTGAGCGACGCCAACAGCACACCGACTCCCAAAAGACACAGCAATTTCTTCATGAAGTTCGCTAGCTCCCTGCTTTCGGCAGACGTTTGAGGCGGCCGCTGGCAGCTGCCTTTCGAGGCGGCAGTGGCCAGCGAGTATAGAGATGGGTCGCGCTGAGCGTCAAGACGCAACCGATCGCACTCAGAAACTTTCTCGTGGCAATCACTTCAACGATTTAGACACACCTGCCGACCGAAACAGAACCGGAAGCTCCCACTAATATTCCGGCCTCGTTTGGTCGGTCAAATCGCTGATTGCATCCCAGAGCTCGCCGAAGAGCGGCTCCCTCGTTCCACCCTCCAACTGCATGACTGGAACCCCTTTCAGCGACTTGACCCGCGATCCGATGATCCGAAGCGCGAGACGCAAATGCGTGTACCTCCATTTCATGAACGCCGCGTCGTAATCGAGCATCGCTTGAGCGAGGCGATGCAGCTCGTAGTGCTCCCGGGGCGCCCGCAAAATCTCGAGCGGCGTCGCCCCAGCGGCGCGGAGTATTTCTTCGAACGGCGGCCAGAGTCTGTGACGTACGTCAAGCAGCTTGTTGAATCCGGGAGACTCCTGACCGCTCCCTTTCCCGAGAGCGCTCAACCGAATCACGTGATAGTCCGCGGGCGCCATCGTCTCGACGATCACGATCTGGTCGCGCAGCAGGTCGAGAATCATCCTGCAACGGTGAAGCAGATCGCTTGCGCCCGCGAAACTCCCGTCTTTCATCGCGGCGGCGACTCGATTGACTTCGTAGTCGACCTGTTTCAGCCAGAGCTCGGCCGCCTGATGCGTGATCTGGAAGAGCCGCTCCTCTGGATGGACGAGCTTCGCGTCATCCTTCTGCAGCGCAAGGAGGTCGTCCGTGCGGATGTACCGCTCGTAGTCGGTCCTTCCCTTGCCTTCGAGTACCGGCCCAGGCTGCGCCATTTGTCGTCGATCTCCTCACACGAGCTCGAGGATGTGCCCGAGCTTCTTCTTCTTCGCTTCCAGGTAGCGCTGCGTCTCTTTCGACGGAGCGATTTCCAGCGGCACGCGCTCGACAATCTTCAGCCCGTAGCCTTCGATCGCAACATACTTCGCCGGATTGTTCGTCATCAGTCTGATCTTGCGCACCCCGAGATCGCGCAGCACCTGCGATCCCGTCCCGTACTCGCGGATGTCGGGGCCGAAACCGAGCTTTTCGTTCGCCTCGATCGTGTCGGCGCCCTGATCCTGAAGCTCGTAGGCTTTCAGCTTGTTGAGCAGGCCGATCCCGCGCCCTTCCTGGAGAAGGTAGAGAAGGACTCCCTTCCCTTCCCTCCCAATCCTGTCCATCGCGCGATGCAACTGGGCTCCGCAATCACAGCGGCACGACCCGAATACGTCACCGGTGAGACATGAAGAATGGACGCGGACGAGTACTTCGTCGTCCTCTCCGATCTCCCCCATCACCAGCGCGACGTGCTCTTCGCCCGTGATCTCGCTCTTGTATGCGCAGGCGCGGAACTCGCCGAACGCCGTCGGCAGCCTCGGGGCCGCAACGCACTTCACATGCTTTTCGTTGCGCATCCGGTACTTGATCAGCTCGGCGACGGTGATCATCTTGAGACCGTGAGTGAGCGCGAACTCACGCAGGTGCGGCAACCGCGCCATCGTTCCGTCTTCATTCATCACTTCACAGATGACGCCGGCGGGTGTCAGACCGGCGAGACGGGCAAGGTCGACCGACGCCTCCGTGTGGCCTGCCCTCTTCAACACTCCTCCTCGACGGGCGCGAAGCGGAAAAATGTGTCCTGGTCGGACAAGGTCGCTCGGCTTTGACGAAGGGTCGATCGCGACGCTGACGGTGTGCGCACGATCGCGCGCGGAGATCCCGGTCGTAACACCGTGTCTCGAGCCGATCGACACGCAGAACTGGGTCCCGTAAGGCGCCGAGTTGTGCTCGACCATCAGCGGAAGGTCGAGCTCGTCGCAGCGTTCTTCGGTGAGCGGGAGGCAGATCAGGCCTCGGCCGTACCGCGCCATGAAGTTGATCGCTTCGGGCGTCACTCTCTCGGCTGCGAGACAGAGGTCACCCTCGTTCTCTCGATCTTCGTCGTCGACGATGATTACGAACTGGCCGCGGCGAAAGCACTCTGCCGCCTCGTCGACGGTGACGAACGGATCCGAGGCGTCCTTCTGGCTCTGGGTCATTGCACTTCCGATCGTTGCGCGACAAGGCAGGACTGGTTGGTCCCGCCCTGTCGCGCGTGGGATTACTTCGAAGGGGCCGGCGCGGGCGCCGCGGGAGCGACGGCCAGCGAGAACTTCCCTTCCTTCTCGTAGGTCTTGTTCAGCACCGAGTCGATGACCTTCACCTTGATCTTGTAATCGGCCGCTGGGAGCTTCTCGAGCGTAATCGAAGTCCCAAGGATGAAGTGACCCGGGGTGTCTTTGATCTGCTGTGCGTCCATCGGCGCAAGGGGCATCTTCAGCTTCTTCGGCTTGCCGCCGACGTTGCCTTCGACTTCCGCACCGAGCTGGATCTTCGGCAGGTTCGTCGTCGGATCGACTCCCGGATTGCGCAGCTCGACGAGGAACCAAAGCTCGTCGTCGGAGAAGAAGGTGCCGTCACCCTCCGGGACGATCTTGAGGCCGCCGAAGGCGAATGGATCGGCCGGCCGCTGCGCCTCGGTCATCGGGTAGATGGCGCTGGCGAGCATGAGGTCGGAGACGCTCGCGGCATCCTTCGTCAGGCCCGCAACCGTCGCGTCGCCCTTGGCAAGCGCCACGACCTTGCCTCCCGCCTGAACGCCCAGATAGCAGACGTACTTACCCGCGGTAAGCGGAAGCGAACGATCAACGTAAAGGTCTCCGTGGCGATTCGCGTGAAGCTTCGCTTCTTCCTCGAACGCTCCGATGACCTTGCCGGTCGAGTCTTCGACGACACCGAAGAACGTGACAACCTGGTCCGCCGCGAGCCCCATACCGCCGGAGAGATACAGCTGTGCGGCTACGAACGCGTGTCCTTCGACGGTCACGAATTCGCCCGTCGTGACCGACGCGGTCTTGTACGGACTCGTGGTCGCTCCCTTGAACGAAGCGAGCGCCGCTTTGTTCGGCTCGGCTGCGAGCTCGGCCTTCAGGGGAGGAGCCTGCATCGCTGCGAGGCGCGCCGTCTCCGCCGCCGCCGCGGCCTGCTGCTGGGAGATCGCGCCCCAGTCGGGAGCCGCCGTCAACGCGGGTGACACGATGAACTCCGTCACGGCCTTCTGCATCAGTCCGTTGACGTCGGTTCCGATCTCGTGCCCGAGTTTCCAGTCGCCACTGTTGTTCGCATTGCGGAACGCAACCCTGAACTCCGGCATGCCAACCCACTGCGGGACGCGGTCCTTTTCATAGATCCACGTTTCGACCTGCTCACTCATCGCCGCAGAGCTCGTCCCTCCTGGCGTCTGAATGTTCGGCATCGACGGTCCGCCCGAACCCTCGCGTCGAGATGGTGGTCCGAAGAGAAGATGGATCTTCCCTTTGTCGGATGCCCAGCCGGCGCTGCGCCCGGTCGCATAGGTCTGATCAGCGTAAGTAACGCGGAGTTTGACTTCGTCGACGAACTCGTTCTGCGGGGTATTCGGCGTCGGGTCACGCCGCGCCCAGAACAACTGAATGAAGGCCTTGGCCTCGTCGTCGGTTTTGAGGGCTTTCCACGCCTTCTGCTCGTCCCTCGTCATGTAGACGGACATCGGGCCCTTGCCCTGGTCGGCAATCTCTTTGGAGATTGCGGCACCCGCCGAACCCGCGAGCATGGTCGCCAGCCCGACGCTGAGAATAAAGTTACGAACCTGCATGAATCCTCCAAATCGTCGAATACGTGGACGCAAACAGGGGGAGATGACCCCTATTCCCCTCCGCTTCCGTCACCTTCGTCGCCGAGCTCTTTGTAAAGGGTCTCGAGCTCACGGTCGACTTCATCCTCGGTGATAACCCCTTTTCGAAGCAGGATGTTCATCACCGACTGGATCAGCATGCCGTTCTCGACGATCATCTGCTCGAGCTGACTTTCGAACTCCTCGTCTTCCATCTCTTCCTGATCAACCATCGCGCGCTCCTTTTAATCAAAACCGAGGCAGGCTGGGATGTGCTCGCCATCACCTCGAAAATTCACCAACTGTCTCCCACACGGACGGAAGTGCCTGTCGCCGCGTGTCACGTCGCGACGGCTCAACCCCTGCAGATGCGATGAGCACGGACGCGATCTCCGCTGCACCATCAACGGCTCGCGGCAGCAGGTCGGCCTCGTGTTCCGCGACGAAATGCGTGCCGACTTCACCCCGAATCCAGGCTTCGTGCCTGACGATCCGGCGGAGGTACGGGAGATTCGTCTTCGTCCCGAGGATCGTGAAGTCGTCGAGAGCGCGCCTGAGCCGTGCGATCGCAAGCTCGCGAGTCTCCGCATGAACGATGAGCTTGCTCAGGAGCGGATCGTACTTGACCGATACGACGCTACCTTCTTCGATTCCCGAATCGACTCGAACGCCCGCCCCGGACGGCTCGCGATAGTGCGCGACTTTCCCGCTCTGCGGCAGGAAGCCGTTGTCGGGATCCTCGGCATAGATGCGGCACTCGATCGCGTGGCCGCGTTGCGAAAGATCGTCCCGCTTCCACGGCATCGAATGTCCGTTCGCGAGCTCGATCTGCGCCCTAACAAGATCGACACCGAGGACCATTTCGGTCACGGGATGCTCGACCTGAAGCCGCGTGTTCATCTCGAGAAAGTAGAAGCTTCCGTCGGCACCGAGGATGAACTCGACCGTGCCTGCGCTCCGGTAACGTACGCCAGCCGCTGCCCGGATCGCTGCGTCAGCCATCCGCTCGCGAAGCTCGTCGCTGAAACGTGGCGCCGGCGACTCCTCGACGATCTTCTGGTGGCGGCGCTGGAGCGAACAGTCGCGCTCGAACAGGTGGAGCACGTTTCCTTCACCGTCACCGAAGACCTGGAACTCCACGTGGCGCGGGCGCTCGATGTAGCGCTCGATCAGCAACCTGTCGTCGCCAAACGCCTTGAGCGCTTCACGCCTCCCCGATTCGATCGCCGCCGCAAGATCTTCGGGGCGGGCGACGATCTTCATCCCCTTCCCGCCGCCACCGGCCGACGCCTTCACGAGCAACGGGAATCCGATGCGGGCCGATTCGCGCACGAGGGTCGCGTCGGAGTGGTCCTCGCCGCTGTAGCCCGGCACGACGGGAACGCCGAGCCTTTCCATCAGCGCACGTGAGGCCGACTTCGATCCCATGAGCTCGATCGCATCGGGGCGCGGACCGATGAAGATCACTCCCGCGGCTTCGCACGCGACCGCGAGCGCCTTGCGCTCGGACAGGAAGCCGTAGCCGGGATGAATCGCATCGGCGCGGCTCGCACGCGCGGCCTCGACGATCTTCTCCACGTCGAGGTAAGTATCGCGCGCGTCTCCCTCACCGAGCGATACGATCTCGTCGAATGCCCGCGCGAATGCGGTCGTGCGATCGTCTTCGGCGCACGCGAGGATCGACGTGATCCCCATCTCGCGACAGCTCCGTGCGATGCGGACGCTGATCTCGCCGCGATTCGGAACCATGAGCCGGCGAATCAACCGGTCACCCACGGCGCCTTCCGCTTCTCGAGAAACGCCGTCATGCCCGCCTGGCCTTCATCCGAGACGCGTCGCTCGGCGATCGCCTCGATCGTATAAGGCACCGCGTCGGCGGCCTCACACGACGACACGAAGTCGATGAGTCGCTTGCACTCGCGCACGGCGTCGGGACCTGAGCTCATCAGCTCGCCGGTGACCCGCGCGACTGCTGCATCGAGCGCCTCCTCGCCGGCGACGACTTCATGCACGAGCCCGATCTGCAGCGCGCGCGCGCTGTCGAATCGTTCGCCGGTCAGGAACAGGGCGCGCGCGTGCGTCGCCCCGATCTTCGCAATCACGTAAGGCGAGATCACTGCGGGCAGAATCCCCAGCTTGACCTCGGCGAGTCCGAACTTCGCGTCGGCTGTCGCGATTGCGACGTCGCACACCGCGACGAGACCGACTCCACCACCGATCGCCGCCCCCTGGATTCTACCGATCACCGGCAGCGGGCATTCGTTGATCGCCGCGAACAACTTAGCGAGCTTGGACGAATCGGCGATGTTCTCGTCGCGGCCGTACGCGACCATCTTCGCCATCCAGTTCAGATCGGCACCAGCACAGAAAACCGAACCCTCTCCGCCGAGTACGACGGCGCGAATTCCATCGGGATCGCGCGCAAGCGTGTCGAAGAGCTCGATTCCTTCGCCGATCAGCTCGTCGTTGAACGCGTTACGAACATCGATACGGTTGAGCCGAGCGTTGAGGACGGCGCCTTCGCGCCGCACGTTGAGTGTCGAATAGCTTTTCATGGGGAATGCCGCCGCCCGCGGCAGGCGGGATTCTATCAGCGGAAAGCAGAGGGCAGAAAGCAAGAAAGCAGAAACCAAAAACCAAAAACTGGAAGGCAGAAACCAGAAACCAGAAGGCAGATGGCAGAAAGCAGAATTGTGGGCTCCGGTCAGGTTCGACCGCTTGTTTTCCGCTATCTCCCTTCTGCCTTCTGGTTTCTGCCTTCTGCTTCCCGGAATGTCTGGTGCCCGAGGCCGGACTCGAACCGGCACGACCTTGCGATCGGAAGATTTTGAGTCTTCTGCGTCTGCCATTTCGCCACTCGGGCAGAGTGGACGCGCGGGCGAGTTGCGCCGCGATGCCTATCTTAAACTGCCGCCGCCGCCCGCTGCTCGGAAGTCTTCGTCTTCAAGCGGCGGAGCGCCCAGTGGGCGACGGTGTCATGAAGCTGCTGATCGGTTAGAACGCGCGTCGACGCCTTCGCCTTCGCGAAGATCTCCTGCGTCAAATCATCGTCCGCAGGATAGTCGTGTGCCGCAAGCCAGTAAATCACATTCGACAATCCGCTCATCGGCCCAACCTCGATGATCTGCCCGAGACCGAATAGCTGCGCCGGCACACCGGAGTAGACACGATCCGCGAGCCACTCACTCCCTCGCTTCTTCGCCTTGATGATCGCAGCAGCATGGACTCCGGTGCCGGTACGGAACGCATCGCGCCCGAATACCGGGTACTGGTCGACGAGCGGCACGTGCGTCACCTCGGAAACGAAGCGAACGTACTCCGGCAGCGCGGTGAGGTCGTTGTCGATCCATCCCATGAGCTTGAGATTCACCATCAGCAGGTCGATCGCCGTGTTGCCGACGCGCTCCCCGATCCCCAGAGCGCAGCCGTGCACACGATCGACACCCGCCTCGATCGCCGCGATGGAGTTGAATACGCCGAGGCCTCGATCCGCGTGGCCATGCCAGTCGATCTTCACCGCGGGATTCACCTTTGCGACGAGCTCGCGCGCGAAGGTCACGAGGTTCGTCGTTCCCCACGGGGTCGCGTGGCCAACCGTGTCGCAGAGGCAGATACGTTCCGCTCCTGCCTCGATTGCCGCGGTGTAAAGCCGCTCGACGTGCTCGGGCTTCGCCCGAACCGTATCCTCGGTGACGAACATGACCGGAAGGCCTTCCGACACGGCGAAACGGATCGCCTGCGTCGCCTGCCCGATGATCCAATCGAGATCCCACTCTTCTGCGAACTGCCGGATCGGCGACGAGCCGATGAAGGCCGCGACTGCGATTGGAATCCCGACGCGCTGCGAGATCTCGGCAATGGGACGAATGTCCTTCTCGTGCGTCCGGGCCGCGCAATTCGGAACGATCTTCATCCGGTTGTCGCGGATCTCGGTGGCAAGCCGCTCGACCGTCTTCACGACATGAGCGCCGGCGCCCGGAAGACCGATGTCGGCCGTATCGATCCCGATCGTCTCCATGTAATGGAGAATCCGAATCTTGTCGTCGAGCGACGGATCGCTCACCGACGGCGACTGGAGCCCATCACGCAGAGTCTCGTCGTCGAACTCGACCCGCGTTGCGGGACGGCTCGGCTGCGACTCCCCGTGTAGATTCCAGTCGTAGATCAGGCTCGAGAGCTGGTCTTCCATGGCGCCTCCGGTCATTGATTCTGGCGGCCCGTAATGGACGTGCCTTTCGCGGCGCTGACAGCGCCGCCCGCACGACATTTACAGAACGCTTGGTTCGCGGAACGCCCTACTTTCCCTGAAAATTCGCCTTTCGCTTCTCGAGAAAGGCGTTCATGCCTTCCTTCGTGTCTTCCGAAGCGCAGAGAAGACCGAATAGCGTTGCCTCGAGGAACTCGCCGTCAGCCTGAGCCATGTCGAGGCCGCTGTTCACCGCTTCGATTGCTGCCCTGACCGCGAGTGGTCCGCGCTCGCTGATCTTCCTCGCCATCGATTCGGCGGTCGGCATCAACTCCGCGAGCGGCACGACGCGATTGACCAGCCCGATCCGCTCCGCCTCGTCGGCCTTGATCTTGTCGCCCGTCATGATGAGCTCGAGCGCCTTACCTTTGCCGAGCAGGCGCACCATCCGCTGCGTGCCTCCGTAGCCAGGGATGATGCCTAACGTCACTTCCGGCAAACCCAATTGTGCGTTGTCCGACGCGATTCGGACATGACACGCGAGCGCGAGCTCGCAGCCGCCGCCGAGAGCGAAGCCGTTCACCGCGGCGATGACGGGCTTCGGGAACCGCTCGATGCGCGACAGGATGAACTGTCCGCGCTCGGACGTCTCTTTGCCAGTAATCGAGTTCTTCTGCGCCAGCTCGTTGATGTCGGCACCGGCGACGAACGCCTTCTCGCCTCCGCCCGTGACGATCACCGCGCCGACGCTCGAGTCGTCACGCGCTTCGGTGAAGACACGATGAATCTCCTCCATCGTCTGTGCGTTGAGCGCGTTGAGCACCTTGGGACGGTCGATCGTCAGCACGAGCACGCGCTCGCGGATCTCGACCTTGACGTTCTCGAGATTCTCGTAGGCCATCAGTATCCTCCTCCGTCAGCGCTTCGCATCCATCGCGACCGGCTTCTCGCCCGCGTAGTCATAGAATCCAGCGCCGCTCTTCCGTCCGTACCTGCCCGCCATGACCATCTTCTTGAGGAGCGGCGGCGAGGCGAATCGCTTCTCGCGGTACTCATCGAACATCACCTCGGTGATGTAGTACGTCGTGTCGAGCCCGACGAAATCGAGCAGCGTAAACGGACCCATCGGGTAGCCGCAGCCGAGAACCATCCCTTTGTCGATGTCCTCGATCGAGCCGACGCCCTCCTCGAAGGCGCGAATCGCGTCGAGAAGGTAGGGCACGAGAAGCCGGTTCACGACGAAGCCGGAGTTATCGCGGCACGCGATCGGCTCCTTGCCGAGTTTCTTCGCGAACGCAAACGCGTCATTGAATGCCTCGTCGCTCGTGACGATCGTCCGGACGACCTCGACGAGTTTCATCATCGGGACCGGGTTGAAGAAGTGAAGGCCGACGAACTGCTTCGGCCGCGCCGTCGCCATCGACAGCTCCGTCACGGTGAGTGACGACGTGTTGGACGAGAAGATCGCGTCGGGCTTCACGATCTTGTCGAGAGCCGCGTATGTCGACTTCTTCAGTTCCTTGTTCTCGATGATCGCTTCGATGACGATGTCGCAATCGGCGAGGTCCTCGTTCGACGTCGTCGGCTTGAGCCGGCCCATCACTTCGGCTTTCTGCTCGGCCGTCATCTTTCCCTTCTCGACGAATCTGCCCAGGCTTTTGTCGATGCCGGCGAAGCCCTTGTCGAGAAACTTCTGCTCAACCTCGAGAACCACGGTCTGGAATCCAGCCTGCGCTGCAACCTGGGCGATGCCGGACCCCATGAGGCCGCAGCCGAGTACGCCAACTTTCTGAATCGTAGGCATGAGAAAACTCCTTTCGGTGAGGTGCCGCACGAGCGGCGCGCGACATTCTATATGGAGTGGCGCGAAGCGCCAGCCCGGCGTTCGGTTCGACGCGCCGACGACCGGCACGAGGCATCGATTGGCGACTTGCCGGCTTGCCTCCTCTCGAGCATCGTCCGCGGCCTCGGCGAGATGGCACCGCCGCGCGCGTGAGGCTCGAATCGGGAGAAACGGCAATTTTCGAACCGCGTCGAGCCGTTCTCGTGTCGCGATCTCGCACTGAGGAGAACCACTTGAAACGATTCGCTCTCGCCTCCGTCATCATCGCTCTCACCGCGTCGGCTTCGGCGCAGGCCACCGCCGCGTCCGATCCGGTGCTCGACCTCTTCCTGCCGAACTGCGCGGAGTCGAAACTCACCTCCGAGTCGTTCGGCGGCAAGCTTCCGGGAGGGATGACCGGAGAGATCTTCAGCCTCGAGTCGAGCGATCCTTCCTGCCATTTCGGCAGCGTTCGCGTGAAGACGGGCGATGGCAGAACGTGGGTCGGAAATCCCTGGCCGCTCTACAACCAGTCAGGCACCCCCGTCGAGAAGATCAAGGCACTCGCCTGGAGCGCGCTGCAGCTCAGTGTCGTCATCGAACCGGGAGCGACCGAGGGCGCGCTCCAGAAGCTCCGCGTCAGCCACGTGACGGAATCGGGCCGGATTCCGGTCGACGGCGTCGTCGACACAGCTGGAACGATGTTCTTTCCGGGCGACTTCGCGAAGAACGCCGCCGATATGAAGGCGAAGATCGATGCTCGCCTCGCGCCGATCATCGCGGTATCGCCAACTCGCGGACCCAAGGACGCACCGGTCACGATCGTCGAGTTCTCAGACTTCCAGTGCCCATCGTGCAAGCGGGGATCGGAGGCGTTTGAACCGATTTTCGAGGCAGCGAGCGGCAAGGTCCGGCACATACGCATCGACATGCCGATCATCAAGTCGCATCCGTGGGCGTTTCCCGCTGCGATCATCGGCCGCGCCATCTGGCGTCAGAATCCAGACGTGTTCTGGAAGTACAAGAAGACCGTATACGAGGGTCAGGCTGACCTCAACGCCTTCGAGATCGATCGCTTCGGCCGCAACTTTGCGGAAGATCACGGTCTCGACTTGAAGCGTTACGACGCTGACGTCGCGTCAGAAGACATCCAGAAGGAGATCCTCGCGGGGCTCGGAACCGCGTTCACGATGCAGGTCGCGGCGACCCCCACCTACTTCGTCAATGGCACCATCGTCGCGACCGGGGCGGACAGCGCTCACCTGAAGGCTTACGTCGAAAAGCTCCTCACGGGAAAGTGAGCCGCCGCCTTACACCGTGAGGCGGACGACGTCGAGGAACGACTTCAGGATCCGGCCCGTGAGGCCCCAGATCTCCATTTGCTCGGTACGATAGAAGTACGCGGGGTACTTTCGTCCCTTGAAGTCGACGTGACGGATCTCCGGATTCCTGTCGGCGAGGAGCGTTTCGATCGGGACCTCGTAGATCTCATCGACCTCCGATTCCTGAAGAACGTACTCGGGGCGCGTGGCGACGATGCCGACGAAGGGCGCGACGATGTAGCCCGACCGGGTTACGACGTCGTCGAGCCTGCCGATCACATCGACGAGGGCCCGCGAAACGCCGACCTCTTCCTCCATCTCGCGAAGCGCGGCATCGACGTAATCCTCTCCCTTCGCGACCCCGCCGCCGGGGAACGAGATCTGCCCGCTGTGCACCGCAAGCTCGAGCGAGCGACGAGAGAAAAGCAGCTGCCAATTCCCGTCCACGGGGATCAACGGGATCATCACCGAAGCGCGGCGAAGGTCCGGAAGCTCGATCGTGTCTGCGGGCCGGGACTCGAGCTCCCGTCGAAGCCGCGCGAGGGCATGCGTGTCGAACGGCCTCATACCCACACCTCGCGCGCGTAGAACGACGGGCGCGCGACGTCCGGAATGCCACCGAGACCGTGGCGCAGCTCCAAGGTGAAGCGGGCGACGTCGCAATCGACGACGATCGTCACGAGTGCAGAGCGTCCAGGTGTTAGGTCGCCGGAAAGTGTGACTGCGACGTTCGCATCGGCGTCTCCCGGCGCAACCACCCTCGCAAAGAGGACGAACGGCGGTTGACCGGAGAGCGCCGCGGGAATCGTCGCGTCGCCCTCGTTTGACACGCGAACCGTCAGCGCGACGGAGCCTCCCTGCCGCTCGACAGCCACGAGCTCGGCCGACAGCCTCGGGAAGAGCGGTAGTGCGGTCAGCGGCGCGAGCTGAACCGGCGCAACTCGCGAGTCGCGGAGCTCGAGAGCCGTGACGTAGGCCTGCACCGCGTGGTCCAGGGTGCTCGTGTCGCGAAGCCATGCGCGCTGCGCCGCCCCGATCGCATCGGTGTCGAGCTCCGTGAGCATGAAGCGTGCAAGTGAATCGATCTCGCGCTCGAATGGGATTCGCGTGACGATGTTCGGGGGAAAGTCGGCGAACTGCGCGTAGTCACTCACCGCGACCGGCCGCCCGATCGCGAACGCATGCATGAGCGGGCCTGAAGTCTCTCCTGCGGACGGGTAGCGGAGGTTGGCGATTCTGTCGACCGCGCCTAGGTGGCGATCGAACTCGTCGTCCGAGACGAAGCCTGTCTTCGCCCAGGTACCGACGGGGAGTCCCGCTTCAGTTGCGAGCTCGTCGAGGTCGACGTTGTGCGCCGGCTCGCCGACGAAGAGGAGGCGAAGCTCATCATTCGAGCGTCTCGCCTCACCGAATGCCTGCATCACGGCTGCTGGCCGTTTCGCGTGAGTGACGAATCCGAAGACGCCGATCACGCGATGCCGGGGCTCGAATCCGAGCCGACGACGCAGCTCGTCGCGCTCTTCCAGGTTCAGCGGCGGTACGTCGCCGTATGCAAGCGGCGCGACCGTGAGAGGTGTCGTCACGCCATTCGATCGTAGCCGCTCCGCCGCCCATCGGTTGTGCACGATCACGTGCCGCGCGCTGCGAGCGACACCTTCGGAGGCGGGATAGAGGAAGTTAGGCAGGTCGTCGTGGATACCGTGAGTGCGCGCCGCGGCGATGGCGCTCCCCGCGTCGCCGTACATCGACGAGAGCGCGTCGTCGAGCGACTTCGCGTCACCCCGCGCGATCGTCATCTCGACGAGGAGGTGATGCATGACGATATCGTGGAGCACGATGACCGCGTCGCCCAGGTTCGCGACTCTCCACGCATACTCGTGGTGGCGGTTGTTCCCGAGCTGGCAGACGACCGCGTCGAACTCGCCCCGCTTGCGCTCGAGCTCCTCGGCCCGGATCACGGGAACCCCCTGTGCGTCGACACTCTCCTGATCGACGACCGCGACGACATCGAGCCGCTCCGCGAGCGCCGGCAGCAGCAGCGCCGAATACTGCGCGATGCCCGACCGCACCGGCGGAAGCGGGCTGACGTACGCGATCTTCATGCCCTTACGCGCTCGGCTGCCCTTGTCTCGCGAGCTGAATGAGATACGCCTCGACGAACGGTCCGAGCTCGCCGTCGAGCACGGCCTGTGGGTTGCCGACCTCATGGCCAGTGCGGAGATCCTTCACGAGCTGATAGGGTTGGAGTACGTAGGAGCGGATCTGGCTGCCGAAACCGATCTCCTTCTTCTCTCCCTCGAGCTTCGATTGCTCTTCCTTCCTCTTGTCGAGCTCGATCTGATAGAGACGCGCACGCAGAATCTTCATCGCGGTCTCGCGATTTCGTCCCTGGCTCCGCTCATTCTGGCACGTCACGACGATCCCACTCGGCATGTGCGTGATGCGTACGGCCGAGTCGGTGACGTTGACGTGCTGGCCCCCCGCGCCCGAGGACCGGTATGTGTCGATCCGGAGATCCTTCTCGTTGATCTCGACTTCGATCTCTTCGTCGATGTCGGGATAGACGTGAACCGACGCAAACGAAGTGTGCCGCCGCTTCTGCGCATCGAACGGCGAGATGCGGACGAGACGGTGCACGCCGTGCTCCGACTTCAGGTAACCGTAGGCGTAGTCGCCGCGGATCATCAGCGTGACGCTTTTGATCCCGGCCTCCTCCCCCACCTGATAGTCGAGCTCCTCGGACTCGAAACCCTGCTTCTCGCAGTAGCGAAGCACCATGCGGAGCAACATCTCCGCCCAATCCTGCGACTCGGTGCCTCCGGCTCCGGGATGGATCGATACGATCGCGTCGCGATCGTCGTGCGGACCGGCGAGCTTCATCCGGAGCTCGACTTCTCCGAGCTCCTTGTCGAGGAGAGCGACCGCGGTCGAAAGGTCGGCGGCGACGTCTTCGCCTTCCTTGTCGAGCTCCTTGAGAACCTCGAGCTCCTCCCACCGCGTGTGAAGCGACTTCGCCGTTTCGACGTGCTTCTCGACCAGCCTCCGCTTGCGCCCTACGTCCTGCGCCGCGCGCTGATCGTTCCAGAAACCATCCCTCGCCATTTCGGCTTCGATGGCGTCGAGCTCCTTCTGCGCGCCAGCAAGGTCAAAGATAACCTCGAATCGCCTCGAGCCTGTCTCCAACCTCGCTGATCTTCGCCTTCAGGTCGTCGTTCATTCGTCTTCCTCTCCTCGTGGGTCGCGCGGCGACAAAAGGCCGGGCGCAGTGTAGTCAGGTTTGAGCTCGGCCCGGTGACCCTGGCGCCGTTGATCGAGCATTGTAGAGGCTCAGCCTCTACCTCGGCGGATCCTGCCGGCAGCGAAAAGAGCGAGAGCTGCGATTGAAGCCCACGCTGGCCAGTCTCCTACGACAACGTAGGGAGTCTTCGTGCGCCTCAGGCCGACGGTTGTCTCAATGATTCCGCGCTCGCCAAGCGGAATCGTCCGGACGACGTTTCCCGAGGGATCGATCACAGCCGAGATTCCAGTGGTCGCCGCGCGAACGATCCAGCGATCGGTCTCGATCGCGCGCATCCTCGCCATCGCGAGGTGTTGCGGCGGCGCCGCGCTGTCGCCGAACCAGGCGTCATTCGTAATCGTAACGATGAGCTCGGCGCCTTCCCTCACGCTCGCGCGCGGGATCGAAGGGAAGACGATTTCATAGCAGATTGCCGGACCGTACGGCACGCGGCCCTCGAGCGGCGCAATCGTCACTCCCTGCTGGAACTCTCCCACCGCGTGGACGAGCTTCCTGGCGAAGAAAAGAAGCTTGCGGCCTGGCACGTACTCGCCGAACGGAACGAGCCGGTACTTGTCGTATCGCCCGCGGACCGCCCCGCCGCTCACCAGGTAGGCGGAATTCCAATAGAGTCTCGTCGAGTCGTCTCGTGCCACGGATCCGAAGATCAGGTCGGCGTGCGTCTCGCGCGAGAAGCTCTCCGCAAACTCCTGCCAGAAGGGCTCGTCGAAGTAGACGAGAGGCACGCTCGACTCGGGCCAGACGACGAGCTCCGCGCCCCGCGCCTCCAGCGTCATCGATCGCATCAGCTCGAAGATCTCGAGCGCGCGCCCCGCGTCCCAGCGCATCTCCTGTTCGATGTCGGGCTGAAGCAGCGCAACCTTCAGCGTTCCGGCGTCGCCCTTCTCTTCATCCGGTGTCGCAAGCTGGCCGGCGGCGGCCCAGATTACCGCGACCGCGACGGCCATCATTCCACTGCGAGCGGCGGTAAGGCGATCGTCGCGGAGCATCCACCTCCGACCAAGCAGCGTCGCAACCGCAACAGCAAGGAACGACAGGCCGTACGTGCCTGTCCACCGCGCAACCTGCGGAAGCGGACCGGCGTCGACGAGTGCTCCGCCGAGCAGATGCCAGGGAAAGCCGCCGAACGGAAGGAAGTCGCGCAGGTATTCGCACGCGGTCCACGCGACCGGAATCAACGTCCACGCGAAGCGCGAGCGCTCATCGACGTCGAGCGACCTGACAATTACGCCAAAGATCGCGCCGAACGAGCCCATGAGCAGCGCGAGAGCAAGATAGAGAAGCACGCCAACGCCGCGCGACAATCCACCGTAGTGCGACATCACGATCGTCACCCACGGCATGTTCACGAGCCAGGTCACCGTGAAGCCGAGCCATCCGAGCAGGAACGCTTCGCGACGCGTCGCGGCACGCACGACGGCGAGCATCAGGAACGCGGGCGCAATCAGCGCCAGCCATCCAACCGCGGCCTTCGGGAACGAAAGCGCCACGAGCACGCCCCCGATCGACGCGAAGACGGCGCGCGCAACGGGGGTTCTGCAATCGGCAAATCGTGCGAGTGATTCGTTCATCCGTTGGAAGCAGCGTTCGCGGCAGGGACAGATCGCGGCGAACTGCATGGGAAAGGGCACGGCATGCCGTGCCCCTTCAACCGAGTCCGCTGCACTGTAGTGCTCACGGCTTCTTGTTGAAGAGTGCTTCGAAGGCCTTGCGCGCGTCGTCGTTCGACGCCGGCCTTTGGACCTTATCGTGCGCCAGATCGCGCACGATCTTCGGTGAAAACTCCGTGCAGAGGTTTCGCTTGTCCTTCGGCGACACACGGGCGGGGATTTTTGCGCGACACTCCCACTGCGTCGACGTGTCGAAGTGCTTGCAGTTGATGCAGCTGTGGAGGTCGGTGCCGCACTGACACACTTCGTCGGTCGCAACGTCGTCCAGCCCGTGCCTAACCTGTCCGCAGCGGTTGCACTTGAAGACTTCCGGACCGAATCCGCCCGCGGTACGTCCTCGCGGTGCCCCTTCGAGACGCTGTTTAGGCGGCTCGTAGGGGGTCGACGGGCGACTCCCCTTCTCGCTCGATGACGAGCTCGAGCTCGAACCGTAGCCCCCACCGTCCTGGTAGCCACGGTGCCGATACTTCCGGTCGCTCATGCAATCACCTCTTCGACTTCTTGAACATGTAATAGACCGCCGTGAACATCGCCACCGCGAGTGCCAGGAAGACGAGCCTCATGGCCATTCGGAATACTCGGAGGGCGAGCCACGCCAGCAGGATTGCAACCAACAGGAGGACGATCTTTTCCAATGGGGGCCGCCTCAGTCTACTTCCCCGCTCCGTGGAAATCCACGGCGGCCTCGTGGCCTGTATTGGAGGATCTGGTACCAGCGGCACCAATTCCTCCAGTACAGGCGGCGAGTGTGCGCCTCGGATCGTCGAGCATGATTCTAAATCAGAAGACGAAGCGGTTGCTCGACGTACTGCCGCAACGTCCGAAGGAAGTCTGCACCGACGGCGCCGTCGACGACTCGGTGGTCGCACGACATCGTCACCTTCATCCGGTCGCGAACGACGACTTGTCCCGCATCGACGACGGGCCGTTGAGCCGCCGCACCAACCGCGAGAATCGCCGCATTCGGCGGATTGATGATCGCCGTGAACTCCTCTACGCCGAACATGCCGAGGTTCGAGATCGTGAATGTGCTTCCCTGATACTCGTCGGGAAGCAGTTTGCGCGAGCGCGCCTTCTCCGCCAGCGCTCTGACTTCGGTCGCGATGTCGGTCACGCTCTTCCGGTCGGCGTTGCGGATCACCGGCGTCAGCAAGCCCTCCGGCGTCGCGACCGCGACGCCGATGTGAACGTCGCCGTGGAGCGTGATCGCCTCGTCGCCAAAGCTCGCATTGACGAGCGGATGACTCCGCAGCGCGAGTGCAACCGCGCGCACGATGAAATCGTTGACGCTCGCCTTGACCCCCGTGATCTCGATGACCTGCTCGCGCTGTTGAAGGAGCTTCGTGACGTCGAGATCGACCGTCAGGAAGAAATGCGGCACGGGGCCGATCGACTCGGCAAGCCGTTTCGCAATCGTCCTCCGCATCGCCGTGAGAGGCACGACTTTCGCTTCGAGCACGGGGAGCCGCGATCCTGGTGCGGGAGCCAGTGCTGTGGCTCCGGTGCGGGACACCGGACGCGTTCTCTCGACGTCAGCCGCGACGATCCTGCCTCCCGGACCCGAACCGGCGACGAGCGCAAGGTCGATTCCCTTCTGCGCCGCCATCTTGCGCGCGAGCGGAGACGAGCGACGCCGCCCCGCAACCCCGGCGGGTATCTCCTGTTCCGCAGTCTTCTTCTCGTGAACGCTGATCTCGCCCGACGGCTTCTTCGCCGCTGCTGCAGGCTCGGCTGCTGCGACCGGTGCAGCAGCAGGCGCAACCGCGGCCGCTGGCTTCTCGGCCCTCTTCGCTCCCGGAGCTCCCACCGTCGCGAGCACCGCGCCGACAGGAGCAACCGCGCCCGCTTCGAACGCGATGTTGTCGAGGATTCCATCCTCCTCCGCTTCGAGGTCGAGATTCACCTTGTCGGTCTCGATCTCGAGGAGCGCCTCTCCTTTGGTGACTTTCTCTCCTGCCTTCTTGTGCCAGCGAACGACGCGACCTTCCGTCATCGCGTCGCCCATCTTCGGCATGATGATCTCGCCCATCGTGTCTGGCCTCGTCTTCTCTGCGCGTCAGTCGCGGTAGAGCGCGCGCTTCACCGCAGCGATGACGTGTTCTTCGTGCGGCACCGCGAGCAATTCGAGATTGCGCGCGTACGGCATCGGCACGTCTTCACCCGTCACCCGTTCGACCGGTGCGTCGAGCTCGTCGAACACCGTTTCCGTGATGCTCGCAGCGATCTCGCCCGCGGCTCCGAACGGCTTCCACTGCTCCTGCACGACCACCGCCCGATGGGTCTTCCTGACCGATTGATAAACCGGGTCGAGGTCGAGCGGCCTGATCGTTCGCAGGTCGATGACTTCCGCCTCGATCCCTTCTTCCGCCAGTTTCGCTGCCGCGGCGAGTGAAAGCACCAGCATGCGCGAGTAGCTGACGATCGTGACGTGTGCGCCTTCGCGCACGACGCGCGACACGCCGAACGGCTCGACCGCATCGGGATCGTCGGGCACTTCGCCTTTCATCCCGTAAAGCGCCGCATTCTCGAGAAAGATCACGGGATCCTTCCCGCGGATCGCGCTCTTGAGCATCCCTTTCGCATCGGCCGGAGTCGCAGGCGTCGCCACGATCAACCCCGGGAAGTGGCCGTAAAACGCCTCGAAGCTCTGCGAGTGCTGCGCCGAAAGCTGCACGCCGGCGCCCTGCGGCCCGCGAATGACCATCGGCATGTCTACCTGGCCACCGGAGAAGTAACGGATCTTCGCGGCGTGATTGAGAATCTGATCCGCGGCGACCAGCGCGAAGTTGAACGTCATCATCTCGACGATCGGCCGCAGGCCTAACATCGCCATCCCGATCGCCGTGCCGACCATCCCCGCCTCGGCGATCGGCGTATCGATGACGCGGTTGGCGCCATATTTCTTGAGCAGTCCGGCGGTGATGCGAAATGTCCCTTCGTAGACTCCGATGTCCTCCCCCATGATGAGGACGTTCGGGTCGCGGTCCATCTCCTCGACGAGGGCGCGGTGGATCGCGTCGCGATACGTGAGCTCAGACATCGCCGCCCTCCTCCTCGACCTCGCCGACGTCATCGCGCGTATCGACGTTCGACCAGTCGTCCTACACGATGTCGGTAAAGAGCTCCGCGGGATCGGGCTGCGGGCTCTGCTCGGCGTACTCGACCGCACGTTGCGCGATCTGTTGCGCCTCCGCCTCCATCGCCTCGACTTCCTCCGTCGTGACGATCTTCTCTTCCGTGAGGCGGGTAATCATCAGCCTGATCGGATCGCGCTGCTTCTGCTCTTCGACCTCGTTCTTCGACCGATACGGCTGCAGGATGTCGGCCGCTCCGTGACCGGAGAAACGATACGTCTGCGCCTCGATGCAGAAGGGGCGCCCCGTCTCGCGGATCGTGGCGACCGCACGCTCGGCGAGCGCATGCACTGCGAAGACATCCTGTCCGTCGACCTTTTCGTTCGGAATCGCGTACGCATCGAAGCGGGCGCCGAGGTCCGTCAGCGCAGAGTGCCGGTCGACCGCCGTTCCCATCGCGTAGCCGTTGTTCTCGATCACGAAGAGCGCCGGACACATCCCGCTGCGTCCCCAGAGCCCTGCCATGTTCAACGCCTCGTGAAACGAACCGATGTTCATCGCACCGTCGCCGAAGAAACAAACGGCGATCGATTCGGTCTCCTTGTAGCGAAGGGCGTACGCGGAGCCGGCCGCCAGCGTGAGGTGTCCGCCGACGATGCCGTAGCCGCCATAGAAGCCGTGCGCCGCGTCGAAGAGGTGCATCGAGCCCCCCTTCCCATGCGAAATGCCGTTCCCCTTCCCGAAGAGCTCGGCCATGATCCCGTTCGGATCGCTGCCGAGGAGCAGCGTCTGCGCGTGGTCGCGGTAGCCGGCGTACACGACATCGCCTTGCCGGTACGTCGCGAGGATCCCGGTGGCGACTGCTTCCTGGCCAGTGTAGACGTGGAGGTAGCCGCCAATCTTGCCGCGACGAAACTCTCGTTCCGTCGCCTCTTCGAAGCGGCGGATCACGATCATCTTGCGAAGGATCGTCTTCCACTCCGCCGCGCGCGCGGCTAGAGCATGCGTGGAACTGCCGTGTGTTTCTTTCTTGCGAGCCATTGAACTTATGAGGGCACGCGCAGGCTGGTTCGTCGTCGAACGTCAGCCGCTGGCGGCCCGGATCGGATTGATGCCGCCCGGAGGCGGAAAAGGGATTCTAGATGGAATCGGCTAAAAATTACAGCGCGTCACGACTTCCAAACCGCGTCGATCGCAAGCCAGGACTCTGCAGCGCTGAAATCAGCACCGTCGTCGCGTGTCACTGGAGCACGGTTCAGTCCGCCGGAGACAGGTGGCGCGGTGCTGCCTGGAAGGCCTCACCGCGCCACAGTATCCTTGGCTCGACGTGTATCGGCCTACGACTTCCCGCTCTGCACGGCGCCGACGAAGTTGTCGCCGGAGAGATACTTCTTCGCCATGGCTCTCACCTGGTCGAGCGTGAGTTTCGAGGTCATCTCGAGCAGCCGCTCCGTGAAATCGAGGCCGACTCCGTGGAAGTGATGGCTCGCGAGGTTGGAAAGAATCGCGCCATTCGTCTGCAGAAAGATCTTGGTCGAGCCCGCGAACGACGATTTGGCCCGGTCGAGATCCGCCTGCGTAATGCCGTCGGTCCCCAGGCGACGGATCTCGTGGAGGAGCGCATCTTTCGCCTGCTTCTCTTTCGCCGCATCGGTCGCCATGTACGCCACGAACGTGCCGTGCTCGACGCGCGACGTGTCGCGCGCAAAGACCGTGTAGGCCAGCGACTGCCTTCCGCGCAGTTCGGCGAAGAAGGTGCCGGCGAGTCCGGAAGTGATGTTGCCGAGAAGCCGTACGGCCGGCCAGTCGGGGTGTGTACGCGTCACCGTCGGATATGCATACACGATCGCCGATTGCTTCCGGTCACGGAACTCGGCGACTTCGAGACGTGCCGCAGGGAGCACCGGCGCGGCCGGCTTCATCCGCTCCTTCTGCCGCCGTGGAAGTGCAGAGAACGACTTCTCGATGAGCGCCTTCGCAGCCTCGGCGTCGACATCGCCGACGACGACGATCAGTGCGCCATCCGAGACCACGAGACCTCGCCACCAGGCGCGAAGCGCCTCCGGGCCAACCTCGGCGAGCGAGCTCTGGTATCCGAGTGACGGAAGACCGTAGGGATGGCTGGAGTAGAGAGTCGCGGCGGCAAGGTCGAACGGACGCTGCTGCGACGAGTCGAGCGAGCGGCGGATCGCGGCGACCTGCTGCGCCTTTTCTTCGACGACACCCTTCTCGGGGAATGTCGGGTTCTGCACGACGTCTGCGAGCAGTTCGAGTCCGGCGCTGTAGTTCGACGCGACGATTCCGAGCGTCATCCCGAAGAAGTCTTCGTTGACGTCGATGCCGATCTGCGTGCCGAGGAACTCGATCGCGCGGTCGATCTCCTCGCCCGAGCGCGAGGCCGTCCCCTTGCGCATCGAGCGCGCGGTGAGCTGCGTGATCCCTGCGTTACGGCTGTTCTCGTCGATTCGGCCGCCCGGAAAGTAAATTCCGGTCGATACGAGTGGCGCGCCTCGCCGCTCGCGGACGAGGAGTGTTGCGCCGTTCGCGAGCGTGAAGCTGCGTACCGGCTTGTCCGCGGAGGCACGATTGACCGGCGCCGGAGTCGCAGGCATCGCGACCGCGTCGGCCGGCGCCGGCCCGGCGACCATCGCCGCGCGCGCCGATTCCAGCGCGGCCTCGCGCGTCATCGGCTGCGTGCCCTTCGGCGCGTAGTGATAGAGCGTGAGCTTCTCGACCGTTAGGTACTTCTTCGCTGCGGCCGCGATGTCGCCCGCGCTGAGCGCCTTGAGCTTCGCGAGTCGCTTCGAGAGCTGCTCGTAGCCGTAGCGAGCCTCGTATTGCGCGAGCGTCTGTGCCTGTCCCAGGGAGCTCTGAAGCTCGAAGACGAGCTCCGACTCGATCGAGTTCTTCGCGAGCTGGAGCTCGTACGGGTTCGGCCCATAGGCGCGCATCCGTTCGACGACACCGAGCGTCCGCTCGTCGGCCCTCGCACGGTTCTGCTCGTCGAATGACGCCTGAATGCTGAACACGCCGATATCGTCGAAGGTGAAGTGCGACGCGTTGACCGTGCTCGCTGCATCAGGGCTGACGACTCCCGTGTAGAGGCGCGACGAGCGCCCACCGCCGAGGATCACCGAAAGGACGTCGAGCGCGAGCTCGTCGTCGGCGCCGACGCCAACCGTCTGCCACCCGTAAACCGAGTACCCCTGCTTGATGTCGGCCGTGGAACTTCCGTAGCGGAACTCGGTCTGCGCCGGTTCCTTGGGTCCGTACTTCTTGTCCAGCTTGCCCTTCGGCAGCTTCCCGAACGTCTCCCTCGCGAGGCGGAGAGCCTCGTCGTGCGATACGTCGCCGGTGATCGTCAGGATCATGTTCTCCGGACGGTAGAGCGTCTCGAAGAACGCGAGGAGGTTAGGCCGCTCGATCGATCGGAGCACCTCGTTCGAGCCGATGCGCCAGCGCTTCATTCGATGCTGCGTGAACGACGTCGCGAACATCCTCTCCGCGGAGACAGCGGGAGCGTTGTCGTACTTGCGGTTCGATTCCTCGATGACGACCTCGGCTTCCTTCTTCAGCTCCGCCGGATCGAACAGGGGGTTGATCACCGCGTCCGCCTGAATCTCCATCGCACGGCGGAAACCTTCGCGAGGGACGACGAAGTAGTAGCTCGTCGAGTCGTAGATCGTCCCCGCGTTCGTCTGCCCGCCGACGAGCGCGAGCTCTTCGGAGATCTGCTCGGCTCCGGGAAACTTCTTCGAGCCTTTGAAGAACATGTGCTCGAACAAGTGCGCCATACCGGCGACTTCGTCAGGCTCGTTGAAATAGCCCGCCTTCACCCAGGTCAGAATCGTGACGACGCCCGTTCCCTTCTCCTCGCGCGTCAGCACGGTGAGGCCGTTGGAGAGTCTCGTCCGCTTCACGTCCTTGACGAACGAGTCGAGAGGAGAGGCCGCCCCGGCTGATGCCTTTGCTGCCATCGCGGTCGGGGCAAGAATTGCAAGCGCGAGTGCAATCGCGAGTAATCGCTTCATCGATATCCTCCGGCGGACGCGTGGGCGCCCGAGCTGAGCATTCTATTGTGCTGTAAAGGCAGATTCGATAGCGCCGCCGAGTACGTTCCAACCGGATTCACCGTTCGGTGACTCAAATGCGAGCCGCTCGATCAGCGGGTTGAGGATGGGCGCGTCGCGCGCTCGAACCGAACGCTCGTCGCGCCCAGCGATCGCGCAAGCTCACCGATCCGCCTCTCGGCATTCGTCGAGGCGAGGTCGAGGATTCCCTTTTTCAGCGCTTCGTCCCGGATTCCGCTCTCGGCATACGCACGGGCGCGCCCCTCGAGGCCGAGGTCCGCTCTGCGAAGCGCCCCGGTCTTGCGATCGAGAACCTTCGTCTCCTCGTTGTCGAGTCGCGTCACGAGCACCTCGGCGCGCGGAAGCTGGATCACGACACCGCCCTCGCCTTCCTTCCTCACGTCCGCGGGAGCGAGGCGGGAGAGATCGACGCCGGCGAACACCTCGCCGACCGCCATGAGGGTCAACGAGTCGCCAGCGATCATGTCGGGGATGATCCCGTACGACTGCCTGATCTGCGACACGTGCATCACGCGCATCTTCGCAGTCTCGAGGCGGTTCAACTCGGAAACGTTCGTCACGATCGCGCTGATGTCGAGTGGCTTCTCCTGCTTGCCGACCGTCGCATCGACGATCGCCTCAGCCACCTCGTGCGGCGGAAACGCGATCCGCATCATCAGCGGAGTCAGGACGATCATGACCAGCACGATCGTCAGGACGATCCATCGCTTCCGAATTCGTCGCTCCAGCTCCATCGGGATTGACCTGTTTGACTCATCCTCACGCATCCGCCGCAGAACGGCAAGTCCCGGCGGCCGCAGAACCGCGGCTGGCGAAAGGACAGATGTTCTCCGCATCGTCGTCCAGGCGCGGACCTGGGGACTCTCGAACGAAGCGGAGGCCGAGCGATTCGTCGTCGACCCTTGCACTATTGGACGTTGGGTGCGCGAAGCCTTGCTCGAGCCCGAGAAGAATACCGTCGGTTCGCTGCTGAAGCCCGTGGCGCCGATCAACAGCGTCGACGACGTCACGCGTGAGCTCGTCGCGCTCCTCGACAGGATGCACATCGGCGGCAGCAAGCGCATCGCGCCACTGGTCACGCGGGCGCGACGAACGATCAGCACCGAGAGCGTGCGGCGAATACGCAGACGCACGCCGGTCCTCACGCCATCGATCGAGCCGCCTTCGCGATCCAGGGAAGCACCCGTGCTCCGCGCGAAGGCGCC
>JACPDH010000067.1 GCA_016184115.1 Acidobacteriota bacterium | reverse complement strand
ATCGCGGCAGTGGCGAGTCTCGTCTTGACGGTAATCCTGTTGTTCCGGACGGTCCACGACCTTCCCCGATTCGTCTCGCTCCTGATCTTCGGCGTGTCGATGGTGCTCCTCTTCGTCGTGAGCTCCGTCTACCACATCGGGAACTGGAGCCCGAAGGTGAGGACGGCGCTGCGCGCGTTCGATCACTCGAACATTTACCTTTTGATCGCGGGGACCTACACGCCGATTTGTGTGATCGTCCTGTCGGGATGGATGCGCGTGTTCGTACTCGCGCTCGTGTGGACGGTCGCCGTGGCGGGAATGTCGACCTCCTGGATCTCGACGAAGCTGCCGAAATGGGCGACCTCTGCGATCTACATCGCGATGGGGTGGATCGTCCTCATTCCGCTGCCGGTGCTTTTCGCGCGGCTCCCGGCGTCTGCGCTCGTTACACTCTTCCTCGGCGGGATCAGCTACACGGTCGGTGGGGCGATTTACGCGGTGAAGCGGCCGAATCCTTTCCCTCGCGTCTTCGGCTATCACGAGATCTTCCACCTCTTCGTGGTGGCGGGCTCGGTCTTTTTCGCGGCCGTCGTCTGGATCTGGATCGTTCCGCTTCCGCGTCCCTGAGTGTCCTCGCATCCGGCTGGATGCTGAACGGGTCGACGAATCGCGTCACCTGAATTTCCCGATATACTCAGGCCAAACACCATGGCGATTTTCTCGAACGACCTCAAGGACATCCTTAAGCGTCTCGCCAACAAGGAATTTTCGAGCAGCGAGGAGCGCGACGAGCTTCTTGCACGGCTGACTTCGCAGCCTAACATCAAGGCACGCGACGTCACCTGGATGCTCTTCCGCCCCGACCGTGCAATTCGCGACACCGGGATACGGCTACTGCAGAAACTGAGAGACCCGGAGACGGTCGACCTGTTTCTCGCCGAGTGCAAGACGAAGCCGGAAGCGGCGGTGCGTGCGGCTTCCGGCCTGCTCTTCTCCCTTGGAATACCGGGCACCGAGGCGCGAATCGCGCAGCTTGCCGGGAGTCAGGAACCGAAGGAGAAAGAGCTGTCGATCGTCGCGAGGAAGCTCATTCTCGAGGCACCCGTCACGAAGTCGATCGAGCCGGTTCTGTGGCAGCTCGCTTCGGTCGGCTCGGGCGAGGAGAGAGCGGCGTACCTGGCCAGGCTCGGCACGCTCGAGCTCGACGCCGGCGCGATCCCGAAGTGGCAGCGGCTCGCGCAAGACCAGGACAGGAACATCCGCGAGCGCGCCCTCGAGACGCTCGCACAGCGCGCGCCGGTTCAGTCGGTCGACATTCTCGTCGCGCAACTGCCGAGCGCGAGCTACACGACGCAACAGATGCTCGTCGAGGCGTTGACGAAGGCGGCGTCGGGGCTTGGCCCCGACTTCGCGCAGAGGATCCTCCCGCTCATGGCCGCCGGCGACGCGCAGACCCGCTCGGCCGTGTTGAAGATATTGCTCGGGATGGGACACCGGCGCGAGCTGATCAAGCGCTACATCATCTTCTCGAAATCGCTCGCGGGCTGGGCGCGCGATCGCGCGCTCGAGTCGATGAAAGCGTTTGAGAACGACCTCATCGAGCCGACGATCGAGCTTCTCTCCGATCCCGACGAAGAGGTACGCGGCTCGGCAATGCACGTGGCCGCGTCGTTCGAGGACAAGCGGATCATCCCGGCGACGATCCAGCTTCTGAAGGATCCCGACTGGTGGATCCGAATCTCCGCGGTCGAGACGCTGGGGCGCCTGGGCGACACGGCGGCGCTCGAGCCGCTCATCGGGATGCTGGCCGATCAGGACGTACGGTGGTCGGCGGTCGAGGCGCTCGGTCGTATCGGTGACGTTCGCGCCCTTCCTCATCTCGGAAAACTCTTCGCCGACCCGAGTCCCGACATCCGGATCGAAGTGATCCAGTCGCTGATTCACTTCAAACACCCGCAGGTGATGAAGGTGCTCGAGCAGGTCGCGCAGACCGATCCATCGCGCGCCGTGCGCGGACGCGCCCTCGATGTGATCGACGAGATCGCGAAGCGCGATCACACCTCGGTGGACGGCGCCGAACAGATGAAGCAGAACGCGCTCGCGGCGCGCTCGACGCAAGGCGAACCGCGGCTCCACCAGTACCTCATCGTCACGCGCAATCAGGGAGCTTCGGATTTCCACCTCTCGGTGAGCATGCCGCCGATCATCCGGACCGCCGGTAACCTCGTTCGCGCCCAGGGAGAGCCGTTCACGGCCGAGCTCACCGAAACGATCCTCCGCGAGGTGCTGACGCCGCTGCAGATCGAAAAGCTCGAACGGGAGCAACAGATCGACTTCTGCTACTACATCGCATCGGCGGGGCGCTACCGCGCCAACGTCTTCATCGATCAAAAGGGTTGGAATGCCGTGTTCCGGGTGATCCCGGAGAAGCCACCGACGATCGCCGAGATCGGGCTTCCTCCGCACCTCGCTGAGATCGCAGATTTCCACCAGGGGCTCGTGCTGCTCTGCGGTCCGTCGGGCTCGGGCAAGTCGACCACACTTGCTGCGCTCGTCAATCTCTTCAATGAGACGCGCCACGATCACGTGCTCACACTCGAGGACCCGGTCGAATTCGTGCATCCGTTCAAGAACTGCCTCGTGAACCAGCGCGAAGTGGGCACGCATACGACATCGTTCGCCAGGGCACTCCGCGCCGCGCTGCGCGAGGACCCCGATGTCATCGTGATCGGCGAGTTGCGCGACAACGAGACGGTCTCTCTCGCGCTGACCGCCGCGGAGACGGGCCACATCGTTCTCGGGACGCTCAACTCGACGAGCGCGCCGAAGGCAATCGACCGGATCATCGGCAGTTTCCCGAACGAGGAGCAGTCGCAAATTCGAACCGCGATGTCGGAATCGCTGAAGTATGCCATCGCGCAGCGACTCGTTCCGGCGCGCGAGCCGGGAAAGCTCGTGGCGGTCTTCGAGATCCTGAAGGGGACCAGCTCGATCGCCAACATGATTCGCGACGAAAAGACGTTCCAGATCTACTCGGCGATGCAGATCGGCCGCTCGCAGGGAATGCAGACGCTGGACGAGGCGCTCCGCGAGCTGCTCAAGCAGCACAAGATCACCCCCGAGACCGCGTACATGGTCGCTGATAAGAAGGAAGACTTCGAACCTCTCGTGTCGCAGGAGTTCTTGAAGGGGAGGTCGCTCGTATGATCCAACAGAAGATCGACCGCTTCCTGAAACTGATGAATGACCGCGGGGCGTCTGACTTTCACCTCACGGTGGGACGCCCGCCGATGCTTCGCATTTCGGGAGCGATCGAGACGATCCGCTACCGCACGCTCACGGAGGTCGACTTCGGCGAGCTCCTCCGTCCGGTGACTCCTCCTCGCCTCTGGGACGAGTGGTCGAAGGGGGGCGACGCCGACTATTCGTACGAGATTCCGGGCGTGGCGCGCTACCGCGTCAACCTCTTCAGGCAGCAGCGCGGCGCGGGTGCGGTCTTTCGCATCATTCCGTCGAAGATCATGACGATCGAGCAGCTCAACCTTCCGGCACAGGTCCGGCGCATCGCGCAACTGCGCAGCGGCCTCGTCCTCGTCACCGGTCCGACCGGCTCGGGCAAGTCGACGACGCTTGCGGCGATCATCGATCTGATCAACGAGACGCGCGATCTTCATGTCATCACAATCGAGGACCCGATCGAGTTCGTTCACCCTAACAAGCGCTGTCTGATCCACCAGCGCGAGATCGGGTCACACGCGAAGAGCTTCGCAGAAGCGCTGAAATCGGCGGGTCGTGAAGACCCCGACCTCATCCTCGTAGGCGAGATGCGCGACCTCGAGACGATCTCGATGGCTCTCTCCGCCGCCGAGAAGGGAACGCTCGTGTTCGGAACGCTTCACACGAACAACGCGGCGAAGACGATGGACCGCATCATCAACGTGTTCCCCGCGGGCGAGCAGGAGGGAATTCGCAACGTCCTCGGGGAGACGATCCGTGCGGTCGTCGCGCAACAGCTGCTGCCGAGAATCGGTGGGGGCCGCGTCGCCGCACTCGAGATCCTCTTCGGCTCGCCGGCCCTCGGGAACATCATCCGCGAAGGCAAGACTCCGCAGATCACATCGATGATCCAGGTTGGCGTCAAGGAAGGGATGATCGACATGGATTCGTCGATTCGCAAACACTTCGAGGATGGGAAGATCTCCGCGCGCGCGGCGTACGACAAAGCGATCGACAAGGAGGCCTTCCGTCCGCTGGTGGAGAAGGAAGGCGGAGCGTAGAGACAGGCCAGAACGCAGGTCAGAGGTCAAAGGTCAGAGGTCAAAGCAGGCTGACGGGCGGCGATGCTTTCGGGATGGTCGTAAGGGCGACGCGATGCGTCGCCCGATTCGTAGGTGAATCGAATCGCCGGTTCGAGTTTGCGGTCGACGCGAGCCGCGTCCCGACCTCCGGTGCCGGCAGTCACAGCGTACGGTGATGCGGGCGCCTTCGACGCTTCTTGACCGGTGACTAGAATCGCGGACGCAGCCGGTCTGGCCGGCAAAATCAAACTTCGATGTTTCGCGCAGAGACGCGGAAACGAGCAAAGCGAGGGGAGCACGACATGGAAAACGCAAAGCTGATTCTTAACGGCAAGGAATACGAGCTCCCGGTTGTCGTCGGGAGCGAAGACGAAGTCGGCGTCGACATCAGCACCTTCCGCGCAAAGAGCGGGGCGATCACGCTCGACGACGGCTATGGCAACACCGGCTCGTGCAAGAGCGCGATCACGTTCATCGATGGAGAGAAGGGAATTCTCCGGTATCGCGGCTACCCGATCGAAGAGCTTGCCGAGAACGCGAGCTTCGTCGAAGTCTGCTACTTGCTGATCTACGGCAAGCTGCCGAATCAGGCCGAGCTCGCCGCGTTCGACCACCAGCTTACGCGCCACAGCCTGATCCATGAGGACATGAAGAAGTTTTTCGAGGGATTCCCTTCGAGCGCGCACCCGATGGCGATCCTCTCGGCGATGATCGCATCGCTCTCAGCGTACTACCCTGACGAGAACAACGTCGATCTCAACATCATCCGGCTCCTCTCGAAGGCGCGCACGATCGCAGCGTTCTCCTACAAGAAGTCGGTTGGCCAGCCGTTTGTCTATCCTCTCAACGATCTCGGCTATTGCGAGAACTTCCTCCACATGCTCTTCGCGGTTCCCGCGGAGCCGTACAAGATTTCGCCGACGCTGACGAAGGCCCTCAATCTGCTTCTCATCCTTCACGCCGACCATGAGCAGAACTGCTCGACGTCGACGGTTCGGATGGTCGGATCGAGCCAGGCGAACCTGTTCGCCTCCATCTCGGCTGGCGTGTGCGCTCTCTGGGGCCCGCTCCACGGCGGCGCGAACCAGGAAGTCATCGAGATGCTCGAGCACATCAGGGCTGACGGCGGCGATTACAAGAAGTACATGGAGATGGCGAAGGACAAGAGCTCGAGCTTCAAGTTGATGGGCTTCGGACACCGCGTTTACAAGAACTTCGACCCGCGTGCGAAGATCCTCAAGAAGGCGGCGGACGCAGTTCTGGCCGAGCTCGGCGTGGCCGATCCAACCCTCGCGATCGCGAAGAACCTCGAAGACGTGGCGCTGAACGATCCTTACTTCGTCGACCGCAAGCTCTACCCGAACGTCGACTTCTATAGCGGCATCATCTACCGCGCGATGAACATCCCGACCGACATGTTCACGGTCATGTTCGCCCTCGGACGGCTTCCCGGCTGGATCGCACAGTGGAAGGAGATGCACGACGACAAGTCGGCGCGCATCAACCGTCCGCGACAGATCTACATCGGCGCTCCGAAGCGTGAGTGGGTTCCCGTCAACAAGCGCGCCTAGTTCAGCGCGAACGAATTCAGCATGCCGGCCGCACTCTTCGGAGTGCGGCCGGTCCGTTTCCGGGCCCCGTCCTGTAGAATCGGCGCAACTCAAGAACGCCGGAGACGCCCATGACTGATTCGACAAGCGCTGTCCAGTCCTCGAAATCGGGTCCGTTGCTGTGGATTCTCGGCGGATGCGGATGTCTGCTCTTCGGCATCGGGATCATCGTTGCCGGGATCTTCTTTGTCGTCATGAAGGCCACGGAAGAGCCGGAGAAGGTCGTGCGGTCGTTTCTCGCAGCCTCGGCGGCCGGTGATGCGGAGCGCGCTTACGCGACCTTCTCGCCTGAGGTACAGCAAATCCAGTCGCTTGACGAGTTTCGCGCCGTGCTGGCGTCGAATCCGCAGCTTTTCGATACGACTGACGTGACATGGACGAAGCGGAGCATCGAGAACGGGACCGCATCGTTCGTTGGCACTGCCAAGGCACGCGCCGGTGGTGAGGTCCCGTGCAACTTCTCACTCCGCCAGTACGAAGGTAGTTGGAAGATCCTCGTTTGGCAGCTCGGCGGCGGTGGCGGAAGTTAGGGCGCTGTACCTGCACGCTAAGTACTGCTCGCCGGAAATGGGTGGCCACTTATTTTCGGGGAGCAGTACGAAGACCGTACCGGCTCGGGCTGCGTCTTCGAGGCAACGAGGACTGGACCGGCGCCGGCGTCAGGAACCGAAGCGTGCAACGACGACACTGATGTCGTCGAGCTGCGGTGCGTCGGCTCGGAATGCCTGATGGCTCGCAATGATGGCGTCGCGCACGCCGTCGACGCTCGCTCCGGCCGCGAGCGCGTCGCGTACTGCGGCTTCGAGGCGCTCATCGCCGTACTGCTCACCGCCGGGACCGACGAGCTCGGTCAGCCCGTCGGTGTAGAAAACCAGCATGTCGCCATCGTGAAGCATTGAGCTTTCCTCGTCCCACGCTGGAATCAGCTTCGTTCCGAGTGGAAGTGCATGTCTGCCGACGCGCCTCGACGAGCCATCGACTGATACGACGAGCACCGGAGCGTGACCCGCGGCAGCGACACGGACGGT